>CAZOFJ010000001.1:0-130658 GCA_964579005.1 uncultured Nitrospirota bacterium
TCGAAGATCACCCTCTTCTTCTGCGCCGGGTCGATCTACGTGGCGTCGCACAAGACAAACATCAGCCAGATGAAAGGGATCGGACGGAAGATGCCCTGGACGATGACCGCCTTCACCATCGGGGCCCTTTCGATGATCGGGGTCCCCCCGGTCGCCGGTTTCGTGACCAAATGGTATCTCGCACTCGGCGCGATCGAGGCGGGGCAGATCCCGATCGTTTTTGTCCTCCTGGCAAGCACCGTCTTGAACGCCGCCTACTTTGTGCCAGTCGTTTATACCGCGTTCTTTGAATCCTCCGAGGAAGAACCGCACAGCCATGCCCCGTCACACCTCGTTCCACAGAGTGTCGGAGCGATGGCGGCCGTCGATCACGGAGATCATGAAGAGGAGATCCGAGAGATCCCTTTCATCGCGGTCCCGCTGGTGATTACGGCGATCTTGTCGATTCTGGTCGGCCTTTTCCCCAACTACTTCCTGGCGCTGGCAAAGGGGGTCATCGGGTGAAAACAGATCATGGAACCAAAGCAGACGGAGAAACCCCTTCCATGAGAAAATGGGTCGTATTTACCATTTCAATCCTGGTTCTCCTTGCCGCGGCCGATTTCCTCTTCGTTCATAAGGAGCATGTTGTCCTCTCCATCGAGGCCCTTCCCGGCTTCAGCGCGATCTACGGTCTCATCGCCACCACCTTGATCACCGTCATTTCCAAAGGGATCGGCCATGCCTTCCTGATGAAACCGGACGACTATTACGAAACCTCCAGAGAGAAAAAGGAAGGGGGAACGCATCATGATTGAGTGGCTCCATCCCGGCCTCCTTCTGATCTTTGGCGCCCCCGTCATCCTCCTTCTCAAGGGGCGGGTTCGACAGGCTTACCAGATTCTCCTGCCTGCAACCGCCTTTCTCAGCCTGCTCCTCCTTTCTCCGGGCCGCTATGGGGTCGTCTCCTTCCTCGGAAACGAACTGGTCTTTGGCCGGGTCGACAAGCTCAGCCTGGTTTTCGGCTACATCTTTACCCTGATGGCGACGATCGGAATGGTCTACTCTCTCCATGTGAAGAATCACGGAGAGCCGATCGCTGCCTTTACTTATGCAGGAAGCGCGTTGGGGGTCGTCTTTTCAGGCGACCTCTTTACCCTTTTTATTTTTTGGGAGATCATGGCCTTCGCCTCGGTCTTCCTGATCTGGACACGGGGAAAAGAGGCGGCCGGGGCCGGGTTCCGATACCTTCTCCTCCATATTTTCGGCGGGGTCTGTCTCCTGGCGGGGATTGTCGTTTATGCGGCCCAGACCAAGGGGGTCACCTTTGAAGCCCTTCCACACTCCGGTTGGGCCGGTTCGTTGATCCTCCTTGGATTCCTCGTCAATGCCGCCGCGCCGCCGTTTCATGCCTGGCTCTCGGATGCTTACCCGGAGGCGACCATTACCGGAACCGTCTTCCTCTCCGCCTTTACGACGAAGACCGCCGTCTATGTTCTGGCCAGGGGCTTTGCCGGGACGGAACTCTTGGTCTGGCTCGGCACCTTCATGACCCTCTATGGCGTCGGTTACGCCATGCTCGAAAACAACCCCCGGCGGCTCTTGTCCTACCATATCATCAGTCAGGTCGGTTTTATGGTGGCGGGGGTCGGAATCGGAACCGAACTGGCGATCAATGGCGCCGTGGCGCACGCCTTCGCCCATATCCTTTATAAGGCCCTCTTGATGATGGGGATGGGGTCGGTCGTTCAGATGACCGGAAGGAGAAAGTCAACCGAGCTGGGCGGCCTTTACAAGACAATGCCGATCACCTTTTTCCTTTTTATGATCGGCGGCTTTTCGATCTCCGGGGTCCCGCCGTTTAGCGGGTTCATCAGCAAGTCGATGACGATTTCGGCGGCGGGAGAAGCGCACCGGATCCCGATTTATCTCTTGTTGACCCTCGCCTCATGCGGCACGTTTCTCTCGACCACGCTCAAACTTCCTTATGCCGTCTTCCTCGCCGAGGACAAAAAAATTCCGGCAAAAGACCCCCCGATCAACATGATCATCGGTATGGCGCTCGCCGCCTTCCTCTGCTTTCTCCTGGGTGTCTGGCCAACCCTCCTCTATCGGCTCCTGCCAAACGAGGTCGAATACCACCCTTATACGGCGGAGCATCTTTTCGGGTCGTTCCAGCTTCTTTTGGCAACCGGACTCGGATTTCTCCTCTTCCTGAAGAAGCTCCATCCAGAGGCGACCCTCTCCCTTGATATGGATTGGGTTTACCGGAAAGCGGGAACAACCTTCATGGAGATGGCGAACGGCCCGATTGCCCTTTACGAAGGATTTATCACCCAGGCATACAACCTCCTCATCATTCAACCGATGAAACGTTTTGTCCTCCTCTGCCGACGGTTTGATGTCGGCGTGATCGATGGGGCGGTGAATGGGATCGGCCGGGGGATCTTCGGAGGAAGCTGGTACAGCAATCTCTTTGAGAACTACATCGTTTATGGTTTCATCAACATGATCGGTTATGCGAGTCATATCGCAGCACGGATCTTCCGGAGGCTGCAAACCGGCTCGGTCCATCACTATGCAATGATCCTCATCGTCGGAATCTTTCTCCTGGTGAATCTCTATCTGCTGATCCGGGATCAGGTCGCTGCATTGGTTCTGGCGCTGAAATAAAGACTGGGGTAAAGAATGACGGGAACTATGGGTGAAGTCTACGCAGGCGACCAGATCGGTTTTCCGATCCTGAGCTTGATCATCTTTCTACCGGCGCTTGGGGCGCTGGTGGTCTCTCGATTGAAAGACGAGCATCAGATGCGGATGACCGCCTTGATAAACAGCGGCGCCGTTTTTCTCCTCTCGCTCCTCCTCCCTTTCTTCTTTCAGGGGGGGACACCGAACATGCAGTTCGTCGAGAACCTCCCCTGGATCCGACCATTGGGGGCGTCGTATCACCTGGGAGTCGACGGTATCAGCCTCTATCTGGTGTTGCTGACCACCTTCCTCACCCTCCTTCTGATTCTCTTCTCTTGGAAAGGAATCGAAATCCACTTAAAGCAATATTTGATTTGCCTCCTCGTTTTGGAAACGACGGTCGTTGGCGTTTTCGTCGCGCTCGACCTTCTCTTTTTCTTTCTCCTCTGGGAGATCATGCTGATCCCGATGTACTTCCTGATCAAGATCTGGGGCGGCTCCAACCGCGATTATGCCTCGCTCAAGTTCGTCCTCTATACCCTCCTCGGCAGCGTCTTGATGCTGGTTGGCTTCGTCATCCTTTACCTCAATTATCATGAATA
The DNA here is from genome assembly GCA_964579005.1 of uncultured Nitrospirota bacterium. GTDB lineage: Bacteria > Nitrospirota > Nitrospiria > SBBL01 > Manganitrophaceae > CAZOFJ01. Next base: position 3,273 of record CAZOFJ010000001.1, read on the forward strand.
TGCACAAACGCAGGGTCTTCCGCAGGCCTATTCGTTTAATCTGCTCGATATTTTGACCGCCCCGATCTCGGAGCGGAAGCAGAACATCGTCTTCCTCCTCCTCTTCTTTGGTTTCGCCTTCAAGGTCCCGATGTTCCCCTTTCATACCTGGTTGCCCGACGCCCATGTCGAAGCGCCAACCGCGGGGAGCGTCCTGCTGGCGGGAGTCTTGCTCAAGATGGGGACGTATGGTTTTGTCCGTTTCTCTCTTCCACTGCTGCCGGTCGCCTCTACCAATTTCGTCCCGATGATGACGATCCTCGCCGTCATTGGAATCGTTTACGGAGCGTTACTGGCCTTGGCGCAGGACGACATCAAGAAGCTGATCGCCTATTCTTCAATCAGCCATCTCGGGTTCGTCGTCTTGGGAATCTTCGCCCTGAATCGAACTGGAATCCAGGGAGGCATGATTCAAATGTTGAACCATGGCATCTCGACGGCCGGGCTCTTTCTGGTGGTCGGGTTCCTCTATGAACGCCGCCACACCCGGGCCATCTCCGAATATGGCGGCCTTGGAAGAAGACTGCCGATCCTGGCCGGATTTTATCTCTTGATCTCTCTCTCGTCGATGGCTTTTCCCGGAACGAACGGATTCGTCGGAGAGCTGTTGATCCTGGTCGGCGCCGCCGGTCTCGATTGGCGCCTGGCCCTCACGGCGATTTTAGGGGTCTTGCTCGGCGCCGCTTATCTCTTATGGCTTTATCAACGGATCATGATGGGAGAGATCACCAATCCGAAAAATGAAAAAATCCCCGACCTCGATCGGAGGGAAATCGGAATCTGCGTCGCCCTGACGGTGATGATTCTCTGGGTTGGGATCTATCCGATGCCGTTCTTGAAATCGATGGACGGCTCGATCGACTTCATCACGCAACGACTCGGAACCGGCCCAGGCGGGACCAAGCTGGCGGCGAAGACCACCCCGGCGGCAATCGTTCACCCGCCCTTGGTCTTAGAACGGCCATTCCCACAGTCCGTCATAGATATTCAAAGGAGGCTGAACACCAGCAAGCCGATCCCGGTTGAACTAAAACAGGAGGAAGCCGATGCCCGGTAGCCATCTCCTTTCCTTCATCCTCTTCATGCCGTTTGTCGGGGCGGCAATCCTCTTTTTTATCTCCAACGAACGCCGAGAACTGGTTCAAGGAGTCGCCGCCCTCTTCAGTGGGTTGTCGCTCGCCGGAGCGACCTATCTGATGACCTCGTTCGATCACACCCAAGGGGGCTTCCAGTTTCAAGAGAGTTACCCCTGGTCGAAAGAGCTCGGTATCTCCTTTTTTCTGGGGGTCGACGGGGTCGGCGCGCCGATGGTGCTGGCATCGGCGATGTTGATGTTCGCCGGGATCTTCGTCTCCTGGCACATCAAAGACCGGCTCAAGGAATTTTACATTAACCTTCTCATCTTAGGCTCGGCGACGATGGGGGTCTACATGTCGCTCGACCTCTTTTTCCTCTTCTTCTTTTACGAACTCTCCGTAATCCCCATGTACCTCTTCATCGCCATCTGGGGACGGCACACCAAAGGTTACCTCGACATGAAAAAGGCAGGCGATCCGCTGACCGATTCGGTCGCCCATTTCTTCAACTTCAATCGCTCCAGCAAGGAATACGCCGCGATGAAGTTGACCCTCTATCTCTCCCTCGGAGCGGTGGTGGCGTTGCTCGGCCTCCTGATGCTCTATGTTGATACGGGGCTGAGGACCTTCAACATCATCGAGATCGCCGAAAAAGGAAACCTGTCAAAAACGAAAGAGAGTCTCTATTTCTGGCTGATTTTCATTGGATTTGCCCCGATCGCGGCGATCTGGCCGTTCCACTCCTGGTCGCCGGTCGGTTATGCCGCCGCCCCCCCGGCCGCCAGCATGATGCACGCCGGGGTCCTGAAGAAACTGGGTCATTTCACGATCATCCGGATCTGCTTCTATCTTTTCCCCCAAGCGACGCAACAATGGATGCCGATCATCGCCGTCCTCTGCATTCTGAATATCTTTTATGGCGGGTTCGTCGCCTTCCTACAAAGGGACACCAAATTTGTCGTCGGTTATTCCTCCGTTGGACACATGGGGTATATCTTCCTCGGCATGGCCTCGCTCAATCTCATCAGCCTGACCGGTGCGGTTTTGTTTCTTTTCGCCGACGCGATGGCGATGGGGCTTCTCTTCGCCCTCGCCGGCTATATCTATTACCAGACCCACACGCTCGATATTCCATCGATGGGAGGCCTTGCCTCGAAGATGCCGTTCGTCGCCACCTGCTTTGTCATCGGCTCCGCCGCTTCGTTTGGAATGCCGGGGGGGATGAACTTCATCGGAGAATTGATGGTCTTCATTGGAAGCTGGCGGGTCTACCCGGTTCAAACGGTCTTGGCGGCCATCGGAGTCACAATCACCTGGGCCTACTACATCCGGATGATCCGCTCCATGCTCTTCGGCGAGGCAAGTCCGGCGATGGCAAAGGTCTCTGACGCACGGGGCTGGGTCGACCGTCTCCCGTTGGTCCTCCTCGCCTCGATGACCCTCTTTTTTGGGATCTTCCCCTCCCCCTTCATCAATATGATCCAATCGGGGGTCTCTCCGATTTTGGCCCGCATTCACCCCGCAACCTCTGGTGATGTAGCGGGGGCCCCAAACTTAACCCCGGCGCAGATCGCTTCTCCCCCTTCGTCCCCTGCGAACGATCATTCAATTTCTCCTCGGCCCGCGCCGGAAACCGACCTGTTACCGGTCAAGGTCGCTGCATCCGGAGGGGGCTAGCATGGAGTCCACTTTCGCCGATCTCAATATCTCGTTGATGGCCCCGGAACTCTGGTTGACGCTTCTCTCCTGCGTCGTCCTGGTGATTGACTTTGCTTTCCCGAAGTTTTCGAAGACGAAGCTCGCCTATCTATCGATCGCCGGAATGGGACTGATCGTCCTTCAACTGGTCGGCTTCGCCCTCCGAGGTGTCAAAGGAACCCTTTTCAACACGATGTTCGTCCTCGACCCGCTGGCGATTTTCTTTAAGATCTTTATCCTTCTTTCAACGATCCTTGTTCTCCTCGCCTCTATCGACTACCTCCGGAAAATCACCTATTTCAAAGGGGAATACTATTACCTGATCCTCTTTTCGGCGATCGGGATGATGTTCATGGCCTCGGCCAACGACTTCCTCTCCCTCTTCATCACCCTGGAATTTTCGACCTTTGGATTTTACATCTTGGTTGCCTACCTGCGAGAAGATGCCAAGTCGAATGAGGCGGCGATCAAGTTCTTCATCCTCGGCGTCCTTGCCGCTTCACTCATCGCCTATGGAATCAGCTTGATCTATGGCGCCACCGGAACGATCTACTTCCGTGATATCGCGGCCCTCCCCTCGAAACACTCGGTCGCCCTCATCCTGGGGCTTCTTTTCGTTTTCATCGGCATCGGCTTTAAGGTTGGGGCGGTTCCCTTCCACACCTGGATCCCCGACGTCTACGAGGGGGCGCCAACCCCGGTGACGACCTATCTCTCGATCACCCCGAAAGCGGCGACCTTTGCCATCTTCCTTCGGCTGATCTTTTCCACCTTCGGCGAAATGCGGGCAGAATGGACCTGGTTCATCACGGCCCTCTCCATCCTCTCGATGACCTACGGCAACATCACCGCGATCGCCCAGAAAAACATGAAGCGCCTCTTGGCCTACTCCGGGATCGCCCAGATTGGCAACCTCCTGATCGGAATGGCCGCCGGGACGAAGATGGGGGGCGACTCCCTTCTCTTCTATCTGATGACCTACCTCTTCGCCAACGTCGGGGCCTTCGCCGTCGTGATCATCTATTCAAACTTAACGAACACCGATGATATCGAAGACTTCGCCGGGTTGAACCGCCGCTCCCCTCTTCTTGCCTTTGCAATGCTCGTCTTTCTTCTCTCGCTTGCCGGTGTTCCACCCCTCGCCGGCTTCATCGGGAAGGTCTACATCTTCGCCGCCGCCGTTCACCAAAAAATGTTCTTCTTGGTCAGTGTCGGGTTGGTCAACGTCATTATCTCTTTCTACTACTATCTCATCGTCGTCAAGAAGATCTATACCCTCGAACCGAAAGAGACCGCTCCCATTCATTTATCAATGCCTCTCAAAGTCGTGATCTACGCCGGGATCACCGGCGTGATCCTCCTCGGCGTTTGGCCCCAGCCGTTCATCGACTTTTCGGTGGCGGCGACCAGCGTCTTTACCGGACTGGCGGCACGGTAGTAGTTCTTTTCTCTTTGCATCGGGTGGACATACCACCCAGACCTTTCTCCTTCCCTTCCGAACGAACCGTTCGACTCCTTGTTTTCATTTCGTTTCTTGACGGAATATAGATAACCGATATACTTGATCGATGTAGGAACTGTCTCGCAGCGTGGTGGAAGATGATCATTTTTACCAAATCGGTTTTGCGATACGCTGTTGCGTTCCTGATCATCGCATTTCTTATTCCATTTAGATCGACCCTTCTCTCCCTGTTGCACTACGACATTTCTCTTTTCCTCCTCCTCGCCGTTCCGCTCCTCTATGCGGCATGGGGAACGGCAAACCGCCAGGCAAAAGCGGCGAAACTCGAAGCCGCCAACCGTGAACTCGAAAGAGAGGTTGCCGATCGAAAACGGGCCGAGGCCGGCTTAAAGGAAACCCTCTCCCTCCTTCATGCCACGCTGGAATCGACCACGGACGGCATCCTGGTGGTCGACCGTCAGGGAAAAATCACCGGCTCCAATCGAAAATTCGCCGAAATGTGGCGGCTTCCCCCGTCGGTCTTTGCTTCCGGAGAAGACGATCGGGCGCTTGCCTCGGTCCTCGATCAACTGATCGACCCGGAGCATTTTTTCGCCAAGGTAAAAAAACTCTACGACCAACCCGATGCCGAAAGCCACGATCTTCTTGAATTCAAGGACGGGAGGGTCTTCGAACGGCATTCCAAACCGCAAAAGATAGAAGATCTTTCCGTCGGACGGGTCTGGACCTTCCGAGACATTACCGAACAGCGAAGAAATCAGCAGGCGTTACAGGAGCAAGCGATCCGGGATGCGTTGACGGGGCTTTATAACCGACGGTACTTCGATCAGCGGGCCGAAGATGAGATCGCCCGTGCCGACCGGGAAAAACAACCTCTGGCCATTCTGATGTGCGATCTTGACCGCTTCAAAGTCTTAAACGACACCTTGGGCCACCAGGTCGGTGACATGGTCCTGAAGGGAGTGGCGGCAAGTATCCTCGACTCAACGCGCGGGATCGACTTGATCTTCCGTTGGGGGGGGGACGAAATCGTCGTCATCCTCTCCAAAACCAACCGTGAAGGGGTCCAGACCGCGGCAAACCGGATTCGGGACGGGGTCGTTCGCACCGGGAAAGAAGCCGGCATCCCGCTCGACATCAGCATCGGGGCGGCCCTCTATCCGGAACATGGCACGAAAATCGACGAACTGATCAGCATGGCCGACCGCTCCCTCTATATCGCCAAGAAGGGAGGAGATAAGATCCACATCGGTGATCAGGAGTACACACTTGATGAAAGCGTCGTCCGGATCGTCTTTCAGCCGATCTTCGATTTGATCTCACGTCAAGTCATCGGCCACGAAGCGTTGAGCCGGGATCCAAAGGGAACATTGACGATCACGCAGCTTTTTAAGAAATATCAGGCGATCGGGCAATTGGGGGAATTGAAACGGATCTGCTTCTTATCCCAGTTAAAGGCGGCGGAGAGGATCGGACTTCCGCGGATATTCATCAATGTCGATTTCGATCTTCTTGAACAACTCGGCCCCCTCCCCAAACCCCCGGAGTGCGACCTGATCCTCGAAATCTCCGAATCCGAGGCGCTCCACAATATCGAACAGCATCTTCGAATCACCCGCAAATGGAAAGAACAAGGATTCCGATTCGCAATGGATGACTTCGGGGCCGGATTCATTTCGCTTCCCTTCCTCTCTCAACTTCTCCCCGATTACATTAAGATCGATCGATCGGCAATCCTGCAAGCGGTCGAATCAAAGCTTTTCCGGCAGTTCCTGGCAGACCTGATCGCCACATTGGGACATTATGAGACAACCAAGATCATCGCGGAAGGGATCGAAACGGAAGATGAACTTCGGATCGTGGAAGAGATGGGAATCAGTCTTGTACAAGGGTTCCTCTTCGGGAAACAGGAGGAATGGGAACGGGGTGATCGAATTAAAATCACGCGTTCTTGATAAAGAAGCAGGTTCATCTCGGAGAAAATAAAATTGGAAACCTTTCTCGCGCGGCAACCGATTTTCGACCGTCAGCAACAGATTTTCGCCTACGAACTCCTTTTCCGTTCGGGGATGGAAAATTTCTGCAACCATGACAATCTCGATCAAGCTTCTAGCAAAGTCGCTCTCGACAGTTTCTTTACCCTCGGCATCAACACCGTTACCGGCGGGAAAAAGGCCTTCCTGAACGTCACCCGGGAGGTTCTCGTCAAAGGATACCTCTCTTTTCTACCCCCCCAACAGACGGTTGTCGAAATTCTTGAAACCGTCTCCCCCGATTCCGAAGTCCTAGCCGCCTGTCGAAAACTAAAGGAATCAGGCTATCTGATCGCCCTCGACGACTTTGTTGCTGACGAGCGGATGCAACCGCTCATTGAGATGGCCGATATCATCAAAATCGATTTTCTTGCCACGGAGAAGGATCAACAAAAAGCGCTGGCGGAACGACTTTCAAAGCAGGGAATTAAACTTCTTGCCGAAAAGGTTGAAACACCCACTGTTTTTGAAGAAGCAATGGCGATGGGATACGACTATTTCCAAGGTTACTTCTTCTGCAAACCAACGATCCTCTCCGGAAAGGAGGTCCCCGCCTTTAAGTTAAACTACCTTCGGATTCTTCGGGAAATCCTCCGTCCAGACCTCGACCTTAATAAAATAGAAGAGATCCTGAAGACGGAGGTCTCCCTTTCATATCAGCTTCTTCGCTACATCAATTCCGCCTTTTTCGGATGGCAGGTCGAAATTCGTTCGATCAAACATGCCATGATCATGCTGGGTGAAAACGATTTTAAACGGTGGTCCTCCTTTATCGCCCTGGCAAGCATGGCAAAGGACAAACCGAATGAACTTGTTTTTCAAGCGATCCTCCGAGGGCGCTTCCTCGAGCTTCTCGCACCAATCGCTCGGTTGGCGGACCGGGCGCAAGACTTTTTCTTGTTGGGGACTTTTTCATTGATCGACGCAATCATCGATCGCCCCCTCCAGGCGGTTCTCGACGACATGCCGATCGCCGACGACATCAAGGCGGCCCTCCTCGGAGAAAAAGGACCTCTTCGAGATTTTCTGGAACTGGCGCTGGCCCACGAAGAGGGGGACTGGGAGGCGCTTTCCGCACGGACCGAAAAGCTCAAGATTGAAGAAAACCATCTCCCAGAGCTCTACCTGAAATCATTGGAATGGGCCAGCGAGAGTTTTTATCAATCCAGCAGCGCTGAGTAACTCCCCTCCGGAAAATCGCTCTTCTGATCTGCCTCTTCACTTCCAAATCTATTGCTTCCGTGAATATCAGTGTGATATATAAGCTTCTTCCTTACACGAATGAAGGAAAGGCGCATTGAAGCAACGAAAACAGTCCCAAGACTGGATCAAAGAAGGGGAGCAGGTTTTAATGACGACCATCGCCCGCTATCCGATCGTCTTGAAAAAGGGAAGCGGCGCGACCGTGATCGACGTCGACGGCAAGCGCTACCTCGACTTCGTTGCCGGCGTCGCGGTCGATGCCCTGGGGCACGCCGATCCGCGTTTCGTGAAGGCGATTCAGAAACAGGCGTCCGAACTGATCCATATCTCCAATTATTATTACAGCATCCCGCAGATTGAGCTCGCGAAACGCTTGGTCGCCGACTCCTTCGCCGACCGGGTCTTCTTTTGCAACAGCGGAACGGAGGCGAACGAAGCGGCAATCAAACTTGCCCGGAAATATGCCAAGGAGAAATCGGGCCCCGACTGTTTTGAGATCATCGCCACCGAAGGATCCTTCCACGGAAGAACTCTCGGCGCCTTGAGCGCCACCGGCCAGGAAAAACTTCAAAAAGGGTTCGAGCCGCTCCTCCCCGGATTCAAGCATGTCCCGTTCGATGATCCCGACGCGGTCGAAAAAACAATCACCCCCCGGACGGCGGCGGTCCTGGTCGAACCGATCCAGGGAGAAAGAGGGGTCCAGATCCCGGACCCGGGATACCTGGCCCGCCTCCGGGAGATCTGCGATCGGCGCGGCGTTCTCCTCATCCTCGACGAGGTCCAGACCGGCATCGGCCGCACCGGCCGGCTCTTTGCTTACGAACATGCGGGAATCAGCCCCGACATCATGACCCTTGCGAAAGGCCTCGGCGGCGGGGTTCCGATCGGGGCACTCTTGGCAAAAGAAACGGTCGCCCGGACCTTCACTCCCGGCAGCCATTCCTCCACCTTTGGGGGAAATCCTCTCGCCTGCGCCGCCGGATGCGCCGTGATGGAACGGATCACCCCAAAGGCTTTCCTCAAAGGGGTTCGGGACCGGGGTGCCTATCTGATGAAAGGGTTATCAAAAATCCAGAAAAAAACCTCCCGAATCAAGGCGGTCCGGGGGATTGGATTGATCGTCGCCGCCGATCTGACCGTTCCGGCCGCACCAGTGGTCGATCGCGCGAGGGAAAGAGGGCTCCTTCTTAACCGGACTTCGGACGAGACCCTCCGGTTCGTCCCGCCATTGACGATCGGCCGCCCGGAGATTGATAAAATGATCACCCTCCTGACCGACATTATCACGGAATTTCCCAATGCCGAAGCGTGATCTCCTAAACCTTGCCCCCCTCTCCACCGGGGAGATCGAACGGCTCATCGAGCGCGCCGGGTTTTACAAGATGCGCCCCCGCCTGGCCGTGGGAAAACTTCCCTTGGCCGGACAATCGATCGGTCTTCTCTTCGAAAAAGCATCGACACGAACACGGGTCTCCTTCGAAGTCGCGGTCACACGCCTCGGCGGGCATCCAATCTTCCTTTCATTCGACGACATCCAAATCAAACGGGGGGAGACGATCGGCGACACGGCGCGGGTCCTCTCCGGATACCTGGACGGCCTGGTCATCCGAACCTATGAACAGGAAAAGCTCGAAGAGTGGGCCCGCCACGCGGCGATTCCGGTTATCAACGGCCTCACCGACCAACATCATCCCTGCCAAATCCTTTCCGATCTCTTCAGCATCCACGAAAAAAAGGGGAAACTGAAAGGACTAAAACTTGCCTACATCGGCGACGGGAACAACATCGCCCACTCCCTGATGGAAGGGGGGGCGAAGGTCGGAATGGAAATCGTGATCGCCTGCCCGAAAAAGTTTTCCCCCGACCCCCGAATCGTTCGCGAGGCCGAAGAGACCGCTCATCAAACCGGAGGGACGATTACGGTGATTCATGATCCGACCGCGGCGGCGGAAGATGCCGACATCCTCTATACCGACGTTTGGGTTTCAATGGGACAGGAAAAGGAAAAACAGGCGCGGCTAAAAACGTTTCAACCATATCAAGTAAATCAAACACTGGTGACGCAGGCCAAGCCTGACGTGCTGGTGATGCACTGTCTCCCGGCACACCGCGGGGAAGAGATCGCCCCCGAGGTGATGGACGGCCCCCATTCGATCGTCTTCGAACAGGCCGACAATCGCCTCCCGATGCAGGAAGCGATTCTGGAGCGCTGGGTTAAAAAATAGAAGGAAACTGGAGATGGATCAAAAAATCAAAAAGGTCGTTCTCGCTTACTCCGGCGGCCTCGACACCTCGGTCATCATCCGGTGGCTGATCGAGCAATACAATTGCGAAGTAATCGCCTTCTGTGCCGATTTGGGCCAGGGGGAAGATCTCGACGCCGTCGCCGAGAAGGCGAAAAAAACCGGCGCCCGCAAGGTTTATATTTCTGACCTCAAGGAGGTCTTTGCCAAAGAGTATCTCTTCCCGATGCTCCGGGCCAACGCGGTCTACGAAGGGTCCTATCTCCTCGGCACCTCGATCGCCCGGCCGCTGATCGCCGAGAAACAGATGGAGATCGCAAAAAAGGAACGGGCCGATGCGGTCTCGCACGGGGCGACCGGAAAGGGAAACGACCAGGTCCGGTTCGAGTTGACCTATCTCTCGATCGATCCGACCATTCAGATCGTCGCCCCTTGGCGCGACTGGGAGTTCAAGTCCCGCTCCGAGCTGATCGCTTACGCCCATCAGCATGGCATTCCGATTACGGCGACGCTTCAAAAACCCTACAGTATTGATCGAAATCTTTTCCATGTCAGCTACGAAGGGGGTATTCTGGAAGATCCCTGGATAGAACCGCCGGAGTCGATGTTTACCTTCACCCGCTCGCCGGAGAAGGCGCCTCAAACGCCGCGGGATGTCGAGATCGGATTTGTCGATGGAAACCCGGTGACCCTCGATGGGAAAAAATACTCCCCTGCGGCTTTGATCGGCGAATTGAACCGGATCGGCGGCGAGCATGGGGTCGGACGGGTCGACCTGGTTGAGAATCGCTATGTCGGAATCAAATCGCGCGGGGTTTATGAAACCCCCGGCGGGACCATCCTTCATGTCGCCCATCGCGCCGTCGAATCACTCACCCTCGACCGGGAGGTCCTTCACCTTCGCGACAGCCTGATTCCAGAATATGCGCGTCTCATCTACTATGGCTACTGGTTCTCCCCGGAACGGCGGCTGCTGCAGGGTCTCATCGATGCCGCACAGGAAGGGGTGACCGGAACCGCACGGTTGAAACTGTACAAGGGAAACGTCACCGTCGCTGGACGGAAATCGCCCCGCTCCCTCTACCGGCAGGAGATCTCGACCTTCGAAAAAGATTCTGTCTACATTCCAAAAGAGGCGGAGGGTTTCATCCGCCTCAACGCCATGCGGCTTAAACTCCTCGCCATGACTCGAAAAGAAAGAAAACCGTCCCGTGCCAAGAAAAAGTAAAAGAAAGGGAGCCTTGGACAGAATGGCTCATAGAAAGGATCGCCCACCAGGGCAGTCCCGGTTCAAGGCATGGGAGGGTCGTCTGCCCGAAGGGACCGATCCGCTCGTCGAGCGTTTTACCTCGTCGTTCTCATTTGATCGCCGGCTCTATCGGTATGACATCATCGGAAGCCTCGCCCATACGGAAGCCCTCGCCAAAGCAGGACTTTTGACCGAAGGAGAACGGAAAAAGATCACCCGGGGCCTCAAGGAGATCGAATCGGAAATCGCCGCCGAAGGGGAGACGATTCGGGCCCTCCCCTCCGATGAAGATATCCATATGCACATTGAGCGGCGGCTGGTGGAGAAGATCGGCGAGATCGGCGGCAAACTGCATACCGGCCGAAGCCGGAACGACCAGATCGCTCTCGACCTTCGCCTCTATCTTCGTGACGAAACAAAGACGATTCTCGATCTGGTCCGGTCGGTCCAGCGGGCGCTGGTATCGCAGGCGGAAACCCATATCGACACAATCCTCCCAGGTTATACCCATCTCCAACGGGCCCAGCCGATTTCGCTTGCGCATCACCTCCTTGCCTACTATGAGATGTTGGAACGGGACCAAAGCCGTTTTTCCGACAGCCTGAAACGGCTCGACCGGATGCCGCTGGGGGCCGGGGCGCTGGCGGGGAACACCTTTGGAATCGATCGCGCGGCGGTCGCCCGGGCGCTCGGTTTCTCGCAAGTCACCGCGAACAGTCTCGATAGCGTCAGCGATCGTGACTTCGTCATCGAGTTCCTGGCGGCGGCCTCACTGTTGATGATGCACCTCTCCCGATGGGCCGAGGACTGGATTCTCTGGGCCTCCTCCGAGTTCCGCTTCATCGACCTCCCCGACCGTTTCTGCACCGGGAGCAGCATGATGCCGCAGAAGAAAAACCCCGACGTGCTGGAGCTGATTCGTGGAAAAACCGGCCGGGTCTATGGCGCTCTCTTCACCCTCTTGACCCTGCTGAAGGGACTCCCCCTCTCCTATAACCGGGACCTCCAAGAAGACAAAGAACCGCTTTTCGACACGGTCGATACGCTGAAACAGGCGCTCCGGTTGATCGCAGGCCTGGTTGGACAGGTCTCCTTTAGAGAAGATCGGATGATCGAGGCGACCCTGGAAGGATCGCTCTTGGCGACCGATCTCGCCGATTATCTCGTCCGGAAAGGACTCCCATTCCGCCAAGCGCATCAGGTCGTCGGACGGATTGTCCGGCAAGGACTGGAAGAGGGGAGACCGATGGAAGGGTGGACCTTGACCGAACTTCAGGCCTTCTCTCCCCTGTTCGAAAAGGATGTGGTCGATTGCTTTTCCCTTCCCCTGTCCCTTCAACGGAGAAAGGGAATTGGAGGAACTTCGCCTCAGTCGATCACGGCGGAAATCCGGAAGATCAAACGGCGGCTTTACCCTCTCTTAGGCCTTTTTTTATGCTTTATCTTTCTTTTTTCTTGTGGTAGAAAAGGACATCCGATTGCCCCGGAAGAAGTGCCAGACCGGGAAAAACCAACGCTTCAAAACAATGACCGTCCATCTCCCTGACCCCCCTGTTTTAGGTTGAAAAAGAACACCGAGGAGGAACCATGCAACTCATCCAACTGAACAAACCCACGCTGAAAAAGTCGGTTACAAAACGGCAGAGAAAGGTCTTGTTCATCGAGCCTTACCCGGAAAATAACGTCTACAGGATGGCCTCAAAAGAACGCCAGGCGCTGTGGTTCCCAAAGTTGAGCCTCCCGAGCCTGGCCGCCTACACCCCTTCCCACTGGGAGGTTCAGATCGTTGATGAAAGCGTCGATCGGATCAATTTCGACGCCCAGGTTGATCTGGTCGGGATCTCGGCGATGACCTGCTACGCCCCCCGCGCTTATGAGATTTCCCAGCAGTTTCGGGCGAGAGGAATCAAGGTGGTCTTGGGGGGGGTTCATCCGAGTTATATGCCGGATGAAGCGGCCCAGTATGCCGACAGCGTCGTGATCGGAGAGGCCGAAAACCTTTGGCCCAAACTTCTCCAAGATTTCGAAGAGGGAAAGATGGAGAAATTCTATCGGATGGAGGCCTTCCCGGCAATGGAAGGATATCACCCCACCCGCATCGACCTCCTCAATCAAGATGCCTACATGACCGGCCAGTGCGTCATGACGACCCGGGGTTGTCACTTCGAATGCGAGTTTTGCTCGGTCTCCCCCTTCAACGGAAAGACAACCCGCCGCCGACCGGTCGCCGAGGTCACCGCCGAGATCCAGCGGATCAAGGAATGGCGCCGGAGCAAGATCGTCGACAAGATGCTCAAGGGCCCGATCTTTCAACGGTTCAAAACATCGATTCGATTCTTCAGCGGGATAGAAGACGGGACGATCTTTGCTTTCGTCGACGATTTACACAATTCGAACCGGAGTTATTGTAAAGAGCTTTGGACCGCGCTCAAGCAACTCGACATTATCTGGGGAGCCCAATGCACCCTTTTCCTCGGAGACGAACCCGACATGGTCAAGCTCGCCGCTGAATCTGGATGTGTCTCGATGTTCGTCGGGATGGAATCGATCTTCGAGGCGAGCATCGATGAAACGAACAAGCCGTTCAATCGGGTCGAGCAATACGAGCGGCAGATCAACTGCTTCCATGACCACGGGATCATGCTCAACCCGGGGGTGATCTTCGGATTCGACCATGACGACGAGACGGTCTTTGAGAAAACGGTCGCCTTCCTCATCAAACATAATATGGAGCTCGCCTACTTCAATATTCTGACCCCGCTTCCGGGAACCCCCCTCTTCGACCGGATGAAGGCCGAAGGGAGAATTCTGCATACCGATTGGGAAAACTATGACGGAAAACATGTCGTCTTCCAACCGAAACGGATGTCACCCGAGACGTTGCAGGAGGGATTTTTTTGGGCCAATCATCGGTTTTTCTCCCATGACTCGATCCTGAGGCGCCTATTCCACACACGGCAGCGGCTGGTGGCGCGCTGGGCGATGAACCTCGCGTTCCGAAGTATTATCAAACGGACCGTCCCCAAAGGAAGCATCTCCCCCCTATCCCAGGTGATCCAGAATCTTCAGGCAAAACTTCCAACTTACGAGACCGAGAATTTGATCCCGAACGCCCTGAACTCACTGCGCGAGAAGGTTCAAGAGGTCTCCGGACAAGTCTCCGGTCAAATCCATCGTTTTCTTCAGATCCAGGCGGTGAAGGGGGAGACCTTTCGGGAGCTCCGGATCAATCTGGAGGGAACCCTTGACCGGTTGAATGCCAAGGAGCTGAAGAAGCGGATCATACAGGCAACGGAGCGGGCAAAAGTTGATATCATCCTCAACTTCGAGCATCTGCAACATGCCACTCCGGCGGCCCTCTCGACACTCGCCGATCCACAGTTTATTAAAAAAGTCGCAGCCGCAGCCAATGTCAAATTCATGAACTTAAAGAAATCGTTCCAGGAGGCCGACCCGGCGCTGATTGCGCTGGAAGTAGGAGAGTAAACAACCATGCATGATTTTCGTTTTAAAAAAGGAACGCTCTACTGCGAGAATGTCTCGCTCGAAGAGATCGCCCGGAAGGTCGGCACCCCCTTCTTTGTCTATAGCCATCAGACCCTTCGCCGGCATTTTCTCGCCTACCAAAAGGCGTTTGCCAAGGTTCCGCATCTGATCGCCTTCGCGATGAAGGCGAACGCCAATCTCGCAATCCTTCGACTCTTCGCCAAAGAGGGGGGAGGGATCGATATCGTCTCCGGCGGCGAGCTTCATCGCGCCCGGGCCGCCGGGGTCGATCCGAAGAAGATGGTCTTTGCCGGCGTCGGGAAGAGCCGTGCGGAAATGGCCGACGCACTCAAGGCGGGAATATTGATGTTTAATGTCGAATCTTCCCAAGAGCTGATCGCTCTCGATGAAGTCGCCAAATCGCTCGGGACCAAGGCGCCGGTGGCCCTGCGAGTGAACCCCGACATCAACCCCAAGACCCATCCCTACATCTCAACCGGATTGAAGAAGAGCAAATTCGGAATCGAGATCACCAAAGCGGTCGAGGAGTATCACCTGGCAGCCCGCCTCTCGAATATCGAGATCGTTGGGATTCACTCCCACATCGGTTCCCAACTGACCCAGATCAAACCGTTCGTGGATGCCCTCAAACGGATTGCAAAATTGATTGAAGCATTGCGCGGAGATGGCCTGCAGATCCGTTACTGGGACATCGGCGGCGGACTTGGAATCACGTATGACGCTGAAACCCCTCCCCTGCCGAAAGAACTCGCCGCAGCCATCCTTCCCCTCCTCAAGGAAAGCGGCTGTACGATCGTCCTTGAACCGGGACGTTCGCTTGTCGGCAACGCCGGGGTGCTGGTGACCCGGGTGATCTATACCAAAGAGGGAGAGACCAAAAACTTCGTCATCGTCGATGCCGGGATGAACGACCTGATCCGCCCAAGCCTCTACGAGGCCTATCATGAGATTGTGCCGATCGTGAAGAAGAAACGAAAAACCGCAAAGGTCGATGTCGTCGGCCCGATTTGCGAGTCGGGAGATTTTCTGGCGCAAGACCGAATCCTCCCACAGGTTTCCTCGGACGAACTTCTGGCGGTGATGAGCGCCGGGGCCTACGGGTTTTCGATGTCGTCAAATTACAACGCCCGGCCCCGCGCTCCCGAAATCCTTGTTCATGGGGACAAGTATGTTACAATACGCGAACGCGAAACGATGGACGACCTGATTCGCGGCGAGCATATCCCGGAGTTTTTGAGTTTTGAGCAATCCTAGAGATATTTCCCAATCCTCTGAAGGGGTCCTCCCCTTACAAAACACTGTTTCACCCGGAAAGAAACCGAGAAAGCAGGGGAGAGGTTTTTTCCTCACCCTCCTGGTCATCAGCGGCATCATCATCTTCTGCATGACCCTCCTGGCGGTAAAAGGGAGAGCGCTTCATAACTTCACGTTCAAAAAGTTTGTGATCAACAAAGCCCTGGTAACGCTTCTTCCGGCGGAATACACCTTGGAAGAGGCGGAACAGATTCGTCAAACGGTCTATCAATTTTATGATCATGCGCAGGACGACGGGGTGAGCGACGCCGACCTCTTGGAGGTAAGTCAGCGGATCAAAAGAATTCTGACCGACGAAAAAATCACCGACGAAGAGGTGAAGGGGCTCATGTCGTTGATCAAAGAGAAGAAATCATAGGAACAAACCGAATGAAACCGATTCCTTTTTGGAAAATGAGCGGCAGCGGGAATGACTTTATCATGATCGACCATCGCATCCCCCTGCTCGATCCGAAAGAATTAAAGCAATTTGTCGCGCAGGCCTGCCGCCGGGGCCTCTCGGTCGGAGCCGATGGGGTGATCTTGATCGAACCGTCGACAAAGGCCGATTATCGATGGCACTACTATAATGCCGACGGAGGAGAGGTGGAGATGTGCGGCAACGGAAGCCGCTGCGTCGCTCGTTTCGCCGCCCTCAACCAGATCGCCCCGGCGAAACATACGATTGAGACCCTCGCCGGAATCGTTCAGGCGGAGGTGATTGGCGATCGGGTCCGGGTCGGACTCCCCGACCCAACCGACCTCCGTCTCGACCTGAAAATTGAGATCAACGGAAAGACCCACACCGGCCATTTTGTCAATACCGGCGTTCCGCATGTCGTCTATTTAGTGGATGATGTTGATGGAGTCGATGTCATCGGCCTGGGGCGAGCAACCCGTCATCACCCCCTCTTTGCCCCGCGCGGAACCAACGCCAATTTCATCAGTGTCACCGACCGCCAGAATCTCAAGATCCGGACCTATGAACGGGGGGTCGAAGATGAAACCCTCGCCTGCGGAACCGGCGCGATTGCGGCTGCGATCGTCACCACCGTGCTGGAAAAAACGGCCCCGCCGGTCTCTCTGATAACCCGAGGCGGAATCTGCCTCGGAGTCGATTTCACCCGGGAAGGCCAGACATTCAAGAACATCTCCCTCGAAGGGGACGCCCGAGTTATTTACAAGGGAGAACTTTTGGAAGAGGCATTGCTGTGAGGTTTCCGATGTTTCATGGTTCGATTGTCGCCATCGTCACCCCCCTGAAGGAAGGACGGCTCGACGAAAAGGCGTTCGGTGAATTGATCGATTTCCATCTTTTCTCCGGCACCCACGGGATTGTCCCGTGCGGAACCACCGGCGAGTCGGCCACCCTGTCACACGAGGAACACAAGCGGGTGATCGAGCTGGCGGTGAAGATGGCGGGGGGGCGAATTCCGGTGATCGCCGGAACCGGCTCGAACAGCACCGAAGAGGCGATCACCCTGACCCGACATGCCAAGGGGGCCGGCGCTTCCGGCGCCCTTCTGATCACCCCCTACTATAACAAGCCGACCCAGGAAGGGCTCTATCAGCATTACAAGGCGATCGCCAAGGCGGTTGATCTTCCCCTGGTCCTATACAATATTCCCAGCCGGACCGGCGTCAACATGCTTCCATCCACCGTGGCCCGACTGATGGAATTCGACAACATCGTCGGGATGAAAGAAGGAACCGGATCGCTCCAGCAAATCAGCGACCTGGTCCAACTCTGCGGCGAACGGCTGGTCATTCTTTCCGGAGACGATTTCACCGCCCTTCCAACGATGGCGGTCGGCGGCAAAGGGGTCATCTCGGTGACCGCCAATATCGCCCCCGCCGAGATGGCGAAGATGACCGAAGCAGCCCTTCGGGGCGATTATACCGAGGCAAGGTCGATTCATCAGAAACTCTATCCCCTTCACCAGGTCTTGTTTATCGAAACGAACCCGATCCCGGTGAAGGCCGCGCTTGCTTTGATGGGAAAGTGTACCGACGAGGTTCGCCTCCCCCTCTGCCGGATGTCGGAGGAGAACCTCAAAACGTTAAAGTTGGCCTTAAAGGAATACGGCCTTCTTGGACGGTAAGATCACGATCAGAACACCGATCCACCCCGACAAAACTTGAAAAACCCCGACCCAGAGGGGCGACGATTGCGCTCGCTGGGCGTGTTCATAAGGAGATTGATGAAGATTACCGTCTCAGGCGCGGCCGGTCGGATGGGTCGGGCGATCCTTGACAGCCTCTACCATGAAGAAGACCTCACACTCGGCGCGGCTCTGGAAAAAAAAGGCCATCCAGCGGTCGGTAGAGATGCGGGAGAATTGATCGGAGTCGGAAAGTGGAAGGTTTCCATTACCGACCAGATCAAGAAGGCGGTTGCTGCAGGGGATGTCGTCATCGATTTTTCCGCGCCACAGACATCCCTGGCCCTTCTTCAGGAAGCAACGGCAAAAAAAAAACCGATGGTGATCGGAACAACCGGGTTCCTCTCCGATGGCGATCAGAAAATCAGCAAAGCGGCCGAGAAGATCCCGATTGTCCTTTCACCCAACATGAGCATCGGCGTCAACCTCCTTTTCAAGCTCCTCGCCGAGGCGGCGGAGGCGCTCGGAGAGGCATACGACATCGAGGTTGTCGAGATGCATCATCGGCAAAAAAAAGATGCTCCAAGCGGGACCGCCCTTCGGATGGGGGAGGTATTGGCCCAGGCGAGAAAAAAAGCCCTGTCGGAAGTTGGTCGCTTCACCCGGCAAGGGAACATCGGAGCACGCCCCTCCGGGGAGATCGGCATTCAGACCTTGCGAGGTGGAGATGTGGTCGGCGACCATACCGTTATCTTCGCCGGACCCGGAGAGCGGGTTGAAATGACCCATCGTGCCCAGAGTCGAAATAATTTTGCAAGAGGGGCGTTGCTCGCCGCCCAATGGGTGGTCCGGCAACCCCCCGGCCTTTATGACATGATGGACGTTTTGAATCTGAAGCAGGCGAGAACGTAACTGGTAATCCGCTGCAGGAAGGAGAGAACGTGAGCAAAATCGATATTCAACTGGCCGACCGGATCAAACATCTTCCTCCCTATCTTTTCGCGGCGATCGACAAGATGAAACAGGAAGCGATCCGTCAGGGAAAAGACATTATCAATCTCGGCGTCGGGGATCCCGATCTGCCGACCCCCGCGCCGATTATCCAGCGTCTTCAAAAGGCGGCGGAGGAGCCGCGGAACCACCAATACCCCTCCTATGAAGGGATGCTTTCTTTTCGCAAAGCCGTCGCCGCCTGGTACCAGCGGCGGTTCAATGTCACCCTCGATCCGGAGACCGAAGTCCTCACGTTGATCGGGTCAAAAGAGGGAATCGGCCATTTTCCTCTTGCCTTCATCAACCCCGGCGATGTCGCCCTGATGACAAGCCCCGGTTATCCGGTCTATCATGCCGGAACCTTGTTCGCCGGAGGAAAGTCATACTTCATCCCGCTCAAGGCCGAACGGGGATTTCTCCCCGACCTGGCTTCCATCCCGACAGAAATTGCCAAGGCGGCCAAGATCCTCTTCTTCAACTCGCCGAACAATCCGACCGCGGCGACCGCCGACCGGGCCTTTTTCAGCTCCATCGTCGAGTTTGCCAAGCGCTATAATATCATCGCCGCACACGATGCCGCCTACTCCGAGATCTTCTATGACGGCAAACGCCCCCCCAGTTTTCTGGAGGCGGAGGGGGCCAAAGAGGTCGGGGTCGAGTTTCACTCTCTCTCGAAAACTTACAACATGACCGGCTGGCGGATCGGCTTCGCCGTCGGAAACCGGGAGGTGTTGGCCGGACTCGGAAAAATCAAAAGCAACCTCGACTCCGGCGCCTTTCAGGCAGTCCAGGAGGCCGGAATCGCCGCGTTGGAAATGGAAGAGTCGGTGGTCGAAACGATCCGGAAGATCTATCAGGAACGGCGTGACACCCTGATCCCCGGCCTCCAAAAACTGGGATTCAAGGTCGCCTCTCCCTCCGCCAGCTTTTACACCTGGATCCCGACCCCGGCCGGCGTCTCTTCTTCCGATTTCACCGCTCTCCTCCTTTCCAAAACAGCGATCGTGACCACGCCGGGAAAAGGGTTCGGCGACGCGGGAGAGGGTTATGTCCGAATGACCCTCACTGTTGGGAAAGAGCGGTTGGAAGAGGCCCTTGACCGGATTGAAAAGGCGGGAATACGAGGCGGATGACCGCCTTCATCGGAATCGGGTCAAATCTCGGAGACCGCCTCGCGTTCTGCCGCGAAGCGGTCTCCCGACTCGGGGTGATCCCGACCGTTCGGATCAATAAAGTCTCCTCCCTTTACGAAACGGAGCCGGTCGACTTTATTGAACAACCCTGTTTTTACAATGCCGTGATCGAAGTCGAAACGACCCTCTCTCCCCACCGGTTGCTCCTATTGTGTCAGGAGATCGAGCGCGGACTGGGAAAGAAGATCGAAATTCCCAAGGGACCTCGGACCATCGATCTCGATCTTCTACTTTACGACCGATCGGTCGTCGACGAACCGGGGTTGATCCTCCCCCACCCCTCCCTCCCGGACCGGCCGTTTGTCCTGATTCCCCTTACCGAAATCGCCCCCGATGTCGTTCACCCGGTTTTAGGTGAAACCGCCGAAGGGCTTCGTCAGCGGATCAAAAGCACTTCCGCTAAAGCGGCCTCCGATCCTGCCGGAGTTAAAAAAATAGCCGAACCGGGATGGGAGAGAACACCATGAGTCCGAACAGGCTGATTGTCATCGAAGGCCCGATCGGGGTCGGCAAAACAACCCTGGCGCAACTGCTGGCGCAAGCCCTGGGGGCCGACCTGGTTCTCGAAAAAGTCGAGGAAAACCCCTTCCTCCCCCTCTTCTATCAAAACCCGGAGAAGTGGGCCTTTCAGACCCAGATCTCTTTTCTCTTTAGCAGGGCGCGCCAGATGGAGACGCTCCTTCAACAAAGCCTTTATACCGATATGACGATCACCGACTATTTTTTTCCAAGAGACCGGATCTTTGCCTATATGAACTTAAAGGAGGAAGAGCTGGTCCTTTATGAACAGATTTACAAACTACTCAACCCCAACGTCCCAAAACCCGATCTGGTCGTTTTCCTGCAAGCCGATACCGACACCCTTTTCGATCGGATTCGACAACGGGGTCGCTCTTATGAAAAAGAGATCCGCCCCCTCTATCTGCGTAATTTGAATGAGGCGTACAACCGCTTCTTTTTCCTTTACGATGAAAGCCCCCTCCTCATCGTCCAGGCAAGCGAACTCGATCTTTTCCAGCAGCCGGACGACCTGGCCGATCTCGTCACCCGGATCAAACAGTTAAAACGGGGGAAAGAATATTACCATCCAGGCCGATAAAAGCAGCCCCGAGGACGGCTTTGGAAGTGGACGGAGGCGTCTTTAAAGGCATCATTTCTCTACTCCTTTATTTAAATCGTTGACACCAAAAAAGAATTGGATTATACAAAAAACAGGTCGTAAAGGGAGACGTCTTTTAAGGCGTCTATTATCTGTTAGCCACTTAATTTTACTCTATGAAAGAAACTCTATCCGCATCGCACTCTATTCTCTGTACAAAGAGTTTAAAGTCATACGCTGAACGCCACTATGATTTCGGTGAGATTTCTGAATGCAAATTTCTTCAGCTTGGCTTGAATGACACTTATTTGATAAGAACAAAAACAGAAAAATTTATCCTGCGAGCGTATCGGCTGAACTGGCGCACTGAATCAGATATCTCTTATGAGTTGGCTGCTCTAACCCACCTTGCAGATAAGGGGGCCTGTGTATCTAAGCCGCTGAAACGGAAAGATGGAAAGCTTTTTGAGGTGGTTGTTGCCCCAGAGGGCGAACGATTTTTGGTGCTGTTCACATTCGCGAACGGCGACCCTCCAAACTATGAAGAACAAGTCGAACAACAAGCCTATCTATATGGGAAAGCGGCTGCTCACATTCACACTCATACTGATTCATTCTCTACCGAGCACAAGAGGTTCGATCTATCACTAGCAACCTTGATTGATAAACCGCTGAAAGAGATCCAACCACTGTTGTCGCACCGAGCAGATGAGTGGGAATATATGGTTGGGGTTGCCAATAGACTATCCGCTAAAATCCAAAATTTACTTGCCAACCAGGTCTTGGAACATGGTTTTTGCCATGGCGATTTTCATGGTGGAAATGCTCACCATGATATGAATGGAACCGTAATTTTTTTTGACTTTGATTGCTGTGGTCATGGTTGGCGAGCGTACGATGTTGCCACTTTTTTTTGGGGCGCGCGCATTCAGGAAAAACACAGACAGCGTTGCAGGTACTTTCTTCGTGGTTATGTTGAAGGGCGCCATTTTTCTGATGAAAGCCTCGCGTCCGTTCCCTATTTCGTTGCAATACGACACCTCTGGCTTATTGGACTACACGCCGCAATTAGCGGCCATCATGGTTCTGCTTGGTTGAATGACAGGTATTTTGATCGTCAAATTAAGCTTTTGCGCGAGATAGATACTGAGTGCTTTACTAAGGATGTCCATGAAATCTATCTGTAACTTCCAGATCGTGGCTAACCTTGCGTTCGAGAGGGACGCGCCAAAAGCGGCGCGCCCCTCAACTTTACGTTAGCCCTCATGATTACCCAGCCACATTACATCGCGATTCCAAAATCCGGTTCAGGACCGGGAGTAGTCATCCTCCATTCCTGGTGGGGTCTCAACGCATTCTTCAAGGGGCTATGCGACCGCTTGGCGGAGGCCGGTTTTGTCGCGCTCGCGCCCGATCTCTACAATGGCAAAGTCGCATCGACAGTAGGGGCCGCAAGAAAGCTTCGGGCGCAAGCAACCGCTTCACGCCGCGAACCGGCTTACAAAACGCTGATAGCGGCGATCAATTCCCTTTCACATCACGATGCCGTAACTACGCCCGATGTTGCCGTTGTCGGGTTTTCGATGGGCGGGCATTGGGCGCTGTGGCTGGCCCAGCGGCCAGAACTCCCAATTGCGGCCACAGTGGTCTTCTATGCGGCACGAAATGGTGACTTCACGCGCAGCAATTCGAGTTTTCTTTTCCATTTCGCCGAAAACGACGAGTGGGTCTCCGCTGCCAGCGTGAGAAAGCTCAGGAAAAGCCTCGACGCATCCGGTAGAAGCGCCAGCTATTACGACTACCCCGGCACGGGCCATTGGTTCTTCGAGAGTGACCGGCCAGGGGCATTCCATCCTGAGGCGGCAGCTGTGGCATGGGAACGAACCCTCGCGTTCCTTGCTGATTGCGGGCTCTCAAGAAACATAAACATAACCTATTGATTTATATCGAAACGGAAAATCATGTTTTTTGACCGCGCCCAGCAGAATCGGGCAAGAGGGGCCGGTATACTCCGCTAACACTGCGCTCCACCGGACGCGCTAAAAAGCGGCGCTTCGCTCAGGCCTAATGCCGGGGCTGAGAGCCGGTGCCCCTTCCCTTCGCTCCGCTACGGGAGAACCAGGGGCACGAAACCGACTGCTCGCTACGCTCGCGGCGGCTCAGCCCCGGCATTGGGCCGCACGGCATACATGATTCTGGAGAGGATGACCATTGGCGAGAACGATTAGCGAAGTGGGTTACTGGTCCGGCTTGACCGCGTTCGCGTCGGCCGTCGCGTACGATGTGGTGCAGATCTTACAGCTCGTGGGCGTGCTCCGGTTTCCGCTTGACGAGATTCTGATCTACGGGACATCCCTCTGCATCGTCGTACCATTCGTTCTCGAGATCCTCTCTCTCCACCATCTCACCTCGCACGACAAGCGGTTCTGGACCCATGCATCCGTGATCTTCACGACTATTTATGCCGTCTTTGTTACTGCGAATTACGTCGTCCAACTCGCAACAGTGATCCCCGCAAAGCTAAGAGGGGCATCTGAAGCTATTCGCGTTCTCGAACAGACCCCACACTCCTTGTTCTGGGACTATGATGCGGTGGGCTATATATCGATGGGCTTCGCAACCTTGGTTGCCGTTCCTGCGCTCAGTAACGTCGGCTTTGAGCGATGGGTCAGGTTCTCCCTTATCGCCAATGCTCTGGTGACCCCGTTCATCAGCATCGTGTATTTCTATCCAACGTATTCCACCAAGCTGCTGTTTCTCGGGTTCCCTTGGGCAATCACTGCGCCCCTCTTCATGCTAATGCTCGCGATCATGTTGCGGAGAAGGCAGACCCCCATCGCGGCTACCTGATGAGATGCGGATCGCGGGAAGTGCGGCCAAATTCTTATAAGGCGCTGGAGCAGACCGCACAAAGCCGTCGCATTTTTAGGGTTGCTCGGTGGGCGGTCGGCTCAGCTTTATCGTTCGGCGTCAGTACTCACCAGACACAACGAATAGGGACTGCTGAATGGGAAAGTATTCGAAGCTCAGGGAGAAAATTCTAGCCGGCGGTGCCGACTCGAACATTGAGTTTGCCGAACTGTGCACATTGCTTAGCCGCCTTAGATTTTGTATTGAAAAGATCTACGTTTTTTACGTAGATCTTTTCAATACCAGCGAACGAAGAGAGCGTTGAGGAGGAGGCTCCATCCGGCTTTGGCGGTAAGCAAGGATCGGGCTCTGTCCGTCCGCCTGTACCCGGAGGGTGAGCGAGGGGTTTGGGGGCATCGGAGGAGCCGCCGCACCGCAGGGGCCCCCAGATAGGGTTATCGGCGACGGAAGCCCCCCGCTTTCCGGCGGAGCAGGATTAGATAGGCTTTAAACAACCATGAAGACTGTTTCCAGCATCAAATCGATCCGGAGAGCCCTCAAGCCGCTTCGCGGCAAAAAACGGATCGGGTTTGTCCCGACGATGGGGGCCTTTCACGAAGGACATCTCTCGTTAATGCGGCATGCCCGAAAGGAGTGTGACTTCGTTGTCGTCTCCCTTTTTGTCAACCCGCTTCAGTTCGGACCGAGAGAGGACTTCGCCGCCTATCCCCGCGACATCACCTCCGACCGGAAAATGGCCCGGACGACAGGAATCGATCTCCTCTGGACCCCTTCCGCGGAAGAGATCTATCCCCCTTTTTACCAGACCCATATCGACGTCGAAGAGATTACCCGGCGGTGGGAGGAGGCGACCCGTCCGGGGCATTTTCGAGGGGTGGCGACGATCGTTGCAAAACTCTTCCAGATTGTTCAACCCGATCGCGCCTATTTCGGCCAAAAAGATTATCAGCAGACGCGGGTGATCGGCCGGATGGTGAAAGATCTGAACTTTGACCTTTCCATCCGGGTCCTTCCGACCGTTCGGGAGAAAGACGGCCTGGCGATGAGTTCTCGTAACCGCCGGCTCTCCCCCGTCGAACGGGCGGCCGCACCGATCCTCTATCGAGCGCTCAAACAGGTCGAGGCCCGGATCCGAAAAGGAACCCGCAATGCCGCCATCCTCCTGGCGGAAGGAGAATCGATGATCCGGTCGGAGCCGCTGGCCCAGATCGACCATCTCGCCCTCTGCGATCCGGAGACGCTCGAACCGATTGATGACCTGATGGGAATGGTTGGAGGGAGAAGCGGAAACCATCGGGTGGAGAAAACGGCCGTTCTTCTCGGCGCAATCAAAATCGGATCGGTCCGGCTGATCGACAACCTCCTCATTCACATTCCCTCCCGCATCCCCTCCCGGACCCCCTCTTGATATCCTACTTTTTATCTTGACAGAATCGGTTTTTTCTAAAATAATGCGGCGTATGAAAAACGGCCGCCAAAGGGACAATGCTGGTATGACATATTTGCGCTGGCTGGTCGTTTTCCTCTTTCCCTTTTGGATCGCCGGGCTGACCGCTTGCAGCGAGATCACCGGAAAAGAAAAAACCTCCCCCAACACCGGGACCAATAAGCCGGTCGGCACACTTTACGTTGCAAACGGAGACGGGAGCATCCTCGCCTTCGACCCCCCTCCGGGAGCCAACGGGAATCTCTTTCCAGTTCTTCCGCAGGGGAATCTCTCCCCAACCCGCCGGTTTCCAGAAGGGATCGCCGGCCCGACCGGCCTTTTTCTCGACCGTACCAATGATACCCTCTATGCCGCCAACACGATCCAGAACGCCCTCCTCATCTACGAAAACGCCGGCCAAAACCCATTGAATCCAACCCGAGTGATCACCGGGTCGAAGACCGGATTGAACCATCCCTTCGCGGTCACCTACGACGCCACCCGATGCGCCCTCTATGTCGCAAACAAGGAAAATTCGGTCGCCGTCTTCCAAACCGATTGCAGCCAGACAAGCCAACTCAACGGGAATATCGCCCCCTCCCGCATCTTAAAGGGACCACATACCCTTCTTGACTTCCCGCGCGCCCTCGCCGTCGATACGCAAAGAGACATCCTCTATATCTCCAACATGGGAAGCAACTCGATTCT
Source organism: uncultured Nitrospirota bacterium (assembly GCA_964579005.1). Classification (GTDB taxonomy): domain Bacteria; phylum Nitrospirota; class Nitrospiria; order SBBL01; family Manganitrophaceae; genus CAZOFJ01. The sequence continues at coordinate 29,468 of CAZOFJ010000001.1, forward strand.
GATTTATCAAAATGCCTCTTTGGCTTCCGGAGACACGGCCCCCACGCGGACGATCCTATCGCACACCAACACATCACAGACCGAGACCATGCTCCACCTCCCCTTCGGCCTCTTCGTAGACAAAGACAACGACCGGCTTTATGTTGTCCAGGCGGGGGGAAACCAGCCGGCCATTTTTATTTATGAGAATGCAAGCCAACAGTCGGGAGGAGTAATCCCGGAGCGGGTCATCACCACACCGAACGTCCAGCTTCCACTAGAGTGCAACGTCTTTCCTCCTCCCACGGGATTCGATTCATCTGTATGCAATACCGCCCAATTGATTCAACCGGCGGGGATCGACGTCGATGTCGCGCGAAGCCAAATTTATGTCGCGAACAACAGCAACACCAACAACACCAATCAGAGCGGGCACAATAATGCCGATGCCGCCGCCGTCGTTATTTTTAAAGACGTACTGACCCGTTGCAACATCAACGCACCCGAACCTTGTATCCTCTCCCCCATCCGCCGGATCGGTGGGAGCGCCACCGGCCTGGCCAACCCGGTGGGGATTGTGGTCGATCCGGACCGGGATTTCATCTACCTCTCCAATCCTACGGCCAACAATATCCAGCTCTTTGGCTTGGATGGAAATTTGACCCCCGCGCAGGTCAACTCCGGCGGTTTCACCGACCTGGAACAACCGAACTCCTTTTTCTACGATGACGTCCTCGACCGTCTCTACATCGTCAATTTCAATTCCAGCAACGCCGTCGATTTCTTCAAGCGGGACCGGCACATCTCGGTCTACGAAGAGGTCAGCAAGAGAGCCTTTTTCAACACCCCCGCCGATTGGTACCTCTCGGGGGGAACAACCAACGTCAACTACCCGCGCGCCCTCCATATCGACAAGACGAACAATCGCCTTATTCTCCTCAGCCAAAACAACAACCGCCTCTTGATTTACGATTTTGATCCAACGATAAAACCTTCAAAAGGGGCGGTTGTCACGCCGAACCTTCTCATTTCTTTTTTTCCGTCCGAACTCACCCAACCAAGGGCAATGACGGTTGATGAAAAAAGCGGGGAAATCTATGTGGCAAATGCCACGAACAATCGCATTTTTACCTATAAAATAAACAGCCTCATCACTTGTGATCCCCCTTCCTTTGGAACACCGTCGCCACCCGATTGTCCTCCCCCGGATCGCACTATCACCGGATCAAACACCAGGCTGAACCAGCCTTTCGGCCTCTTTCTCGATACAACGAAAGACATTCTCTATGTCACCAATGTGGGAGCCGGTCTCAATTCCAATTCGATCCTCGCGTTCCACAACGCCAGCACCGTCAATGGGAATGTTTCTCCCAGTAAGACGATCTCTTCTTCACAACTCTCGACGCCGACGGCACCTTATCTAAATACGGCCACCGACCGTCTTTTCCTGATCAACCAGGGGACCAACGCGATCTTCGTTTATGAAAAGGCCAGCACGCTCGATGGAACGCGCGAACCTCACCGTAAAATCACCGGTGCCAACAGTTGCCTCGATTTTACGGGGGGATTTTCCGGAAACGTCGATAAAACGGGGGGCCTTTGGGTCGATACCAGCCGGGGGGGGGAGCGGCTCTTCGTCGGCCAGCCGACCAACCCAACCTGCCCGGCTTATCCGCAACTCGGTTTCTCCAGAGGAACCGTTCTTACCTTCGGCGCGGAGGGGAATGTGACACCGAGCCGAACCGGATCGGGCGGGAACCAGACGGGATTATCGGCAGCGGCCTTTGATCCGACTCGTAATACCCTCTACGTTGCCAATCAGGGAAACCCTGCGATCACCTCGGATGACACCCTCTCGATTTTTAGCGGTATCGACCAGGCTGGCGCCGATCTTGATCCCCCCGTGGCGGTGGGGACCGGCCTCAACAACCCGGCGGGGCTCTTCGTCGATTCGGGTCAAAACCGGCTTTATCTATCAAATACCACCGGCGGACCGCCATTGACCGGAACCATCTCAGTCACGAAAGGGTCTGCCGAAGTCAAAGGCACCGGCACCCTCTTTACCTCGGAACTTGCACCGGCCGACACGATCAAAATCGGGACGGAGGCATTCACAATTTCAACGATTGCCTCCAACACCCTCCTCACCCTCGGTTCTCCCTACACGGGGGAGACCGCCGCCGGAGTCGTCGCCTCACGAAACATCTGCACCTGCGACGCGATTCTCATTTTTGATAATGCCGATGGACTGAGCAGCAGTTCCGTTCCGATCGTTCTTGATAGCCCCGTACTGAACAATCCGCACGGATTGACAATCGATCTCGGCCGAAAGAGCCTCTACGTCGCCAATACCGGCGGCGACTCTGTTCTCGTTTTCAAGAATGTCGACGGACTCACCGGACCGGGACCGGTCGTGGTCGCCCCCGATGCGGTCCTGTCCGGAAGCCTCACGCAAATCGACGCCCCGGTGGGGGTTTCTTATGATTCGGTCAATAACCGGCTCTACGTTCTCAATCAGGGAACCCCGGCGATCCTGGTCTTCGAATCGGTCTCCACCCTGAACGGAAACGTCGCCCCGGCGCGGGTCATCACGGTGAAAGAGATGGCTGCCCCCTCTGCTCTTTTCCTCGATACGGAAAACGATCGTCTCTACGTCGTCGATCAGGGGGGCAATGCGGTTTATCTCTTCGAGAAGGCGAGCCAGATTCAGGGCGAAGTCGAACATACGACCCTCTCCGGAAACAACACCGGCTTCACCCGTCCTTCCGCGCTTTTCATCGGACCAACACCATCAACACCATGAGGTCAGGTCACTTGAACTTCAATCGCTTCTATCGATTTATTTTCATCACTTTGATCATCTTCTCCATGACGGCCGGGCTCTCCGGCTGCAACAATGAAAACGGGGGCGGCGGTCCTTCTGCCACATCGGGAAACAAAGGGAAGCTTTATATCGCCAACGCCGGAACGGGAACCCTGGTCACGTTCGACAACGCCGCGACGATCGACGGAAATCTCTTTCCAAGCAGCCGTTATCCGGAGACGATCACCGGCCCCACCGGCCTCGCCCTTGATGAAATAACCGACACCCTCTATGTCGCCAACAGCGGTCACAACGCCATTCTGATTTATGACAATGTTTCAACACTCCAGCCCCCATTGGGTTTCGCCGCCGCCGGCCGGATCATCGCCGGACCGAAGACGGAGCTCAACAATCCCTCCGCCCTCGCCTACGACTCGGTGAAAAAGGAACTTTATGTGGCGAACAAGGATGGAAACGCGATCGTCGTCTTTAACAAAAACTGTCCCCAGACAAACAACCTCAGTGGAAACATCTCTCCCTGCCGGATATTATCGGGGAGTTCCACCCTGCTCAATGCACCGCAGGCCCTCGCCATCGATAGCGCAAAAAATATTCTTTATATCGCAAACAGTGGAACAAACACTGTTTTGGCCTACGCCAACGCTTCCACGGCCCAAGGAAATCTCCCTCCGAGCCAGACATTGTCCGGCCCTTCCACGTTGTTGAATGACGCGCGTGCCCTCTCCATCGATATTCAGAAAGACATTCTTTACATTTCCAACAAGGGGAGCAATTCCGTTCTGGTTTATCCCAATGCTTCCCAAGCCGGAGGAGATCTCCCCCCCAACCGGACCATCGGACTCTCCCAATCCCCCAACGGGCTCTTCATCGATGCGGAGAATGACCGGCTTTACCTGGCTGCGGAAGGGGGATCCGACTCGGCGGCCCTGATTTATGAGAATGCCTCTTTAAAATCGGGAGCCGTCTCTCCCGACCGGACCCTCCGCGGAAACAAGACAAAACTTTCCACCCCAACCGGGTTGGCCGTCGATCCGGGCCGCGACGCCCTCTATATTTCCAACACCGGAGCCAACCAGGTCCTCGCCTTCGCGATGGCGATCGACGGGAACACCCCTCCCGCCCAGACGAATCCAGGCAGCGCGACCCTCCGGTTGCCGACCTCATTCTTTTATGACAAAGCGTCGGACCGCCTTTATGTCGCCAATGCCGGCCGAGACCCCTGCTCCGCTTCCAACCCCTGTATCGCGGTCTACGAACAGATCAGCAAGCGGACCTTCGACGGCGCCGACCCGAGGGGAACCGCCCCCGACTGGACCTTTTCGGACAACAACAACATCAGCGTTGTCCGAGGAATTTTTCTCTACCGACCCGATAAGACCGATCCAACAAAAGATCGCCTGATCGTCATGAGCGCCCTCAATAGAAAACTTCTGGTGTATACTCCCCCTACTCCCCCTTCCCCCGCGACAGGACAGAACGTCCCTCTCACCCCGCTGACGAACGTTGATCTGGGGCTTCCCAACGTCCCATTAAGCACAATGACGGTTGATGAGGGAAGGGGAGCGGTTTATATCGCCTGGTCGGCGACAGGTACAACGACCATCAATACCGTGATTAAAAAATTCGAATTCGATTCAAATGCGAATACAGGAACGATCACACGGACCCTGAGCGGGCCAGCCACCCGGCTGAACCAGCCGGCGGGAACCCATTTCGGGCTCTTCATCGATTCCACCAAAGACATCCTATACGTCACGAATACCGGGGATAATACGATCCTCCGATTCAACAGCGCCAGCACACGGGGAGGGACTCCCGACAACACCCTCCCATCGGCCCTCCCAGCGCTCTGTACCGACGGTCCAGCCATTTGCAACACCCCCCCGGATCGGATTCTCACTTCCCCGTCCAGCGCCCCCCTCGACGAGCGGCTAGACAAGCCGATCGCCCCTTTTGTCGACACGGCGGCCGACCGCCTCTATCTGATCAACCAAGGGAAGAACGGCATCTTTGTCTTCGACCGGATCAGCACCCGCACAGGAGAGATCGTTCCGGATCGGAGTTTGACCGGGGGAGAAACCGGTCTCAACGCCTGTGTGATCACCTTCAACAACGCCTTTTCCTCCACCGGCGCCCTCTTTGTCAACACCGGTCAAGGGAAGGAGGCCTTTTATGTCGGCCAACCCCGGACGATCGGTCAGGGATGCTCCACCTTTACTCCCCCTTCGGACGGCTCCCTCCTCATTTTCAGAAATGAAGGGAATATCCCTCCCGGGACAACCCTCTCTGGAGGAGGGACCGCTTTCTCAGGACCGTCGTCGATCGCCATCGACACGACAAAAGAGAAGCTCTATGCCGCCAACCAGGGGAACATGACAGAGACCGACGACGACTCCATTTCGATCTTCACCCGTTCCGGCGAGGTGATCGGCTCCGACCTCCTCACCGGAACGGTGGAGGTGACGAAAAACTCTCCCATCGTTACTGGAACAGGAACCGCCTTCACGACCGAACTCAACGCCGGAGACGAAATCACAATCGGCGTACTCACCGCAACGGTCTCATTTATCGCCTCGGATTCCTCCCTGACCCTGGTTTCCCCCTTCTCCGGGGAGGGCAACTCGGGGGTGACTCTCTCAAAAGCAATCCAGACCCTCTGCAGCCCGGTGGCAAGCTCCCCCTGCCCCGACACCAAACTGAATAACCCATCCGGGCTTTTCATCGATCCTGCGATCCCACCCGATGATCCGGGACGCCTCTATGTTTTAAACGGAGGAACCTCCTGCTCGAACGATTCCGTTTTAAAGAGGAAAATACCCTGTAACGCCCTTCTCCTTTTTTCTTCGCTCGACCATCTGACCCGGAATGCCATCCCCGACCTCGTTCTCACCAGTCCAGCCTTGAATCATCCAAACGGCCTTGTTGTCGTCACCGGAAACGAGAACCGGAAAGACGCTTATATCGCCAATACCGGCGGTAACTCGATCCTCCTTTTCAAAGACCTGGCTCAACACACAAAAAGTAGAACCGGAACCGAAACCGTCACGGCGGACAATGTCGTCCCCGACGCTGAAATTATCGGGGGAGCGACTGGAATCAACGCCCCGGTCGGCGTGGCCTACGACCCCGAAAGGGATCTCCTCTATGTTTTAAATCAGGGAACGCCGGGGGTCTTGGTTCCGGAAGTCTTGGTTTTCGAGCGGGCCGTAACCCTGAACGGAAACGTCACCCCCACGCGGGTGATCACGGGAGAGGGATTCATGAAGATGGCCTCGGCCCTTTTCCTGGATGTTCAAAACGATCTCCTTTATGTCGCCGACAGGGGGGAGAATGCGGTTTATATCTTTCCGGATGCAAGCCAGGCTCAGGGAGACGCGGCACACCGGACGCTCCAGGGAAACAATACGGCGCTCGACCAGCCGGCGGCATTGGTGGTCGACACGACACGGTAATCTGACGATAAAAGTAAGGATAAGGGCTTTGTGGAGATAAAACTATCTCGCCACGCAGAAAGAAGGGCAAAACTGTACAAAATTCCAGAATCAACAATTCTAATCCGGCTTTGCCGGAAAGCGGGGGCTTGCGTCGCCCCCTCCACCGGCGAAGCCGGATGGAGCCTCCCCCTCACGCTCTCTTCGTTCGCTGGTATGGGAAAAAACTATGTCAAGGGATTCATGAAATGATAGAAAATGTGGAAGGCTTTTACAAAATTCGTTCATCCGTTGACATCGATTCACCACTCTTTCAGAAAAATTTTTCACCTTCCCATCCCTCTTTGGAGGGCACCCGGCACCAAAAAGAGACCCGACACGGCGAGCATCGCCGGCCCGGTTGGAAGTGAGTAAATAAAAGAAAGGTAGAAACCGATCAGCGCCGAACAGAGGGAGAAGAAAACGGACAATGAAAAGGCGACCTTGAGGCGGTCGGTCAACATCAACGCCGAGGCCGCTGGAATCACCAGAAAAGAAAAAACGGGAAGAACCCCGATCGAGGCGATCGAGACGGAAAGGGTAAATGCCAACGTGATAAAAAAAAGTTGGTTCAAGAGAACGACGTTTGATCCGGTCGCCCGGGCGGTCTCTGGATCAAACGAGATATAAACGAAACGTTTGTAAAAGAAAACATGAACGGCAAGGACCACCACCAAGGTTGCCGCCAACAGCCAGAGGCGACGGTCGGAGACGAAAATGACGTTTCCAAAAAGAATATTCTCGATATCATGTGTTTCTCCGGAAAGTTTGTCGAGAATCAAAAAAACCAATCCCGCCGGAAGGGCATACCCGATACCGAGAATGCTTTCGCGGGTCAGTTTTTTTTCACCGACCTGAATCGCCATAATGGAGGCGGCGACACATCCGAAGAGAAGTGAAGAAAAAAGCGGTCCGTTGAAAAAACCAGAATTGTCCATCGGAAGGGCAGCCGACGAAGCAGACTGCCCAACCGTGCCGACGAGGGCATTCGCAAGGAAAAAGAGGGCGATTCCAAGAGACGAAATTTGGGAAAGGGCCGCCGAGACGAAGACGATCCGCTTCAAAATCACATAGATTCCAAGATATCCCGCCAAAACAGAGACAACGATTGAGGCGATGATTCCGCTCTTTAAAATGGGGAGGGCTTCCCAAAAAGTTGTTCCGCTGTTCTCCGCCAGGAGAAGTCTTCCGATGATTGGGATCGACTCAAGCATGTTCGTGGTCCCCTGAGCCGTCATGACGGTGATCTCCTTTCCGATCGGGGTGGTCATGATCGCTGTGGCGGTGGACGAAGAAATATTTGTGTCCGTGGAGGAGATGGGCGTCGATGTCGAGTTGATAGATCTCCTTGAGGGTTGCGTTTGTCAGCAGCGCCTCGGTGTCGCCGACCTTCACCGTCTGATTCTCCCGGTGAATGATGATCAGTTTATGGGCATAGTTGGAGATCAAATTGAGCATATGGGTGATCATCAGCAGCGTCAGCCTTGCCTCTTTGTGCAAGTCGAGAAGAAGTTGCATGATCGTGCTCTCCCCGGCGATGTCCATCCCATCGGTCGGCTCATCCAACACCAAGATATCGGGTTCGCCGGCAAGGGCGCGGGCGATTAAGGTACGTTGCTTCTGCCCCCCCGATAGGGCCCGATAAGGCTTGTTTACCTGAGGCGTCATCCCGACTTTTTCGATGAAGTGCGCGGCAAGATCGTCGTCTTTTTTATTTAGCCGCCCCGGAAATCCAAGGAAGGGATACCGTCCCATCAGGACCACATCGCGGACGGTCACCGGAAAGATGTCGTCAATCACGCCGCGTTGGGGGACGTAGCCAAACCGAACCCCCGGCGCCCGCTCCACCACCCCGCTTAAAGGGGGAATAATCCCCAAGAGCGTTTTAATGAGGGTGGTCTTCCCCGCCCCGTTTGGGCCGACAACCCCCCAAAAATCCCCCCGGTCGATGGAAATATTAATTTCGGAGAGGATGGGGGTACGTCGATAACCGATTGTTAAGTCTTTTGCCGAAACCTGCATTCGCTATTTCCGGTCCAAGGTCATTGTAGTTCCTTCAATGCGGTCGTCAGTTTACCATAGATCACGTCAAAGAGATCGATATAGTCTTTGACACCGACATCTTCCCCCACCGATGACGGAAGAACGAGATGGGTCGCGCCGGTCTGTTTTGCGATCTCCTTTGGTATTTCTAGTCTTTGCCAGGGAGAGGTCACAATCAGACGCACCTTCTGCACTTTGATCTTCTGAATCAATGAGACCATTTCGGCGGCGCTGGGGGGAATGGTTTCTCTGGGTTCAATAAAACCGACGACCTTCAGATCGTGTCGTTTTGCAAGGTAGTTCCAATCCCGATGATACGAAACCAGCAGCGCCCCCTTAAACGGTTCCATCATCGCATCCCATTTCACAATATGATCTTTCAAACTCGATTCGAATCGGGAGAGATTCGTCTTGTAAAAATCCTCATTGGCCGGGTCGATTTCAATCAATTTGGCCGCGATATTCCGTGCGACGATGAGCCCGTTCGCGGGATCAAGCCAATAATGGTGATTTCCCCGCCGGAGGGCGACCTGCCCTCCTCCCGCCGATTGTGTCCCGGCGATAATGTTCAAGGCGAAGAACGGAGTGCTCTGCAACTCTTCGGGAGAGTACGGAATCAAGGCCACCCCTTCCGCCGGGTTCAGATAGCCGGGTCCCCCCTCCAGGATCTTATCATTCCTCGCATTGGTCAAGGCGGTCGGAAGCCAGGCGAGTTCCATATCCTGACCATTGACGATAAGAAGATCGGCGCGGTTAAGTAAAATCGCCAAATTCGGCTTGATTTGAATGGCATGAGGGTCTTGCGAAGCGGTCGTGAGGCTTTTGACGTCGATTTTATCCTGCCCGATCACCTTGACGATGGCCGCATCTTGCGGAAAACTGGTGAGGATATTTAATTTGGCCCAAGAAAAACCTGTTGGAAACAGTGTAAAAAAGAAAACGGCGAATATCAGCCTTTTCATGATTTTCATACCCAGATCTCCTTTTCCTTAAATTCTTTTAAAAGAGGGTGTAAAACTTGCCCATGCCCGGGGTGACCGTCCCACCGCCGATATTCAACTGAACATAAACGGCGTTGTAGTCTCTGTCATTCCCGGATCGATTATTATGGTTGAACTGGAGGCTGATCCGGCTGACCGGATTGACATAATATCGAAGACTCGCGGTATATCGGGTTTGCCGGTCTTCATGCCCCTTGGGAATTCCGACATAATCGACCCGCCCGTCGACCTCCCAATAATAGGAAAATCGGTAGGCCAACTCCGAATACATTCCACCGATGGTATCCGACCCCATGATTGTTTCTGTAATCGGCCGATTGGGGAGGGAACGATCGAGGGAGAGAAAAACCGGATTCTCCCGTCTTCCGGCGAGGTATTCGGTGGTCCATCGAACATACGGATCGAAGGGCCGCGGCTTCCACTGATAGGTGAAATCAAACCCGTAAAGCAGGGTTCGATCATCCTGGCCGGCGGCGATCCCAAACGGATTAAAACTGGGGTCTGTGAAATCCATCGTATTGCTCTTGTTCCGCCCCGCCGCAAAAGAGGCGCCGATCTCCATATTCGAATTGAGCGTCAGATCGAAAAAAGTCGTCGCCCGACTCAATAAAATAAATTTGTTTGCATCGTTCCCTCCGGCAACTTGATCGATCCGGGCCGGAAACGTCCGGTCGCGGTTTCCGGCCGGTCCCCGCATGAGCGAAAGCGAGAACTCGCTAAAGACCGGCGTCGGGGGCTGCCAGTTCAATTCCGCTCCGACATTATGTAACCCGTCCACACCGAGGAAAAATGTCGTGATGAGGGGAGGATCGGCAAAGGCCCATTCATGGTCGTGATACTGGTTGATTTTGGTGAAATTGACCCGAAAGATACCGGTCTTTGCCTGCAAATAATGGGGCATCTTATGAAAAAGTAAAAAAGCCTCTTCAATGGCGGCCCCTTCCTGTTCAAAGGCGGTAAAAAGAGCCCACTTGCAGGGAAAGTTGGCGTACAAAATAAAACAGTCTTGGGAAAGGGCCAAATCAAAGCTGGTAACGGACAATCCCTCGAACTGTCGGTCTCCCAGCTTGATCGGATTGACTCCTTCGCTATAATTTGAAAATGCTCCGTAGACGATATTCGCCGTCCACGAAACGTCGACCAGTCCGTAACGGCTCAGACTGATCCCTTTGGTATGTGCCTCGGCGGAAGGGATCCAAGTCATCAACAAAACGGGAATCAAAAAGAAAAGTAAAAAAACTTTCTTTATAAAAGTGTTCATCTTACGTAGACCTTTCTCTGTTTGGGTGATTGAGCGGATTTGATCACTCCCTGATTGGAAGAATTCTTGGAGCCCCATAACGCGTCTTGATTCCCCAGTTTACTGGGGGTTCTTCATCGGACTTGTCTCTTTTTATGCAGGCGTTTTTTTCACCGGTTCATGACCGTGGAGGGGATCATGTTCCGAATCGTGTTCATGCTCGACCGCTTCATGGACATGCTCATGAGCATGTCCATCCGTTTCGGGTAAAAGACCCTCCCCATGCGAGGAATTCTTCTCTTCGGGATGCGAATGGGGGTGGTGTTCATCATGACCATGAGGATGGCGATGAACAATTTTCTTATGAACGTGCCGATGAAAAAATTCGTCACAAGGCATGATTTCCCTCCCCCGATTAGTAATACAAAAATAGTTCTCGTACCCGATTGATGCTATCTTTTATATATTAATAGCACTGGCGTGTCAAGCAAAATACGGAGGGTTCATCGACCTCGTCAGGGGCGACTCCAGAAGAGCTTGAGGATGTATTCACTGTTGGCATCCATGTTCAAAAAATAGTTTCCCAACGTTTGGTCGGATCGGGTCCGGATGTCGCTTCCCAAAACTTCGATATTCACCGATCCAACCGGAACACCGGCCGGGGGGGGACCGACCGGATCATAGGTCACCCCGTCGACCGAAACAAAAAAGGGTTGCTGGGAAAGGGTTCTCAACTGCACGTATGAAACGGCATCGGCAAAGGCATCGACAATTCGGTTTCCGACTCCTCCGCCGACGCTCCGGACCATGACCAAACCGGGCGGAACGTTTAAGATCGCGAATCCGCCGGTTGGCAAGGTCGCGGTGAGATTGGGTTGGACATGCCCCAACGAATCGATATAACGGACCTCACCCACCCTCGCCCCCGTCATGTTCCGGGCCTCGACGGAGATCCCGCCGGTGGGGCTTTCCAGACCGATGAGACTCCCCAAATGAGAGCCGACGATGGTCAGATCGAAGAGGCCATCGCGGTTAAGATCCGAGGCCAAAACACCGGTCGGGGAGACAAAAGGAATCTCCTGAACACCGTTTCCGTCGGTATCCCCCAAAAGAATCGGTGTGGACGGCGTCAAAGTCCCGTTGCCGTTCCCGAAGAGAATCATCAGCATATTGTCTGCCTCGTGGACGACCGCCAGATCGAGCCGTCCATCCCCGTTAAACTCCCCGATGCTGATCGCCGAGGGAGCGTTCCCAAGGGGGACCGGCGGAAGAGGGTTGCGATTGGCGTCGGTCAATCGATCGAAACCTCCTCCGGTATTTCCTGAAAAGAGGGTCAGGGCGTTTTGCGATCGATTCAACACCGCGAGATCGAGCCTTCCGTCCGAATTCAGATCGGCGAATGTCATCCCCTCCGGATCGATCCCGGCCTGGAGAACGATCGGAGAACCGCTGTTCGGATCGCTCAACGCTTGAAATGTCCCGTCGGTACTCCCAAGAAGAACCGTCACCGTTCCGCTTCCTGAATTGGAAATCGCCATATCCAGCCGTTGATCTTGATTGAAATCACCCGCCACAATCGCCTTCGGAAGGTTCTCAACCCCGTTTTGAACCGGATTATTATTCTGAAAGACCGGATGGAATGTCCCGTTGCCGTTGCCGAGAAGGACCATCACGAAACCGTTTCCCGAACCGCCGCCCCCCTGATTCACAACGGCGATATCCGGAAAACTGTCGGAGTCAAAAAGACCGGCCACCAAAGCGACCGGAGCATTCAGGGGAGAGGGGATGATCGGTTGCCCATCGGCATCTAAAATAGCAGCGGTCGCCGGGGTGATCGGATTGAAGTTTCCGTTTTTGTCCCCTTTCAAAACCGTGATCGTATGATCCGCTTGATTGGCGACGACGAGATCAAGCGCCCCGTCACCATCGAAATCTTCGGTTACAATCGCCGCCGGATTACTTCCGACAGTCACTGTCCTTGGGTTTACGAAACCACCGGCTCCATCCCCGAACAAAACGGTGACAGTTCCGGAGGATTGATTCGTGACGGCGATGTCGGCGAGGGCATCTCGATCGAAAAATCCAAGAACCGCCGCGTGTCCCCCTCCTCCCAAACAAGACGCGCAAATATTCTGTACGAAACCGCTCCGGACGGTCGTCCCAACAATGATCCCATCCGACCCATTGAGACTCCTCCCAGCCTCGGCCGCCATGACCCCGGTTTGAGCCCGCGAGACGGAAAAAAGATCGAGACAATTCGACGGATTGCTCGAACAATCGGCGCGGTCGATCACCCCCGAACGAGGGAAGAAGTTGTAAGTCGGGTGAAAACCGGCCTTGTCTGTTTTGACGATAAATCGACCGAACGATTCAAACCCCGCCAGGTAACCGCCCCCCCCATCGGAAGAGAACGAATCGCTTCGCCCAAGGATTCTCACTTGAGTCTGATCGACCGGATTCCCGGAGAGATCTTTCACTTTGCCTGAAACGGCCACCTGCGACGGAATCACCTTCGTGATGGCGAATTCCAAATAGGTGACGCCGTTCGGATAGACACGAACGATCGCATTTCCGGAATCATCCCCGGAAATCACCGAAAGATTAATCAGCCCCGGCGGAAGATTCGATATTCTCAATATCCCATTAGTAGAGAAGATGGTCCCTCCTCCAATCTGGTTTCCGCTCAGATCGGTTACGCTCAACGTCACGTTCTCCGCGGTCCGACCACTGGATCGATCGCTTAAAAGTCCATAGACTTCCCCCGTACCAGGATTGGCCGAAACCGACATCGACAAGAGAAGCAAGTCCCGCTGTGTCTCCTTATCACCGATGTTTAAAGCTTGGTAGGTATCCGGCGCCCCCGCCTTGGAGACCTTGATCCGGTAGGAAACACCCCCCATCAAGGGATAAGAAGCGCCGCCGTCGAGATTCTTCGGAATAAAATAATTTCCGGTCGGGTCGCTTTTGGCGTCCGAGGAAAGGTTGAACGTCCTTGTCACTCCCTGATCATCATAGGAATAGGAGCCGACGGCAACACCAAGAGGAATGATTCTGGCATCCCCAATCGGAGTCGCATTTTCGTTTTCGACCTTCCCCAACAGCCTCTGCGATATCCCGCCTCCGGAATTGATCATATCTTGAACGAAGACGATCCCCGGAAAAGAGGAAGCAATCATCCCGCCGCCGACGGTATTGAAATTGTTTCCGGAGCCGGTCGACACCTTGGCAATGTAACGGATGAAGACCTCTCCCGGAGGGAGGTTATAAACGAAGAAAAGACCGTTTGTTGATGTTTGATTCCGATCATTCGGATCAATACAACTGTTCCGTGCATCGTCGATATAGACCGCAACCGCCCCGGCGGCGAAGAGATCGTTTCCATCGGCGTCGGTCACGGTTATTTTGGCGCAGTGCTGCGGGGTACCGTCTCCGGCCCGGATCCGTCCGGTGATGATCCCTTTGGCCGAATCGACCGGGACCACTCCGATCGCGCCGATCTCTGCAATATAGCCGTTTGAATAACCGGTGACGCTCCGCGTCACGTCGGGAACATCGGCCGTCGCTTGAAAAGGAAGGGTGTTGAGGGAGTGATACGCATCCCAATAGCCCGATTTGCTTACCTTGAGAAGGTAATTTCCGTTCGTCCCGATCGACGCAATTGAATAAAGGCCGCTTGCATCGCTTCGAGTCGTCAACGCGGGATCGGTGCTTCCCAAGACCGAGATCACGGCGTTCCCCACAGGCGTACTCTCGTTCTTCGCCTCCGTGATACTGCCGGTCACGCCGACCGTGGAAATCGCAATCGGCGCGACAAAGAGCTTTCCAATCGAGACCCGGTTCGCAAAAACCTTGATTCGAGCGGTTCCGCGCCCCCCCCGAGCGGCCCAAAGATAAACGTCGCCGGGAGGCAGGTTGAAGATCGTATAACTTCCGGCGATCGAGGTCCCTCTGCTGTTCGAGAAGTCGGGCACCCCCCCCGGGCTGTTGTAGTAAACATTCCCCTTGACACAGATATTATCGAAGGTCACATTCTCGGGAGGACAGATCTGTCCATCGGAAAGGACCAGTTGATTTCCAACCCGCTTTCCCTCCATCCGGATGGCAAGAAGATTTCCATCCGCATCGGTGACTTTCAAAGCCACGTCTTGAACGGGTAAACCGTTAAAGAGGACTTGACCGCTCACCACCCCAAGACCGATCCGCTGCTGATCTTGGGCCGCCGCCAGGAGGGTCAACAAATCAGCCGCTGAGATGACTTGAAGGTTGCCATCCGGGTTGTCCCGGCCAATCGGGCCGGCCCCCGTCCTAAAATCGAAAAGATAGGTCTCGATGAAAGGAACATCTCGGGTGCCGTCGCCGTCGGGGCCACTGGGAGCGTCGGGCCCTCCTGGAAACGGTTGAGAGCTACACCCGATCAGTGAAAGAAAGAAGAGGCCTATGCCGTATATGAAATTCGTTTTTTTCATATTTAAAAACTGTAGGTAATATCCCAGAAAACACGGTCGTTATTATCGAAAAATCCGATGAAGTGAAACTCCCCCGGAAGACCGGTTCCAATTTTTCCCTCGAAAAAATCAACCCCGAAAGCAAGACGAATCCGGTCGGTCAAATTGTATACTGTCCTTGGCCGAATCAACCAATCCTTATCATTGGCGAAATAGATCAGCAAAAGATCCCCCAACCAGAGATTGTGGATGAAGTGTTTACGGGCGAAGAGGGCACCAACCGTGTCGAGCCGTTTCTGAATGATCTGATCGTCATAGTCCAGAATATATTGCTGGATCAAAGCGGGAGAGAGGTCGACCCCCCAGATGGAAAAGTCGAGGCCGACCGCGTATTTTACAAAGTTTTTCTGGACCTCTCCCTGCGTCGTCGTTATCCTGTCCCCGAATTTGGCCCCGAAGACCTTGCCATCAACATAGGCCGCTTCGGCGTTAAGAATAAATCCCGAAAAGGCCTTTGAAAAAGTGGTTCCAAAGATATTCAGGCGTTGATATTTTGGCGTGAAGTCGATCGTCGGGGAGAGACCAAAGATCCCCAATCCAGCGATCGATCTGTATGATGAAGGAAAATCATCCCAGGTTCGGAAATAGCTTCCCGATACTTCGAAACCGGAAAAAAGGCGCGTATACTTTAAGGCGATCTCACTGTTGCCAAAGTTCTTGGGAAAGTCCTCCCAAGGCTGTTCCGGTTTTTGTAAGTTTGGAAGAAACCGAAACTGCTCCCACTTCGTTCCTCGAGGAGCCGGTCGATGCCCCCGAACCTCCGGGATTACAATCGCCTCGATGGTGCTCGATCCGACG
This sequence comes from uncultured Nitrospirota bacterium, assembly GCA_964579005.1. Taxonomy (GTDB): domain Bacteria; phylum Nitrospirota; class Nitrospiria; order SBBL01; family Manganitrophaceae; genus CAZOFJ01. The sequence goes on from CAZOFJ010000001.1 coordinate 45,328, forward strand.
TAAAGATCGGCACGAATCATAAAAAGAGGGATATATCGATCATTAATTTCTCTGAGGATTAATTCATAGAAATCAAGCGGGTTGATTTCATCGGTCACACGCGCACCTTCGACCACCCCCCATCGAACAATCTGTCGGCCGATTCGAAGGTCCAGGTTTTTTAATTTTAAATCGAGATAGAGCTCCTTTAACTCGATCCGGCTCTTCACGATCTCGACCTCCTGCACGTTGTCGCTCTGTAGGGCAGCAACTTGATCGGGAGTCAATTGATCGACCAGGATCGTATCGGGGCCTTTCCGGGGGTCGACCCGATCGATACTTTGGAGATCATAGACGGCGTTATAAAATCCCCGGATTCTACCGGCCAAATTCATCTTGGGCCCCAGTCGATATCGGCCCTCCAAGCTGAGAATATTCGTTATTTTATCGAACCCGATCGGCTCGACAATCCGATAGGCGTTTTCGTTTCTAAAATAACCTCCCCAGGTCAAGTTTTCGCTTAGATTTTCCCCAAGCCGTTTGAGAAAAGAGGGCGGCGGTCGAACCGTCTGGTCCTGTTTCGGGGTCTGCTCTTGTGGAGGGAGAGGGGGGGATTCTTTTTGTTGGGGCGTTCGAATGCTTTGGAAAATATCCTCCACATCCGGAACATCTTGACTAAATGCGATACCAATCGAAAAAAAAAAGAAAACGAGACTACAGAAAAGGAAACTAAAAAGCACCCCAAGAACACAAGGCTGTCTGTGGACAGCCTTTGAGTGGAATACTCTTCTTGTAGGGAAAGGAAACATATCTTCGCGACCAACACTTAAAATATATCATATAATCTATTATAGTATATTCATATATTGTATTTAATCTGATATCACCTTTAAAAAACCCAATTCAGATAAAGTTGTATCATTCTCTGTTTGAAACCTCCAAGCGACTCCGCCTGCCCCGAAAGTCTTTGTTCCAGGGTGGGAGCAAAATTCGCTGGCAAATTTGACCGATTGAACAGTTGTGTATAGTTCACTCCAAGTGAAAGGTTGTCTTGGAAAAAATAGGCGGCACTCCAACCGATCTGATGAAGGAAGTTCCTTCTGAAGCGTGTTTCTTGTTCTTTAAATGTGTTGAAGGAATCGGGGTTCTTGTATTCTTTCAACTCAAGGTTATAAGAGACGCTCCCTTGAATAAGGTTATCTAGGAAAAAACGACGGTAAGTAACGCCAATGCCGTGTGACCGATAGGCCTGATCGGCTAAATTTGCGTCATTATTAAAGAGGGTATAGGAGGCTTGAAGCGTCTGGGCATTCCAATTTTGGATGCCGGTCAAGCGGATCCTTTGCCGAACCGCGTCGTTGCTCTCGCTTCCATAAGAGAAAAAGTCGTCGTAACTGTACTCCAGTCCAATCGTCGATGGAAATGTCCCCTTTCGATAAAGGCTGAAGAGACCGATTTGACCTCTTCCGGTCAACCCTCCCCGGGCGATCCCCAAATAGGCATTGTATTCGACCGAATAGGTATACGATCCCAAACCGCTGATCGCCGCGATGGAGAGGGTTTGATTGCTGAAGAGGGTGCTCGATTGATAACGAATCTGGTTTTGCGTGCTTAATCCGATCGGGATTTGAAGCGATCGATCCTTTTTTAGATAGTAATTAAAGGAAAGGCCGATGGCGGATGAAAGATCTCCCCCCCGGTTCAACGCGCCGCTCGGATTACTGTCATAGCCTAAAATAACCTGGTTAAAACGAAGGATATATCTCTTTTCAAGAGGAGCCAGCCGATCCCGGATCCACCTCATTTCGAAAAACTCTCTTCCGGGCGATCCATCCATGGTCCAGCGGTAAAGATCGATCGCCCGTTCCACCCTTCCCTCTTTTTCATAAACGAAAGCAAGGCGCTGATTTGCCTGAAGGTGTCTCGGACTGATTTTCAATACACTTTCGTAATATCTGCGAGCATTCTTTTCATCACCCAAATTTTCATAACAATAACCAATGAAGTAGAGACTGTTGCTATCGGAAGGGTGGAGTCGGATGACTCTTTCGAACGATTCAATGGCCCCCCGATAATCTTGCTCCGCCATTCGTCGATTTCCCCGATGAAGATATCGTCTCGCTTCTTTTCCATCTCGGATCTTGAACCGGACCTGCTCCAGTTCGCTCCGCGCTTTCGAACGCAGCGCTTCCGATGATTCCTCCGCCTTGATTGCACCTTCAAAACTGCGGGCGGCATCCTCCCATTGACCGGCGGAGGCATAGAGGACTCCGAGATGAAACGGGGCTTCACCCCTCTCCGGTTCGTGGAGGGAAACGGCATTCAGTTCCGTGTAGGCATCAATCGAACGGCTTGGCCCCATCCCCATGTAAAGAAGCGCCAACTCGATACGGAGACGCGCATCGTCTTGCGCCAAAGAGATCGCCTGCCCCAACAGTTCAACGGCCACCGCCCCGTTTCCCTTCCGGGCCTCCTCTTTTCCCCTCTCGACGAGAGGGGTTGTTTTATGTTCAATTTCAGCCATTTTTTGCAGGAGCCGTTCGATCTCATCCCTGGTTCGATCCGACGGATGGAGCGCCTCGGCCTTTTTCCATCCTCTTAACGCCTGATAAAGATAACCTTTCCCTTCATACAACTTCGCAAGCCATTCAAACAACCGGAAGTCCTTCGGATCGACGTCGATTGCACGCATCATCCGGCCGATGGCCGGATCGATTCTGCCGCTCTCGGCATAAACTTCCCCCAAACGAAATTGAAGCCCAGCGTTTTCAGGGTAGATCGCAACCGCTTGCTCCAAGCCGCTAATCGCTCCATCAAGGTCGCCGGCATTGAACCGCTCCTCGCTTTGAGACCCAAGCGTTTCCGCCGACGCGCGGGCCGCCTCGGTTTCTTGTTCCGTCCGCGCAATTGCATTTGCAAGCTCTTTTTGCAATGGATCGTCCGGACTCAACCCGATACGGGCCTTTTCGTACTCCTCCTTGGCCCGCCCGTAATAACGAACCAACTCATACACCTGGCCGAGTCGTTGATGCGCTTGCGGATCATTTGGCCGGAGTTCGATCGCCTTCTTGAAGGCCCCCTCCGCAAGATCAAGCCTGCTTTTTTGGGCCCAGAGATTCCCGAGATTGAAATGAACCGACGGTTCCTCCGGATTGAGCTTTAATAAGCTCTGCAGCGTCAACACCGCAGCATCGGTACGACCGCTCTCAATCTCCTGAAAGCTTCGGTCGGTTAACTCTTTGATCTCAACCTGATCCTCGACGGCATCCAACCGCGCCTCGATCAACTGCGCCTCGCCCCCGTCACGGTCTTCTAAAAAAAAAGCGGCTTTTTCGAGCTCCGACCGCGCTTTGACCCACTCCCCTTTTACCTGATAAAGTTCCGCCAACCGCATTCTAGAATCAATGAGATCAGGCTTAATTCGAAGAGACCATTGAAAGCGTTCAATCGCCTCCTCCAATCGATTCTGAATCCCGAGGACCGTTCCAAGAAGGTAATGAATCTCGGCTTGATCCGGTTGGATCAACAGCACTTCTCGAAACGCCTCTTCCGCTTCCCGAAAACTTCCTTTTCTCAAATAGAGCAACCCCTGATGACGGCCGTCCCTAAAATTGAGCCTGCTTTCCAATTGCTGAAGGCGAGCCAGGATCATTCGCTCCTTTGTCGAGGACGCATCCGTTAAGTAAAGATATGCCTCCTCGGACTCTCTGACCGCCTCCTCCAGATTTCCCTGGAGTTCGTAAAGCTCGGAGAGCCGAACATGTGCGATAACCATCTCCGGATCGAGTTCAACGACGCGATTGAAGGAAAGAAGGGCAAGATCGATTCTTCCCATGGCGGCAAAAACGCCTCCCAAGTTCAAAAATGCTGCTGTATTTTGAGGATCACGTTTTATCACGGCACGGAGATGCTCTTCCGCAGATCGAAAGTCCCCTTTTTCATAGGCTTCGATCCCTTTCTTGTAAAGGTCGTCGGGAGGCGTTTCGGAATAAACCGGCGTCCAAACGGCAGGACACCAAATAAAAAAAATGGAGAACAATAGGATATAAAATGGAGAAGGGGATCGTTTATTCAATTGCAGAATCCGTCGACACGCATGATTCCATCGGCCTGCGAAGCACGCCGGCGTAGAAATGGATTGAAATAAATGGTTTTTAAATACCTTTCTGACTTATCCCATTATTGGGATATATATGAATTAGCCTATCACACGATCGGCAATTGTCAATGAAAGGGAAAAGAACGCGGGTTGGCTTTATCCCGGTGTGAATAGAAGCGGATTGGGTGGGGTATAAAACCGGAGAAAAACAGGAAAAAGAAAAGTGAAACGACTAACCGGCCAACTCCAGGTTGGGTTTGGGATTTAACGTGAGCGGGGCTGTTTGATTCTTCTCGAGATGGGAAAGACCCGCCATAGCGATCATGGCGGCGTTGTCGGTGCAAAATCGGGCGGAAGGGATGTAGACGGCAATCCCGAGCCGCTTTCCCTCCGAGAGAAATCTCTTTCTCAAAAGGCGATTCGCGGCAACCCCCCCGACAAGCAGGACACTTTTTACATTTTCGGAAACGGCTGCCGCAAATGTCTTTTCCGTCAAAAGATCGACAATGGCGGCTTGATACCCCGCCGCAATATCCGGGTGAAGGGGAAGAAATTCATCCGGCTTTTGTCCAATCCGAAAGAGGGTTTGCCTCAAGGCAGTTTTCAAACCGCTAAAACTAAAGTCGAAGTTAGGTGAAGAACGATAGGGCCGCGGGAATGGAATCCGATCGGGATCTCCATCGCCGGCCAACCGATCAATCACGGGACCTCCCGGATAAGGATAACCCAACATCCGCGCCCCCTTATCAAGGACTTCTCCAGCGGCGTCGTCGATTGTCTTCCCGATCAGGCGATACCTCCCTTTTTCAGGCATGTAATAAAGATTGGTGTGCCCTCCCGATACAACCAATGCCACAGCCGGAAAATCGATTTGGGGATGTTCAATAAAAGCAGCAGAAATGTGGCCCTCCAAATGATGAACCGCCAAGAGAGGGATACGGAGGGAATAGGCCAACGATTTCGCAAGCGAAACACCGACCAACAACGCGCCGATCAAACCGGGACCGATCGTCACGGCAACGGCATCCAAACCTGAGTAAGAACAATTTGATTCTTCCAATGCCTCACGGATGAGTGGACCGACGGCTTCAATATGCCTGCGACAGGCCAACTCCGGAACAACCCCGCCATATTTTCGATGCAAATCGATTTGAGAGGAAAGAAGGTCGGCAAGGATGAGGCCGTCTTCTCCTAACACTGCAACGGCGGTTTCGTCGCAAGAGGTTTCAATCCCTAAAATAGTCAATCAGGAACCATCCAGTTCTTCGAGGCGTGATCGGACGAGAGGAATTACTTCGCTTCGAGGGTTCGCTTCCAACTTCAAGAAAAGCTGATACTCTTTCTTAGCACCGGCAAAATCCCCTTTTCGTTCAAGCAAAGTGGCATAGTTCAAGTGAAAGTGGGAAATATCGGGTTTGATATCGATGGCACGCCGGTAGTGAGTGACCGCCTGGTCAATTGAACCGGTCTGGTCGTATGCCAAACCAAGGTTATTTTCCGCTTCGGCATATTTTGGATTAAGCCGGACCGCCTCATGATAATGATCGAGTGCCTCTGTTATCTTTCCCTGGCGTCGCAGAACAAGCCCAAGATTATTATGAGCGGCAGAAGAAAAAGGCGTCCGTTCAATCAGTTGACGGAACACTTTATTCGCGCTTTCCCAATCGCCCTTCTCATAGAAGCGGACCCCTTCTTCTAACAAACGGGGCGCCTCCTTCTTTTTCAATATCTTGCTCTCGCTCTTATCAGTCAGATTGTCAAGGCTCTTTCGATCTTTGAAATCCTGATTGCTACTGGAGGGCATCTGAAGAGCAGGGGGAAATTTTTCAGCGTTCGATCGAAACCCGATCGGCTTCAACGGACGAAGGGTGAAAAGGAGAAATAGGATACTGAAAAAAAAGATCCCTATAAAAAGAAAACGAAAAGATCGGAGTGGTTTGACTGAAAATCGGAAGAAAGGGGCCGCTGAAAGAGCAGAGTGGTCCTCGATGTCTCTCTCAGCGGCGGCTTTCTTCAGGGCTTCATGGATGAGACTCATATCTCGGCGATGGAATCAGACTCCAGCCATCGCCTCTTCTTCGACAAAAGAAGGAGCATTGTCTTTTAGAACAACCTTGATCCGCTTGGCATCTTTGAAACGGCCCTTGATAATTTCTTCCGACAAGAGATCTTCGATATTCTTCTGAATACACCTCCGCATCGGTCGAGCGCCATAGGCCGCATCGTATCCCTCCTGAATTAACCAGTGCCTTACTTCATCGGTCAATTCGACATGCAGCCCTTTTTCAGTCAATGTTTGGTTCAACTCGGAGATCAAGATATCGACAATTTTTTCAAGATGTTTCTTTTCCAGTGGATGGAAAACAACAATGTCATCAATCCGATTGATAAACTCCGGATTGAATGATCGCTTCATCTCAGCATGAATGGCATCCCTCATTTTCGATATCAGGTCGAACCCTTCCTTCTTCTGAAAACCCAAACTACCCACCTTGTCGGCCATCCGTGTACCGAGGTTCGAGGTCATAATCAGAACGGTGTTTTTAAAGTCAACCTTTCTTCCCAGACTATCGGTTAAACAGCCATCATCAAGGACCTGCAGCAGCAGGTTGAACATATCCGGATGGGCCTTTTCAATTTCGTCGAAGAGAACAACCGAATAAGGTCTCCTTCTGACTTTCTCGGTCAACTGTCCCCCTTCTTCGTAACCGACATATCCCGGAGGCGCTCCCACCAATCTGGAACTCGAGAACTTTTCCATATATTCCGACATATCGATTCGAATCAATGCTTCATCGGTGTCGAAAAGAAATTCGGCAAGGGCTCGGGCTAATTCGGTCTTACCAACCCCCGTCGGCCCCAAAAAGATAAACGACCCGATCGGACGGCGATTTCCCTTTAAACCGGCACGGGACCTCCGGATCGCACGAGAGATCACCGTGATCGCTTCCTCCTGGCCAACAATCCTCTTATGGAGTTCCTCCTCCATATGAAGCAGTTTCTTCGATTCCTCTTCCTCCATACGGAAGAGGGGGATTCCCGTCATTTTTGAAACGACTTGGGCCACTTCTTCTCGATTGATATTCGGTCGGTTCTTCTCTTGGCTTTTCTTCCACTCTTTTTTCGTTTCTTCCACCAACTTTTTCAGCCGCTCTTCTTCCTCACGGAAACGGACCGCATCTTCAAAGTTTTGGAGTCGAATCGCCAAGTCTTTTTCGCGGGCAACCTTCTTTGCCTCTTGCTCCAAGGCCTTTAACTCCTCGGGGCGAGAATATACCATCAGCTTTGCCCGGGAACCGGCCTCATCTATTACGTCGATCGCCTTATCTGGCAAGAATCGATCTGAAATATATCGGTCAGAAAGACGAACCGCCTCTTCAACCGCATCATCGGTGATCACAACCCCATGATGCTCTTCATAACGGTCTTTCAACCCCTTGATGATCTGGATTGTTTCATCAGAGGAGGGGGGTTGGACAAAAATTGGTTGGAATCGACGCTTTAAAGCGGAATCTTTTTCAATGTGCTTTCGGTACTCATCAAGGGTCGTCGCCCCGATACATTGAATCTCACCTCTTGAGAGGGCCGGCTTCAACATGTTTGAGGCATCAATCGACCCTTCGGCGGCACCCGCCCCAACCAAGGTATGAAGCTCATCGATGAAGATGATAATATTTCCGGCGGTGACAATCTCTTTCATCACCACTTTCAAACGTTCCTCAAACTGGCCGCGGTACTTCGTTCCCGCAACGAGAGACCCAAGATCAAGGGCGATTACTCGCTTATTAAAAAGGGTATCCGGAACATCCATTGAAATAATTTTCTGGGCCAATCCCTCGACAATGGCGGTCTTACCAACACCAGACTCCCCGATTAAAACCGGATTGTTCTTGGTTCGACGACTGAGGATCTGAAGCACTCGCTCGATTTCATCATGACGACCGATCACCGGATCAAGCGATCCCTCAGCGGCAAGTTGAGTCAGGTCACGACCAAACTCATCCAATGCGGGGGTATTGCTTTTTTTGTCCTTTTCGCGCGGTGCTGTCTTCCGAAGAAGGTTAATGGTCAACTGGCGAGCCGTAAGTAAATTGCCCCCCAGGCTTCGGACGATTTTTCCACCGATTCCTTCTTCTTCTCGTAACAGTCCGAGTAACAGATGTTCGCTTCCGATGTAGTTGTGTCCGAGAAGCTTTGCTTCCTCGACCGCATACTCGATTACTTTCTTGACGCGAGGAGTAAAGGGGATTTCTCCGAAGGTCATGGTGTTACTGCCGCTTGGGAGATTTCGCTCGATTTCCAACCGAACCTGCTCCACAGACAATCCCATTTTCTTAATCACTGCGAGAGCAATCCCATCTCCTTCCCTCAAGAGGGCCAACACAAGATGTTCCGTGCCCAAATAGTCATTTTGATGTCGTTCGGCTTCTTCTCGGGCAAGAATAATAATTTTCCTGCCTCTATCCGAGAATTTTTCGAACATCTTTCCCTCCTCGCTCAACCCGAGCAATTTTCTTTTTTTTCAAATACTTAAAGACGACATGAACACTTATAAATCTACTTTTTCATTCTAACCCGCGACCGATAGGTTGTCAAGGAGGATTTTGAGAAACGGATTGACAACCACCCTACGATCGATTCAGAATAGCGCCAAAAATGAGGCGAAAATGATTTACTTCGAAGAAGAAATGATCGCACTGACTCGACAGCATCTTCGTCGGGATCTCTCCGAGATTACCCCTTCCGATTTGGCGACGACACTCGTATCGCATGGGAAAACCCTGCTGAACTTCTCGTCAAATAACTATCTGGGGCTGACAAACCATCCTGTCCTCATATCGGCGGCGGTGACGGCAATCAAAAATGGGGGGACTGGAGGAAGCGCCTCCCGCCTGATATCGGGGAACAACCCCTTCTATCCAGAAATAGAACACCGCTTGGCAAAATTTAAATCGACCGAATCGGCCCTCGTTTTTTCTTCCGGGTACATGACCAACCTCGGTGCCCTCCAGACTCTGGTGAAAAAAGGGGATCTGATTTTTGCAGACCGACTGAGTCATGCCAGTTTAATCGACGGGGCAAGGCTTTCTGAAGGAACCTTTCGAGTCTACCCGCATAAAGACACAGAACAGCTTGCAAAGCTTCTCCGCCGGCGGAAACCGCAACAAAGGGGATGGATCATCACCGACGGCATCTTCAGCATGGATGGAGACATCGCCCCACTTCCCGAACTCCTCCGCCTCGCCCAGGAGTTCGATGCGTCAATTTACCTTGACGATGCCCATGCAACGGGAGTCCTCGGACCGAACGGCCGGGGAACCTGCGATCACTTCGGGATTTCGAACGCTCGAATCATCCAAATGGGGACCCTGAGCAAGGCATTGGCCGGATTGGGGGGATTCATCGCCTCGGATAGATCTGTCATCGAATACCTCGTCAATAAGGCCCGGCCGTTCATCTATACAACCGCCCTTCCCCCCGCCCTCTTGGCGGCATCTGTAGCGGCGCTCGATCTCGTCGAAAAAGAGCCGCTTCTTCGAAAGCGACTGTGGGATCACACCCGTTACGTTCGGGAAAAGATAAACCAATTGGGCTTTGACACCGGTGCCAGCGAAACACCGATCATTCCAATGGTCATCGGCAAAACGGAAACGGCCCTTGCCTTCGCTCAAAAACTGATGGAAGAAGGAGTCTACCTCCCCGCCATCCGCCCTCCCACCGTTCCGGAAGGAACAAGCCGTCTTCGTATCAGCCTGATGTCGACCCATACCGACGCGCAGATTCAGCATCTCCTCGATGCAATCGAGCGGATCGGGAAAGAACTTCGGCTGATCTAATATGCCGTCTTCTATGCCCTCTTCCAATCGACAGTCTGTGCTGATCATTGGCGCTTCCGGCGGAGTGGGGCAAGCGGTCGTTCGATCGTTTTTGAAAAAGGGAGAAGACGCAATCGCACTCCACGTTCACTCCGATTTTTCGAAAGGAGAGGAGATCATCCGTTCATTGCAAGCCGTCGGTAGGAAAGCCGTGCTCTTTCAGGCCGATCTGGTCAATTCCGTGTCGGTGTCTCAGATGTTTAACGACCTAAAAACAAGCTGGGGACGTCTCGACATCCTGATCAACGCTGCTGGCATCGTCGACGACTCCCTTTTCCCACGGCTGAACGAAACCGGCTGGGACCGCATCGTTCAGACCAATCTGACCGGGGCGTTTTACTGCATGCGGGAGGCGGGACGACTCATGCAAGTGCAAGGGGGAGGACATATCCTCAACCTCTCCTCATTAAGCGCCTTCACAGGACGGGTTGGTCAGGCCGCATATACCGCATCGAAACGGGGATTGATTGCCCTCACCCTTTCAGCCGCGCGCGAATGGGGAAACGATGCCATCCAGGTCAACGCCGTTTTACCCGGCTTCCTCGAAACTCCGATGGTCACTCGTCTTTCCGTCGGCCAAAAGGGAAAGATCGTCAAAGAAAACCTCTTGGGGCACTCCTCGACACTCGAAGAGGTCGCTGACTTTATTTTTCACCTTTCAAAAATGAAAAATGTATCGGGACAAGTCTTCAATCTTGACAGCAGGGTCTTCTGAGTGGAATGAAATGGAAAAGGGAATTTTCATTACCGGAACAGATACTGGCGTGGGGAAAACGACGCTTGCCGGCGCCATCGCCCGGACATTGAGATCGGCGGGGGTCGATGTCGGAGTGATGAAGCCGGTTGAAACCGGTTGCCGTCTTCGAAATGGTAAATTGATCCGGGCCGATGCAACCTACTTGAAACAGGCCGCCCAATCGAACGATTCACTCGACCTGATGAACCCCTATCCGTATCGTGCCCCCTTGGCCCCTCGCGCCGCTTCCCAATTAGAAGGGAAAATGATCGACTTCGATACTCTTGTTGACGCCTACCATCTTCTTTGTCGTCGCCACTCATTTGTGATCGTAGAAGGGGCGGGAGGGTTGCTCGTTCCCTTGACCGAACGAGGCGATATCTTGGATCTGATTCTTCTGTTCAAACTTCCGGTCCTCGTTGTGGCGCGAAGCGGGCTCGGAACGCTCAACCACACCCTGTTGACGCTTCGTTGTGGATCGGCAGCAGGGATTCGGTTCACCGGAGTCGTCTTCAACCAGACTACCCCTTGGATCTCACTGGCCGACAAAACCAACCCCGGCAGCTTGACGGAACGAACCGAGGTGCCGTTTCTTGGGACGTTTCCATTCCTTGGGGAGAAAATAAGAGGGGAAAAAAGGATACGACGATCCGAGATATTGTTGAGGGAAAATGATCTATTACGGAGAACGATTTTGGATGGACTCCCTCGTTAGGAGGGATCTCTTTGGCTTTCCTGCATCATCTCAATAAACGCCTGGACCACTTGCGGATCGAACTGGCTTCCCATGCATCGACGCAGTTCGGAAAAGGCCACATCCACCGGGAGGGCCCTTCGATAGGACCGATCGGAGGTCATCGCATCGAATGTATCCAAGACCGCAATGATGCGGGCCCCGATCGGAATCGCCTCCCCCGAAAGCCCCAGAGGATATCCCAATCCATCATAACGCTCCTGATGAGAATAAATCATCGGTGCAACCGGCTCTAAAAATTCGACCCCCTTAATGATCTCCGCCCCGAACATCGGATGGTCCTTCATCATCTCATACTCCTTCTCCGTCAGCTTCCCTCTTTTGTTGAGGACCAGCTCATGGACCCCGATCTTCCCAATGTCATGCAGGGCGGCCCCATAACCAAGATGCTTCTTCTCCTCCAGAGATAATCCAAGTCGATCGGCCACCGCGAGCGCGTATTTGACCATCCGATCACAGTGACCGCGGGTATAAAGATCTTTGGCTTCAATCGCCTGTGCCAGGGCCTTCATCGATTCAAAGTGGGATTTCTCGAGTTGCTCGAAAAGTTTGGCGTTTTCAATGGCGGTGACCGCCTGTCCCGAAAGGATCGAAATCAGTTCGACATCGCTCTGGCGATAGAACCCTCGACCCGCTTGTTTGAACAGGCTGATCACTCCGGAAACCTTTCCTTCGTAATGGAGGGGACTCGAAAGAAACGAGGAAAAACCGGATCGGGCAAGGAATACGGCATTCTCCTCGTCAAGCGGTTCCGCTCCTTCGCTCCGAATCACCTCTTTTCTCTCGACGACCTTGCGCGCCATCTTCTTAAATATCTTTCGCTGCCTCCACCGCCCTGCCTCATCAAGCGGAGGGAAGATGGCCTTGATTTCGGGAAGATCGGCCCCTTCCTCTTCCATCAGGAGGACCACCTGATCAGAACCGGTTTCCCGCAACGCAACGGTGACAAGCTGTTCAAAAAGGGTCGGTAGATTGACTTCAAGATGAAGATTCTGACTGATCTCAAAAAGAGGAAGGAACGACTTTAGGCGGACATTTTCCTTCATCAACCGGTTCTTCTCCAGCGTCTCGTGGACGGCACCGAGAAGTTCCTGTTGGGTAAACGGTTTTACAATAAAAGATTGCGCCCCCAGGTGAAGGGAGCGGATCGCCTGTTCCAGGCGACCGTGGCCGGTGATAATCACGGCGGGGAGATCTTCGTCCGTTTCTCGAATTGTTCCAAGAAGTTCGAGACCGTCCATTTCCGGCATGGAGATGTCGGTCATCAAAAGATCAAACTCCCCCCCCCTCGCCGCCCGTAACGCCGCCATCGGTGTTTCAACGCAGGTGGGAAAATAGCCGTTGCGCGTCAGAATCTCTTCGCATAGAAGACGGATATTGGCTTCATCATCGACGACCAGTATCTTCTCGTTTGCCATCTTGCTCCCGCGTTTGTAACGACTCCGGTTGCGTTTTAAGTTTTAAGAAAGGCGAACCCCCGCATAATAACAACAATTGTGATCATCAAGATTATTGATAAATGATCGCTCCTTTCCATCGTGAAAGACAACACGGACCATGCAGAGCCCTCCGGCAAGATTCGAGTTTCGCTCTTCAACAACCACCCCTTCCCCCCATTCTGGAAATTGACCATGAACGACCCGGTCGCCCACTTTGAGATAAATCTTTCGCACCATGACTCAAACTCTGACATTTGTTGCGATCCCGCTCTCTTCATGCTAACATTTCTGCGCTGAGCTGGATCATTTCAATTTCTATGTTATAGAGGCCGGCATAAAAAGCGCGTCAACGGAATATCCCCAATCAGGCGCGGCGGCGCCGTCATGAAGGAGGAAATGGATGTCTGAAATCCTGGTGGTCAGTTCCAAGATCAAAAAGTTCGTCCGCGAGAAGTCCGAGTTTAACACATCAGCCGAATTTCTGGAAGCGCTCAGCAAACGGGTTGAAAGTCTCTGCCTTGAAGCGATTGAACAGGCCCGGAACGATAAAAGGAAAACCGTAAAGGAACGAGATTTAACTTAATAGAGCACTTCTTCAGGCCGAGGCAATACAGACCCGGTCCTTCCCCCGTGCTTTTGCAACATACATCGCGGCATCCGCCTTTCGAATCAAGAGATGGCGGATGCCGCTGTTAGATGAATCCTCAACAATATGTTTTTTATAAGAAGCAATGCCAATGCTGCAAGTCAACCACCCCTGAATGACCTCGGGCTTTGTCCTCTCCCGAATTGGAACGGTTGAAAAGGAATATTTTTTAATCGTCGTCCGGATCCGTTCGGCCATATGAACGACTTCTTCCAAGCTTCCCTGAGAAAAAATAATTACAAATTCGTCGCCGCCATACCGCGCCACCGTGGTCCCCTTTGGAGGAACAACCTGTCGGAGAATTTCACCCACCTCTTGCAAAATACGGCTTCCGGTCAGATGACCAAACCGATCGTTGATCCCCTTAAAATGGTCCAAATCCATGAAAAGGAGAATCAAGTCGTGCGAACTCTTTCGCACCTGCCGGACCTCCCGTTCAAGCCGGAGATGAAAATATCGGTCGTTATACAACCCCGTCAGCCCATCCCGTTTCGCCAACTCGATATGTCTTCGGCCATCCAAGACATTTTGAATCAAGGTCGACGTATAACCGGCGAAGATCTCCAGGAGTTTTAACTCCTCTCCGGTAAAATTTGCCCGCTCTTTTCGGTTGATGAGTTCAATGACGCCGCAAACGGAATGTTCGATGATGATCGGAGCGCAGATGATCGATCGTGTTCGGAATCGACTGATCTGATCAATTTTGGGATAGAATAATTCGTCTCGGCTGACGTTTTTGCTCAAATAGGGATTCCCCGTCCGATAGGGTATCCCGGCAATACTCTCATTCACCGGAAGGCGAAGCCCAAGCAGCCTGGAAGATCCTGAACCAAAACAGGCGACAAAAACCAACTCCGGATGATCTGCCCCCGCTTTTTTCTGGACCGGGTCGTCCAGGAGAATTGATCCCGCTTCGGAAGGAACAAACTGATTCGCCTTCCGGAGAACCTCCTTCAAAGTCGTATCCAGGGCGGAGCCGTCTGGAATCGGGTTTCTCCGTTTCCGCTCCCGATGCAACAAAAGGTTGAGATGCCGATGATCCAAGAGATAAAGTCTCATGGCAATCAAAGCGTCCTTAAAAAAGGGGTGCCTTCGAGCACTTTTTTCCTAAAAGCGCTTGACAATAAGACGAAAAGAAGATAGCTTTCTCAAGGGAAAAACAATGGCGATCCTCAAAAGAACACCTGGAATGCTCATATTCTTCGTCTTGGTCGGAGGTCTCCTCGGAGGGGTGCTCGGAGAAGTCCTTCTTCTCTTTTCTCCATCCGGTCTTCTGAAGGATGTTTTTCTCAAAGGATATCACGTCGGAATCACCCCCCCTTTCACCCTCGATCTTCGGGTCATCACCTTTACCCTCGGCTTTACCTTCCGGATCAACCTCTTAACCCTTCTCGGAATTATCCTCGGAATCTATACCTATAAACAGGCCTGAGAGGCGGAGCGTTTAACGAAACACTTCTCTCTCCTTCAGCCGTTTGATCCGATCCCGAATCTCCGCCGCTTTTTCATATTCAAGCCGCGTGGCGGCTTGCTTCATCTCCCGTTCGAGATCCCGAACGACCCGCGGCAATTCCCCCTCCGGGAGATACGGCTCGTCCTCTTCCGCCGCGACGGAGACACGATCCTCCTCCACTTCAACGGCCTCTCGAAGGACCTCCGGGATCGCCTTTCGGATCGTCTCGGGGGTGATACCATGCTTTCGGTTGTATTCCTGTTGAATCCCGCGGCGGCGGTTCGTTTCATCGATCATCATTCGCATCGACTTTGTCATCCTTTCGGCATAGAGAATGACCTGGCCCGCGACATTTCGAGCGGCCCGCCCCGCCGTCTGAATGAGGGAACGATGGGAGCGGAGATAACCCTCCTTGTCAGCGTCAAGAATCGCCACCAGGGAGACCTCCGGAAGATCAAGCCCCTCCCGCAGCAGATTGATCCCGATCAAGACGTCGAATTTTCCCATCCGAAGATCCCGGAGGATCTCCGTCCGTTCGATCGTCTCGATGTCGGCATGAAGATAGCGAACCTTGATCCCGATCTCCTGATAATATTCAGTCAGGTCCTCCGCCATCCTTTTGGTCAGCGTCGTCACCAGAACCCGCTCCGACCGGGCCATCCGCTTTCGAATCTCCTCCAAAAGGTCATCGACCTGCCCTTTCGCCGGTCGGACGGTCACCTCCGGATCAGTCAGACCGGTGGGACGAATGACCTGTTCGACCACCCGCCCTTCCCCCTTTTCCAATTCGTAGGGGCCGGGGGTTGCCGAAACATAGATCACCTGACGCATGAACTTCTCGAATTCCGCGAATTTTAACGGACGATTGTCAAAAGCCGACGGAAGGCGGAATCCATATTCGATCAGATTCTTCTTTCGGGCATGGTCCCCTTCATACATCCCGCCGACTTGAGGAACCGTCACGTGGCTTTCATCGATGATCATTAAAAAGTCGTCCGGGAAATAGTCGAGGAGGGTCGGCGGGGGCTCTCCCGTGGGGCGCCCGGAGAGGTGACGCGAGTAGTTTTCGATTCCTTGACAGTATCCAACCTCCCGGATCATTTCCAAATCAAAGACGGTCCGCTGCTCGATCCGCTGGGCCTCAAGCAACATCTGCCGATCGCGGAAGGACTTGATCCGATCATGCAGTTCTTCTTCGATTCCGTGAAGCGCCTGCTCCAGTCGGTCGGGCGGAATAACATAATGACTGCCGGGATAAATGGCGATTTTCGGAAGCCGTCTGAGAACAGTCCCGCGGAGCGGATCGATCTCCTCGATCGTATCGACCGTGTCGCCGAAAAAATCGACCCGGATGCAGCGATCCTCCGAAGCGGCGGGGAAGATCTCGATCCGATCCCCCCGGACACGGAATGTCCCGCGGTGAAAATCAAAATCGTTTCGCTCGTATTGGATCTCGACCAGCTTCTTCAAGACCCGGTCCCGCCCAACCTCTTTTCCCACTTCCAGATAGACCAACATATCATGGTAGGCCTCCGGAGAACCGAGGCCGTAGATACAGGAGACCGAGGCGATGATGATGATGTCGTTCCGTTCCAGGAGAGAAGAGGTCGCCGAGTGGCGCATCCGGTCGATCGCATCATTGATGGAAGAGTCTTTCTCGATATAGGTATCCGATTGGGGGATGTAGGCTTCGGGCTGGTAATAATCGTAGTAACTGACGAAATATTCGACCGCGTTTTCGGGAAAGAAGGCCTTGAACTCATGATAGAGCTGCGCCGCCAAGGTCTTATTGTGCGCAATGACGAGGGTCGGCTTTTGAACCTGTTCAATCACATTCGCAAGGGTGAATGTTTTTCCAGACCCGGTCACCCCCAACAGAACCTGATGCGCTTCACCCCGAACAACCCCCTCCGAGAGCAACCGAATGGCGTTTGGCTGATCTCCCTTCGGGGCAAAGTCAGATCGAAGCTTGAACTGATTCATGAAGTTCCGGTTCTCCCTTTCTCTGAGGATTCCTCGAACAACCCTTCGACGAACGACTCGATGTCGAATGGAACGAGGTCGTCGACCCCCTCGCCGATCCCAACATGGGTCACCGGAACCGCCAACATCTCCACGATCGGGACGATCATCCCGCCTTTTGCAGTCCCATCCAGCTTCGTCAGGATCACCCCTGTCACACCAATCGCCTCGTGGAAAAGACGGGCCTGGGAAAGGGCGTTTTGTCCGGTCGTCGCATCGAGCACCAAGATCCGCTCGTGCGGCGCATCCGGAATCGCCTTGCCAACAACCCGCCGGATTTTTTTGAGTTCTTCCATGAGATTGCTCTTGGTCTGAAGGCGGCCGGCGGTGTCGATCAAAACAACGTCGACCTTCCTGGCAACGGCGGCGGTGACGGCATTGTAAGCAACCGCCGCCGGATCGGCCCCGGCCTGGTGACGAATGATTTCGACACCGATCCGATCACCCCAAACGGCCAACTGCTCCCCCGCCGCCGCCCGGAAGGTATCGGCCGCGGCGACAAGGACACTCTTTCCCTCCCGCTTTAATTGGGCCGCCCGCTTGGCGATGGTGGTCGTCTTTCCGACGCCGTTCACCCCGACAAAAAGCGTCACGATCGGAGCGACCAAAGGCCGTTCCGAGGGAACTCCTTTTTTCAGGATAACCACAAGATATGACTTGAGCTTCTTTTTGAGGGAGGCCAAGTCGGTGACTTCCTTGCGCTCCACGGAGGCGGTCAATCCCTTCATCAATCGCTCGGTTATCTCCACCCCGAGGTCAGCACCGATCAAAAGCGCCTCCAATTGGTCGAGCATTTTTGGATCAATGTCGACTTGATCTAAAAAGAGGGCTTCCAATCCGGACGAAAGGTATAAACGGGTCTTTGCCAACCCTTTCCCAATTTTTCCCCAGAAACCGTCGGCCATTGTCCCCCTATCCCTTCCAAAGCTTCTTCATGAGAAACCTTTCCCGCCGTTCCATCCGACGTGCCTCCTCCGGAGAACGCTCATGATCATACCCCAACAAGTGAAGAATCCCGTGAATCAGAAGAATTAAAAGCTGCTCGTTTTTCAACCGCCCGTATAACGCCGCCTCCTCGGCCGACCGCTCCAGGGAGATCATCACATCCCCGATCAACCTGGGGTGAAAGTCCCCCCCCACCCCTTCACGCATCGAAAAGGCCAAGACATCGGTCGGTTTGTCCTTCCCACGGTAATCCCGATTGTAGATTCGAATTCGGCGGTCGTTCACGAAGACAATTCCAAGCTCGGCCCCCGCACACTTTTGAAAAACCAACACCTTGCGGGCCCATCGGAGAACGCGGTGCCGATCGACCTTGAACTTACGTTGTCTATTTTGGATGAGAATCCGCATCGGAAACAAAAATGACCTCGATAAAGGGCCGAGGTCATTTCGGTATGAGAGAGAGGGCATCATAGAACGACAGGATTACTTTTTTTCCGTCGTTCTCGCTTTCCCTCCATACCGATCATACGCTTTCACAATCTCCTGAACCAAGCGGTGGCGAATGACGTCTCGCTCGGTGAAATAGACAAACTTGATTCCGGAGACCCCCTCCAAAATCGATTGGACTTCGATCAGACCGGAAATCCGCTCGACCGGAAGATCGACCTGCGTGATGTCCCCCGTGATCACCGCCTTCGAACCAAAGCCAAGCCGGGTCAGGAACATCTTCATCTGCTCTGAAGTGGCGTTCTGGGCTTCATCCAAGATAATAAAAGAATCGTTCAGGGTCCTCCCCCGCATGAAAGCGATCGGGGCGATCTCGATGTCTCCCCGTTCCAAGAGGCGGTTCGCCCGATCGACCTCGATCATATCGAAGAGGGCATCATAAAGGGGCCGCAGATACGGATTGACCTTCTCGGCGATGTCCCCCGGAAGAAACCCGAGTTTCTCCCCCGCCTCCACCGCCGGACGAGCCAAAATGATCCTACTGACCTCTTTCTTCAGAAAAGCGGTAACCGCCATCGCCATCGCCAAATAGGTTTTTCCGGTCCCGGCGGGGCCGATCCCGATGACGATATCATTTTTTTGAATCGCCTCGACGTACTCTTTTTGCGCCGGTGATTTCGGGACGATCTGTTTTTTCTTACCGACCACTTGAATGGCGGCGTCTTGATAAACCTCTCGGAGGGATGGGGCCTCCCTGGAGGAATGAATGGCGTAATTGACATCTTCGGTGGTCAGTCTAAAGCCTTCCCTGGTCAGGGTAACCAGGTCGGAGAGAACCCTTTCCGCCAATTGCACCTGCTCGGCCTCCCCCTCGATCGTGATCTCCCCCCCTCTCGCCATGATCCTGACACTGAAGGCCCGTTCGATCATCTTGATATGGCGATCATACGTGCCAAAGATGAGAGCGGCATCTGTTCCTTCTTGTAAGCTGACCTTTCCGACGATCGGTTTTTTCAATGAGGAGGAGTCTCTCCAATAAATGAAGCGTTCTTGTAACCTTTAAAAATTATAACAACCTTACCCCCAAATTACAACTTTTCCCCAGGGTCTCACAAGGCCATGGCATTCTCTGGTCGAATTCCTTGAAACATCGGAGGTTCCTGTAAGAACGCCATTCGTCATTCCCGAATGTTTCATCGGGAATCCAGGGTTTGAAAAATCAACCTCTTCTAGATTCCCGCCTGCACTGTCCCATCGTGCTTTCGCGGGAATCACAACCCACTCCTGACTTTGCCGTGACCCTGCTGGGTCTCATCACTCTCTGATTTAATCCTTTGGAGGGTAGGTGAGTAAACAGACCCCGTCTAAATAAATACGGCGTTCTGCCATTGATTAAAGTCGGACTAAAAAGGAGCCTTCGTAGCGGAGGATTTTCCCCGGGTCAGCCGTCCGACGACCTGGACGAGCCGAAGCAGAGCCTGTCGCGCCGAAGGATCGGGAATGGCACGATACTGCTGGAGGAGCCGTCTTTCATCCGGAGAAAGCCCGCCATAGGGGGCTGGAGCCTCTCCGACATGCGTGACCGGCGGGAGATCTTTCAAGAAATAGTCGATCTCGACATCGAGGATTTGAGCGATCTTCTGGAGCTTTTCCACGGTGAGCTGGCTTGTCCCCTTCTCGTACTTTTGAACCTGCTGATAAGAAACTCCGAGCCGATCTCCCAATTCCCCTTGGGACAACCCAACCTGAACTCGCCTTTCTCGTATCTTATCCCCGACGCGGTCTCGACTGATCTCTCTCGGCATCCCTGTCTCCTGCGGAGATAGGGTACTGACATCAATGGTCTTTGTCTACCAACTCTAGGTTGAGATAACAAAATTGACAAAAACAACTTTAAGTTGTATACACTACCGATAGACCGGCGATAGATATGGTAGACGAGGTCCTCATTTGATTCTTTCCCCTTCCTTAAAGGCGCTCCTTCAACAGCTCCATGATGGCGTGCTGACGACAACCTGTGACCACGGCCAGGTCCATCTCCTCGTCAAGCTTCCCCATCCAGCCATTCCCTTCCTTGAGCAGCCGCTCCAGATCCGCCACTTTCTCTTCCTCGCCCCGATGCCGACGGCACCGATCGTTGGCTGGTTCTTCGAGATCCGAGACGATCCGGAGATCCCCCTTCGACTCGACCTCTCTTTTAACATCCGGGATCCGACTCAGGAAAATATCTTGACGCAATTGCCCTATCAGACGAGGGTGCTGTTTCACTTCGTGGATGGAGAGACCCTGACGGTTGCAGCCACGGTGAGGCTTGACCCGCCATCGAATGCGGCAAGGATCTACGCCCAGGCGATCTACCGTGCCGCTAAAACAGATAAGAACCGATACGACTTTAAAGCTGCCCAAGAGGCCTTCCGGAAACAATACCCCCTGGATCAAATTGCGACCTGGGATACCCCCTGACCTCGCCCTAAAAAAACAGGATCACATTCGAGATGAGGAACCCCTCCTCAACATGAGTTAATTCGCCTGATTGACCCGGTTTCGGCCCCGTGTTATCATTCCGCCTCAAATCCGAGATTCCCTGCATGAACCGAATCGTCTCCCTCATCGCCAGCGGCACCGAAATCGTCTCTGCCCTCGGTCTCGAAGAACAACTGGTCGGGCGATCGCACGAATGCGACTACCCCCCTTCGGTCGGCCGGCTTCCGGTCTGCACGGGACCGAACTTCTCTATCGAGGGAAGCAGCGCCGAGATCGATCGCCGCGTCAAGGAAACCCTCCATCAAGCGTTGAGCATCTATCGGGTCGATACCGATCTCTTAAAAAAACTCCGCCCCACCCATCTCATCACCCAGACCCAATGCGAAGTTTGCGCCGTCAGCCTAAAAGAGGTTGAGATAGCGATGCAAGAATGGATTCTCCGCGGCGGAACAGAGAAGAACGAACCGACTCCCACCCTGATCCCCCTTGCCCCGAATGCCTTGTCCGATATTTGGGCCGATATTCTCCGGACGGCCGATGCGCTCGGCGTTTCCGATCGGGGACGGGCCGTGGTTGATCGGATGAAAACACGGATGAGTGAGATCGAAGCAAAAATCAACATGCTATCCGTTCTCCCGACGGTCGCCGGAATTGAATGGATCGATCCACTGATGGCGGGAGGGAACTGGATGCCGGAGTTGATTGCCATGGCTGGCGGGACCAATCTCTTCGGCGAAGCGGGAAAACACTCCCCTTGGATGACCTGGGAGTCTCTGGTCCAGGCCGACCCCGACTTCCTCCTCATTTTTCCATGTGGCTTTGACATCTCCCGAACGGAGAAGGAACTTCCCTTATTAACAGAACGATCAGAATGGCCGACACTCCGAGCGGTTCGTAAAGGGAAGGTTTTTCTCCTCGACGGCAATCAATACTTCAACCGTCCCGGCCCACGGTTGGCAGAGTCGCTTGAGATATTAGCGGAAATTCTACATCCCGAGTTATTCCGTTTCGGCCACGAGGGAAGCGGCTGGATCCGCCTCTCATCAAATTGATCCGACAAACGGTCCGGAAATATGGTATGATCTGGATCAACGATTTTATTAACAAAACAGGCAAGGAGCTTGATCAAAAATGATTCAGATCACCGAGATCGCAAAAAAACGGATCCATGTTCTGAAGGAAAAACAGGAGACCGAACAGGGGAAGAAAATTGAAGGGCTTCGTCTCACCGTCAAATCGACCTCTCCCAGCCCCGAATATGCCCTCTCTTTTGTGGAGCAAGGGAAAAAGGAATCAACCGACGTGTCGATGGAAGTCGAGGGGATTACCCTCTTCATTGAATCCCGGCATCTGAATCTTCTGGAAGACACAAAAATTGATTTTATTAACGGCTTGCAACAGAGCGGCTTTAAGGTCGAAAACCCAAAAGTGATTGAATCAAAACCGGCCGCCTCGTCAACCCCACCGGATCTCGATACCCCCGAGGCAAAGGCGATCCAAAACGTCCTCGACACCGAGATCAATCCGGCGGTCGCATCCCACGGGGGGGTTGTCTCCCTGGTCGATGTGAAAGAGGATGTCGCCTATATCCGGATGGGGGGAGGCTGCCAAGGATGTGGCATGTCAACCGTCACGATGAAACAGGGGGTCGTCACGGCAATCAAAAAAGCGGTTCCGACAATCAAAGACGTTCTGGACGTCACCGATCACGCCAACGGCGCGAATCCTTATTACGGAAAGTAAATAGGGAAGAGACCCAGCCGGTTCTCCCGGCCCGCGATCCATCCGGTTATTTCTGCTTATGAAAAAAGCCCCGATCCCTTCTATTGAAGGATCGGGGCTTTTTTTAGAGAAAAACCCTACTGTCGATACTGAAGATACTCGTCATGTTCTTTGAGCTTTGGGAAATACTCCCTTGGAATCCGCTCCACCTTGGGGTCCCGGAGCGAAAGGACAAAAACGGTCAAGGCTGTCGCTTCATTATCGGTCAAATCCCAACTCGGCATGATTGTCGGGGCGGTCCGCTCTTTTGGATCGGGAGCATTCGGGTTCCCAGGGACAATCCTCTGGGGATCTTTAAAATGCTCCCATTCCCAATCCCGCGTCAAGTGTTCCTTCGATTCGACCTTGGAAAAGTCATGAACGAGGTAGAAAGCGAGTTCGGTCTTGCTTCCCATCGAGGAAAGTTCCGGACCGAGCGTGGCGTTACTCCCAAATTGCCGAATGGCATGACAGGCGACACAACCAAGCTCAGCAGCCAACCTTTTTCCCTCCATCAAAACCTTTGCCTCGGGCCAGTAGACATCGGGGGAATGGAGCTCATAATGGCACTTGGTACAGGCCGCCTGAACGTAGGGCCCAGAGAGAAGCTGACGATCAAGATGGTGAACGACCCCATGGGTCTTTTCCACCGTCACCGCCTGACCATCCCCTTCGTGACAAATCGTACAGCCGAATTTTTCAAAAGCATGCTTTGAAATATAGCCCTGCTTCTCGAAGTGAGGATGGGTCTTATACGGTTGAGGCTCATTGACAAAGGCGGGATTGTCGATCCCACCGTGACAGGTGGTACAACGGTCGGCACGGTTAAGTCTCTCGTTCCAGATCTGCTTCACATGGAGCGGCGTTCCGGCTACTTTCGGATCGCCCGTCACCTTCGCCAACTTTTCGTAATAAGCCTTCTGATATTGCTTCCACTCTGGCATCTGCTCTCGATAGGCAAACATCCCCAGTTGAACCAGAACAACGACACTGAAGGTCGCAAAAACAAAATGTTTTACCATAAACGGACCGATCCCTTCCTACTTTTTCTGTTTTTCCTTTTTAAAAGAACGTTCGAGCCAAATTGTCACGCCGAGAAAAAACCCCATGATCAAAACCGTCCCGACCGCGATAAAAATACCGATTCCCAGACGATCGTCCATCTCTCTTTTCTCCTCAAAAATTAAATCTTAAACCAGGGGGTTACCAAAACATACTTGATATTGATCAGCAATCGTAGAAAGATTTTGAGGGGAACGCCCAGCATCGAAAGGAAAAGAAGCATCGTCAGGTTGTAACGCACAAACCCCAGCTTGTTGTAAAATCGACGCATGAAAAGAAATGGGATACTGAATCCAACCGCATAATAGGCGAGAAAGAGGACCCAGGTCAGGAGATTGGCGATGGTGATGGCATAACGACCGAGGGTAACAAGAGGCGTTTGGGTTATCCCAAAGGTTTTTTCAAGCAACAATTCCAAGTCAACCAGGGTGACTCCGGTCACCGATTTATGTACCGACCAGTCCTCCCAAGGCCAATACCACGACCAATCGAGCCCCCGAAACCAAACCCCAATAACAATCAAGATATACCAAAGACCCAGCCCAAGAATGAACCCCAAAACCGAAAACTTCCTTTCGGTGAAGGTGTAATACCCTTTTCCACGCGGGTTTGGGTCGATGTAGGGAATCAGCACCAGCCCGACGATGATCAAACTCGGAAGAACCACCCCTGCAAGCCAAGGGTCGAAATAGACCAGCAACTCTTGAAGACCGAGAAAATACCACGGGGCCTTCGTCGGATTCGGCGTGGTGTCGGAACTTGCCAGCTCTTCAAGCGGCGCCGGAGAGACCAATGAAAGATATAAAAGCACCGCCGTCGTCACCAAGATTGAGATCAGCTCGAGATAAACGAGGTTCGGCCAGACCAGAACGTGATCCTCCGGACCCATCTTTTCGGCCGCCGTCTTTTTAATTAAAGCGGCGAGTCCGCCGGAATTACCATCCCGCTTTGGAACTGCTCCCAGGGTTGTTCCTTTTTCAGCCATCTTTTTGAAATTCCTTTTCTATTTTTTGTTTTCCCTATCAACCCCCGGCCAGCGGACCGATCATCTTTATAACGGCCCGGAGAATCCGTCTTTTCGAATCCTCCAAAAATGGATCGCCATAAAAAGCGCCATCACCAGCGGAAGACCGAGACAGTGAAGGACATAGAATCGTAAAAGCGCGCTCTGCCCGACAACAGTTCCACCAAGCAGGACGAACCGGATGTCGTTATCAGGAGTAAAACCGAGTTCCGGCCCGAACGGTCCGGCATTTCCGACAAGAGGGGTCGCCTCGGCCATCTTGCTTCCGACGGTCACCGCCCAGAGGGCCAGTTGATCCCAAGGAAGGAGATACCCGGTCCAACTCATTACCAGGGTGACGACGAGGAGAATCACACCGACCACCCAGTTGAATTCCCGTGGAGGCTTGTATGATCCGGTTAAAAAGACCCGGGTCATATGCATCCAAACCGAGAAGACCATCGCATGGGCCGACCATCGATGAAGCCCGCGGAAAAGACTTCCGAAATAAACGACGGTTCCAAGATCCTTGATGTCGTTATATGCCCGCCGCGTATCTGGAACATAATAAAACATCAGAAAAACACCGGTGATTGCCAACATCACAAAAAAGAAAAAAGTGAGTCCTCCAAGACACCAGGTGAACTTGATCTTGAGCGCCCCGCGACGGATCCGGACCGGGTGGAGATGAAGAATCACGTTGCTAAACATGACCAGCGCCCGATTGGCATCGGTATTCGGATAACCATGGCGAAAGATCGACTTCCAGACCTGCGTCTGGGTCACATTTTCTCGGATTTGATCGAGTAACTTGTTCATTCTAAATGGAACTCCTTTTCAGTCAACCGTGCAAAGTGATCGGTTATTCCAGGACCCTGCTCCTGAAGAGAACCGGGGGGTTCCCTACATCAAACGATAAAAAATCGGTCATTAATCATTAAATCTTTAAGAAAAAGGGAGGAACTTCTCGAGAAGCCTCATCGACAGTCAGCCCTTCATCTGTCCCCTTCGGATCGGGATCTTGACGCTGATTAAAGTTGACGACGATCTGTCCATCCACCGGATCGAGAGAGACCGCCGCTCTCCAGAGGGTTCGAGGCGCGGGCCCCCCTCGAACATTCCCTTGGTCGTCATAGATGCTTCCATGACAGGGACAGCGGAAGCGCTTCTGATCGTCGAACCAATTCGGAGTACAACCGAGGTGTCTGCAGATGGCAACCAAAACGTAAATGCCACGTTCGTTTCGGACGACCCAAATCAACCGCTCTTTTTTAAGTTTGTTGTCAACCCCAACCCCATAATCGTCCGGTTTTCCAATTTTAAATACGGTCGGCGGCTCATAGAGGACGTTCGGAAAGAGATATCGAAGGGCGCCGATGCCTGTTCCACCAATCGCCGCCGCCAACCCGCCCCAACCGACCCCCAACCCCATCAGGGTAAAAAACCGCCGCCGGCTGACATCCTGCGGTTGCGGGTTTGGGGGAGTCTCTTTTTTACCACCGGGATTCATACTCAAAACCTCCTTTGTGCCATGTCGAAATCGGCATCTTCACCTTACCTTCCGCCCGACACCGACATAAACCTACTTTCTCGGCTTACGTGGAGACTCCCTTTTTTTCTTTTTTTTCCCACGGAGCCGAAAATATCGAAAACATAAAATGACACCTACCAAAAAACCAAAACCACCTGTCCAATAAATCCAAGCATATGGGGAAGTTTTTCCCGGAGCCCCGAAGTCAACCTCTCCGTGACGGGGGGTCGCATGGTCACCCGGTGTAAATGAAAGGGTGATGCTTTTCACTTCCGAACCGGCCGTGACCGTAATTTGATCTCCGAGGTTGTCATCATGCAGGTGGAATAGCGCTTCATAATATCCAAACGGATTGGTGGCGACCTTGTATTTCTGCCCTCCTTTGTGCTCTAAAAGAACATCAACCCCTTTTAAGGGGTTCCCCTCGGCATCGCGAACATAACCTGAAACGGTATACCGATGGTCGGCCTCATGGGTCGCAACAGCAACTTCAGGTAAAACAAAAAATAAGGAAAGGATCATTGCAACTAAAACTGGGGTAACACTCCGCATCATTCTTTGAAACAGACTGAATACTTGCCCTCCAATCAAGATTCTCAAAAAAGTGATATCCTTTTTAGACTTAAACAATCACAATCGACGGCCTCCATCTGAATCATCAACTTGGAGTATCGGCAGTTGTCCCTTGAGGACCGGCCTGTTTCTCCCCCTCTGGCGGGCCGATCAACGTGCTTAAATAAAGGGTTACCGCCAAGGCATCGTTATCAGGCAACTCGAGATTCGGCATTCGGGTATGCGGCTTAAAGGAGAGAGGATTTCGAACCCATCTGTAAATAAACTGGGGTTGCAGCATAAAACCAGCCCGGCTTAAATCGGGACCGAGTGTCCCTCCCTTTCCTTTGATCTGGTGGCATGCAATACATCCATAATCAACGAAGGCCTCTTTCCCCTGATCGATCATTTCCTGACGTACTTCATCATCGCTCACCTTCGACTCAAAGAGAGAGGCAAATTCGGCCTCTTGGACGGGAGGGGTTCTGGGTCGGGCTGTTTGATACGGTTTATCCTTATCAAACCTCACAGGCTCTCCCTTATACTTATGAAGGGTGCGGATGAAGGCAACCAGAGACCATATCTCTTCTTCGGAAAAATGCTTTCCCCAAGAGGGCATGAGCGCGGCGAGGTCGACACCACGCCCTCCCTTTTCGATCACCTCGAAGATTTCCTGGTTTGACAATTTCGCCATGTACTCTTCACTCTTGTCGGTTAAATCGCGCGCGTGGGGGTCGAGATTTTTTGCATTGTATCCGTCTCCCTGCCCCTTCTCGCCGTGACAAGGGGTACAATACCGGCTGAAAATTTTTCTCCCTTTGGCCACATGTTTATCTTCAAACAAGAAGGAAAACGCAAATGCGCCAATGAGAAGGACGAGGGCCGGAATCAGGACGAATTGCAGCTTCTTCATTACTTAGATCCCTTTCCAACGAAAAGGAAGATTATTTGCGTTTCCCATTTCCGTTCCGATAACTTCGGGAGATCCACCATTCCACACCCACCACCACCAAGAGAAAGAGGGTCGGATAGATGAAGCGGTCTTTCGAGGCAGGCACCTCAAGATAAAGAGAATACCAGGCCGACAAAGATCGCATTGCGTCTCTCTCCCCATTAGAGCCATCCCAGGCGGTAAATGCGATCGGGTAAAAAATCCCCGGCTCGATCTGTAGATCGGTCTCTTTGTCGGGTGTCGTGAGAGGTCTTTTAAATATTGCCTTGTATTGACCGTTTTTATAAACTCCCTTTCCTTTGAATTGCCAATTCGCTTCCGGTTGGGGTTTGATCCGGAGACCTACCCGAACCTCCGTTCCGTTTGCATTAAACTCGTCAACACCATTGGTTCTTCCGTTCCAACGGGCAACGTAAACGGAATTATTGACATCTCCCATGATAAAATAAGGCTTATTGGCCCCTTCCAACATTTTGCTTGGAAACTGGAGCGCGACGGCATCGTCAAAGACCTCCGGAACCGTTTCACCGGCGGCCGGCGTCGCCACGCTCTTGGTCGGATCATCCCAGATCACCAGAATCGCAAATTCCTTTTGGTTATACATCGCCTTGACCGTCACCATATCAACAGTCGGGGTAAACATTCGAGGGTCAATCGTCACCTGGCCAACAAGGGGAAAGCTGTTTTGCTCTAACGCTTCCCAGCGGGGATCGTCGGGATCATCCGAAACTTCTCCCTCGACCGGTTTTGCCATCACGGCGACCTTCCAATCGGGTACCCCCGGATACTGGGAAAGCGAATTGACATAATTCGCAATATGCCAACTCTTTTCATTATCGAGCTTGTCGGCAAATGACGGCATCGGCGTTCCCATCAATCCGGTGTTGATTCGCATATAGATATTCTCACGTGCCCCTCCTCCCCGGAAGACCCACCCTTTGGTCAGATTTCTCGGCTGGACGTGGCGGCCCAAGTTGTCCTTCAACGTGGAAGCAAGGGGCCCATTCCCTCGACCTTCATCTCCGTGGCACATAAAACAGGCAAGCTCTTTAAAAAGGGCCTTTCCTTTCTCGATGCTCTCTTTTGAAGACTTAACATCGGGTCCGATCGTGATTGTCTTGGGTGCCGCGTCCTTAAATTGTGGTGCGAAGGTCTTAATATATTGAACGACGGAACGAATCTGATTCTCTTTTAAAATACTCTTCCAGGCTGGCATTCCAGTGCCGGGAAGCCCCTGAGTTACCACCTTGATCAAGTCATCATCGGTCGGAACACTTCCATGGGGGGTTGTTTTATACTTGAAAAGTCCCTTCGTAAAATCCCTCGGCACCGGCTTGAACCTCAGCGCAGCCGGGCCATCTCCCGCACCGGTGGCTCCGTGGCAACCGAGACACCGCTTAATATAAACTTCCTTTCCGAGTTCCACGCTGACGACCCCTTTGTCACTGTCGTCCGCCTTTTTCGCTTCAGGAGCGGGCTCCTCATTAGCCCAGACGGGCGAAACGACAACTCTAAAAATCAAAAACAGAGTCAGTCCGTATTTTCTGATCGCTCTTTTTAACATTTGATTCCTCATCAAGACCGATCTACTCCCAGCTTCTCGGCACAAAGCCGGTATACTCGGAGAGGAAAAGAATCACCTTCCACCGCTGTTCGTCTGTAAGCATGTCCTCCCACTTCGGCATCGCCGAGTTCCAGGGAGTTGATTCCTGCGGGAGACCGATCCCTCCGGTGCTGATTCTCCAAAAAAGGAACGATTCCTGAAGCATCGGAAGCACGCCGGGATCCTGGAAATTGGCCGGTCTTGGACTGAATCCATGCGCAAAAATCCCATCGCCGTCGAGCAGATCACCATGGCAGAAGATGCAGTTTTTATAATAAATTTCTTTTCCATCCGCAACGTTTTTTCGAAGCGTTTCTTTGTCTTCGACGTTGAAAGGATTATACAAACCGGTAAACTCCACCGGAGGGGCCGGATGAATCACGCGTGGATCGAGCGGCGGCTGAATCTCCTTATTGAACTTCTGATACGAGCCAAACCAAACAACCAACGGCATGGCAACAAGAAGGACATACCGCCCCCCTTTGGCCATTCCCCCCTCCACCCCTCCTCCCAAAAAAGTATAAATGGGAGTCACAACCACGTCCTTAATATTAAAAAACAACGTGAGATACATGACCGCCCCACCAAAGGCCATCGCCATATACATGAAAATCACGCTGAATGGAAGAGGAGGGCGAACAACAAATCTCAGGAAGAGATAAAATCCAATCAAGGATAGGGCCACTCTGAGCCCAGGATGCATCTCCTTCTTTTTTGGTTTTTCCATCGTAAAGATCCTGCTCCGCACTTATAAACCAGCGGTGTCTGCTTCTTATGACCCGGTTTGACCTGCCTCTGAGCTTACCGGGGAAGGGGATTCCCCCCCTACCGGCTGAGAACCAGTCGCCGCCTGGCCCACAGCCAACTCCGACGGGTTCACAGTGACCTTTCCTCCAAGGCTTTGAACAAACGAGATCACCGTGAGTAGCTCTTGCTCAGACAGGTCAATGGGCGGCTTGTTGATGACCGGCATCCGCGCCGGAAATCGCTTCGGTTCAATAGATTCAAAGTCAAGCTTCACATAGGCATCCGGCTTCGTCAGTGTTTCGAAGATAAACTCTCGCGTCAAACGCGCGCCTGCATTCTGTAGACTGGGACAACGTCCCGACTCCGCACCAAGGGTATGACAAAGAGCACACTGACCCTTTCCAAAAAACATGTTCTGTCCGATTTTCGTTAGATCTTTCGTGCTTGAAATTTTTGCCACATCGAGTTTTTCTTTCGTTGGAGGAAGGCCGACACTCTGGGGAACCAAAAATCCGGCCCAGGTGAACAAGGCCAGGAATCCAAATACAACCCCCACCACTTTCAGAAAATATCTGGGCTTTGCCTCACTCACAGACTTCGTGGCGGTCAGTTTTTCGGGAAGGGAAACCAGCCATTCGACAAAGGGGGCAAGAAAGAAATATTGTGTGCAAAAGCCATCGTATCGGATCGTACGCGTGGTCACCCAAAAGATCGCCGCCACCAAAGAGAAGAAAAGAAAGGTATTCACGGAAAAAAGAAAAGCAGCCGTTCCAAGGGGAGGTGTATACGCGTAGGGGGAGGTATCTTCCACCACCCCGTAAACATGCCAGTGAACCCGGGAGGCGGAACGGGCATAACCCATCAGGCTCATGGTCAAAACCACGGTCACTGCATTAATAACCAAGGCATATTGAGAGCTTGGCTTCATGATCCCCCAGGTCATCTTTCCTGTCATCTTGGCCCCCCGGAGCATCATGCCTGTCATCGGGGTGACAAGCGCAAGTACAAAAAGCACCGCCAAGACCTGGGCCACCGAGAGCACATTGACGCGAAAAATCGCCGGGACGAAATAGCCGTAAACCCCTGCCGAAATGACCCCGATGATTGCAACTCCAAAGAGGAAAACCTCAAAGATTCGGGCCGCCTTTCCCCAAGAAA
The DNA here is from genome assembly GCA_964579005.1 of uncultured Nitrospirota bacterium. GTDB lineage: Bacteria > Nitrospirota > Nitrospiria > SBBL01 > Manganitrophaceae > CAZOFJ01. The sequence goes on from CAZOFJ010000001.1 coordinate 76,577, forward strand.
CGGTAACCTGTTGGTTCGCTCTCCAATAAAGGAGGAAACTCATGAAACTGGTCAGGATGATAATATTGACCACCGTTAACTTGGCTGACATCACCCCAAAAACACCCAATATGGGGTGGTGAGTCCCCCCCATGGCGCGCGCCTCTTCCATACTGGCAACCAAGCTGTGCGGGGTCATCCAAACTCCCATACAAGCGAGGATCGTCACAAGCATCGTGACGATATATTTCTTATATTTCACCCCATCTTCCGTTCTGACCACGAGGCCTTGCCATAGATAATAATTTGACCCGAGGAAGAGCACCCCGATTAAAAGAGCCTGGAGGATAAAGAGCCAGGAGAGAATCCCTCCCATGAGGGTGATCCCCATCTGTTGGTTATATTCATAAACCTCCCGCATCAGCCAATAGCCTGCAAAGGGAAGTGGGAGGAGGCCAAAGATGCCGATAAAGTTTCCAACGTATCCCATCCAATCGTAATGCTCTCGTTCTTCCTGTGTTTTGGCTCCAAGATAGCGCACCCCCGCATAGGCGCCGCAGACATATCCGCCCAAGATCACATTTGCAACGATCCGATGAATATTCACCGGCCACCATGTTGGGTTGTTGGCTGCCGCCCAGGCCTTCTCGATAAGCCCCATTCCTTCGTTCAAAACCACCGGACTGGCCTGGAAAGAAGCCCAAGCGCTCGGTACAATCATGACGAAAAAACCGACGACGTTTAGAACAAACCCAACAAACATATGGAGCCACTTATACTTCCCCTGCATCGCATTCCATTTTGCAGCATAGATGTAAAGCGCTATCCCCTCGAGGAGAAAGAGAAAAAGATAGAAATAAAAGCTGGGGAGAAAAACACTGCTGAGGTAAGCCCACAACTTGGGATACATCACCGTAAGGGAAAAAAGAAAGATAATCCCCAGCGTGGCGGTCATTTCAAAACAGGCCGTGATCAGTACCGTAAATTCCTTGGCGAGATTGTCATACCGACGATCTCCCGACCACATGCCGATCACTTCACACAACCAGGCAAAGATCGGCACCCCCAAGACAAATCCGCCAAATAAAAGGTGAACCTGAGAGACCACCCAAATGAAATTACGGCTGCTGATCCAGGAAGGGTATCGGTATTCCACAGCAGGAGGAGAAGCCGGGGTTTGTGCAAACAGAAGGGAAGCAATCGGGACCAGGAGAAGCAAGGTGAAAAGAAGCCCTGCCCCGACGATCGGTTTTCGAACCACTTCTTTGAAGGCCATGGGAAACCCCCGCTTATATCTTTATGGAAAGCAAGATCCGTTTTTGCGGTTTCGGAATAACGTTGGTAACGATTGCCTCTCAGCGATGATCAACCCGTTTTTTCCAAGATGAATCGCTTAGTCATAATAATCTTCCGGCTTCATCAACCAGATATGGCCGATAAACTTTGAGAAAATTGTAATCAAGACTGTAGAAATAAATCCATATACAGCGGTAAACCCGCCGATCTTCTCCCAAATAAATACGGCATGTTCTCGTGGAATAAAAAAGTCAAGAGCTGCCAAAAAAACGAGGGTGACAACCAACGGTTTTTTCCAATTTTCAATTTGTTCGCGCTTACCGAAAATTTTGTCAAGGTCCATGGGGTCTACCTATTTGATCGATTGGACAACGATTGAAAACACTTATAAGAGCTTAGACAACCAGAGAAAGGCGGCCGTCCCCTTTCTATAAAACCAGTCAAGATCGAGGCTGATAGTATCTTCAGACTGAAACTTCTTTAAGAAGATCACAAAACCGAGCGCGGTCGCGGAGAGCATCTGTAAAGAACCGACAACATGCTCCATCGTATAGGGATGGTACTCCATCGGATAAGGCAGGAGACGATAGAGAAGCCCGGGCCAGACCCCCAATAGAACACAAGCAGCGGCGGCCAATGCCATTCCAAGAAGCATGTTTTTTGGGGGATCGCTTGCCCGTATCCGCTTGTCCTCCCCCAAAAATACAGCATAGGGGAGCTTCAGGGTCGTAGAAAGAAAAGTGCCGGCAGAAGCGAGTGTTAAAAAAAGAAATGCCCATGCTTCATGCTTCTCCGCGGCAGCCGATAGCACAATCGATTTACTGATAAATCCGGCAAGCAGAGGTGCTCCCGAAATGGAAAACCCTCCAATCATAAAGAGGAGGAAGGTCTTGGGCATGGTGCGATAGAGCCCTCCCAACTCACTTCCCTTTCGCTTTCCGGTGACAAAAAAGACGGCGCTCATTCCCATGATCAACAATCCCTTGTAGAAAATATTCGTGAGGGCAAGGGCCACGGCGCCGTTTAATGCGAGATCGGTTCCAATACCAACCCCCACCACCATATATCCAAGCTGACTGATCATGTGGTAGGCAAGCAATCTTCGAATATCGTTCTCAAGCATGGCGTAGACGACACCATAAACAGCCATCATCGTTCCGAGGACGACCAGGATCGACATTCCTGGAAACCCTCGGACCAATGTATAAATCGCCACTTTGGTGGTAAATGCGCTCAGAAAAACCATTCCTGTCACAGTCGCTTCCGGATAGGCATCAGCCAACCAGGCATGGAGCGGAGGGACGGCGGCATTCAAAAGGAAACCGACCAAAATCAAGGCGGAACCGAGCCCTTCTTGAGGCAACTTCGAGAAAGCGATTCCCCCGCCACCGCTGGCATGGATGACAATGCCACCCAATAGACAGAGCCCACCAAAGATATGAACCAGCAGATATCGCAGACCGGCCGCGCTCGATGAAGCATCCCCTTTAAACCAGACCAAAAAGACCGATGAAAAGGCCATGATCTCCCAGAATATAAACAACGTAAAAAGATCACCAGCAAAAGTAACTCCCAGAGCGCTTCCGGCATAGAGTAACGCAGCGATGTGTTCCCGTTCATCCTTTAGATGAAGGGCATAGACCATCCCAATAAGAGTAATAATGACAAATACATATCCGAAGATCAGGCTGAGTTTATCAACACGGCCAAAGACGGCCTGCTGCCCCATAAACGACACCACACCATGATGTCCCTCGGAGGCGCCAAAAAGAGAAACCAGGGCAAGCGCAGGGGCTGCAAGGAGGATCGATTGCTTTGCTTTCCCCCTTACAAAAAAGAGTAGAATTGCAGCGATGAAAAAGAAGACAGAGGGATGAATCCACTCAATCATCATATACCTCCATACTTAACTTATTCTCCTATTTCACCAGGAAGGCTTGCCCAGTAAACTTAGAAACCAGCATTAAAGAGATTGCGGAAGTAACCAGATAGAAAACCGCAAGGCTGGAAATCATCTTCCAACGACCTGCTTGATCAGTTCGAGCAAAAACTCAGGGTAGACTCCTAAAAGAACCGAAATCACCCCGCAGATGAGCAAGGGAGCGACAATATAATAAGAAGGCTCTCGGATCTCCCCATCACGCAGCCCAACATCATGCGAATGACCATCGTTATTTTCCGCAGCCGCAGCCCCCACACTCTGAGGAACCGGGTGTAGCGCTTTTAAGGTTTGCGGGCTTCCCCCAAAAAAAGCCCTTTGGACAATCGGAAGAAAATAGGCCGCATTCAAAAAAGAACTGGTTAATAACACGAATAGAAACGGGAGCTCTTTCGCCTCAATGGCCCCGCTCATCAGATACCATTTTGTTAAAAACCCGGCCGCGGGGGGAACCCCGATCATCCCTAAAGTTCCAAGCGCGAAAGCGGTCATCGTCCAAGGCATCTTCCGACCGATCCCATCCAATTGAGATATGTTGGTTTTACGGGAAGCGACATAAATAGATCCTGCGCAGAAGAAAAGGGTAATCTTTGCAAAGGCATGGTTTGCAATATGCATCATCCCACCGGTCATGCCGCTGGGGGTCAAGAGAGCACCCCCTAAAACCATGTAAGAAAGTTGGCTGATTGTGGAATAGGCAAGTCGGGCTTTCAAGTTATCACGGGTGAGGGCGTAAAGCGACGCCGTGATAATGGTAAATGAGACGAGCAACCCGGTCATGACCCCCAGGTTCAACGACTTCATCAGATCTATACCAAAGACATGAAATATAATCCGCAGAACGGAGAAGGCCCCTGCATTCACAACCGCGACTGCATGGAGCAGTGCGCTGACCGGCGTCGGAGCAATCATCGCAGCAGGAAGCCAGGAATGAAAAGGCATGACCGCCACCTTACCAAGACCGGCGATAAAGAGAACATAAGCGATCACGAGTGCGGTTTGATTTGCTCCTGGAGGAAAAACACCTCCCGGCCTAAAATCAAAGGTATTCGAAAGGTTATAGGTTAAGAATATTGCCGTTACCAAAAAGGCCTTGGCCGTCGCCAGGAGATAAAAAAGATACTTATTCCCAGCCGCATAAGCCTCTTTGGTTCCGCTATGGGTCACCAGGGGATAGGTAATGAAGGTAATCAGGTCGTAAAAGAGGAACAGGGTGACCAAATTTGCCGAGAAGGCAAGCCCCAGTGTTGCCGTGAGGGTAATTGCAAAACAGGTGTAGTAGCGGGTCTGGTGATGCTCTTTGAGGGAGCGCATGTAACCAATGGAGTAAAAAGTGGTCAGGACCCACAAAAAAGAAGCGGTAGTCGCAAAGATCAGACCGAGGGCATCGACCCGGAATTCGATTGAGACCCCCGGGAAAAAAGTAAACAGGGTATAATGAAACGTTTTTCCAGCAAGAACCTCCGGAATCATGGAAACAACAATGAAAAACTTCAGAATTGCCGTCCCGATAGAGCAACCCTCCCGAACATTCGGGTTGCTTCGGGTTGCTACAATGAGCGCCGCCCCAAGCAAAGAAACGGAAATCGCTAACAAAGGCTTGATCGATTCGACTTCGACGGTTGTCATTGGATTCCTATCTTATCGATCATAGGAGACTCCGACCGATATTGGAGAAACCTTTTTATCGCCCACTCAACGCTCAGTCTTCCTCAAAAAACGACCCTGGGAAAACCGCCCTCTTCGGCATCGATCGACGACCCTATCGTTAGGGCTCGACGAGGACTTTGATCTCTTTATGCTCATGCGCTTCAGCCTTATTTCCATGGGACCAGGTATGCTCATATGCAATGATTTTCCACCGCTCTTCTTCAGATAGCTTATCTTTCCAGCCAGGCATCTTGGTCTTAGGAACCCCCTCCGAAACCCTCCAGAACCAATAGCTGTCGGAGTATTCGTTTACCTTTTTCGCAACGCGAAAATCGCGGGCGCCCCGCTGCTTGGGTCGGTCTTTTTTAGAGTCGATGGCATGGCACTCCGAGCAACCCTCTTTGACCTCTTCTTTTTTCCCCTTGTATTCAAATTCCAGCTTTGCCGTTTCGAAAAGCTTCTTTCCCTCTTCAATAATTTTCGGATCGGTCCACCAACCTTTTGGCATATGCTTATCTGCGTAGGCCTTCGGAACCGGTTTTAATGGTTTATCCTCTTCCTCCTCCGCATGCACCAATACGGGCGACAACACCAAACCGATTACAACCAAACCGAGCATAAAACCCTGTAACCACCGCTTCGTCATCTTCTTCCCCTTCATGATTTTAAGAATCGAGCCTGAGAACTATTTCAAAACGGATGAAAACCCCCAAATAGACGTTTTAGAAAACCTCTGCAACAAATCAAGAACGAGGAAGCAAAATCCTCTTTTCTTGATTCTTCCCTTGGCTATTAAATCGATCGAGCGTATGACAGGAGAGACAGTTTTTGTCTTTAATTAGCTTTTCTCCCTTTGCAAGGAGATCTGCCCCGGCCGAGACAGGTTGAGACGGCATCGCAGATTGAGGAGCACCGCCACCCAGACTATAAATGTAGGCGATAAGGGAACGGATTTCAGAATCGGGAATCCCAAAGTTCGGCATCGGAACATCGGGACGAATGGCCTGTGGATTTTTTATCCAAGAGAAAACCCATTCCGGCTTGAGGCGCTTCGCAGACTGCGAAAGCTCCGGACCCACGATTCCCCCTCCGGCTTCTTTCCCGGTTTTATGGCATGAATCGCACGCATACTTGTCACTGAATAATTTTTTACCCTTCTGAATCTCAGCCGGATCGGAAAGATTAAACCCGCCCAATGATGCCGATGAAACCCCATCGTCCTTTTGCGTCATCAGGTATGCCACCAAAGAGGCAATTTCATCCGGACTCATTTGAAAATTCGGCATCTTCGCTTTTGTTAAGGGCATGTAACCAACGGGACGTATCCTTCCGGGATCCTTCAGGAATTCGGCAAGCCACTCCTCGTTCAACTTGCTCCCTTCATGTCCCAGATTCGGAGCAATCGTCGGAGACTGCTTTTCCTTCACGTGGCAGACTTGGCAATCAAATCGCCCCTCACGCTGAAGATCAGAAACACGAACCTCTTTTTCTCCCCCCTCCTTCGGCTCGCCGAAAGTTCGAACATAGGCGATCAGATCACGAATCTGATCGCCGGAAAGGGTTTTTCCCCACGGAGGCATTGCCGCAGAAAGCTCAACCGCGCCGCCTCCCTTTTCGATCACCTCAAAGATCTCCTTGTCTTCGAGGCTTTGAATCTCCTCACTGGTTAAGTCCGCCGGATGAGGGTCGAGATTCTCGGCGTTCAGACCATTCCCTTTTCCGGAAAGACCATGACAGGCAGCACAATAGTGCCGGTAAATCCGCTTTCCTTCGACGGGGTTGCCCTTTTCCGAGGGGGAAGCGGCAACATGAAGTTCTTTTTTAGGGGATGGTTCTTTTTTAAGAGGAGCCCCCTGCACCAAGAATGGGGCAAGGAGAAGGAAGAAAGAAAAAGAGATGCCGGCTATGATCCAGTGTCTTCGTTTAGACAACGTTCGCCCTTCATATCCGATACGGGTTCATAACTAAAGGGGCCAGGGTGCTTTTCAGGCACCGCTCCGCGCCGGATTAAGACACCTTCTTGGCCCTTCTAAAAAACCAAACCAGAAGAAACTGTGATACCGACTTGCAGCGTGTTACTGTTAGGGGAATATCACTACCTAAAACCGGCCGTCTCCATTTGGAAGCACAGAAAAAATGGAGTTGAAAAAATACGGAAGAGCATGATTTCTTTTCAAAAGTTTTTTGCTTATAGCATTTCCCCCCAAGGTTGTCAACTTTTTTTTGGCTCTTTAGATTACAAGTGGTCATTGACCGATTGAATGGTGAAGCATTCCAGTTTTTACGCATTCACCACAATGAAAAACTGGAATCGATTACGCGCCAATCAAATACCCGAGAACATCCTCTTCTCGAACCATCACTACCTCTTCTAGATCGATCTGCACCCGCTTTGCAGCCCATTTTTCATAAAAAACATGCTCTCCAGGCGCCACCGTCATCTTTACGAACTTCTTCTCTTTGACCTTTCCTTTGGCGTCTTTCTCCTCTACAAATTTTCCCCCGCCGACGGCAACCACCTTCCCACTTTCGGGCTTTTCCTTCGCCACATCGGGGATGATGATCCCACCGGCGCTCTGCTCCACCGCCTCGTCAGGTTCAACCACGATCCAATCGTGCAACGGCTTTACTCTCATCTTTTCTCCTCCATCTTCTATGCTTCAAAACCATCGAAGCCGACTATCAATATACGATCCGGTTCAAAAATTCAAGTGTGTCGTCGAAAATCGACTCGATTCCGCCGCCGCGCCCGGCCCGACAAGAGAATAATGTTCGTAAAGCACCTTCTCCGTCGACGGAGGCAACAATCGGCCGGACCGGTATTGGAAAAGGCCGACTTCATCCCCCAGGACCAATAACTGTCGAACCCGTTCCCGGCTCAACCGCATCGTCCGACCAACCGCGGCGAGCGTTCCCATCTCCTGATACAGGCGGTAGACTTTCAGGAGTCTCTCGACCGTAGAGGGGCGTCTGCCAAAGGACGGTTTCGCCGGTCTCTCCAAACCCAACCCGATACGGATCTTTTTCTCGACGCAGGGGGAGATCGGACGCGCCTGGAGGACTTTTTTAATTGTCATCGACGTCACCCGGCAGAGCGACGCCACCTCCAAAAGATCGATCCGATTCCGAACCCTTCGCGCGATTTCCGTAAAGAGGACCCAATCACGTTCAATCATTTTTCACCTCCAGCACAATCGGTTATTTTGTCGAGAATCTTCAGGGCTCGGAATGGATCGATCATACTCGCCTCCTCATGACGTCACCTTCTCATACCGGACCGTGTACACGCCGCTCTCCGTCGTCTGGGGGTGGTAATATCCGAGGATCTGGAGCTTGAAGACGTCCGCTCCCGACTTGATCAGATAGACCCGGAAGTTCGGCCAGAGCTTGTGATCGGTCCCGGTGATGTTGTAGGCGTTCCAGGTGGTCGCGACATCGGAAAAGATCCCACCGGTGCTGTCGCTGAAGTAGTGCGGTGCTTGATTTCGGTCGGCGCCGTTGGTGACCGAATCGGGATTGTTCTCCAGCGCCATCGCCCCTCCCTTGCCGGGACCGCTCACCCCGGCATTCACCCGGATCCGGTACTCCCGCGCGGCCGCGTCGTACTCCGCCTTCAGGTCCCAGCCGGGCTCGACAGAAGGATCGACGATCATCTCCATCGCATCAAAATCGAGGGCCTGCGCCCCGCCGCCGATCGGAATCGAAAGCGTGTGGGAATGAAGATCGCCAAAAGAGGCGCTCCCCACCGGTTGAACTTTCATCTCAACGGTGATCTTCCGTTCGCTTGCTGTCTTTTCGATCAGAGTGACATGGAACTTGGCGTGGCTGTCGCCGCCAGCCGACTTGACGACCCACCAATTTTCCGGGACAGCGGTGACGGCATGGGTCGGTGGACCATCATAAAACCACCATCCTTCATTTGTCCCGTCTCCTTTGATCGCCAGAATCAGCTTGTCGGCCTTGAACTCGGAGTCGGCTGGGATCTGGGCCACCGTCACCCCCTCAAAGTCGGGAAGCTCCGTCTCGGCGGTCGCGTTCTCAAACCAGCTTTGGATCGGCTTTCCGTTTGCGCCATAGGCCTCGGCGTTGTTCCCGGTGAAGAAGCCAACCACCCTCTTCTTGCCGGAGATTCCGCCGTTGAGTTTGATGCTGCTCCGTTTGAAGGCGATGTCCCAATCCGGCGAATCGGGGGCCTGGGCATCGGCCAGATCGACCCCCTGGCCGGTGGAGAAATTAAAGTAGGCATATTTATTTTTTGGATCGGTCGGGGGCGCCCCGAGCCCCACCGCAGCGGCGTCGATGAGAGCGCTCTTTCCGGGAGAGACCGGTCCGGCGGTGAAAGCGACCCGCATCCCGTTCTGATAATGCTCCTCGACATTACAGAAGAGGACATAGGAACCGGCGGGAAGATCGAGGGTGATCTCCTTCTCCGTGCCCGGGGCAAACTCCGCGATCTCGTTGATCACCGTTCCGACCTTCTCTTCTTCCACCTTCTTATCAACGACCGTGAGGGCGTCAACGGGGAGGTCGGTCTTGAGGATCACCAGCTCGTGCGCCACCGTGCCGGTATTCTTCGCTTTAAAAGTGACGTTGCCGCCGGCGGCAAGGGTCGCCTTGTCGGGCGTGATGCTCCACTCCTTCAACTCCACGGAAACCTTCTCGGCCGGGCTGCCTGCCGAACTCGGACTGTCCGAGCCCCCGCCGCAGCCGGCCAACGCCCCCATGAAAAGCAACCATCCCAGACCGACGAGCGGTAGAGGCAACCCCTGTTTTAGAAATTTCATTTCCCTTGCTCCTTTCTTTCGATTTGGCCTCCGAGGGCGCTCGGTTGTGCTTCATATCCTCACTCTGACCCCGGCGTAGACAAACCGGGGGATCACCGGCCGGAAGTCGTCGAACTCGGAACGGTTGGGATCGCGGTGCGCATCGGTCACGTTGTCGACCCCGATGAACAGGGTCGTATACTTTCCGACCTCCTGGTTGATCTTGATATCCCAGGTGACCCAGGGGGGAGAGGTGACGGTATTGGCCGCATTCACATACGACTTCCCCTCATAAACGGCCCGGATGAGAAAGCTCGTTCCCCAGTCGTCCCGCGTCAGGTCGATCCCCCCCTTCACCTGGTGCCGGGGGCGCCGGGGAAGCCACTTGTCGAGCTCGGTGTCCTTGGCCCAGAGATAGGTATAGCCGGCCCGGAAGGTCACATAACGTCCAAGGGAGAGGGAGGCGGAACTCTCCGCCCCCTGCGTGATCGCCCGGTGGATGTTCTGATAGTCGAAGATCTGGAGGCCGGCCTGCTGACTCTTCACCGGGTTGAGCCGGGTGTCGATCAGGTCTTTGATCTGGTTCCGGTATAAATTCAGCTCGCCGTGGAAAAGTTCTCCTTTCCAGAATTCGATCCCTGCCTGAAGGGAGTTCGAGGACTCCGGTTGCAAATCGGGATTTCCGATCACCTGATAGCCGAGGGCGCTGTGGTCAAAGAAGAAAAACCGCTCTCGCAGATTGGGAACCCGGTACCCCTTTCCCACTCCCAGACGGAGATTTAGATTCGAGGCGGGACGGATCATCACATTGACCTTCGGAGCAAAAAAAGAGCCGAAATCGCTGTCGTATTGATAGCGGGTCCCCGGCAGAAGTTCGAGCCACGAGGTCAGGGAAAAATCGTCCTGCAAGTATCCTTCATAATTCTCCCGCGAAGCACCCGGGGTGATCTCCTGGATCTTCTTGATCTCGGAAGAGCCCGCTGCAACCTGCTCCTGTTCCAGTGTCTCCCGGGCCGCGACCGCGCCTATTGTAAAAAGATGCCTCTCCCCCGCGGGGAGATCCCATTGAACCTCTCCCCTCGCCAGGTCGATAACGGCGCTCCGCTTGAGATCGAGCTGGGGAGAAGCGAGGACATCCTGAGTGCTGACATCGTCCAGCCGTTTGTAGGCAAGGCTCCCCGAAAGGCGCGATCCGTCCGTAAACGGCCGCTTTCCGCCGAGGGTGACATGCCATTTGTTCACCTCTTCCGAAAATTTCCGGCGGCTGACGCCAAGACCGGGGACGAAGGTTGCGAAGAGCCGCTCCTTGTCTTCGAAATAATAGCGGGGAGAGAGAGAAATCTCCCCCCCGCCGGGGAAGGTGAGGGCAACCCGGGGGTCGAGATTCCACCGCAACCCCTCATCCCCCTCTGTCCGGATTGTCGATTTATCCAGATCAAACCCCTCAGACCGCCTGAGATCCGACGCCAGCTTGAGATTCCAGCGGGGGCGCTTGAGCGAGAGGTCGGCCATCGTACGGGCCATCCCCACTTGGCCATCGAGCGCCGCGTCATCGAGGTTCTTGTTCCCGTAGCTCCCGGCATCCATCTGCAATGTGAGGGAGAAGGGGGCCGCCGGCTGACGGGTAATGACGTTGATCACCCCTCCCATCGCCTCGCTCCCATAGAGAGCGGAGGTCGCCCCTTTGACGATCTCGATCCGTTCGATGTCGGCGGTTCCGATCTGGGTGAGATCGACCGTCGAACCGGTTGTCGCGGTTTGCCGCTCGCCATTCAGGAGGATCAAGACCCGGTCGGAGTCGAGCCCTTGCATCCAGACCGCCTGCCCCTGCTTGCCATGGATCTCGCGCAGGAGCAGCCCCGGGACATCCTCCAGCGCCTCCTTGAGATCCCGGGCATGAATCCGCTCGATCTCTTCCCGGGTGACGACCTCGGTCCGGACCGGCGCCTCCAGAAGTTTCTTCTCCGTCCGGGTCCCGGTGATAACCACTTCTTCCATCTTTAGCCTGGGATCGAAACCGCGAGACCGCTCCCCTTGCTCACGGTCTTGGGCCGCCGCGATCGAGACCCCCCAAATAGGCAAGAAGTAAGGCAAGAAGACCCGCAAGAGAAGGAAAATAAGGATCGAAACAACCCCCGAGATCCAGCCCCGCACGGCTGGCCGCTCCTTTAATTGGGGCATCAGAACCCTCTTTCCCCTATTTCCTCTCCCTCCGGAAAAAGAAGCGCCTCCTCCTCCCTCGCCCCGGCCTTTCCGACCAGGTCGACCAAGGCCAGAAACTCCTCTCGATTGAAATGAAGCAGGATGTTCCGGAGACTGACATGATAACCGTCGCACCGGCACCGTTCGATCATTCCGAATTCCGACTTTGCAAGGAGAGTGGGTTGATGACCTGTCTCTTTTTTCATACGAACCTCCCCATCAGATTGGTTTATTCCCTACCGCCACTCGGCGGCAAAACAAAGAAGCCCGGCGTGATGTGAAACTCACGCCGGGCTTCTGGGTTCTCTGGAGCTGCGACCGCCAGCCTTGATTCTTCTTCAGACCACACCCACTTCAGAGTGGGTTGTTTCTCTCCCGTCAAATCTGTTAAGTAATGAACATGCGCTCACAAAAACCATCACCCCCACAAGGAGGAAAAGCCATGAACAGACAAGCCGTCATCGACATCCTTAACAAAGCGGTTGGTTTGGAATATGCTCCCGCGGTCATGTATCAACAACATCGCCTGCTGGTTCAGGGGATCGATCGTGAGATCCATTCAAAATTTTTCAAAAGCATGAGCGACTCCTCTTTTTCCCTCCAGGATCCCAATCACCGTTTCCATCTCATCCCCTCCTTGTATACCGAATCTTCGTCCCTCTCGCCCCTCTCCTGACCAACCGGTTGCAAAAGGGAGGAAATTCAACCTCGAGCGCCTTCATGACCAGGACCAGGGTCCGGACCGTGACATTGGCCCTCCCGGTCTCAATCCGCTGATAATATTTATGGCTCACCCCCCGCTCCTCCATCTCCGACTGGGTCAGCCCCCGCGCCAACCGAAGCCGGCGAAGCTCCTCGCCGATCCATAACAGCGCCCCTTCCACCGACCGGTCGATCTCCCCCTTGGAGATCCCCCTCGCATCGACATCCCGAAACCGATTCAACAAAATCCTCCTCCATGGTTTATCCTCCGGTGGCCGCCTGTGCGTGCTCTTTGTCTCCTTTGTCATCCCCGCGGAAGCGGGGATCCAGGAAGCAACGGTGCTGGATTCCCGATAAAACCATTCGGGAATGACGAACCAGGGGAAGACTCGCCGCCCGCGCTGGCCGCAGCCGGCGAATTCAACTGATCCATCGCCATCATCTCCCGTTCGATCCCCTGCTCCAGCCACCGGGTCAGAACCGGGTGAGGCGCAAAACCCTTGCCGTTGATTTCGTAGTCAACGCCCCCCTTCAGGCCGGCCTCTTCCAAAAGGCCACGATAAGGGCCTGCGCCGCGAAGGCGATGGGAGATCAACAGAACCCGTCCGTCACGTTTTCCTTGCACGATCATCTCCTTCAATCGGGCCACCGCCTCCTTCCGCTTCTCCGGCCAGTCCTCCCGGACCGTTGCGGCCAAAATCGTCCGGAGCTTCTTGCAGTGGGGGTCGTCGCGGAGTTTTTCAATCTGCCGGTTCATCACCGACAACCACCGGGCATCCGCTTCGTCGTCTCCCGCGCCGTGGGCCACCAGGATGACGGTCTCTTCGGAAGGCGCCTTGCTGCTCTCCATGATCCGCTCGTGAAGAATCTCGGCGAGGGCCGGCGCTTCCTCATAGCCGCCAAAGGTGGAAAAGAGGACGGCACTCCTCACCTGGGGGGGCGGGGCCGCGTCGTGATCCCCGCCGTGATGAGGAGGCGCCTCCGAGAGTCCCAGGATATAGTCGGTCATCCCCTTCATCTGATCGGAGAGGGCATACATCCGAGCGAAGACGATCCGCCGGACCCCTTGCTCCTCCAAGCGGGAAACCGCCTGATGGATCGTCACCGGATCGGCCATCCCATAGGCCATCTCGATCCGATAACGCGGCCTCAACGGAACGATCGCCTCTTCCACCGCGTCGTTCCAGGGCTGAGTCGCCCCGTGCGGCATGATCACGACCCCGGTCTCATGCGCGGAAGCCGGGAGGAATTGATTCGCCGTTTTCTTCAGCCACAAAAGAACGTTGGGATGCGGAAAAACCTCTTCTCCGTCATAGGCCAGGTCGATCTCTTTGAATTTATCGCCGAGCCACCGGGTCAACGACATATGACTGTCAAACTTGGGACCGATAAAGAAGGGGACGAGGAGCGTCTTCCCCCGCTTCGCCGCGGTTCGGACAATCAGATCATCGGCCGCCCGATTTTTCTTCTCCTTCAATTCCGGTTCGGCATCGCGATCGTAGTAAACGCCGAGAACGACCTCCTTAAAAGATCGATACCGTTTGACATATTCAACCTGCCGCGCAAGATCGGCCTTGAGGAGCCGTTCGCTCTCTTCATCCGTCGCCCCGACGCCGACCACCACCAGCCGTTCTTCTTCCGGGTTTTGGCTCAATCGATCGACCCGATCGAGCAAGATCTGAGCTGTTAGGTAACTTTCACCCATGGGAGAAGCCCAGCGGATCGTCCCACCGGAGACATAAGATGAAAGGTGCAGCGCCACCTTCTTAAACACCGGATCGGACGTCGAGAGAAAGAGCGGAAGGGCGATGATCTCGGTTGCTCCCCCCCGCCGGAGATCGGCGACGGCCCGGCTCAGATAGGCCGCATACTCCCCGCCGCTCGCGCCATATTCGCGACCGGCCCAGGCGAGGGAAGCGGGATACTCCTTACGAAACGCCTCGTACACCGCCTGAATCTCCCGATTTCCGAGAAAACCCCGGTCGGGGGCGACCAAGAGAAAACCGACCTGCTCCCGGCCCGCCATACCAAACACGGGGTAAACCGTCACCAACAAAAACAAAAGAAAAAACCCGATCGACAATCGATGCGCCGTGGACATGGCTCCCCTCCTTATCTGTTTTTTATGTCGAACCGACTTCTTTTCCGGCCCGTTCGGACAGTCTGCTCCGGGAGCGCTGGGACAGGCCCGGAGACAGTTTCGAAGCCGACATGTCAAGAGCAGCCAGACGTCCCATCATCAACTTGAAAACACGGGCCACTTCCGTGAACTGAACCGCCGTCAGGTGCAGCATGGAGGAACCAATCCGGACATGATAAATGCCACAATGACACTTTCTGACCGCACAATTCCGGGTCACGAACAAGAGATCATTTTGGCAGACCGACCGATCGATCATTCCCTTCCCCTCCTTGTAAACGGACTTGTGGCAAACGGTTTCCCGCAAACCGGACCCGGAAAAACAGAGGGAGAATCGTCTCATTCTTCCGCGCCTCCCTTTTGAGAAGAAGAAAAGACAAAGGGAATGAGATAGACCCGCTTGCACCGTTTGCACTTCAGTTCAAGCCCCCCGTCAACCCACTTGGCGAACAGGCTCCCGCAGAAGCAACGGAGCTCCCCAGAATCCGATTTCTTTCTTGATCCGTCCCTCATTGCCCCCCCCCACGAAAACAAAAAGCCCGAAGACGAAAAATTTCCATCTTCGGGCTTTGGCCTGAACCTCCGAGCAGCGCGAGCCTCATAAAAAGCGACTGAGAATCATTCTCAATATCTTCTCACAATTTACATCGACAATAGCACCTCTGTCAAGACCTTTTCTGATATTATTTTTTGCTATCCGTTTTGCTTCTGCGAACGTAGGGGCGAGGCGCCGCCTCGTCCCCACAATAAAGGCGAAACCGATCGAGGAATTGGGGGTCTATCTCTGGTTTAGGAGTGGTTAATTTTCTGCGAGCTTTCGAAGGTTTTCTGACTGGAAAAAGGCGGCAAGTCCTTCTTTGGCGGCCTGCGAGGCCTTGATTCGCCATTTGGGGCGGTTGATGATCATGACGGCAACGGCAATTTCGGGGTCTTCGATCGGCGCCATACCGACAAACCAACTATATTTTCCGGGGGGATTCTCCCCCGTGAGGGAGCCGGTCTTTCCACCAATGGTGATTCCCCGGAGACTCGCCTCCCTCCGCTTAAACCGAAAAGCCTTGCGGGAGGTCCCCTTAATCACCGCCATCGCCATCATTTCGCGGAGCGACTGCGCCGTCTCGACGGAAACGACATCGGCGGAAAAAACCTTGGGAAGGCATTCATAAAGCATCGATCCGTCTGCATCGAGGACGTGGTCGATCATACAGGGGGCCATCATCACGCCGTTGTTGGCGATCGCCGCTCCGATCATCGCCCCGTGCAAGGGGGAGAGGCCGACCTCGCCGAATCCGGCGGCCGTTCGCGCCAATCCGCGTTCGCTCTGCTCGATCTCGATCCGGCTCACCTCGACCGGAAGCTCAAACGGAATCGGGCGGTTGAACTGGAACCGTTCTCCATAACCGAGGAGCATCGGGATGTTCAGCCAGCGGAGCGCGATCTTGGCGAAGGGGGCGTTGGCCGATTTTGCAAGGGCCTCCGCCAAGGAGATTTTTTGCTTGTCCCGCCTTGGATTATCAACCCAATTACGAGGACCCAATGGGTAAAGCCCTCCGTGAAAGGTGATCATGGTGTCGGGCGACGCCTTTTTCTCCTCCAGCGCCGCGGCAGCCGTCACCAACTTGAAGATCGATGCCGCCGGATAAGTCGCCCGAAAGGCCAGACCCTCCACTTTCGGATTCTCCGCCGAGTATTCAACGGAGGCTAAGATCTTTCCGGTATTTGGATCGATCGCGACAAAAACGCCGTAGGGAACTTGATACCGTTTGAAATACCGTTCCATCGCCGCCTGCAATCCGGGATCGTGGGTGTAGACGGCGGTTACCCCATTGTCGAATCGGGAGATAAACTTCCCTTCCTCAATCCGTCCGAGCGGCGGGGAAGGGCCTCTGATCTCGATTCGCTCTTCAACACGGGTCAAGGGGGTCTTTTCCAGGGGATTTTCCTCTAAAACCAACTCCCCCATCACCCATCCTCGCTGCGAAAAAACGGCGAGAAACCCGAAGAAAATCAGTCCGGCCATCCCCCAGAAAGGAATCCTTCTCCAAACGGTTCCGATCCGGCGCCTCTCTCTCGGAGCAGACCAACGCCCTTTCCCGGCGATTTGTTCTTCTCGATCGATCCCGCTCAATTCTGTCCCATCTCCAATATCCTCTTCTCGACTTCTCGACTCAACATAGCGGGGTCGATCTCTTTGATCCAAACCCATTTTTCCCTCGATTTTTCCCCTCGAACGATTTGAAAACGCGATCGGGGAAGATTGAACAACTCCGACAAAAAACGAAGACAGGCGGCGTTGGCTTCTCCTTTTTCCGGGAGGGCGGCCAGTTTGATACGAAGCTGCCCTTCCGCACAACCAGCCAGGCAGGTTCGGGAGGCCCCCGGCGTCACCCGAAGACGAAGGAGCGCCCCCGACTTCTTATAGGGCCGAACGGGGGATTCCACTGTCGGGCAAAGCCCCCGGGGAGAAGCTCTTCGGCCTTGATCCGGGCATCAAAGAAACCTCTTCTGAGAGTTTCACCACCTTGACTTTCGGCAAGGCCAGGTTCTTTTTTCGCATATTTCGCAGATAACCTCGAATCACATCCCGGATGTTTTCAAGCGCTTCCGCTTCGCTTCGCCCCAAGGTGCGGCATCCCGGAAGGGCGGGAACATCGGCGACAAAACAGTTGTTTTCACGGGTAAGATAGACGTAATAACTCATCCTCCCTCCTCAACACATAAAGGTGGACTATTGTGATTCCCTCTTTTTCCCGCTTCGGTCAAACATTACAGGGAGGGCTCTTCTTCCTTTTCCCTCGTGTTTTCTTCTTCCCATTGCAAGGTCTTTTCGATGCTCTGCATCAACGATCGGATCTTTTCGATCAAAAAATCGCGCTGCCGGCGGAGGTGGAGGATCTCGCCATGGAGCTGGGCCGCCTCCCTGACCGCCAACCGGGTGATCTCTTCGGCCCGGAGTTCGGCCTGCCGGACGATCAGATCCCCTTCCTTCTGCGCCGCCCCCTTCATCTCATCGATCGCCCTCTGTGCCATCAAAAGGGTATCGGTCAAGGTCCCTTCGGCCTTCTTCAATTCCACCACCGTCCGACCCTGATCTTCGATCCGTTCTCGAAGCGCGGCGTTTTCCTTTAAGAGTTCCTCCATTTCATACGCAATATTCTCGATAAAAGCGTCGACTTCATTCGAAGGATACCCTCGAAAACCGACCTGGAAGGTCATCTGGCGGATGTCAACCGGTGTCCACCTCATTTTCACACCTCTCTACCGAAGACGGCTCGCCAATTCATAGAGGGAGCCGATCAGAAATTGCTTCAAAAAAATGATCAAAAGAATCACGATCATTGGCGAAAGATCGATTCCGATATTGTACGTCCCCATCATCCTCCGAATCGGGTAGAGAACCGGCTCGGTCACCTTATAGAGAAATTGGACAACCGGGTTATAAGGATCGGGATTGACCCACGAAATCAATGAACGGATGATGAGCACCCACATATAAAATTCAAGAAGATAACCGAGCACCGTTGCCAAAGCTGTCACAAAATTCGCCGCGACAAACATCAACCCCCTCCCAACAACCCCTGTTCAACATGAGCGCTCGGCGACAAAAATACTATACCACCGAATCTCGAAGTTGTACCACGTTCAATCGCCTTTGTCACTTCGGCCGGGAGATCGAGCCGAGCTCCTCCGACCGCTTTGCGGCCGCCTCCACCGCCGCGATGAAGGCGGCTCGAATCCCTTTTTCTTCCAACTGATGAAGCCCGGCGATGGTTGTTCCTCCGGGGGAGGCGACAAAGTCTTTCAGACGCGCCGGATGATCCCCCGTTTCCAACGCCATCTGGGCTGCCCCCAAGACGGTTTGAATCGAAAGCTGGAGGGCCACCTCACGAGAAAGTCCGCTCTTCACCCCGCCATCGGCCATCGCCTCGATCATCACGAAAACAAAGGCGGGGCCGCTGCCGGAAAGACCGGTCACGGCATCGAGATAACGCTCCTCAAGGAGCCAGGTCTTCCCGATCGAGTTAAAGATCTGGAGCACCAGATCAATCCCCCCCTGCTCCACCCCCTTGCCGGGAGAGAGGACCGTCGCCCCCGCCTGAACGAGCGCCGGTGCGTTCGGCATCGCCCGAACGATCTTTGCTTCCCGCTCCAGACCGGCGGCAAGGCGAGAGAGCGGGATCCCGGCGGCAACGGAGACCAGGAGTTTTTCTCTTAACTCTGACTTAATCTCGGCCAACACCCCGTCGACCACGAGCGGTTTCACACCCAGGATCACCAGATCCCCTTCTTTCACCGCCTCCCGATTGTTCCGGGTCGTTCGGATACCATATTTCTGATGAATTGTCCTGAGGCGCCCTTCGGAAGGGTCGGCCGCAAGAAGGTCCCCCGGCTTGAACAAACCGGCGTCCAAGACCCCTTTGATGATCGCCTCCGCCAGGTTCCCGGCGCCAAGAAACGAGAGGCGGGCCGGAAGCTTGACTGTTTTTCCCTTTGTCATCTATTCCCCTATACGAATGATTCGGGCGCAATAAATCGCGCCCCTACAAAAAATGTCAACGCGGCCCAAAAATCGCCGTTCCGATGCGGATCCAGGTCGCCCCCTCCTCGATCGCCACCTCGAAATCGGACGACATTCCCATCGAAAAACGGGAAAGGCCGATATCGTGTCCCAACTTGCGCAGCATCGCAAAATAGGGTCGGGCCCCTTCGGGGTTGGCGGTTGCCGGGGGAAGGGTCATTAGCCCTTCCAGAGAAAGCGACGGGAAAGACCGAACCGCTCCGACCAAGCGCAGGGTCTCCGCCACTGAAACGCCCCGTTTGGTCGCCTCTTCTCCGACATTCACCTCGATCAGTACCGACTGAATGATCCGCCGTTTTTCCGCTTCCTGGGCCACCTTCTCGGCGAGACGGACCGAATCGATCGAATGGATCAACGAGAAAACACCGACCGCCTGTTTCACCTTGTTCGTCTGAAGCGGGCCGATCAGATGGAGCGAAATCGATTTTTGTTCTTCAAGAAATCGGCTCTCGACAAATTTCGCGCGCGCTTCCTGGACCCGGTTCTCTCCGAAGACACCGATCCCCGCCTCTGCCGCTTCCCGAACACGATTCAGATTGGCCCCTTTCGAAGCGGCAACCAGAACAATCTCTTCCCGCTTTCTTCCAGAACGGAGCGCCGCCTTCTCGATTCTGGCGGAGATGCGAGCGATCGTATCGGAGATCTTCTCCATGATCTAATCCGGCGGAGCCGGAAAGCCGGGGCTTGCGTCGCCGATAACCCTATCTGGGGACCCGTGCGGTGCGGCGGCTCCTCCGATGCCCCCAGACCCCTCGCTCGGACGGGCAAAGCCCGATCCTCGCTTACCGGCAGAGCCGGATGGAGCCTCCCCCTCAACGCTCTCTTCGTTCGCTGGCTGCCTCTCGGTCAGCATGATCCCGCTGATCATATTTCCTCGCTTCCCCTGATCCCGCCGGTAAGAATAAAAAAACTCGGGGAGACAGGCGGTGCAAAGACCGGAAGAGGAGATCCGGTCGGCAAGAATGCCGGCCTCGACCAATTGGAATCGGTTCAACCGCGGAAGATCGAGCCTTGCCTTCCCTCCCTGATCGCCTCGAATCACCGCAGACCCGGCCCCGTATTTCCGTTCGACCTCCCCCCAGACCTCTTCTCCCACCTCATAACAGCAAGGGCCGATCGACGGACCGATCCCGGCGTAGAGGGTCGCCGGATCCGAACCATACCGCTCGGTCATCGCCCGAACGGCTTTCCCGGAAATGTTCAACACCGTTCCCCGCCACCCCGCATGAACGGCGGAAACCGCCCGCCGGACCGGATCGAACAACAAAATTGGGACGCAATCGGCGGTGGAGACGGTGATCATCAACCGGGGCCGATCGGTCGTCAGCCCGTCTCCCGTTAATTCCGTTTTTTCATCCACCGGATGGTTTCCGCTCCTACCTCCAACCATTTCCCGAAGGTCATGGTTTTCGTTTCTACCCCCAACCATTTCCCGAAGGTCACAGATCTGGTCCCCATGAACCTGGCGAAGACGGATCGGTCCCCCTTTCATTTCCGGCATGGTTCCCGGAATCATCGGATCAATAAGGTCACGGTTTCCGTTTCTACCTCCAACCATTTCCCGAAGGTCACGGGTGCCGAAAAAATGGAATACTCCCGGATGATGAAGCCCCGGAAGTGTGAAGTATCCCTCTGGAGCCGACAGAGAGGGAGACACTAATCGGCCTGCTTTCTTAAGAAAGTCGGGACGTCCCATTCATCCTCCCCATCCAACCGAGCCGTCTCCTTTCCAGCACCCTCTCGAACCACCCTTCTCAAATAGCTTCCTCCCAACGGCCGCTGACCGGTCCGACGAATCGGCCGGTCTTCCCCTTCAACCGACACCTCGCTCTTGACATTTTCCTCGAATCCGGTGGCAATCACCGTCACCTTGATTTCGTCGGTCAACCCTTCCGAAATGACCGAACCGAAGATGATATTCGCATCGGGGTCGACGCTCTTCTGAATGATTGAGGAAGCTTCATCGACATCTCCAAGCGACAGATCGGCGCCGCCGGTGATGTTGATCAAGACACCGCGGGCCCCTTCGATCGAGCTGTCTTCCAAGAGGGGACTGCTGATTGCCTTCTGCGCCGCGTCGATCGCCCGGTTCTCCCCTTTGGAAACCCCCATTCCCATCACCGCCCGTCCCGTGTGTGACATGATCGTCCGGACGTCGGCGAAATCGACATTGATGAGGCCGGGGATCGTAATCAGATCGGAGATCCCCTGGACCGCCTGCTTCAAAATATCGTCGACCACCAGGAAGGAGTTCTTCAACGACATCCCCTTCTCGACGACATTGAGGAGACGCTGGTTCGGAATGATGATGACGGTGTGGCAGGCCTTCTTCATCTCCATGACCCCTTCCTCCGCCTGCTGAAGCCGCTTCGCCCCTTCAAACTGGAACGGCTTGGTCACCACCCCGATGGTCAAGGCCCCCATCTCCTTGGCAACCTCGGCAATGATCGGCGCCGCCCCCGTTCCGGTCCCGCCCCCCATTCCGGCGGTGACGAAGACCATATCGGCTCCGGCGAGCATCTCCCGGATCTGATCCACCGCCTCGAGCGCCGACTCGCGGCCGACCTGCGGTTTGGCTCCCGCCCCCAACCCCCGCGTCAGCTTCGCGCCGATTTGGATCTTGTTCGCCGCCCGGTTTATTTTCAACACCTGAACATCGGTGTTCGCCGCAATGAAGTCGACCCCTTGCAAACCGCAATGGATCATATTGTTGACCGCGTTGCAGCCCCCCCCTCCGACGCCGACCACCCGAATTTTCGCCGACGTGGTCTCTTGCTCCTCCTCATCAAAGAGAAACATCCCGACCTCCTCTCAATTAAAGTGAAAAAATAAAATGATTAAAAGAACTCCTTCACCCAGTTCTTCATTTGACTTCTGAGCCGTTGGAACACGCTCCCCTTCTTCGACATACGGTGATCTTCCTTGTCTTGATTCCGGAAGGCGTAAAGAATCAACCCCACCCCGGTGGCATACATCGGGCTCCCGACGACGTCAACCAATCCCCCCAATCCCCCCATCGCCGAAGGGGTTCCCCGCCGAACCGGCAGCCCCAAGATCCGCTCGGCGATCTCGACCATCCCGTTTAAACAGGAGGTTCCGCCGGTCAAAACCACCCCGGAGGCGACCCGGTCTTCGAACCCCATCCGCTCGATCTCCCGCGCCACCAACATAAAGATCTCTTCGGCACGCGGTTCAATGATTTCGGCAAGGAGTTGGCGGGAGAGGACCCTCGGCGGACGCCCCCCGACGCTCGGAACCTCGATCGTTTCGTTGTCCCTCACCATGTCGATCGAGGCGCATCCGTATTTGATCTTGATCTTCTCCGCGTCGGCCGGCGGCGTTCGAAGACCGATCGCGATATCGTTCGTAAAATGGGTCCCCCCGATCCCCAGGACCGCCGTATGTCGAACGGCCCCTTCGATGAAGGTGGCGATGTCGGTCGTCCCCCCCCCGATGTCGACCATCACCACCCCCAATTCCTTCTCTTCCGGCGTCAGGACCGCCTCGCTCGAAGCGAGCGGCTGGAGAATGATTTCCGACATCGCCAGCCCGGCCCGGTTGATGCTCTTGACGATATTCTGCGCCGAGGTGACCAGGCCGGTGATGATATGCACCTCCGCCTCCAGCCGCACCCCAGACATCCCGAGAGGGTCTTTGATTCCGTCCTGGCTGTCGACGATGAACTCCTGCGGTAGGACGTGAAGCACTTCCCGATCCATCGGAATGGCCACCGCCTTCGCCGCCTCGACCACCCGCGCGATGTCGGCACGGGTCACCTCATGATCCTTGACGGCGATCACCCCGCGGCTGTTGATCCCCCGGATATGTCCTCCGGCGATCCCGGTGTAGACCGAATTGATTTCGACCCCCGCCATCAGCTCGGCCTCTTCAACCGCCCGCTTGATCGATGCAACCGTGCTTTCAATGTTCACCACCATCCCCTTCTTCAGCCCCCTCGAAGGATGGGTTCCGATGCCGATGATATCGACCCGCTTCTCGTCGATCACCTCCCCGACAATGGCGCAGATCTTCGTCGTCCCGACATCCAGACCGATCAGGATATTTTCTCGCTTCGCCACGTGGTCCTCCTTTTGAGAGCGAGCCTTTAAAACGGGGTCGTTGTCCGATCCCGCTCCTCAAACGACCGTAACGGAGGTTCTGCTGTTCCTTTCTCCCCCACCACGAACCCTTCCTTCACAACCACCTTCCTTGGAAAGCGGAGATCGATCTCATGCTCCGAGATCCCCCGTCGATCGAGATCGTCCTTGATTTCGAGATACCGCCGCCACCGCGCCTCAAAATCCCCCTCTCCGAGGTGGATCGTCGCCCCCGAGAAATAAACGATGAGATCTTTCGGATCGGCCAAATCAATCAAAAAGAGGGGAGGACCGCCGAGGCTTTTGTCTAACAGCGCCGCCAGCGTCAACCCCTTGGAATAAGACTCCGTGCGATAATGAACGATCCGGGGCAACCGGGCCGGAAGGGCTCCCTTTTGCTCCAAGACCCTCCCTTCTTCATCACGGAGCCGCGTTTTCCCCGTAACGTTGCCGGCCTGTGCGTACTCTCCGCCGCCGGCACGGACCCTTTCCGCTTCCACCTCGACCGCCGCCGGGGTCCGCTCCGCCATGAAGATCGTCAGGCGGTCTGGAAAATCCTTCCGAATCGTCGCCTCCTTCACCCAGGAATCGGCGAGAAGTGCTGTCTGAATCCGATCGGCGTCGAGACGAAACAGATTCTGCCCGATCGCCCTCGACAAAAACCGGTTCATCATTTCTCCCTCGTTCAACCGGCGGAGTCCGATCCACCGGACCTCCTTGACCTGAAAACGGGGAGAGCCAGTCAACCAGCGTCCTGCGATGTAAAGAGTGAAAAACCCTCCGCCGAGGAGAAGCGCTACAAAAAACGGTTTCCCCCATTTGGAACAACCGGCCACGACCCTTTGCCAGGAAAAACGGGCCCGCCGCTTCCGGTTTCGTTGGATTGCGATGGTTTTCATCTGAATGACATCCACATCTTTTATCTAGGGGCAAACGTGTCCGTTCCCCTTCTTTTTTATCTTGCGGTTTGATTTGGCAAAGGTCAGGGCGGACACACAGGTCCGCCCCTACTTGCTCAACGACGCTGTTTCCAAAATCCGTTCCACCAGGGAATCAAACCCGATGCCGACCCCCCGCGCAATCTCCGGGAAGAGGCTCGTCTCGGTCATCCCCGGCAAGGTATTGACCTCCAGGACGGTGGGCCGCATCTCGGCATCAACCAACAGATCGACCCGGCTGTAACCGCTGCATCCCAACGCCCGGTGCGACCGGCACCCCCAGTCAAGGACAGCCGTGTAGAGATCGGCCGGAAGAGGAGCGGGGAAGAGATGTTCCGACATCCCGGGGACATACTTCGCCGTGTAATCGTAGAAAACCCCTTTGGGTCGGATTTCAATTGCCCCAAGCGCCTCCCCCCCCAGTATCCCGACCTGAACTTCCCGTCCCGAAATATATTTTTCAATTAAAACCTTGGGGCCATAACGCATCGCCTCCTTCAGCGCTCCGTCGAGTCCTTCCGGCCCCGACACAATCGTCACCCCCACGCTCGACCCCTCCATTGCCGGTTTCACAACGACCGGAAAATCGAACGGGAGAGACGAATGCCTCCGTCCAAGAGACTGCTCCTCCGTGGGGATGAAGGTGGCTGGAACCGGAATCCCGTGGGCCTGGAAGAGACCGCGCGAGGCAAGCTTGTCCATTCCCAGCGCACTTGCCAGAACGCCCGAACCGGTATAGGGAATCCGCATCACTTCCAGCATTCCCTGGATCGCCCCGTCTTCTCCAAAACGGCCGTGCAAGGCGATGAAGGCGACCTCAATCCGCGCCTCTCGCAACGTTTTCGCCACCTCCGGATCGACGTCGATCGGGATCGTTGTATAACCGAGCCGTTCGAGCGCCCCCGCGATTGCCCTGCCGCTCTTGAGCGATACCTCCCGTTCCGCCGACATCCCTCCCATCAGGACGCCGATTCTTTTTCCAAGGGATGATTCTAACGGCATTGCTTTCCCCTTCCAACCACCTTGGCTTCCAATTCCAGACGGACCCCCCGCTCCCGCACAACCCGCTCGCGGGCCGTTTCGATCAATGCCAGGACCTCTTCTGATGATGCCTTGCCCAGATTCACAATGAAGTTCGCATGTTTCTCCGAAATCTGCGCATCGCCGATCCGATACCCCTTGAGACCAACCGACTCGATCAACCGACCGGCAAAATCGCCCGGCGGATTCACGAAAACCGACCCGAAACTTGGAAGAGAGAGGGGTTGCGTCTCCCGGCGACGCTTCAAGAGCCGCCGGAACTTCTCGTCGATCTGTGGAACCGGGGCGGGGATCAACCGGAAGGAGGCGGCGGTCACAACCCCTCGCGGCAGCGCCGCCGTCCGATAGCCGAACCGGATCTCTTCCTTGGCAAAGCGGCGAACCGCCCCCTCCTCATCGATCAGGGTCACTGATTTTAATACCGATGCGGTTTCATCCCCCGGAATCCCCGCGTTCATCGCCACCGCCCCCCCGACCGTTCCGGGAATTCCGACCGCGAACTCCAGCCCGGAAAGGCCTTTCTCCAACGCGGCGGTCGCCAGCCTTGGGTACAACACCCCCGCGTCGGCAAGAAGAATATCGGGCTCCTGGAATATAATTCGGTTCAGATATTTCAAGTGAATGACGATTCCCGGAATCCCGGCGTCCCGGACGATCAAGTTGCTTCCGCCGCCGAGGACAAAATAGGGAAGCCGATCGCGAGCAATGCACTTCATCAGAATCGAGACCTCCCTTTCCGACTTCGGAAAGACGATCGCCTCGGCCGGCCCGCCGATTTTCAGCGAGGTATAGGGGGCGACCGGTTCTTCGAACCGGACCTCGCCGGGATAATCTTTCAACGTCTCTTCGAGTGTCATCACACCGGTGATCACGTGGTTCTTTCCAAAAATGCCTTCCCCACCTTCCAGATGTCTCCGGCGCCGAGGGTGATCACCATCTTCCCCTTCCGGCTCCCCCCCTTCACCTTTTTTTCGATCTCGGCCACGATCGCGGAACGGTCTCGAAGATAGATGACGTCGGGATGCCCCCCCGCCGCAACCGCCCGGTAAAGCGATTCTCCATCGATTCCCGGAATCGGGAGTTCTCCGGCGGCGTAGATCTCGGTGAGAATCAGGTGGTCGGCATCTCCAAATGCCGCGGCCAGGTCATCTAGCAGATCTCGCGTGCGGGTATAGCGGTGCGGCTGAAAAACGACGATCTGTTCCGTTCCCCATCCCCGCTTGGCGGCCGCCAGGGTCGCCCGGATCTCGGTGGGGTGGTGTCCATAGTCATCGATCACCAACATACCATCCCGTTCACCCAGACGCTGAAAGCGCCGCTCCACCCCATGGTAACTCAGAAGCCCTTTTCGGATCGATTCAACCGGGATTTCCAATTCGAGTCCAACGCCGATCGCGGCAAGGGCGTTTAAAACATTGTGCCGCCCCGGCACCGGCAACTCGAACTCCCCCAGCGATTCCCCTCGAAACCGCGCCTGAAAGATCGTCTTCCACCCGGCGAACGACATTTTTTCGGCCGTCAGATCGAAACGGGGATCGGTCCCGTAGATCAAGACGCGCTTGTCGACACGGGGAATCAATTCGGCCACCGCCCGATCGTCGCCGCAAAGAACGGCCAAACCGTAGAAGGGGACCTTTTCGATGAACTGGAGAAAGGCCGCTTGGATCGCCGGAAGCGTTCGATAATAGTCGAGATGCTCCCGGTCGATCGTCGTCACCACCGCCACGGTCGGTGAAAGCTTGAGAAAAGAACCGTCACTTTCATCAGCCTCCGCCACCAGGAAATCACCCTCCCCCTTCTTCGCATGGCCCCCGAAGCGGTTGACCTTCCCCCCGATCACCGCGGTCGGATCGAGTCCTCCCTCGGCCAGAACCGTCGCGACCATCGTCGTCGTGGTCGTCTTTCCGTGGGCGCCGGCTACCGCGATCCCGTATCGAAGCCGCATCAGCTCCGCCAGCATCTCGGCACGCGGGATCACCGGGATCTTCTTCTGCCGGGCCGCCAAAATCTCGACATTGTCGGGGCGAATCGCCGAAGAGTAGACCAGCACCTCCGCCCCTTTGATCTGGCGGGGATCGTGACCGACATAGATCTTTCCCCCCATCTCAGCAAGTCGACGTGTCTGTTCCGACTCGGCCCGGTCGGAACCGCTGACACGGAATCCCATATTGAGGAGAATCTCCGCGATTCCGTTCATCCCGGCGCCGCCGATACCAACGAAATGGATATGTTGAACCTTACGAAACATATATCATTGATACTCGTAGGGGCGCCGCTAGCCGCGCCCTTTGCTTCATGAACAATGCGAATAAATTCGCACCTACAACGGCGCCGCTTGCCGCGCCCTTTCCGGGGAGGGCAAGCCCTACCCCTTCCCCATCAATTCAAAACAGGCTTTCACGATCTCCTCCGCCGAGCGGGGATGCCCCTGGCGCCGGGCGGAGGAGACCATTTCGGACAAACGCTTCGGATCGGAGAGGAGGGAGACGATCCGCCCGGCCAGACCCTTTCCGCTCAAATCGCGATCTAAAATCATCTCCGCGGCGCCCTCCCTGACGAAGGCGGCGGCATTTTTCTCTTGATGGGCCGCGGCGGCCGGAAAGGGGATCAGAATCGACGGTTTCCCAACCACCCCCAATTCGGCCAAGGTCCCGGCGCCGGCCCGGCCGACAACCAGATCGGCAGCGGCATAAACCTCCGCCATGTCGTCGATGAAAGGCGCCACCCGCGCGGAAAACCGAGCCCCCGCATAAGCCGCCTCCACCTCCTTGAAATCATGCCGGCCGGTCTGATGAATGATCCGCAGATGCGACCGGCCGATCGGATCTTTCGTCTCCACCAAATAAGGCAACGCCTCGATCATCGCCCGGTTGATCGAGTGCGCCCCCTGACTCCCGCCGAGGATCAAGAGGGTCTTTTGCGCCTCCCCTCCTTCCGGGCGACCACGCAGGATCGCCCCTACCTGAACGATCTCCGGGCGGACCGGAACCCCGGCCCGCAGAAAACGCTTCGTTCGAAGATACTCCCGTGATTCGTCGAACGCAATCACCGCGAGATCGGCCCAAGGGGCAACGAGTTGATTCGCCAGTCCGGGCACGACATTCGGCTCCAAGATCATCCGTTTGATTCTCAACAGCACCGCCGCCAACAACACCGGACCGGCCGCGTATCCCCCGATCCCAATCACCAACTGGGGGGCAAAGTCACGCAGAATCCGAATCGATTGGACCAACCCGATCGGGACCAGGAGGAGTGATTTGAGCCGGGCAAACCCTCCTTTTCCGATCAATCCTTTGGCCGAGATCGCCGCGAATGAAAACCCCTTTTCGGGAAGGAGGGTCGCCTCCATCCCTTGGGCCGTTCCGACGAAGAGGACCTGATTGTCAACGGCCTGTTGAAAAATCTGGGCCAAGGCGATCCCCGGATAGAGATGTCCCCCCGTCCCCCCGCCGGCGATCACGATCCTCGCCATGCCCCTCCCTTCGAAATCCCATACAAGAGTCCCATCGCCGCGCAGTTCACCACCAATGAGGAACCACCGTAACTGACGAAGGGGAGGGCCAGTCCCTTGGTGGGAAGTAGCCCGGTCACCACCCCCATGTTCATCAAGGCCGGCAACACGATCATCAACGTCGTTCCGATCGCGAGCATCCGACGAAACGGCTCCTCGGTGAACCGCGCAATCCGGAGCCCCTTCCAGAACAACAGAAAATAGAGAAAAAGGAGGGAGAGGGTTCCGATCAGCCCCAACTCCTCTCCGATCAACGCGAAGATGAAGTCGGTATGCGGCTCCGGGAGATAAAACAGCTTCTGACGCCCCTCTCCCAGGCCGTTCCCGAAAATCCCCCCGCTTCCCAGGGCGAGATAAGACTGAATCATCTGGAAACCGCCCGCCTGCGGATCGTTCTCCGGATTCATATAGGAGAGGAGGCGCCCACGGCGATACGGTGTTTTCAAGATCCAATAGGAGACGACCGGAATCATCAGCAGACCGAGTGAAGCGAGATGTTTTAAAGAAACACCCCCCAGAAACAAGAGGAGCGCCGCCAATCCGAGGATCGTCACCGTCGTTCCGAGATCAGGCTCCACCAAAATCAGGGCCGCCATCAATCCGATCACAATCAGCGCCGGCGAAAGTCCTTCAAAAAAATCGTGAAGCTGATCTCTCTTTTTAACCACATAATGACTGAGATAGATCACCGCGAAGAGCTTTGCCGCCTCCGACGGTTGAAAAGCGATGGGACCGAGGCGAATCCACCGGCGGGCGCCGTTGACCTCGGAGCCGACGCCGGGAAGGAGGACGGAAATCAACAGACCGAACATGATCAAGGTGAGTGGAACAATCGCCCCTCGGAGCCGGTCGAGGTTGACCCGCGCCGCGCCTAAAAAAACGGCGATCCCAACCGCCATCCAGAGCATCTGTCGCTTGAGGAAAAAAGCCGAATCTTGATAGTTCTTTCCGGCAAGGATGCCGCTCGCACTGTAGATCATCAGCAACCCCGCGATTCCGAGAAGAAGGATAATCAGGATCAGAAATGGGTCACCACCAACCCGCGCTTCAAACCGACTGTCAACTCGATTATCTCGCCGGTCATCAATCCGATCATCCATCCGAGCCTCTGCGGCTTTCCTCGGTCCCCTTCGCCCCCCCCCCAAAAATCGTTTGGACCCTCCGGACGAAACCGTTCACGATGACATCCTCTCGGGCAACCTCTCGACCGCCTTCCTAAAAACCTCACCCCGGTGCCGGTAATCCCGGAAATGATCGAAACTGGCGCAGCCGGGGGAAAGGAGGACCACATCCCCCGGCTGCGCAGACACCGCAGCCCGTTCGACCGCCTGTTCCATCGCATCCACTCCCGAATCAAGCGGCGAATCAACCAGATCGACCGCCGGATGACCTGAAAAGGCGGCGGCCAGTTTTTCCCGCGCCTCCCCCAAAAGGATCAGCCGCTTGACCTTCTTCATCACCAGTTCGCGCAGGGGGGCAAAATCCCCTTCTTTGTCCTTTCCCCCCGCGATCAAGATTACCGGCGCGGTCAGACCCTCCAGCGACTTGATCACCGCGCCAACATTGGTCCCCTTTGAGTCATTGATGAACTTCACCCCACGGACCTCTCTGATCGATTCCATCCGGTGCGGCAACCCTTTAAAACAGGTCAAGGCCTCTCGAACCTCTTTGGCGGAACAGCCGCAGAGAAGGGTGATCGCGGTCGCCGCCATTGCATTTTCGACATTGTGCGCCCCCTTGATCGGCAACGCTTCCAGCCGAATGATCGGCGTCGGCTCTCCCCACAGATTCGAGACAATTTCACCTTCGTGAAGATAGACTCCCCGCCGCGGAATCATCCGCCGGCTGAAAGAGATCATCTCCCCCCGGACGAACGGAGGGGTCGCCTCGGAATCATCCTCGTTGACAACGGCGAAATCTCCCTCCGTTTGGTTCTCAAAAATGCGCCACTTGGCCTCGCGATAGGCACGGAAATCGGGATAACGATCGAGGTGATCGGGGGTGATATTCAACAACGCCGCGATCCGCGGGCGAAAGGTTTGAATCGTCTCAAGCTGGAAAGAGCTGACCTCCGCAACAACGAAGTCCCACTTCCCACCCACCGCTGCTGAAAGGGGGGTTCCCAGATTGCCGCCGACGAAGACCTTCCATCCCTTTCCCTTCAAGATCTCCCCAACGAGAGTCGTGGTGGTGCTCTTTCCGTTCGTCCCGGTGAGGGCGATGATCGGGGCGGTGAGAAAGAGCGACGCCAATTCGATCTCACCCAAAATCGGAATCCGCCGCGCCGCCAGCTTTTCCAGGGGGAGGGTTTTCAGAGGAACCCCGGGGCTGAGAATAATCAATTCAGCGGCGAAAAACTCTTCCTCACGCCGACCGCCCAAGTGGAATTGGATCGATCCCCCCTTTTCTCCCCCCTGTAAATTCGAGAGAGAGGTCGGAATCTCTTTTTGACGATCGTCGATCGCCAAGACATCGGCCCCTTCTTGCAAAAGAAGGGAGGCCGCCGACACCCCGCTGGCCCCCAACCCGACGACAGCCACCTTCTTCCCCCGAAAAGACATTTCAGTTGTCACGCGAGTGGCTTGCATCGGCTCACCGAAGTTTCAACGTGCTCAAACTCAACAACGCCAAGATGATTGAAATGATCCAGAAGCGGACGACGATCTTCGGCTCCTTCCATCCCTTTAATTCGAAGTGATGGTGAATCGGCGCCATCAGGAAAACCCGCTTTCCACTCGATTTAAATGAAGCGACCTGGAAAATAACCGACAAGGCCTCGACCACAAAGACCCCTCCGACAACGACGAGAAGAAGCTCGTGTTTGGAGATCACCGCCACCGTTCCAAGCGCCCCGCCGAGCGGGAGCGACCCGACATCCCCCATGAAGATGGTCGCCGGATAGGCGTTATACCAGAGGAAACCGAGCCCCGCCCCGATCATCGCCCCGCAGAAGACCGACAACTCCCCGGCCCCTTCGATGTAAGGAATGAGCAGATAATCGGAAAATGGACGATGGCCGGCGGCGTAGGAAACGACCAGATACGCCATTGCTGCCACGGTAAAAGGGCCGATCACCAGCCCGTCGAGACCATCGGTCAGGTTCACCGCGTTCGACGCCCCGACAATCACCAGGACCGCAAAGGGAATGTAAAAAATCCCCAAATTGGGGATCACATTTTTGAAAAAAGGGACCGACAACACCGGCGAGTAGGCGGGGGACTGATAGACGCCGAGCGCGATGATCAACGCAACCAGAATTTGGAGACCGAACTTATAACGGGGGATCAACCCCTTTGGGTTTTTCCGGATACATTTCAGGTAATCGTCCGCAAATCCAATCGCGCCGAATCCGACGACGGCAAGCAGGGCCATCCAGACATAGCGATTCTTCAGATCGGCCCAGAGGAGGGTCGAAACCGCGATCGCCGCCAAAATCAGAATTCCCCCCATCGTCGGCGTCCCCGACTTGCTCAGGTGCGACTTCGGCCCCTCGCTCCGGATCTGCTGACCAATCTGGTAACGGCGGAGAAGTTCGGTCACCCATTCCCCGATCAAGAACGAAATCGCCAACGCCGTCACCACCGCATAAATCGTCCGGAAGGTGATATACCGGAAGACGTTGAAAAACGAATAGGCCGTATGGAGCGGATAAAGGAGGTGGTAGAGCATCAGTGCCTCCCCCCCTCTACTCCGAGCGAGGCAAGGAGGCTTTCCATTTTCATTCCTCTCGATCCCTTGATCAGCAAGAGATCCCCTTTTTCAATCGATGAAGACAACGCCTCCCGCGCCGCGCCGAGATCTTCATAGGTCTTGATCCGCGCCGCCGGCATCCCGGCGTTTTTTGCCCCTGACGCCATCGCTCCCGCCCACTGGCCGACGGCAATCAAGAGATCGATTTTCTTTTCCGCCACCGCCGCCCCGACCTCTCGGTGGGTCCCCTCGGCATGGCTCCCCAACTCGAACATGTCGCCCAAAATTGCGACCCGTCGGCGCGGGCCGGCATTTTGTCCCTCCCCGGGAAAAGTGGCAAGCATCTCCAAGGCTGCCTTCATCGAAGCGGGATTGGCGTTGTAGGCATCGAGAAGGATCGTTTTTCCGTTCAGACGTAATATTTCCGCCCGAAGCGCCACCGGCCGGAAGGCGGCAAGCCCCTCTCGAATCTCCTCCAATCGATATCCCAACGCGGCCGCCACCGCCGCCGCCGCGAGGGCATTATAAACCTGGTGCCGCCCCGACGTTAAAAGATGGACCGGCCCTGCCTCCCCCGTGCAGCGAAGCGTCAGCAGAAAACCGATCCCCTCCCCCTCGGACCGAATCTCAGTCGCCGTCACATCGGCCGCCGCGTCGATGGCAAAGGTCCACTTGCGCGAAAGCCGCTTCTCCCAGGGGGCCAGATACGGATCGTCGAGATTGATCACCGCCACTCCATCCGACCGGACCGCTTCAAACATTTTCTCCTTCTCTTTCGCCACCCCTTCAAGGCTTCCCAGAAATTCGAGATGGGCCGGTCCGATATTGGTAATCACGCCGACGGTCGGACAGGCGATGCGACAAAGCCGCTCCATCTCCCCCTTTTGGCTGATCCCCATCTCCAAAACCGCGGCATGATGGGTCGCGTCGAGCCGCAGAAGCGAGAGGGGAAGCCCGATATGATTATTGAGGTTTCCCTCGGTCTTTAAAACCGGTCCTCTCCGCGAGAGGATCGCCGCAAGCATCTCCTTGGTCGTTGTCTTGCCGTTGCTTCCGGTCACTCCGACCAACGGGATGTGAAAGCGATTCCGATGCCAGATCGCCAACCGTTGCAATGCCGCAAGCGGCTCATCGACCCGGATGAGAAAACGGCGATCCAGCTCCGGCCGCCATGTTTTCTCCCGGTCCGAAAATGCGGCCTCGGAGACGATTGCCCCCGCAGCCCCTTGGCGGAGCGCATCCGCCACAAAATCGTGTGCGTCAAAACGGGGCCCCTTCAATGCGACAAAGAGATCGCCGGGGTGGATCGTCCGGGTGTCGATCGAAAAACCGGCAATCTCCGCGACCGGAATGGTTTCCGTATCTCCCTCTGACGGACTGTGGGAATGGTCGCTCTGAGACCGCAACCATTTCCCGGAGGTCACAGATCCCTCCACGATTCCGCCGCTTCCTTCTATTATTTCCTCAATCGTCCACATCCAAACCTCTGAGGCAAGGGGTAAGGTCATTCCCCTTTTTCCAATCTGCCCCTACGCTCCACCAGCCGTTTCTCCAGGGCCATGCGGACGACCTCGCGATCATCGAACGGAAGGCGGGTCTCTCCGATAATCTGGTAATTTTCGTGCCCTTTGCCGGCGATGACGACGGCATCCCCCTCTTCCGCCAGATCGATCGCCCGCCCGATCGCCTCTCGCCGGTTGACGACGATCTCGTAATCGGTCGTTTCTCGCCCAAGCCCTGCCTCAATTTCTCGAACGATCGCCTCCGGCGCTTCGCTTCTCGGATTATCAGAAGTGAGAACCGTGATACCACTGTGACGGGCCGAAACCGCCCCCATCTTCGGCCGCTTTCCCCGATCGCGGTCGCCGCCGCAGCCGAAGACGGTAATGATCTTCCGGGGATTTAAATCGGCCACCGCCTGGAGCAAGCGTTCAAGGGCATCTTCCGTATGAGCGTAATCGACGAGGACGAGGAATTTCTGGCCGGCATCGACCTTCTCAAAGCGCCCCGGAACCCCCTTCATTGCGGCGATCCCGGCGACAATCGCCTCTTTCGAAAGATCGAGCGCCATCCCCGCCCCGATCGCGGCGAGCAGGTTGTAAACATTATAACGTCCCACGAGCGGAGATGCGACCCCGATCTCCCATTTTGGGGTCGCGACGGTCATTCGGATGCCGCTCGGACCGCTTTCGATTGACCTCGGATAAAAATCGGCCTGATCGGTCATTCCATAGCTCCACGTTCGCCCCGAAATTTCTTCCAAAAGCCGGCGCCCCCAAGGATCGTCGAAATTGACAATCGCCTTCCCGGCGCGCTCAAACAGCTTCCGTTTGGCCGAAAAGTATGATTCCATCGTTTCATGGTAGTCGAGGTGGTCTTGCGTGAGGTTGGTGAAGACCGCGGCATCGAACCAGCATCCTTCAACCCGTCTCTGATCGAGCGCATGGGAGGAGACCTCCATCACGACATGGCTGGTTCCCGCCGACCGCATCTCGGAAAAGAGGGATTGCAGTTCTACAACGCCCGGTGTCGTGTGGGTGGCGGGACGAACCGCTTCGCCGAGATCGAAGCGGACTGTTCCGAGAAGTCCTGTTTTGAAACCACCCGACCGAAGAAGAGATTGTATCAGAAAGCCGGTGGTTGTTTTTCCGTTGGTTCCGGTGATCCCCACCAGGTGGAGGCCGTCGGTGGGATTGCCGTAAAAAAAGGAAACCAGGTGCGCCAGCGCTTGATGCGCATCGGCAACTTCGATATAAATGATCGGACGCGCTCCGCGTCGCAGTCCCCTCTGCTCAACTGGCCCTTCTGCAATCACCGCCGCCGCCCCCCGTTCAACGGCATCTGAAATGAAGCGTCGGCCATCCTCCTTCGTCCCGGCCAGCGCAACGAAAAGCCCTCCCGGCGCAACCCGTCTTGAGTCGGAGGCAATCGATCCGATCTCGAAATCGGTCACTCCCGAAATGGCCGGAGAGACGGAAATCGCCGAATAGAGGGCCAACCAGTTGCTGAGTTTCAATCAAATCCTTTTTGCGCGAATGGTTTCCGTATCTACCTCCAACCATTTCCCGCAGGTCATCGTTTTCGCGATCCCTCCACCGAGCCCTTCGACAAAGAAGGGGAACGCGCGACAAACGACGCCGTTAAGATCTGTTCATCCAAAGGAGATTGAGGAGGCACTTTCAGATAACGCAAAATCTCCCCCCCGACGGCGGAGAAGACCGGCGCGGCGACGCTCCCTCCCCACGCCTCTCCTTCCGGTTCATCAACCATCACCAAAATGGCGACAACCGGATCCTCGGCCGGGGCAAAACCGACGAAAGAGCTGACAAAAGCATGGGAGGAATAACGGCCGGTCGCCGGGTCGATCTTTTGCGCTGTCCCGGTCTTCCCGGCAGCCGAATAACCGGGGATGGCGGCCCGCTCCCCCGTCCCCGCTTTCGAAACAACTTCCTGAAGCATTCGGCTCACTTGACCGGCGGTCTCCCGGGAAATGACCCGCCGTCGCACCTGCGGCGTTGTCTCCCTGATGATTCGCCCCGCCCCGCCGATCTCTTGGAGATCAACCGCGCGCACCTCGGAAACGAGGTGCGGCGTCATCAACCACCCTCCGTTGGCAATAGCCGAAACCGCCGTAATCACCTGGAGCGGGGTCACCCCGATCTCCTGTCCGATCGAAACCGACGCCAAGGAGCGCTTCGACCACCGCGCCGGATCGCGGACAAGCCCAGGAACCTCCCCCATGAGATCAATACCAAGCCGTTCCCCGAAACCAAATGCGCGGACATAGGCCGAAAGGCGCTGTTCCCCGAGTCGCTGCGCCACCTTCGCCGTCCCGATGTTGCTCGACTTCGCAATCACTTGACTGAAGGGAACGCTCCCGACCGGTTTGTGATCATGAATGACCGTTCCGAAAATCGGATAACTTCCCTCTTCACAGTCGATCATCTCATCGGGAGAAACGATTTTTTCCTCGAGGGCGGCCGCCGCGGTGACGATTTTGAAAGTCGAACCCGGCTCATAGGCGTCGGTGATCGCCCGATTCCGCCACTCTTCAGGGCGATGCTCCTGAACCGCGTTCGGATTGAATCGAGGCCGAACCGCCATCGCCAAGATCTCTCCGCTCCACGGATCCATTGCGATGACCGTTCCCCCCTTGGCATCGGTCCGCTCCACCACCGCGTCGAGCTCCCGTTCGGCAATGTGCTGAATCACTTCGTCGACCGTCAAATGAAGATCTCTCCCTCGCGCGGGGGCGACATAATCGAGCCGCTTCGGAAAAATCGATTTGCCGTGGGCATCCCGCTCCAAGACAAGCCATCCTTTTTCGCCACGGAGGAGCGGGTCGTATTTAAGCTCGATCCCTTCGAGACCGTGATTGTCGAGGCCTGCAAAACCCAAGAGATGGCCGAAGAGGGCCCGCTTCGGATAGAAGCGCTGGCTTTCGGTGGTGAATCCGATTCCGGAGAGCTGGAGTTTCCGGATCCGGTCGGCCTTGGCAAGATCGATCTTTCGGGCCAGCCAGACGAAATTCTTCCCCTCTCTCAACTTCTTTGCCAGCAGCGCCGGTTCGATCTCCAAGATCGGGCCGAGCTTCTTCGAGACGGCGCGCGGATCTTCGATCTCTCCGGGAACCGCGTAAACCGAAGGAACCTCGACATTGACCGCCAGAATATTCCCCTTTCGGTCGTAGATACTCCCCCGTTCCCCTTCAATCGAGACCTGCTTTTCATGCTCTCGCTCGGCACGCCGGGACCATTCCTC
This sequence comes from uncultured Nitrospirota bacterium, assembly GCA_964579005.1. Lineage (GTDB taxonomy): Bacteria > Nitrospirota > Nitrospiria > SBBL01 > Manganitrophaceae > CAZOFJ01. Next base: position 113,865 of record CAZOFJ010000001.1, read on the forward strand.
GTGCTGGAATACCTGAAGGAAAACCAATCGGATCAAAACGGCAAGAAATCCGGCCGTCATCAACAAAACGATCGGCAACAACCCGGCCATTTCTCGACGGTGCCCTCTATTCGGCCCAAGCGCGATGAAAGGTCCCGCCCCCTTCCCAGTCACTCCCCCGGTCACTCCGTCTCCCCCCGTTCCGGCGGCTTTTTCCCGATTTTTTGCCCGATTTCTTGGCTGGTGTCTTGTGTCTGTCGAATATAAATCCGTTGCGGTGGCAGTGCCGGAACCATTTTCAATTGTTGGACGGCAATCCGTTCGATCCGCTCAACTGCGCTCAGGCTCTCCGCTTCCGCCTGCAGGGCGCGGTAAACCCGCTGTAATTCGCCCCTTTCCCTGTGAAACTGTTCAATCTCATAACCGAGATGAATCATCTGATTCCGTTGCCAGAGGGAAAGAAAAGCCAAAAGGAGAATAAGCCCTCCCAGCAATAAACCCCCTTTTTGAAGCCCCAGATGTCGAAACATCGCCCTTCCCGATCAATCTTTCTTTATTTAGATTACTTACGTTACGCCACCCTCTCCAAGGCCCGAAGCTTGGCGCTCCGCGCCCGAGGATTCCTGGCGATCTCCGCCTCTCCAGGTCGAACCGGTTTCTTATAAAGATTCACAAAACAGCGGGCCGATCCTTCTTTTTCGGCGACTTCGCCCCTCGACCAGGCCCGAAAGGTCTGCTTGACAAGCCGGTCTTCCAGAGAGTGAAACGAAATCACAACAAGCCTGCCGCCGACGGCGAGGAGCGATATGGCCTCTTTCAATCCGGCTTCTAATTGAGGGATCTCTTGATTGATGACCATCCGCAACGCTTGAAAGGTCCTTGTGGCCGGATGAATCCGGCGATGGCGATCTTTTGCCGGAACCGCCTTCCAGATAATCTCTTCCAATGCTTCGGTTCGACTGATTGTCCCCGACTCCGACCGATGCCGTACGATGGCCGAGGCAATCCGTTTCGACCACCGCTCCTCTCCATATTCTTGAAGGATTCGGACCAATTCACGCTCCGAAGCAGAATTGATCCAATCGGCGGCGCTCTCCCCCTCCGTTCGGTCCATTCTCATATCAAGCGGGCCCGGCCTTTGAAACGAAAACCCCCGTTCCGGCCGATCGAGTTGAAGCGAGGAGACCCCCAGATCAAAAAGAATGCCATCAACCTCCTTAACCCCCAAATCGGTGACGACATGCAATAGCTCCATGAACGGACTTTTTCGAAGGGTGACACGATTTTGAAAACGGGAAAGCCTCTCGGCGGCCAAAGCAAGGGCATCCTCATCACGATCGATCCCGATGACCCGTCCCTCCGGCTCGGTGGCATTTAAGATCACTTCAGCATGGCCGCCCATCCCGACGGTACAATCGAGGTATACTTTTTTTCCACCCAACCGGCACCCCAACGCAATCGACACCTCTTGGACTAAAACCGGTTGATGGATCTCCGATTCGACCATCACACTCCAAGCCGGGCCATTGCTTCTTGAATTGTCGCGGTGTTTTCGCTCACCGACAACTCGTTCTCCCGCCACTTTTCAGGATTCCAAATCTCGAACTTATTTTCAATCCCAACGATGACGACATCGCCGTTGATTTGCGCATATTCGCGTAACGTCGGAGGAATCAGAACCCGTCCTTGTTTGTCGATCTGACATTCGGTTGCGCGCGAGTAAAAAACCCTCAAGAAATTTTTGACACCCCGATCCATCGTTGGCAACTTCTTCACCTTTTCGATCATCAACTCCCACTCCTGAAGCGGATACGCCGCCAGACAAGGATCGAGATCGGTGGTCACAACAACGGTCCCATTTGAATAAGTATTTAATAACTCTCTGAATTTTCCCGGAATGCTGAGGCGGCCCTTCGAATCGATCGTATGCTCGAATTTCCCTAAAAACAATCTATTTCCCCCATTTCATCCCACTTCATACCACTTAGCCTGAATTATACCCCACAGCAGGTCATTGTCAAGGGAAAAAACCAGGTCTCCGCCAAGATATATCCTTTAAAAGTATAGACAGGCGTGGAAGGCTCAAACAGGGCAGATTGTGTCGAAAAGGAGGGGAGCAGATCGGCTTCGAACAAAGAAAGATTAATTCACAATCTTTTACTGAGGAGAACGCCAAATAGTGCGTAGTGCTTCCTCGAAAATGCCGCATTTTACGCGGCTCTCAGACTATCCAATTACGCACACCTTTGCGGTCGGATCAGTAACCATGCGATTTTTTTTTACAACCCCGACTTGATCCGTAGTTCGCCTTGAACACATACGCGCGTCACATTCCCGGACCCTTTGGACACGGGTTAGACGCACGGATATAAGCGGATATAAATAGATATTTTCCCCTTCGGGTCGAAGATTCCCCGCCGTTGCGGCGAGGAGCTTCAAATGCCTTGACATTCAAGATCGATATTTGATAATTTCTTACAATTATCCGATAGATCGGCTGCGGCACCTCACCACACTCAAACGCCTGTCAGGAAAGTTTTTGAATATGATGGTTCGAATCAATGGAAAACGGGAAGAAACCCAAGAAACCACCCTTTTAGATCTCCTGAAGGCTAGAAATATCGAACCACGAATGGTCACCGTCGAATTAAACTCAAAAATGGTCGACCGATCGACCCTCGGCCAAACCTCTCTTCGAGAAGGAGATGAAATCGAATTTCTCTTTTTCATGGGAGGCGGAGGACTCTTCAGATAGTCATTTCGCTCGTTTGCCGTTTTTTTTTAACGCCTGACCCTTAAAATCAAAACGGCGTCATTGATCGATCATCAACTACTTCAACGGGGAACCGGATGAAATCATATCCAAATATCACACAATTGATCGGGGAAACCCCGCTGGTTCGGTTAAACCGCGTTTCGGACGGTCAGGGCGCCCAAATTTTTGCGAAGGTCGAATTTTTTAACCCAGGCGGAAGCGTCAAAGACCGGATCTGCCTGAGTATGATCGAAGCGGCGGAGCGGGATGGACAACTGCATCCCGGGGGAACCCTCGTCGAACCGACCAGCGGCAACACCGGAATTGGACTTGCGCTGGTTGCGGCTGTTCGAGGTTACAAACTGGTCCTGGTCATGCCTGAATCGATGAGCATGGAGCGGGCAAGCCTCCTCTCTTCATACGGAGCCCAACTGGTCCTGACCCCTGCTTGGGAAGGAATGCGGGGGGCGATTAAAGAGGCCGAGGCGATCCTCGAACAAAACCCCGGATATTTCATGCCGAACCAATTCTCCAATCCGGCCAATCCCGAGGCACACCGCCGGACCACCGGCCCCGAAATCCTGGAAGCGCTGGGAGGACGAATCGATGCCTTTGTTGCAGGGGTCGGTACCGGAGGAACCATTACCGGAGTTGGAGAGATCCTGAAGGCAAAAAATCCGAAAACAATGATTGTTGCCGTTGAACCGGCTGCATCCGCCGTCCTCTCCGGCGGCGAACCGGGACCGCACAAGATTCAAGGAATCGGCGCAGGATTTATCCCGCAGGTCCTCAACCGGAACATCATCGACCGGGTCATCACGGTCACCGACGATGACGCCTATAAGATGGCAAAACAGCTTGCACGACAAGAGGGGCTTTTGGTCGGAATTTCCTCCGGGGCAAATGCGCTGGCGGCGCAACAGATCGCGCGCGAGTTGGGACCGGGGAAAACGGTCGTGACAATCCTTCCCGATACCGGAGAACGGTATATCAGCATCGAGAAGTATTTTAATATTTGAATATTTTGAACATTTGACCCATAAGGAAACAATGGCCTTTACGGAAGAACAGCTTGTTCGTTATAGCCGACACATTATCCTCACGGAAGTCGGCGGCAAGGGGCAAAAGAAGATCGCGCAAGCGAAAGTCTTGGTGATCGGGGCCGGGGGCCTTGGTTCGCCTGTTGCCCTTTACCTCGCAGCAGCAGGAATCGGGACAATCGGCATCATCGACGCCGACACGGTTGATCTCTCCAACCTCCAACGGCAGATCCTCCACCATACCTCCGACATCGGGCGCCCCAAGGTTTTATCAGCGCAGGAAAAGATCACCGCTCTCAACCCGGATGTGCGGGTCATCCCTTATCATGAGAACCTCAATGCTGAAAACGCCCTGAAGATCTTCGAGGAGTTCGAATATGTTGTCGACGGAACCGACAATTTCGCCGCCAAGTTCTTAATCAACGACGCCGCCTTCTTTGCCAAGAAACCGTTGATCCACGCAGGAATTCTCCGATTCGAGGGACAACTCTTCACAATCCTTCCGGGAACAAGCGCCTGTTACCGGTGCCTCTTCCCGGAACCACCCCCACCGGGCCTGATTCCGACCTGTCAGGAGGCAGGGGTGTTGGGGGCCCTTGCCGGATTGATCGGCACCCTTCAAGGAACCGAAGTCTTAAAGTTACTCCTCGGAATTGGAAAACCGTTGACCAACCGCCTCTTGAAATACGATGCCCTTCGTACGCAGTTCCGGGAGGTCCCCATCCGAAAAAATCCGGAATGCCCTCTTTGCGGCAGCGATCCCAAAATAAAGACACTCCAGACGGAAGCGCCACCGGTCTGCGATCTCAATCCGGCTTCCGCCCTCCGGTCAAACGGGTAAAAGACGCGACATTGAGGATCAAGACATCATGAGCAAGATAAAAGGATTGAAGTGTAAAGAGTGCGGCAAAACCTACCCTGCGGTGGCCCTGCATGTCTGCGAGTTTTGCTTCGGCCCACTCGAAGTCGTCTATAACTACGATTTCATCAAAACAACCCTCTCCAAGGAAAAGATCCTTCAGGGTCCCAAGAGCCTCTGGCGATATCAAGACCTCCTCCCAATCGAAGGGGAACCGACGGTCGGTCTCAACGCCGGCTTCACCCCGATGATCCATGCGAAAAATCTCGGAGCCGAACTGGGACTCGATTACCTTTATCTAAAAAACGACACGGTCAATTGCCTTACCCTTTCATTTAAAGACCGGGTTGTCGCGGTTGCCTTGACGCGCGCCAAGGAGTTGGGATTCGACACCGTTGCCTGCGCCTCGACAGGCAATCTCGCCAACTCGGTCTCGGCCCATGCCGCCGAGGCCCGCCTTCGCTGCTTTGTCTTCATCCCGGCCGATCTCGAATCGGGAAAAGTCCTCGGCAATTTGATTTACAAACCGACCGTGGTCGCTGTCGAAGGAAATTACGACGACGTCAATCGCCTCTGCAGCGAGATCGCCGGGGAATATCCCTGGGCCTTTGTCAACATCAACATCCGCCCCTACTATTCCGAAGGCTCGAAGACACTGGCCTATGAAACCGTTGAACAACTCGGATGGAAAACACCGAACCATGTTGTCGTCCCAATCGCATCGGGATCGCTTCTGACCAAGATCTCGAAAGGATTTCATGAGTTCGAACAACTCGGCTTGATCTCAAACGTCCAGACGCAAATCCACGGCGCGCAGGCGGAGGGCTGTTCCCCCGTCGCCACCGCTTTTAAAGAAAAGCGCGATTTTATCCGGCCGGTCAAACCGAAAACCATCGCAAAATCACTCGCCATTGGGAATCCGGCCGACGGTTTCTATGCCTTGAAGGTCGTCTCGGCCAGCAACGGTGTCATCGAGCATGTGACCGACGAAGAGGTGGTCGAAGGAATAACCCTGCTGGCACGCACGGAAGGGGTATTTGCCGAAACCGCCGGCGGCGTCACCATCGGCGTTCTGAAGAAATTGGCGAAAAGGGGGGCCTTCAAACGGGGAGAGTCGGTCGTCGCTTATATCACCGGAAACGGCCTCAAGACCCAAGAGGCGGTCGCACCGGTCCTCGGCGCCCCGTGGCATATTCAACCGAGTCTGTTCAGCTTTCAAGAGGCGCTTAAAGGGACCCTTGGCGGCACCTCGCCCGTTGAAAAAGGAGTGAAATGATCAAGGTCCGTATTCCAACCCCGCTTAGAAAACTCACCGGCGGTCAAGGAGAGGTTGCCGCGGAGGCAGACTCGATCGCAGCACTTCTGAACACCCTGGACAAAGAGTATCCCGGTCTCAAGGAACGGCTTTGTGATGAAAACGGAGATCTCCGCCGGTTCGTGAACATCTACGTCAACGAGGAAGACATCCGGTTCCACCAAGGAATCATGACGGCCCTTAAAAAGGGGGACGAGGTCTCAATCGTTCCGGCCATTGCGGGGGGAAGCGAAAACACTTTAAACAAATGACGAAAAAACTCGCATTCGGTTTGGCCGATACGAGCACGTGGTCTGGTGGCACCGGCAGACGGGCCCCACAGCAGGGAGGCATTCTTGTCCAGCTTAAAAGTCCACATTACCTTTCCGGAAGAAAAGATTCGAGAACCAATTATTTATCAAATCGGTCGGGATTACAAGGTGGTCACCAATATCCGGCGCGCCGACGTGACCGAAAAGACCGGATGGGTCGATCTCGAGTTAACCGGCGATCATGGCGAAATCGAACGAGCGGTTGCAGCCCTGAAACAAAAAGGGGTCAAGGTCGATCCAATCGAGCGCAACATCATCGAATAAACAAAAGGGAGCTTCAGGCAACATGAACTTCACCGAAGAACAACTGCAACGATACAGTCGCCATCTTCTCTTACCCGAGGTGGGTGGAAAGGGGCAGCGGAAGATCGCCGCGGCGAAAGTCTTTTTGATTGGGGCCGGCGGATTGGGATCTCCCTCAGCCCTCTATCTTGCGGCGGCGGGGGTCGGCACGATTGGGATCATCGACAGCGACGTCGTCGATCTCTCCAATTTACAACGTCAGGTCCTCCATAGCACCAAGACGCTCAACCATCCGAAAGTGGAATCGGCCCGCGAGACCCTCTCCCGGATGAATCCCGACGTCAAGATCGTCCCGCACATTGGAAAAATCTCTTCTGAAAACATTTCCGATCTGATCAAAGATTACGACCTTGTCCTTGATGGTTCCGATAATTTCGCCACCCGTTTTCTCGTCAATGACGCCTGTTTTTTCCTGAAGAAAACCCTCGTCTCCGGAAGCATTTTCCGGTTCGAAGGACAACTGACCACGCTCAAACCGCACGAGATCTCCGGACCAAAACCGTGTTATCGGTGTCTCTATCCTGAACCGCCCCCTCCAGGGCTGGTGCCGAGCTGTCAAGAAGCGGGGGTCTTGGGGGTTCTGGCCGGAACGATTGGCGTCCTTCAGGCTGCGGAGGCACTCAAGGAAATTTTGGGAATCGGGGACTCTCTTGCAGGAAGGCTCTTGGTCTACGATGCCCTTGAGATGTCGTTCCGAACAGTCCGGGTTCCAAAAAATCCAAATTGCCACCTCTGTGGACCAAACCCGGCCATCACCCAACTTCTCGATTACGAGATCTCCTGCACCCTTCCGCCTCCCGTCAAGCGCGAAGTAGAAATATAATCGATTTTAGAAAGTTTACCGAACCGGCTGGCGATAGCGGAGAACCTCTTTTACCTTCTCCACCACCTTGTTGGGGGAGGTGGTTGCCTTGACCAAGAAATCGACGGCGCCCAATTCAATCGCCCGACTGATCTCCTGCGTGGTCCCTTTTACCGAAGAGACGATAATCGGAATATCCCTCACCTCTGGTTGAGACCGGATGATATGAAGGACTTTATACCCATCCATGCCGTCCATAATCAGATCGAGCAGGACAAGGGAAGGGCGTTCCTTAAACAAAATCTTCAATCCCTCCAGGCCGTTCGGAGCAATCAGGACTGAAAAACCCTCGGAGAGAAGACGTTGTTGGTACAGCGTCTGATAAAAAGGGGTGTCCTCGATGATCAAAACCTTCTTCTGATTCCCATTCGAAGCGGGCTGACTGGTGGAAACGGTTTCGATATATTCCCGGAGCCGTTCGGAATCGAGCGGCGGGAGTCCATGGAATTTGACCCCCATCCCGACCCCTTCATGCAGATAGACGACCTTTGCTCGGACCTCGATCAAACCGGTCTCCAACCGAAACTTCAACCGGATCAGATCGTCTTTGGCAAACGTTTCAAGGGTCGTGATATACATTCCCTCCAGACCGAGGTCGATCGCCTGGCCGGAAGGACGGCCGTTGATCTGAACGTCCTGAACGATGAGGATGCGATTCCCTCTTCTTTTTTTCGTCGAACCGTTTCCCGTGGCCATCACACCCTGCGCAGGCAGACCAATCCCCTTTGACAAGCATACCACTGGATAATAAACTGTCAACCATTGGAATCGACCATTCCCCGACTCTTGATTAAGAGGCTATCCTAAAACCCGGTTCGTAACGAGGGGGAGCGAAAAGCCGGGGGGCAAGGCCGCAGGGGAAAAACGCCCGGCCGGGGTCCCCAAAGAGCCTGCTCTTTGGGGTGGGGCGGCGTAGCCAGAGGCTACGTTGAGGACGTTTTTTCCCGAGAACACCGCCCCACGGCTTTGCAGCCCCCCGCAGTAGAAACAGGTTTTAGGATAGGCTCTGAGATCGGGCGCATTGTTGAGAGGCACCGAGATCCTTGGCATCTATCACTCCCATCCCCATTCCCCCGCTTATCCTTCACCGATTCAGGGCTTATCCTAAACGCTTTCGGAGCCAGCGGGAAAACGGCCCCCCGTGCGGAATCCGATCGACCCCCAAGACCACCCCGTCTTCCTCCGTTGCAACCCAGAGGGAACCGTTTCCCGCCGGAAGGATTCGATTGATCGTCCGCTCGAATCGCTCCCCCTGGTAAAGGCGGGCGGGATGCCAGTGAATCCCTCCGTCATTGCTCCAAAAGAGTCCCCGATTCGACCCGAGGTAAATGACGGTTCGATCCTTCGGATCAACCGCCAAGGAAGCGATCTTCAAACCGGTCGGAAGATCCCCCTGCATCTCCTTCCAATTCCCCTGGAGATCTCCCTCCCAGAGTTTCTCCTCGGTCGCCGCCAGAAAACGTCCCCCCTCTCTCCAGGCAACGATACCGAAATAGGCTCCTTCCTTCTTGACCGACTTCTTCCACCCTTCACTCGATTTTAAGAAAAGGGCCTCCCCTGTCGCCGCCAAAACCGCCTCCCCTGCCGCCGTCAAGACCGACACTTTTTCCGACGGGACGGCATCGACCTTCACCCAACTCTTTCCATGATCGGACGATTCAAAGAGACCCCCCTCTGTTCCGAGATAAACCTGTTCGGCACCGTCAACCGCGATAGAAAGAGGCCGATTGGAAAGAGGTCCCTCCACAATATCCCAGACGTGGCGACCATGCTGCCGACGGAAAAGACCCTCTTCGGTCAAAAGATAGAGATAGCTCTTCCCGCGCGCCATCTCCCTCACCGACAAATTCACCAGTCCGACATTATCGGAGACCCAGTTCTCCCTGGCACTGTAGAAAACCCCTTTTCCATCGGTCCCGACGGTCACCCCCTCCCCGCCGTAATCGAGCGCCCGGATCGGAGCAACCAGGAGACCCTCATGAATCGGCTTCCAAGAAGAGCGGATCTTCCCTCGAAAGAGGCCGTTCCCCGTCCCGGCATAAAGATCTCCCGATTCTGCGATCACAAACGATTGGATCTGGCCGTCGGTCATCCCCCCTTCCACGCCCCTCTCCACGGGAAACCATCGGGCTCCGTCGTCTTCACTGTAGAAGACCCCGTCTCCGGTTCCCGCATAAACAACTCCGTTGGAATCAACGGAAAGAGAACGGATCGAAAGATTCGAAAGGCCGGCTTCGGCCCGTTCCCAATGAACTCCTCCGTCCCGGCTCCGAAAGATCCCGGCCCCCAAGGTTCCCGCATAGAGAATCTCTTTCCTTCCGATCACCAAGGCGCGGACGACCCGCTCCTCAATCCCCGCGAGGCTGAATTCCCGAATCACCTGAAGCCAAACGGATTCTCCCGGTCGCCGCTTAAAAATCCCCTTCCCCTGCGTCCCGACATACAAGGTTCCATCTTTCGCCGCCACGATGCTCCGGATAGAAACCGAACCAAGCCCCTCATTAAACGGCTCCCAATGCTCTCCTTCATCCCGACTGACGAAAACCCCGGCCCCGGTCCCGGCATACAAAACCCCTCCCGGCAGAGAGACCATCGATTCGACGTCGGTATTTTCCAGCCCCCGGTTGCTCGCGACCCAATGCCGCCCGTTGTCCCGGCTCCGAAAAAGACCGGCCCGGATCGTTCCGGCATAGAGTACCCCCTCCGAAACCGGCGTCAAATTGACAATGAACTTGTCCCCGAGCCCGGCATTGGAGGGGATCCAATGCTCCCCGCCGTCGTCGCTTCTGAAAAGGCCCTCGCCGTATGTCCCGACGAAAAGGGTCTCTCCCGCGCCGACGGCAATCGATTGAATCACCCCGACCCCGTAAGGCCCCTCGGTTGGATAGAGGGTCACCCCCTCGATCGGGGGGCGGTAATCGGCGCGGCGTTGGATCACGGAGGCAAAGGGAATTTGCAAGGTCGAAGGGCGGTTCGACAGATAGAAAAAGCCGACGATAGCGGCAAAACCGAGAAGAATAACCCATCCCTTCACACCCTTCACACCCTTCATCAACTTGTGCCCTCCGTCGGTTGTTTTCCGGCCGATGTCGAAACACCCCCGAAGATTTTCACGGCAAAAATCCCAAGCTCATAAAGGAGGATCAGCGGAATCGCCATGATGCACTGGTTGAAAATATCGGGGGTCGGCGTCAAAATCGCAGCGATCACAAAGGCGAGAACGGCGGCATACTTTCGGTTCCGCGCGAGGAAGGCGGGGGTCAGGAGTCCCATCCTCGACAAGAGGAGCATGACCAGCGGCAGTTCAAAAGCCAATCCGAATCCGATAAGAAACTTAAGATTGAAATCGACATACATCGACACCGAAATTTGCGGGGTGATCCCGCTCCGCCGTCCATAATCGATGAGAAATTCGAGGGCGAACGGCAGGGCGACAAAATAGCAGAAGGCCATCCCGACAAAAAAGAAGAAGACCGATAAGATAAGAAACGGGAGGAGCGCCCCCCGCTCCTCCGGACGGAGCCCCGGCGCAACGAATTGCCACACCTCATAAAAGACGAAGGGAAGGGCCGCGACCAAACCGAGAAAGAGGGAGACCTTGAGGTCGGCCCAGAAGGCTTCGGCCGGGGCGAGAAAGACCAGCTCTGCTTGGAGCGGGCGTCTTAGAAAAAAGAGGAGGTTCTCCGAGAAATAGAACGCCAGCCCGGAAAAAAGGGTCAAGATCAAGACCGCCTTGATCAGACGGCTCCGCAGTTCCCGAAGGTGCCCGGAGACCGGCATCTCCACCGTCTCCCGAATTCCCGCCGGCCTTTTCACCTTAACCCTCCAAACCCCCTCGTTTCGATGTTTGTTAACCGGCCGTTTTCAAATCGATAAATCCGAATCAAGCGGCTGGAGCCGAGGTCGTATGTCCATTCGTCAATGGTGGCAACCCTCCGATGCTGGCGAACCGGATCGAACCTTTCCTCTATTCGGGTGTCTGATGAAGTCGGTTCTCCGCATTTCGCCTTCACCTCCATCTTCGTATCGCCGATCGAAACAATCTGTCGCTCACAGCCGAAGTCGGAAGTGGAACCGGGCGTAAAACCGTATCGACCGGTCTCTATTTCCGCCAATCTCCCCCCTTCAAACCTCAAAATACGGACGAATTCGGTCGGACCCAGGTTGTATGTCCATTCCTCCACCGTCGCGAAAATCCCCACGGGACGTTCTTCTTTCGATGTTGGCTCGCCGCATTTCGCCCTCACCTCCGCCTTCGTGTCGCCAACCGAAACAATCCGTGACCCGCAGTAAAAACCGAGGGCACGGCCGGTCATGAGGATCGAAAAGGAAATGAAAAATATGAAAACGATCAGAGAGGTTTTCATCTTCACCTCTCTGATTCTGTCATTTTCTTTATCGATGTGACTGGATCTTTTTTATCTCTCGGCACCTTTGTTTGCGGGAGCTCCTTTGCGTTCTTCTTGTTCCTCTTTTTCGGCCCGCTCCCCCTCCTTCTCGATTTCAGCCCGGACCTCTTCCGTGGCGCGGCGAATTTGATGAAGGCCCCGCCCGACCGCCCGCGCAATCTCCGGAAGCCGATCCGGACCGAGGACGATCAAGGCGATCACCAAAATCAAGAGAAGCTCCGGAAAACCGATCCCAAACATCGATCCCTCATTAAGAAGCCCGCCGGGGGATCTGGAATCGAGAAATCACCCCCAATCCCCGGTCCTCCCCTTATTTTCCCGCAGCCAGGGAAGTTGCCTGTCCCCCCTTTGCGGTTTCATCGGATTTTTGCGCCAGTTTAAACCGCCGAATCATTTCCACCATCCGATCCTTCGCCGCCAGTTTCTTCTTCTGGAGGTCTCTCTTTTTTAATTCCTCAAAGGGGGGCAGCACTTTTCTTCGAGTCATCTCGCGGAGCGATTGATCGAGCTCCTCGTGCAGTTTTTCGATCCGGCAAAAATCCCGGCTTTGTTCCCGCAACGCCTCGACGATCCTTTCTTCTCTCTCCATCGGTTCCCCTCCTCAATTTTCTCCCATTTCCTGATTCAGATCGCACCGAAATAAAAGTGCATCTTCCTTTGGTTCCCGATAATAACCCCGTCGAATTCCATCCTGGTAAAAGCCAAGTTTTTTGTAAAGCGACTGCGCCGGAAGATTGGAGGCGCGCACCTCCAGGGTGGCGGTCAGGACCGCTCGCCTTGCACCGGTCTCGAGGGCAAAGCGGAGGAGTTCCTGCCCGATTCCTTTCCTTCTCCATACCGGATCGACCGCGAGATTCATGAGGTGAAGCTCGTCGTAAACCAGCCAGAAGAGGACATATCCGACAATTCGCCGATTCGCTTCTTCTCGAACGACATAGGGGAAGGAAAAAGGGGTCTCCCAAAGCTCCGACTCGAACATGGTTCTGGTCCAAGGAGAAGTATAAGCGGCCTGCTCGATCGCCGCAACGGCGTCGATATCCCGAAGGGTCATCCGCTCAAAAATCAGGGGAACGGAAGCCGACCGCTTTTCCATCTCCGGCCTCATTTCTCCCGCCAGTTCAACTCGGCACTCGAGGCGCGAACATAGATCGGTGTCGCCTCTTCGGGAAAGAGGGTTTCTCCCCGCTTCAACCGTTCGAGACCCAACTCCGCAACCCCGGCTGCCGATGGAAATCGGAATCGTTTCGGCGGAAAGAAGGCCTTTTGGGGCCGACCGGCCTGAAGAAGTTCTGTATGCCGCTCCGCCCCCTCCCCGACGAAAAGGATCGGCTGATCGACTTCGCCGACCTCCTCCAAAATCTGCTCCGGGGAGGCGGCGGCATCGGCCCGCAATCGCACCGGCCTCCCGTCACGGAGATCGAACAACGCCCAGTAGACCTCGTTCCGACGGGCTACCAGCATCGGCGCAACGAATAGGCAAGCATATGGAAATTGAGCCGCCATCGCCTCCAACGTCGGAACCCCGACCAGCGGCTTCCCGCTCCCCATCGCAAGCCCCTTCGCCGTCCCAAGCCCCACCCGCAAGCCGGTAAACGATCCGGGGCCGATCGACACGGCGATCGCATCGAGGTCTGCAAGACCGATCCCGCCGTCTAAGAAAAGCCGGTCGATTACCGGAAGCAGCCGTTCGGAATGACGGGTTTCGACATGGAGACGGATCTCCGCGATCAACCCCTCCTCCCCCATCAACGCCACCCCTCCCGCCAGGGTCGCGGTCTCGATCGCCAACAACTTCATTTTAAACCTTTCTCCGCCGAGGCCCTTGGCAGAGGGGAAACCTCTTTAAACCGAAGCGAGATCTTTTCCCCCCGCTCCTCCCCTTGGACATCAAACGGGAACTCACGTCCCCCCACCTTTCGATAATCGTCAAAGGTCACCACGGCACGCCGGCTCCCTTCCAAATCGAACGTCTCGACCCGGTCGACCCGGAACGCCGTCCGTTCGATCGAGATTTTTTCCTCCAAGATCCCCTTCTCCGGAAACGGCTTCAACAGATAGAGGAAAAAACGCTCTTCCCCCTTTTCCAGGACGGGGAGCAACGGCGGGGTCGCCTCCGGAATCGCTCCCCGGTTGACCCAATCGAGAAGCGCCAACGACCCGATCGGCATCGCTGCCCCGGGCTGATTCTCGAATTCCCGGCGGCTTGTTTCGATCGTCCGGCGCTCCGCCGTCAGGGTCAAGACCACCTGCGAGCCGGCAAGACGAAGCTCGAAAAGGGTCCCTCCAAGAATATCAAATCCGCGGATACGGGTCTGCCCCCCTTGCAAGAGCCAGGTCGCCTGAAAGGTATGACGTCCCTCCCGGCGCGTTTCGGTCGTGATCTCCAACAGCCCCTTGAATCCGTTCCACTCTTCCCGCCGAAGCCGGTAGAGAACCGTCAACTCCTCCAGCGAAGCATCTTTCTTCACCCGCTCCTCTGTCGGCCGGAGCTGCTTTTTTGCGCAGCCCGATACGAACAGGAGCACCACCAGCCCCAACAGTAATCCGGAACGGATCAATCTTTTCTCCATAAATCGTAACTACTCAAGTTGCCTAGATTTTGCTTCAGGGGAAGGCGCGAGGAGCGCAGAACCGCAGCGTATCTGTCTATACGTGAGGATTCGAGCACCGCAGCAACGCCGCCATGGAGCAGCAAAAGGTGGGCGACCTGAGTAGTTACCCTAAATTAGTTCGAGCGCTTCGCCCAGGTGAGAGACACCGATGATCGTCATCCCTTGCCCACTCCCCCCCTCTTCTTCAAGCGATTCCTCGTTCCGCTTGGGAAGGATGCACCGGGTAAATCCCATCTTCTCCGCCTCCCGAATCCGGAGGGAGGCTTGCTGAACGCCGCGGATCTCCCCCGCGAGGCCGACCTCCCCCAAGAAGACCGTCCCCGGATCGACCGGACGCTCCCGAAAGCTCGACGCCACCGCCGCCGCAATCCCAAGGTCGATCGCCGGTTCGTCGATCCGGATGCCGCTGACGACATTCAGATAGACATCCTGACCGGCGAGCTGCATCCCGGCCCGCTTCTCCAAAATCGCCAAAAGGAGCGAAACCCGGTTCGGATCGACCCCCAACGCCATCCGACGCGCCGTACCGAGGTACGACGGGGTGACGAGCGCCTGCAACTCGATCAGGATCGGCCGGCTCCCCTCCTGCGCCGGAACGACCACCGAGCCGGCCGCCTCCCGCGACCGCTCGGCGAGGAAAAGGCCCGACGGATTTTCGACGTCGGCCAGACCGGCCCCCTTCATCTCGAAGACCCCCAGCTCATTTGTCGCGCCGAATCGATTTTTTACCGCCCGGAGGATGCGATAGGGATGGCCCTTGTCCCCCTCGAAATAAAGAACGGTATCGACGATATGTTCCAGCACCCGGGGACCGGCGATCGCCCCTTCCTTGGTCACATGACCGACGATCAGGACGGCGATGTTCGACCGTTTGGCGAAAAACATCAACTGGGAAGCGACCTCCCGGATTTGGGTGACGCTTCCGGGGGCGGAGCTGAGTTGGCGGGTGTAGACCGTTTGAATCGAATCGACGACGATCGCCACCGGCTGGATCGACCGGGCATGATGGAGGATCTCTTCAAAGGCAGTCTCGGCGAGGATATAGAGGTGATCGGAGGCGATCCGGAGCCGGTCGGCCCGGAGCTTGATCTGCGCCGGCGACTCCTCGCCGGAGACATAGAGCACCTTTCCACGCCCGGCGCCAAACCGGTGGAGCGATTGGAGAAGGAGGGTCGACTTCCCGATTCCCGGATCGCCCCCGATCAGGACGACGGAACCTGCAACCAGCCCCCCTCCCAGAACACGATCGAGCTCGGCCGAACCGGTTTTCGTCCTCGTTTCGGAGGTGGGAACGATCTCTGAGATCGGCTTGGGGGCCGAGAGCGTCCGCTCCCCCTCCTCCGAGCCGATCCATCGGCTCTCCCCCCGGCCCCCCGTGCCGGCCGGCTCGACCCGTTCTTCGACCAAGGCGTTCCATGCGTTGCAATCAGGGCACTTCCCCAACCACTTCGGTGACTGATAACCGCACTCCTGACAGCAAAAGACGGTCTTGATTTTCGCCATAAATCCACCCTGTTTTCGATCATAGTCGATCAAAAATCAAAAAGCAAACCAGGTCCAACGCTTGATCCTCGCCGCTTCCTTGTCATTTCCCCTCCCTTCCGATAAAATTAAAATATTGAGAGGGAGGGCGCCGATGGCGGAGACGGTTCGAAATCATATCAATGGGAAATGGGTCGACGCGGCAAGCCGGAAAACCTTCGAGAGCCGCAACCCGGCCGACACCCGCGATCTGATCGCCACCGTCGCCGACTCCAACGCGGCCGATGTCGATCAGGCGGTTGCCGCCGCCCGAAAGGCGTTCCGTCCCTGGGCGTTGACCCCGGCCCCCCGCCGGGGAGAAATCCTCTTCCGGGCCGCCGAACTTCTGGCAAAGCGAAAGCGGGAGCTGGGCGAACTGGTCTGCCGGGAGATGGGAAAGGTACTGCCGGAGGCGCTCGGCGACGTGCAGGAAGCGATCGACATGACCTACTATATGGCCGGGGAAGGACGCCGTCTCTCCGGCGAGACGGTCCCCTCGGAGCTTCCAAACAAGGACGCCAAGTCGATCCGGGTCCCGATCGGGGTGGTCGCCCAGATCACCCCTTGGAACTTTCCGATCGCGATCCCGTCGTGGAAGATCACCCCCGCCCTCATCACCGGAAACACCGTCGTCTTCAAACCGGCGGAGGAGACCCCCCTCTGCGCCACCCGCTTCGTCGAGATCTTGATCGAGGCGGGCCTTCCGCCGGGAGTGTTAAACATGGTCCACGGATTCGGCGAGACCGCCGGGGAGCCGATGGTGCGACACGCCGACGTCGACGCCGTTTCGTTTACCGGCTCCAACACGGTCGGGGAATATCTCGCCGG
>CAZOFJ010000002.1:0-87211 GCA_964579005.1 uncultured Nitrospirota bacterium
TTTCACCACACCAGGAGCCACTTCTCAATTCTCAACTAAGTTTAGGACATTCTCTAACTTTGAGTTGCTCGATTTTCTTTTTTGGAATCAGCGTGATGATTGTCCCCGGAGGATAGAGGTACAAGGGACGACCGCCGATCGCTTCAATCGCGGCGGCCACTTCGGCGGTTGCTTCGGCTGTTTTTCGATTCAAGAGGATGAATACCTCCTCCAACCGCCCCTCCCGTTTTTCCTTCGGCATGACCGTTTCCTCCCGGTTTTTAACCCCGTTTTCATCTTCGATCGGGATACAAACAGACGGGCTTATTTTCTGCAATTGAAATGCCCAAATGAGCATGAAACGGTTCGCTCGGAAAAAGAATCAAGAAACGGCGGTTTTGAGAGGATTTTCAGGGTCGTTAGAATCAGCACCCCCCTTCCCGAGTACCCTTTGGACACGATGGTCCGGATGGAATGGCGATTTTATTGTTCGGAAATGAAAAACAACATGTCCCTATTTTGATACGATGTATCCAAATTTCGTCACGGCGGGAGCGATCCTCTTTCCATTGTTTGACCCGATGGATACACCGTGTTATCATTCCCCTCCGATTGACCTCTTTCCGAATCCTCACGGAGGAAAGCCATGCCAGTACTGCCTCTCCATCCCCGCCATATTGAAAAGGGAGCCCGCTTTTCTCCTTACGGAGAGTGGGAACTGCCGGCCGACTATGGCGATCCTCTTTTAGAGTATTTTGCCGTTCGAAAAGGGGTCGGCATTGCCGACCTTTCCTATCAAGGGACCTTCTTGCTTACGGGGCGGGACCGTATCCCCTTCCTCCAAAACCTGATCAGCAACGACCTGACCAAGACCCCCGAGGGGAAAGGGATTTATGCGACGCTTTTAACCGCCAAGGGACGGATTGTTTCTGATTTTCACCTCTTCCCGCTCTCCGACGCAATTCTGATCGATCTGGAAGGGAGCAATGCGAAAAGGACCTTCGACCACCTGATGCGGTTTAAACTCCGATCTCAGATTAAAATTGAGACGCCACCCTGGGGTCGACTGATGATCTCCGGACCGAAGGGGCGCCTGTTGCTGGAAACCATCCTTGGCATTCTCCCAGGCTCCCTCCCTGCCATGGAGGAGAATTCGTTTTTCCAAACCAAGAGAGACGGAGCGTCTCTCCTTTGCGTCAAAAGGTCGATGACCGGAGAGGACGACCATCACCTCTTCCTTCCGCTCGAAGGAATGGCAAAAATGTGGGAAGATCTCTTCACCTCGGGAGAACCGTTTGAAGCAAAACCGGTGGGACAGTCGGCGCTTGAAACACTCCGGATCGAAGCG
Organism: uncultured Nitrospirota bacterium; assembly: GCA_964579005.1. Lineage (GTDB taxonomy): Bacteria > Nitrospirota > Nitrospiria > SBBL01 > Manganitrophaceae > CAZOFJ01. Next base: position 1,328 of record CAZOFJ010000002.1, read on the forward strand.
GGGAAACCCCGTTATGGGATCGACCTCAGTGAGGAGGTCTTTCCGGTCGAGGCGGGGATCGATGCCGAAACGATCAGCTATACCAAAGGGTGCTACCCAGGCCAGGAGGTGATGGCGCGAATTCAGACCTACGGCCATGTTAACAGGCGTCTGACCGGCCTGATCCTGGAAGGAACAGTGCTTCCCAAGATAGAAGCCAAGATTTTTCAGGGAGGAAACGAGGTCGGCTGGATTACCGGCACCACCTGGTCTCCTTCACTGCAAAAGGGGATTGCGATGGGCTATTTAAAGGTGGGAAGCGCAACGCCGGGAACCGCCGTCGAAGTGGAGATCGATCATGAACGGAAGGCCGCACAGGTCACCTCCCTTCCCTTCTACCACTCTAAACCATCATAGGGTTCGCAGGAGGATATCGTGATCTTCGCAATGATCGGCCTCGACGGGCCGAACGGGGCCGAATTGAGAAAGCAGCTCCGTCCCATCCATCTTGAACGTCTCGAAAAACTCAATGCGGAAAAGAAACTCCTCTTGGCCGGACCTTTTTCCGATCAAACCGGGAGTCTTATTCTCTTCGAGGCGAATTCGATGGACGAGGCGACCGCCTGGGCGGCGGCCGACCCCTACGTTTCGGGAGGGGTCTTCATCCAATACGAGGTCAAACCGTTTACGCAGGTGTTCCCAAAAGCGTAACGTAGCACCCACAGGGAGGAAAAAACGTGGCACAAGGGCAGCAGAAAGACGAAACGATCTTGCTTGAATTTTCGATGTCCCCGCTCTCAAAGGGGGAAAGTGTCGGCGGGTATGTCGCAAGGTCGTTGGAGATCATCGACAAGAGCGGTCTCGACTACCGCCTCAATCCAATGGGAACCGTCATCGAAGGACCGTGGGAAGAGGTGCTTGGCGTGGTGAAAGCATGCTGGGAACGGATGAGGCAGGACTGCGATCGAGTCTCCACAATCATCAAGATCGATTATCGTAAGGGAAAAACGGGGCGATTGAATAGCAAGGTCGAAAGCGTCGAAAAAACGCTCGGGCGAAAACTCAAAACGTAATCTCCGGAGCAATCAAGAATCATTTGGTTGCCGCTTCCACCGTTGCCTCTTTTTTCTCTTCCGCAGGGGGATCCCCTCCTTGTTTCGTGTGAAGAATCATCCCCTTTTTCCCGACGATCCAGCCAACCTGAGGTTCAATCGCAAGGACATTAATCAGAAAATCGATCGTTCCCGATGGTTGTTGCCGCCATGTTTTCCCCCCATCGGTCGTTCTCAAAATCGTTCCAGAAGCCCCGACAACCCAACCGGCCTGGTCATCCGCAAAGGAGAGGGCGAGTAAAAAAGCGGGAACCCCGCTTACCTGAGAAGCCCATGTTTTGCCCCCATCGGTGGTGTGAAGAATGGTTCCGTTCCCGCCGACCGCCCACCCGACCTCCGGTCGAATAAAAAAGATCCGATGGAGATCTTTATCTGTTCCCGACTCTTGACGGATCCAGTGAGCCCCGGCATCGTCCGTGTAGAAAATATTTCCCGCATCACCGGAAATCCACCCCTGCTTTTGGTTGACAAAAAAGACCGCGTTGAAGGCGACCGGTGGACGAACCTCAACCGACGACCAATGTTGACCGCCGTCGGTTGTTGAAAGAAGAATGCCTTTCTCCCCCACAACCCATCCCCGTTCGGGATCGGTGAAGAAGACATGCATCAGACTTCTCTTCGGCTGCCCGCTCTCCTGGAGAACCCACCGTTGTCCCCCATCCGAAGTATGGACAATGGTTCCTTTTTCCCCAACCGCCCAACCCTTTTGGGGGTCGGTGAAAAAGATGGAGACGAGGGGATGCGGGGTTCCACTCTCCTGGATAGACCATTGTTCGCCGCCGTCTTTCGTCTGCAAGATGATGCCGTTGTTCCCGCTGATCCAGCCATTTCTGGCGTCCAGAAAATAGATCCCCCCCAGGGCGGTTTCGACACCGCTCTTTTGGGTCTGCCAGCCAGTAACAGCAGGGGTGGAAGGCAAAGGAGGAGAGGAGGGAGGACATCCGACTAAAAAGAGAAAAAGCCAGATCCAGATCGATACCTTACCACTCGAAAATGATTTCAAATGAACTCCTTCCCCTCGTATGGACTGTCATGACCCGCTTGAAGGAAGCTTAATCTGGCGCCAATGCGCCCCTTCGTCCGTACTTTGATAAAGACCGTGAGTCGTTCCTGCAAAAAGAATCTGCGCCGAGCGCATGTGAAAGACCAAAGAGGTCACCCCTGTCGGGGATGTGGGAAGACGGGTCCAGGCGCCTCCCCCGTCGGCCGTCCTATAAACCCCGTCATTGTTCCCAACATAAAGCGTTTGGGGATTTTCGGGATGGAAGGCGATGGCAATGATGAATCGGGTGGTAATCCCCTCATTTTTCGGTTCCCAACTGTTCCCTCGATCGACTGATTTTAAAACGCCCCGATTCGTCCCGGCGTAGACGGTGTCGGGGGCCGTCTTGTTAAAGGCAAAAGCATTGACCGCCCATTTTTTACTTTCCGGATCGGGCATCCGCCACGTTTTGGCACCGTCCTCGGTTTTGAAAATCCCTTCATGGGTCCCGGCCAGCAAGAGATTGTGATTCTCAGGATCCATCGTCAGGGCGATGACAAAGCGGTTTCCGATCCCCATGTTGGCCGACTCCCAATCCGACCCCCCGTTGGTCGTCTTATAAACGCCGTGGTTGGTTCCAATATAAATGATATCGGCAATAAAAGGGTCAACGGAGATCGCGTTGATCGCCTGCGTTCCCACATTATCATCAAGGCCGCGATTAATGACTGACCAACTCTGACCACTATCGACACTGCGATAAACGCTGTCCCCAAAGGAACCGGCATAAATCACGGTCGTGATGGAGGGGTTGACGGCCACCGACGTGATATTATATCGGGTCAACCCCTTCTCCATCTTCTGAAAAGTGGCGCCGGTATCAGTACTTTTAAAAAACCCACCCCCCGACGTTCCGACATAAACGATGTCCGGATTTCGGGGATTCATTGTCACCGAGAGAACCGTCTCCCCTCGGCTGCACCCAAAAAGACCCCAGAAGCTGCACCCAGAGAGGATAAGAACCACGAAAAAAAATCGCCTCATTCTTTTCCTCAAAAACGCGGGGTCATGTTATCACACCTTTTCTCGGAAAGACAATGAGACCGCTCCAGCGCTGGAACACCGCCGGACATCTTTTTTATAAAGGGCCGGGGGAACTTGACAACCTGCCATCTTCTGATATCTTTCTTTATATACAATGAGGGGATGATCATGCATCTGGCCATTTCGTTTATGCGTCTATTTTTGTTTCTGTTCATCCTGGGCGTTTCATCATACCCATTGGATATCACCTCCTTCGCCTCCGAAGCGGCTTCAGAGGAAAAACCAACCTCGACAATCTCCCCCTCATCCCATACCCAAACGCTCGAAACCGAGACCGAAGGAAAAATCGACTTTTGGACCGTTCTTTCCCACGGAATGATCGTAAAAGATCTCAACGCGGACGGAAAGGTGGTGGGAGGGGAAGAGCGAAAGTCGCTCTTCTCTCAAGGAGATCTTATCTATTTCCTTCTTCCGCATGACAGATCGGCGGCCCCAAAAGAGTGGGTTCTTTATAAAAAAATAACACCGGTATACCACCCTGGCACGGGAACGTTTCTGGGCGATCTGATTGAAATCACCGGAACGGTTCGAATCATCGATCAAACCGATTCGGTCCTCTCCGGAGTCATCACCCGCTCGAAAGGGACTATTTCCATCGGAGATAAACTTGCAGAGGCCAAAACCTTCCTCCCCCCCCCTCCCTCTTCGGAAGGAAACCCCTCCTCCAAAAAGGAAGGATCGATCGTGGAAGTGAGGGAAGGCCGCCTCAACAGTGCCGAACAGGACATTGTTTATCTTGATCAGGGCAGAGAAGATGGCATCTTCCCTGGGACTCAGTTCGAGATCATCCACAACGAAACGGAAACCTCATCGCAATTCGCCCTCCCACCGCGAAAAGCAGGACGCCTTCTTGTCCTCTCAGCGCAGGCGCGAACCTCCACCGCTCGGATCATTCAGAGCCTTGAACCGATCGTAAAAGGAGACCTGCTCTCCCCGCTTCCCTCCGAAAAGTAAGTCTTTACAATCGTTCTCTTATCCCTTTCTGATTTTTGGTTGACTCCCCTGAAAGGCTATGATAATAATATATAACTTCATGTAATAATTGGATTTCCCATCCCTATATATACGATCAACAGTGGGAGGAAAATAACAACAGGGAGCCGGAACGACTGTTTCTTTCCGGTACGTATCGACTTGTCCCTGCCCAAAAAGCACCATCACCTGTCAGGAGAGATCAAAAATGAAGCTGTCTGGATCTCAAATTTTCGTCGAATGCCTCAAACGGGAGGGGGTCAAAGTGGTCTTTGGCTATCCGGGAGGGGTCAATCTTCCGGTCTTCGACACCTTGTATGACGAGAAAGAGCTCCAATTCATTCTCTGTCGCCATGAACAGGGCGGGACCCACATGGCACAAGGATATGCCCGAGCAACCGGAAAGCCGGGCGTGGTTTTGGTCACTTCCGGTCCCGGGGCAACAAATACCGTTACGGGGATCGTCGACGCCTATATGGATTCAACCCCGCTGATCGTCTTTACGGGTCAGGTTCCCACCAGCAAAATCGGCAACGACGCTTTCCAAGAAGCCGACATGGTCGGCATCACTCGTCCTTGCACAAAATACAATATTCTGGTCAAGGACGTAAACGATCTGGCGCAAGCCATCAAAGAGGCTTTTTATATCGCCACGTCGGGCCGCCCCGGCCCGGTCTTGGTCGATCTTCCGAAAGACGTCGTCCAGGCAAAAACCGAATTCAGATATCCCGAAAAGGTTTCTATCCGAAGCTACTCCCCTGTTTACAAAGGAAACAAGTGGCAACTGAAGCAGGCCGCCCAGGAAATCCTCAAGGCGAAACGACCGGTCATTTATGCCGGAGGAGGAGTTCTGTCATCGGAAGCTCATGAAGAACTGCGGGACCTTGCAGAAACGACTCAGATCCCAGTCACACTCACTGTCATGGGGCTTGGCGCGTTTCCCGGCACGCACCCCCTCTTTCTAGGGATGCTTGGAATGCACGGAACCTATTGGGCAAATATGTCGATCCACAACGCTGACCTTATCATCGCAATCGGGGCCCGCTTCGACGACCGGGTCACCGGGAGGGTTGACGCCTTCGCCCCTCATGCCCGAATCGTTCACATCGACATCGATCCCACTTCGATTCATAAGGTCATTACGGCCCATATCCCGATCGTCGGAGATGCGAAGATCACCCTCCGAGAACTGAACCAAATCTTGCGAACATCGGGTAACGGAATGATCGGGCAACACAAAGCCTGGCTCGGACAGATTGAAGAGTGGAAGAAAGAACATCCGCTCGCCTATGATCAGGGGAGTAAGACCGTCAAACCTCAATATGTCATCGATAAAATCTACGAGGCAACCCGCGGAAATGCGATTATCACCACCGACGTCGGCCAACATCAAATGTGGGCCGCGCAGTATTATAAATTCGATCGCCCACACACTTTTATTAATTCGGGTGGTCTTGGGACGATGGGATTCGGTTTCCCCGCCGCACTCGGAGCCCAAGCCGCATTCCCGAACAAACTCGTCGTCTGCATCTCCGGGGATGGCGGAATCGTTATGAATATCCAAGAGCTTGCAACCGCCGTCCAATTTAAACTTCCGGTGAAGGTCGCCATCATTAACAACAAATATCTCGGGATGGTTCGACAATGGCAACAACTCTTCTACGATGGTCGGTATTCACACAGCTTCATGGGAGACTCCCCCGATTTTGTCAAGCTGGCGGAAGCCTTCGGCGCGACCGGCCTCCGAGCAACGGAGGTGGATGAGGTTGAAAATGTTCTCAAGGCGGGACTTGCCGTCGATGGACCGGTGATCATGGACTTTCAGGTCGATCAAGAAGAAAACTGTTACCCGATGATTCCTGCCGGGGCCGCCATCAACGAAATGGTCTTTTCAGACCCGGACAAAGGGCTGAAGAAAAAAGGTCAAAAACAGGAAGAAAAAGCGGACGGTGTCTTGACGGCATAATGCCTTCCCCCGATCAGCCCACAGCTCACAGCCTCAGAGATAAAACCGATGCAGCACATTATCTCCGTTCAAGTTGAAAACAAATTCGGCGTCCTCTCCCGCGTTGCCGGCCTCTTTTCGGGGCGTGGCTTTAATATCGAGAGCCTCTCGGTCGGACCGACCCTCGACTCGACCATCTCGATGATCACCATCGTCACGCAGGGAGACGACCGGATCATCGAACAGATTACAAAACAGCTCAATAAGCTGGTCGACGTGATTAAAGTCGTCGATCTGACGGAAAAGGAGTATGTGGAGAGGGAAACCGCCCTCATCAAGATCCATACCCGACCCGAAGATCGCGCCGAAGCCCTTCGGGTCGCCGATATCTTCCGCGCGAAGATCGTCGATTCCACATCAAATACGTATACCATTGAAATCACGGGAGACGTCAAAAAGATCGAGGCAATCATCAACCTCCTTCGCCCGTTGGGAATCAAAGATCTCGTTCGAACCGGCCGAATTGCCATCGCCCGCGAAGAAATCAGGGCGGCGGCCGTCAAAGAAGACCGCGAACGGAAAATAATGACGAAATAAACCGTCTGGATTTTTATTATTCACACCGAGCTTAAAGGGGATCTCCATGAAAATCTATTATGACCAAGACGCCGACACCTCTTTGGTACAAGGAAAACAGATTGCCATCATCGGATACGGCAGCCAGGGACACGCCCATGCCTTGAATCTGATCGACAGCGGCGTCAAAGTCCTCATCGGTTTAAGAGAGGGGCGTTCGTGGGAAAAAGCGGTTCGAGCCGGACTCAAGGTTTTGCCGGTGGCCGATGCGGCGAAAGCAGCCGACATCGTAATGATACTGGCCCCGGATGAGGTAGGGGGAGATCTCTATCACAACGACATCGCTCCCCATCTCAAACCCGGATCGTATCTCGCCTTTGCGCATGGATTCAACATCCACTTTGGGCAGATCGTACCGAAAGAAGAAATCAACGTCTTCATGGTCGCGCCAAAAGGGCCGGGGCATCTGGTTCGATCGGAGTTTACCAAGGGAAGCGGCGTTCCAATGTTGATCGCAATCCACCAAGACCCTTCCAAACAGACGAAGGCGATGGCGCTCGCTTATGCCAAAGCAATCGGGGGGACACGTGCCGGAGTCCTCGAAACGAATTTTCGGGAAGAGGCGGAAACCGATCTTTTCGGGGAACAGACGGTCCTCTGCGGCGGGCTCACCGCCCTCATTACCACCGGTTACGAGACCCTGGTCGAAGCGGGATACTCCCCGGAGATGGCCTACTTCGAATGCCTCCATGAGGTCAAGCTGATCGTTGATCTGATCTACGAAGGGGGCATTTCGAATATGCGTTATTCGATCTCCAACACCGCCCGTTACGGCGATCTCACGCGCGGCCCCCGTATCATTACCGAAGAAACCCGTAAAGAGATGAAGAAGATTTTGGGAGAGATTCAAAGCGGACAGTTCGCCAAAGAGTGGATCCTGGAGAATAAAGCAAGACGGCCCGTTTTCAACGCCCTTGCCAAAAAAGGGGAGACCCATCCGATCGAGCAAGTGGGTGAAAAGCTTCGTGCAATGATGCCGTGGCTTAAAAAAGATCGATTGGTCGATCGGAGCAAAAACTGAGTCCACCCACCCTGGGGGATATGTTTTATCTTTTCAAAATGGTAGAATCAAACCAGGGTTCGGATTCGCCTTTAACGAAGGACGGTTTACGACGCGAGGTCGTCGGCGATGGCAAGGGGCGAGACACATTTTCCTGTTGCAAAAGAAGGATTCATTTTTATTGCCGGTGGGGCACTTCTCACCCTGCTGGGAACGCTTTTATTCGGTTCGGGCGGCGGCTCCCTTCCGGGAGTGTTCACCCTATTTAGCCTCTGGTTTTTCCGTGACCCGCACCGCCGTGTTCCCGGCGAAGAGGGATTGATCGTTTCTCCCGCCGACGGCAAAATTGTCGATATCTCAAGAACCGAAGAATCGCGATTCCTAAAAAAGCCGACGATCAAGATCAGTATCTTTCTGAATGTTTTCAACGTTCATGTCAATCGGGTTCCGATTGCAGCAAAGATTGCCGGTGTTTTCTACAATAAAGGCCGTTTTTTTGCCGCGAATGTTCCGAAGGCTTCTCTGGAAAACGAGCAAAATGCTGTCGTCTTGGAGACCCCTTCCGGAAAACGGATTCTCTGCATTCAGATCGCAGGACTGATTGCCCGGCGAATCGTCTGCCGTATTAAAGAGGGAGACATTCTCGACCGGGGCGAGCGATTTGGATTGATCCGATTCGGATCCCGCGTCGATCTTTACCTCCCCATCGAAACGGAAATCAAGGTCTCGATGGGCCAAAAAGTCCTGGGGGGAGAAACCGTCATCGGAATCCTCAGATAGGAGCAGCCACCCGTGAACCGGATGAAACAACCGGAAATCAAGGAATTAAGGCGGAAGGGGGTTTACATTATCCCCAATCTTTTTACGAGCGGAAATCTTTTCTGCGGCGTCTTTGCCATCATTTCGGTCTTCAACGCCGAATATGTCATGGCCGCGATCGCCATCCTCTCCGCTTCGATCTTCGATTCGCTGGATGGCAAAATGGCCCGGCTTACCCACACAACCAGCCGGTTTGGGGTTGAATACGATTCCCTGGCCGACCTGGTCTCCTTCGGCGTCGCCCCCGGTCTGCTGATCTATTCTTGGGCCTTGAGCGGCTATGGCCGCCTCGGGTGGGTGGCGGTTTTTCTTTTTATCGTCTGCGGCGCCCTCCGTCTGGCGCGATTCAACGTTCAGGTCTCCGGGCCTGAATCCAAAGACTTCGTCGGGCTCCCGATCCCGGCGGCGGCCAGCCTGATCGCGACGCTGGTGATGCTTGACAGTTATATCCTCCACTTTGGAAAAGAGATCCGTCCCGCGATGATTCTGACCTTGACCTATCTTCTCGCCTTCCTCATGGTCAGCAATCTCCGTTACCGCAGCTTCAAGAATTTCAATCTGAAAGATCGAAAACCTTTCGGCCTCTTGGTCAGCCTGGTGCTCCTCGTTCTGGTGATGATCACCGCACCCCAGGTCATGCTCTTCTCCCTGTTCGCGATTTATGTCCTTTCTGGAATCACTGAAAAGCCGGTTGCCGCCCTCTATCACCGCATCGCTAAAAAAACGGGAGAATCCACTCCCTCCCCGGATGAAGAGGTGGGGGATATCGAGGACAAAGAGATCATCCTTAAAAACTAAGCGGGCCCGATCGACCGGGTCTTTCTCGATCGCTTGGCCTTCGTCGTCGGATGAAGGCCATTCGTTTATTTACCAAATGGATGGAGAAACACCATGTCTCGTATGATACGGATTTTCGACACCACCCTTCGTGACGGGGAACAATCTCCCGGAGCAAGTATGAACGGGGAAGAAAAGCTGACGATCGCCAAGCAGCTGGCCCGCTTGGGAGTAAATATCATCGAGGCCGGCTTCGCCTACAGTTCCCGGGGTGACTTTGAGGCAATCCGAACCATCGCTGGCGAAGTCGAAGGACCGATCATTTGCAGCCTTGCCCGTGCCAAGCCGGATGACATCGACAGCGCCTGGGAAGCGCTGAAGGGGGGGGGCAAAGTCCGAATCCATACCTTCATCTCCACCTCCGATATTCATCTCAAACACCAATTTCGTCTCACGCGGGACGAAGCGCTCAAACGCGCGGTCGAGATGGTCGAACGCGCCCGGGGCTATGTCGAAGATGTTGAATTCTCCCCGATGGACGCCACCCGGTCGGATGAAACCTACCTCTGTGAGGTTTTGGAGGCGGTGATCGCGGCGGGGGCCTCCACGGTCAACATTCCCGATACCGTCGGTTATGCGATTCCGGAAGAATTCGGGCGGCTCATCGAGACGATCCGGAAACAGGTTCCGAATATCGATCAAGCGATCATCTCGGTCCACTGCCACAACGATCTCGGACTGGCGGTTGCCAATTCCTTGGCCGCCATCCTCGCCGGGGCGGGACAGATCGAGTGCACGATCAACGGAATCGGAGAACGGGCCGGGAACGCCTCGCTTGAAGAGGTGGTGATGGCGCTCCGGACGCGCAAGGATCTCTTTGCCGCCGACACGAAAATCACCACCGAAGAGATCATCAAAACAAGCCGTCTGGTCAGCAAGATCACCGGGATGCTCGTCCAGCCGAATAAGGCGATCGTCGGCGCCAACGCTTTTGCGCATGAATCGGGAATCCACCAAGATGGCCTTTTGAAGGAAAAGACAACCTATGAAATCATGCGTCCCGAATCGGTCGGGGCCGGAAAGACCCACATGGTTCTCGGCAAACATTCGGGCCGACATGCGTTCAAGAAAAGGCTGGAAGAGATGGGGTACCGGCCGGGCGACACCGAGCTGGACCAGGCGTTCGAACGGTTGAAGCGGCTTGCCGATCAGAAGAAGGAAATCTTCGAGGAAGATATCGAGACAATCATCACGGAAGAGATCGACCGTCCCTCCGAAACCTACCGCCTCGTTTCAATCCATGTTGAAAGCGGGAGTGACATCACCCCCACCGCCACCGTCGAACTGGCCATCGGCGAACAGGTTCAGAAGATGGTTGCAAAAGGGGATGGCCCGGTCGACGCCACTTACCGGACGATCGCGGCGATCACTCAGACGAAGAGCCGGCTCCTTTCATATCATGTCAAGGGGATCACCGGCGGAACCGACGCGCTGGGTGAAGTGACGGTCTCTCTCGAAGAAGAGGGAAAGACCGTGATGGGCCACGGGGCCGACACCGACATCATTATCGCGTCGGCCCGGGCCTATCTCAATGCCCTCAACAAACTCGCCGCACGGGCGGCACGTGGCAAAACCGAGCCGAAGGTCGGATTAATCTAATCCGGCTCCGCCGGAAAAGCCGGGTGGAGCCTCCCCCTCAACGCTCTCATCCGTTCGCTGGTGACGAGCTCGGAAGTAACAATGATCTACGCAAAAAACATAGATGTTACAGATATAGAGTCTAAGTACTCTCAAACAAACTCCAATATTCATAAGGACCCGTTACGATGACAACAAAAGCATATAAAATCGCCGTTCTTCCAGGGGACGGCATCGGATATGAAATTGTTCCTCAAGCGGTGGCTGTGTTGGAAACAATCGGAAAAAAACTCGGACACCGGTTCGAATTTCAAAACGCCATCGTCGGCGGAGCGGCGATCGATCGATTCGGAAAGCCCCTTCCCGAAGAGACTTTGCGTTTGGCGCTGGATGCCGATGCCGTCTTGCTCGGCGCCGTCGGCGGCCCCAAGTGGGAAGGACTCGACTACGCGATCCGCCCCGAGAGGGCGCTTCTCGGACTACGCGAAAAATTGGGGCTCTACGCCAACCTCCGACCGGCCAAGCTCTTCCCGATGCTCGCCGATGCGTCGACCCTCAAGCGAGAGGTGATCGACGGGATCGACTTGTTGGTGGTTCGCGAACTGACCGGCGGGATCTACTTCGGCAAGCCGCGCGGGGTTGAGAAGTACGAAGGAGGCGAGCGGGGGATCAACACCGAAGTCTACACCACCCCGGAGATCATCCGGATCGCCAAAGTCGCCTTCGAGGTCGCCCGTAAGCGCCGGAAAAAAGTAACCTCGGTCGATAAAGCCAACGTTTTGGAAGCAACCGAGCTTTGGCGAAAGGTCGTCACCGAGGTCCACAAGGGCTATCCCGATATGGTCCTCAACCATATGTATGTCGACAACTGCGCCATGCAATTGATCCGCAACCCGAAACAGTTCGACGTCTTGGTGACGACGAACCTCTTTGGAGATATCCTCTCCGACGAGGCGGCGATGCTGACCGGCTCGATCGGAATGCTCCCCTCCGCCAGCATGGGGGAACGCTCTGATGGAAAGGGGGGGCTGCGCGGAATGTACGAGCCGATTCACGGGAGCGCCCCCGACATCGCCGGGAAAGATCTGGCCAATCCAATCGCCACGATTCTCTCCGCCGCGATGATGTTGCAATACTCCTTCGGGCTCGACAAAGAAGCGGGTCTGATTGAAGCAGCGGTGGTCCGGGTCTTGGAAAAGGGATATCGGACAGCCGACATCTACTCCGACGGAACGAAGAAAGTCGGATGTCTGGAGATGGGGCGTCGGATTTTGGAAGAACTCAAGTAAGAGGGGATCACGAATGAGACTTCAGAAGAAGAATGGCTACAACGTGGCCGTGATGGGAGCGACCGGCGTCGTCGGACAGGAAATGGTGGAGATTTTAGAGGAACGCCAATTTCCGGTGGGGCAGCTCCACCTCTTTGCTTCGGAGCGATCGGCCGGATCAACGATCTCATTTCGAGGGAAAGAGATCGTCGTCCAGAAACTGACCGAAGAGGTCTTCAACGGGATCGATCTTGTCCTCGGCGCCACCGGCGGCGATCTGAGTAAAAAGTTCACGCCCCAGGCTGTCAAGGCCGGCGCCGTCGTCATCGACAACTCCAGCGCCTACCGGATGGAGCCGTCTGTCCCCTTGGTCGTCCCGGAAGTAAACGGTCACACCCTCGCCAACCATCGGGGAATCATCGCTAACCCGAACTGTTCTACAGCCCAGCTCGTCATGGCGTTGAAACCCCTACACAACGCCGCCCGGATCAAACGGGTGGTCGTAACGACCTATCAATCGGTTTCGGGAACCGGAAAAGAGGCAATGGATGAGCTGATGGAACAGACCCGTGCGCTGCTGACGTTTCAAGAGGTCAAGTGCAACGTCTATACCCAGCAGATCGCGTTTAACTGTATCGTCAACTGGGATGCCGATCCGGAGACGGGGGATACCGAAGAAGAAACAAAGATCGTCAATGAAACCAAGAAAATCATGGAAGATCCCGCAATCCGGGTCACCGCCACAACGACCCGCGTGCCGGTCTTCCGTGCGCATTGCGAGGCGGTCAACATCGAAACCGAAAAGAAGCTGATGCCGAACGAGGCCCGCGCGCTACTTTCCGCCTTCCCCGGCTTGGTCGTCATGGACGATCCAAGCCGTAAGCTCTATCCCACGCCCCTCGACGTTGCCGGCAAGGATGATGTCTATGTCGGCCGCATCCGGGAAGACCGCTCCGTCTCAAACGGCCTTCATCTCTGGATCGTGGGGGATAATTTAAGGAAGGGGGCGGCGCTCAATGCGGTCCAGATCGCCGAGGGGTTGATCCGGTAAGGCCCTCAAGTCCGGCGGGATCGCGACCCTTTTCTTTCGCGCCGTCCGCCGGGCCGTCTCGTATCCCGCGTCGACATGCCGCGCCACACCGATCCCCGGATCGACCGTCAAGACGCGTTCCAGCCGTGCCTCCCGCCGTTTTGTTCCATCAGCCACAATCACCATCCCGGAATGGAGTGAATTTCCAATCCCAACCCCGCCGCCGTGATGGAACGACACCCATGAAGCGCCGGCAACCGCATTCAGGGCAAAATTCAAAAGAGGCCAGTCGGCAATCGCATCCGAACCATCCGCCATCCCTTCCGTCTCCCGATAGGGGGAAGCGACCGATCCGCAGTCGAGATGATCTCGACCGATGACAATCGGGGCGCGGACCTCTCCTTTTCGGATCAAGTCGTTGATGATGAGACCCAACTTCGCCCGATCCCCATAACCAAGCCAACAGATCCGGGCCGGAAGCCCGGTGAACGGAATCTTTTCCCGCGCCAGCCGAATCCACCGTTTAAGCGCGGTGTCTTTCGGAAAATGCTTTAACAATGCCCGGTCGATCCGGTGGATGTCGTTCGGATCGCCCGAAAGCGCCGCCCAGCGAAAGGGTCCCTTCCCCTCGCAGAAAAGCGGACGGATATAGGCTGGGACAAATCCGGGGTATTTGAAGGAACCGTCCGGATGCTGAATCGCCACACCGGCGGCCGCCGCCTGAGCACGGAGGTTGTTTCCATAATCAAAACAGATCGCCCCCTGCGACTGCATCTGTAATATTGCTTCAGCATGACGGGCGATCGTCTCCAGTGAACGTCGCCGATATTCGGCCTGGTCCGTTTCCCGCAATCGGTCGAGTTCGACAATATCGCCGATCGGAACATAGGCAAGGAGATCATGCGCCGAGGTCTGGTCGGTCACGATATCTGGAATCGTCCCACGGCGGACCAACTCCGGATAAACCTTCCCGGCATTTCCAACCAACCCAACCGAAAGGGGCCGGCTTTCTTGCGTCGCGGCGTCAATCCAGGAAAGCGCCTCATCAAGGTCGGCGGTCATCCGGTCGCAGAAACCCTCCTCGACCTTACGCTCAACCCGCTCCGGCCGGACCTCGACGTCAAGAATCACCCCCTCGTTCATGGTGGCGGCAAGCGGCTGCGCCCCGCTCATCCCTCCCATCCCGGCGGTCAGAATCCACTTCCCCCGGAGGGAGTCGGCTTGATACGACTGCCGGGCAACCGCGGCGAAGGTCTCGTAGGTTCCTTGCAGGATCCCCTGCGTTCCGATATAGATCCAGCTTCCCGCGGTCATCTGACCATACATTGTCAGCCCCATCCGGTCGAGTCGGTCAAACTCATTCGGCGTCGCCCAGGCCGGAACCAGGTTGCTGTTGGCCAAGATCACGCGAGGGGCTTCTCGATCGGTCTTCGCGACATAAACCGGTTTGCCCGATTGAATGCAAAGAGTTTCATCAGAACCAAGCCGCCGAAGGGCCGCCACGATTCGATGATACTCCTTCCAGTTGCGCGCCGCCCGGCCCGACCCGCCATAGACAACCAGATTTCTCCAGTCAACCGCGACACGATCATCGAGGTTGTTCATCAGCATCCGGAGCGCCGCCTCGGTATCCCAATTAGTGCAGCTCCGTCGGGTTCCGGTTGGCGCCCGGATCGGATCGGGGGGCCGAAGCTCCTCAAACGTCGGACGGTTCAACTTCCCCTCCACGAAATCCGATCATTTCACGCTTGGCCTCTTTCCGTCCAGCCAAACCGGCGAGGAACTGAAGGATCAAAGAAGCAGCCAGACGCGCTGTTCGGCCCTCCTGATCGAAGACCGGATTCATCTCCATCAGATCAAAATAAGCCACCTTGGGATGGAGCCCTGCAAGGTAAACCGCCAGCGATATTTCTTCCGGGGTAAACCCGTCGGAAGAGGGGGCGGAGACCCCCGGGGCAAAGGCCTGTGCGACCGAGTCAAGATCAATCGAGCAAAAAATTCGTTCGGTCTGATATCCCGAGATTTCAAGCCCTTTTTCGACGATCGGTCCCACCCCCTTACGTCGCGTCTCGGAAAGGGAGAAGATCCGCGCCTTTCGCTCGATCAGGTAATTGAAGTGCTCCCTGGAGTTGACCAGACCGTTCCCGCCGATTTCGACGAATCGGTCGCCAGAAACATTTTCTATCTTTTCCAGTATATTTCTAAAAGGAGTACCGCTGGTGGGGATGGCGTTGACCGGTTCTCGGACATCGAAATGGGCGTCGATATTCAATCCCCCCACCTTCCCTTCGGTACGCCGGGCAAGCGCGCGAACCCCGCCGAATGTCAGGTCGTGCCCTCCTCCCAAAACGATCGGAATCACACCGAGATCAAGAATGGCTCCAACCGTGGCGGTCAACCGTTGATGAGTCTGCTCGATCGATTTTTCATCGGGAATAAGATCGCCGAAATCCGTTAAGGAAAGGTTCGAAAGATCGGTCCCGTGTTCAAAATGATATGCCGTGCCGTAACGTTTTAATTGGAGACGAATCGCCGAAGGGCCTTCGGCCGCCCCGGCGCGGCCCCCCCCGAAAACCACACCAGCATCCGAGGGAACACCCAAAATTCCAGCCAAAGCCGGCTGTCCTTCATAGGGAGGGAGGAGGTGTCGAATCCGAAGATCGGATGGTCCGGCCGGTTTTTCATAGATCTGAATCTTGGCAGGTTGAACATGCGGGATTTTCATCGTCTCTGATTATTACAAATCGACGATGCATTGGCAAGAGCGAGGAGGAAATGCTTTTTTAAACCAGGGCAAACAGGAGGGGTCAGACGGCGGGGGCACTTCTAAAACGGTCCGGACGGCTCCGGTCCAAAAAGGCTTCGTAACGGCTCAAGACCTTCTCCGCATAACCATAAGGTATTTCTTCTCCCGCCTCAACCCAGCGTAACACGCTTGTGGGCCCGTAATTATAGGCGGTCAGCGCCAAACGAAGATCGCCGAATTTCGCGCGGAGGGTTCGAAGGTAATGGATGCCCAACTGGATATTGATGAACGGGTCGAAGAGCGGCCCCCCTTCTCCTTCCCAGGCGATGTCGTGGGTCTCCGCCAATTCTCTCCCCGTGGTCGGGATGATCTGCATCAGACCAATCGCCCCTTGAGGGGAGGTCGACCAGTTGTAGAACGAGCTTTCGGTGAAAATCAACGCAACGATAAGCTCCGGATCGAAACCGTGCCGCCGGCTTTCCGCATCGATGAAAATCGCCAGCCGCCGTTTCTGTTCTGGTTTCAGTCCGGTTTTAAAATCGGCCAAGATTTCCACGATCTTTCTCTCCCTTGCCTGGAGAGGCATCCGACGCGTTTCTTGCAACGCCTTGGAAGGGGGAGGGCTGAACGGAACGCCTGCGATCTGAGAGCATTCGGATGACAGAAAGTGGAGCAGTAAAAATCCAACCGATACTGTGAAAAAAGGCTTTACGTATTTTTTGGTTTTCTTCATCATGAGAGGCTAATGTACGGGAAAAGGGGGGACGAGTCAATACCCTCTTTCGAGGGAAACACTAAATCTTTATTGGTATATTTCTATAAGGTATTCAATAAGCAATGCTAAAAAGAATTGATTAACCCTCTTCGATCGTCACGATGGTAACGGCATCCCCTCCTTCAATGAGATCCCCCGGGCGGAAACAGGCAACATACGGCGAGGATGACAGATGACTCCGAATCGCCTTCTTTAACTTTCCGCTCCCGTGGCCGTGGACCAGCCGGACATCCGAAACCCCTTCCAACATCGCCCGATCGAGAAAGCGCTCCAAGAGTTCGAGCGCCTCGTCGACCCGCTTTCCGATCAGATCGAGGGCGGCCATCGAATTTCCCGAGTCGATCGAAGAGCGCGTCGGCGGTCCGGAAGTTTCCTCTTCAGACGGTATTTCCGGCGAACCTTCGAGTAAATCAGGAGAAACAAAGACAATCTGCTCTCCGATCTGGACGCGGACTTTCTTCGCCCCCTCCGGCGGATCAAGCAACGTCCCTTTTTTCCCAAGCGGGATAATTTCGACCGGTTTTCCAACCTCAAGGCGAATGTCGGTTTTGGGAACCACTTCCCCCGTTGCTCTTCGTTCAATTTCAACCAAACGTTCTTTCCCTTTTTTTATGAGAACCGGGTCCGGCCTTGTTTTCATCTCCGCCGTTAACGCCGCGATCTCCGAGCGGGCCTCGGCCACCGCGTCTGCTACCTTCCGCCGGACCTCCTTTCGGATTTCTTTTTCACTCATCGCCCAACGGGCGGCCCCCTCTTTTTGCACCGCGGCCGCCTCTTCCGCTTCCGCACGAAGGCGTTCCCACTCTCTTCGTTCGGACTCGGCCTTCTCTCGCTCCTGCTCCAATTGCGCGATGAGCCGCTCCGTCGTTTCTTCGAGCGGTTTCAGTCGTTCCCTTGCCCGCGACAGGATTGATTTTGAAAGTCCCAATCGGGATGCAATCTCCAAGGCGGCGCTCCGGCCCGGTATTCCTGGAATCAGCCGATAGGTCGGCGCAAGGCGATCGATGTCGAAAGCAAGGCTGCCGTTCACAAAGCGGAAATCGATTTGAGCCAGCTCCTTGAGCATCGGGTAGTGGGTCGTCGTAACGACTCGCATTCCCCGATCGACCAGCTCGGTGAGGATCGCCGCGGCGAGCGCCGCCCCCTCGGCCGGATCGGTCGAGGTTGCCAGTTCATCCAGGAGAACCAACGATCCCGGCGGCCCGGCATCGAGAATCGCCAAGATCTTTAGAAGGTGTCCCGAAAAGCTCGAAAGATCCCGGGAAAGATCTTGATCGTCTCCGATGTCAACCAAGACCTCCGGAAAGAGGGGAATCTCCGACGCTTCCCGGCAAGGGATCGGAAGGCCAGCCCGGACCATTAATGCAAGAAGACCGATCGTCTTGAGGAGAACCGTCTTCCCGCCGGTATTCGGACCGGAGAGGATCAATGCGAGAGCCCCTTCCTCCAGGACGATATCGTTCGGGACGACCGTCCCCTTCCGAACCAGGAGAAGAGGATGCCGTGCCTCCAGAAGGCGGAGCGCTCCCCCCCCGGTGACACGAGGGCAATTTCCGTCGATCCGTCGGGTCAGTCGGGCCGACGCCTCGATCTGGTCGAGTTCAACAAGGATCTCGATATTCCGGTCAAGCCGTCCGGTCTCCCTTGCTACTTCCTCGCTCAGCGACTTCAAGATCCGCTCCACCTCGCGAGCGACTTCGAGCCGGGCAACCCGCAACCGATTGTTCGGTCCGACCAATTCTTTCGGCTCGACGAAGGCGGTCGCCCCGCTGGCGGAAAGATCATGAACGACCCCCCCCTCCTTATATTGATCGGACGCCTTGAATGGCAGAACATAGCGACCCTCCCGCTCGGTATAATAGGCTTCTTGCAGTAACGGCTCATAACGAGGGGAACGGATCATCCGATCGAGCCGTTCGGTCATCTCTTCGCGTGCCCGGTTTGCCTCGGCGGTCAAAGCCCGGAGGGCCGGCGTCGCTCCTTCCAAAATCCGCCCCTCCGGATCGACGGTGGCCGCGATCTTTGTCTTTAATCGCTCCAGCGGCTCGATCCCGATTGCTCGCTGAAAAAGCCGGGGAGACCGCTCCTTTCGGCGGATTAAAAACGAATGGACCGATTCGGCCTGCGCCAGAAGGTCGTGGACGATCCGCAACTCAACCCCTTCCAAAGCGGCCCCCTTCGCCGCACGGGCGAGGATCGGACGGGGATCGGCCGACGGAGAAAGGGGAAGCCCCTTCCCTTCCCTGCCGAGAAGAACCCCCTCCCAAACGGTCGCCAAGCGTTCGCACACCTCCTCCGGCGTTTCCAAGAAAGGGAGGACACGGCAGTGCTCCGCCGTCATCGGCAGGGTCGTCTCCCGGATGAGGAGATCGATCAACTCCGGCCAGCCCAGCGAAATGAAACTTTGCTTATCCAGGTAATTCGGTTCCATCAGTTGCGGAATAAAAAAATCCTCTGTACAATCTGCGTTCGTGTTTGTCACCAGCGAACGAATGAGAGCGTTGAGGGGGAGGCTCCATCCGGCTTCGCCGGTGGAGGGGGCGACGCAAGCCCCCGCTTTCCGGCGGAGCCGGGTTAGATTAGCACAGGCCTTCAAAACGGGTCAAACAGTGTCGCTTGGCGCGAAACAAATCGGAGAGATCCTGACGGAGATCCTGGAACCGCTGCAAGGAGGGGTGATTCATAAGATCGACCAGCCTCGACCGGAACGGATTGTCTTCGAGATCCATCGGGGGAGGGAACGGCATCATCTCCTCCTCTCCGCCCACCGACGCTTCTCTCGAATCCATCTGACGACGCAAAAGCATCCAAACCCTACTTCCCCTCCCCGATTCTGCCAACTGCTCCGGGCGCACCTCCGTTGGAAGCGGATCGTTTCACTTGATCAGATCGGCGGAGACCGGATCGTCCAGATGACCTGCGCCTGGACCGTCACCCCGGAAACGGAAGAGATCCCAGATTTAGAGAAAAGAGACGGGACGGTTTCGTTGATCGCCGAACTGATGGGACCCGCCTCGAACATCTATTTGATCAATCAGGCGGAGAACATTTCTGGCTTCCTCTTCCCCCCCTCCGGCGGCCGGCCGCTCCAGGTCGGTCACCCCTACCAACCTCCGCCGCTTCATCCGACCGGTGCGTTTAAAGAGACCGCGATTCCCCTTGTTGAACCGGGACCGCTCCGGTTCAACAGATCGGTCGAGGCATTCTACCATCCCCTCGAAGAGAAAACATCCGAGGAAGAGGAGACGAAACGGCTCCTTGCTGTTGTCGATGAAAAAATCGGCCGCGCCCGAAAGAAACTTCGGCAGCTCTCCGTCGGTCTGGCCGAGGCGGAAAAGGCCGATCAATATCGCGCTCAGGGAGAACTCTTGAAAACCCATCTACATCAAATCCGGTCCGGGATGAAAGAGATCCAGATTGCCGATCCGGCGCATCCCGAAAAAGAGCCCTTCTCTCTTTCCCTCGATCCATCGCTTGCCCCTTCTGAAAATCTGGCGCTTTTTTTTAAACGATATAAGAAGGCCCAGGCCGCCCGGACGGCGATCACGGTCGAAGTCGGAAAAACCGAAGTGGTACTGAAAGAACTGGAACAACAGCGGCAGATCCTTCTGGAGGGGGGAACGATTGCAATCGAAGGGAAACCACTCGTCCCAACGCGGCGGGAGAAGGAAAAACGGGGCGGCCCCCCCACCTTCCTTTCAGCCGACGGATGGACCCTGACCGTCGGCAGGAACGGCCGAGAAAATGACGAGATCACCTTCCGCATGGCGCGGGGGAATGATCTGTGGTTCCATGCGAGAGGGGTTCCCGGATCACATCTGATCGCCCGCGGGGAGCGGGGGAAGGAGATCCCCTACCAGACCCTTCTCGACGCCGCGACATTGTCGCTCCATTTCAGCGACGCAAGAAAAGAAGGAAAGGGGGATGTTACCTATACCCACCGGAAATATGTTCAAAAACCGAAGCGGGGGAAACCGGGCGCCGTTTTCATCACCCAGGAAAAAAATATCTATATCGAGATCGATCCCGGGCGGCTTGAACGGCTCTTCGCCTGCGCAACATAGAGGTTGTGAGTAAATCCTTGGACCGAGCTGGGTGGTTGAGGCGCAAGCAGCGCAAGACGCGACGACGAGGCGTAGCCAGCCAGGGGCTACGGTGAGGAGAAGCAACGCAGCGATGCGCCGCGCATCGAGCGCCCAGCGATGGGAGAGGATTTATTCACAACCTCATAGATCAAAGCCGCAACGGGCGAGGTGCGCCCGGCAACCGAAAACGATCTGTTCACAGACTCAGACAAAAGGAGAATCAACCCCATGCGTTTTCAGTTTGAAAAACTTCCCGGCCCGATCTACCCCGCCTACCTCCATGTTGGAGAGTACTCGATTGCGCTGGAACCCGAATTAATCGACTTTCTCAAGGAGATGACCGGGCTTGAAGCAGAGCCGTTTCTTACGGGTCTGATCAAAAAAATCGGAATCAACCGATATTTACGCCGGATGATGGAAGTAGAGATCGCCCAGACGGAAGATCGGGCGCTGCTCGCCAAGCAGTTGAAAGAGGAACTCCGGGGACTTTAAGAAGCTCCCTGCTGCTTGCGGCGGGGAGCTTCCGTTTTCTCCGAAACAACCGATTGGTTCTACCTGAAAACGGGAGGGCATGGCGACCCGCTACAGGGTGACGATGTCGTACTGCTCGAGGTGAAGATTGGAATCGGCCTTGATGATGATCTTCTTATGATACTCCCGCTCCAACTCCTCCACCCTTTGCCGTTCTTCGTCGTAGAGAAGGTTCGCCACGGTGGGATGAACCCCGATGATGATCTTTTTGTCCCGCGGGGATGATCCGATCCGCCGGATCTCCCGGAAGATCTCGTAGCAGATGGTCGTCGGCGACTTCGTGAACCCTCTCCCCTCGCAATAAGGGCACGGTTCGCAAAGGATGCGCAGAAGGGCCTCTCTCGTCCGTTCCCGCGACATCTGGATCAGGCCAAGCTCCGAGATCCGGAGAATGTGCGTTCGTGCACGGTCGCCGCTCATCGCATCCTGAAAGGCGTTGAAGACCTTCTCCCTGTTTTTCTCCTTCTCCATATCGATGAAATCGATGATGATGATCCCGCCGATATTTCGAAGCCGGAGCTGATAGGCGATCTCCTTGACCGCTTCGAGGTTGGTCTTTAAGATCGTCTCTTCCAGATCGCGCTTTCCGACGTAACGGCCGGTGTTGACGTCGATCACCGTCAGCGCTTCGGCATGATCGATGACAATGTATCCCCCCG
Organism: uncultured Nitrospirota bacterium; assembly: GCA_964579005.1. Lineage (GTDB taxonomy): Bacteria > Nitrospirota > Nitrospiria > SBBL01 > Manganitrophaceae > CAZOFJ01. Next base: position 23,386 of record CAZOFJ010000002.1, read on the forward strand.
ATTTGAGCCAGACCCGACGGTTCTTCGCCTTCGAGATCTCCATTTCCAAACCGTAGGAATCGAAGACCGGTTCCTCCTTGTCCCACAACTCCACCCGAGAGAGAAACGTCGAAAGATAGGTCCCAACGAACTCCTTGATCCGCTCATATTCCTGTTTCGAATCGACGACCAGCCGATCGACATCCTTCGTAAAGAGGTCACGCACCGTCCTGAAAATCAGGTCCAGATCGGTATGAAGGAGGGCGGGGGCGGGGAGTTTCTCTTTTTTCTTCACCAGATTCTGCCATACGACTTCGAGAAACTCGACATCCTGCTTGAATTCTTCCTCCGTGATCCCTTCGCTGACGGTCCGAACGATGTAACCGGCCCCCGGTTTCCGGAGGCGAAGGATCATCTCTTTCAGCCGATGGCGTTCCTCATCCCGGCCGATCCGGCGGGAGACCCCAACGTGGTTCACCGTCGGCATGTAAACGAGATAGCGCCCGGGAAGAGAGACATAAGTGGTGACCCGCGGCCCTTTGGTCCCAATCGGCTCCTTCGAAACCTGAACGACCACCTCTTGCCCTTCCTGAAGGAGCTCCTCGATCGTTTGATGGCCGCTCTTCTTGGGCCGGGTCATCACCGGCGCTTCCTGCGGCGCCGAGGCCTCCATCAGCCCGTCGAATTCGAGCGGCTCCTCTTCCACCTCCTCGCCCTCTTCAGGGGGCGGGGCGCCCTCTTCCCGCTTCGTCATCACGTCGGCCACATAGAGGAAAGCGGCTTTCTCGGTCCCAATATCGACAAAAGCGGCCTGCATCCCGGGCAAAACTTTAACCACTTTTCCTTTATAGACGTTCCCGACAATCCCTCGATCTTTCTTTCGATCGATGTAAATCTCCGCCACGATCTTATTTTCAAGAAGGGCCACCCGCGTTTCTTCACGGGCGGTATTGATCACAATTTCAATCGACATCGAAAACCTCGTTCATTCAAAGCCTACCTCAGCTTGTCATCCATTTTATTGTCATCATTAAAATAACATAAACCGTCTCAGTTTGACATTGAAAAGGAGACCGAGCAAACCCATCGTGGTGACCATCGACGTCCCCCCATAACTCATCAACGGCAAAGGAACGCCGACAACCGGCATCACCCCCAGTGTCATTCCAACATTGATCAAGAAATAGAACGAAATCAGTCCGATCACCCCGATCGCAAGGAGCGTTCCCAAGAGATCCCTCGCCTTGTAGGCAATCTCAAGCCCCCATAAAACCAAGAGAAAAAAAAGGATGAAAACAACCACAATTCCGATAAATCCCCACTCTTCCGCAAAAACCGAGAAGATAAAATCGGTATGACTTTCGGGAAGAAACTTTAATTGACTCTGTGTTCCGCCAAAAAGCCCTTTGCCGAAAACTCCCCCCGATCCGATGGCGATCTTCGACTGGATAATATGATAGCCGGTTCCCATCGGATCGTTGGTCGGATCGACAAAGGTCCGAAGTCGGTCCCGCTGATACCCCCTTAAGCGGTTCCAAAAAAATTGCCATAAAAAGGGAAAAACCATGAAGAAAATCAGGGAGGCGTAGACAAGAAACCGAGATCGGAATCCAATCACCAAGACAATACTAAAAAAAACGGAGGAGATCGCCATGGCCGTCCCCAAATCGGGTTGTTTGAGAATCAAGAGCATCGGGAAAAGGACCAACCCTCCGGGGAGCAAAAGCTGCTTCAGGTCAAGCCCTTTCTCCGGGTAATAATCAGAAAAATATTTCGCCGAAACCAAAAGGAGGCTCACCTTCGCCAGCTCCGAAGGCTGTATTGAAATGAAACCGAGGGAAAGCCAACGCTGCGCCCCCATTGCGGAACGACCGACGAGCAAAACGAGGAGGAGCAGAAGAAGGGTGACGGCATAGATCGGATAAGCAAACCGGACGATCTCACGGTAATCGATCCAAGCCATGAAGAGGAAAACGGCCCATCCGAGGATAATCCAATAGATCTGTTTCAAATAGAGGGGTGCTTTCCCGATGGCGGTGGGGGAAGCAGTGACGGTGTAAATCGACAACACGCCGATCCCAAGAAGAAGCATCACCACGACGAAAAGAATCCAGTCATAACCGGCCACGATCCGACGATCAATCACCTTCGATCTCCCTCCCGTTACCGATGTTCTCATTCCCGCCGGTCGGACGAGAAGAAATCGCCCCTCTGGTGGCAACCGTCTCCGGAGAAGAACCGAAACCGAGATAGGTCTCGATCACCTTTTTCGCCAAGGGGGCTGCCGTCGCTCCTCCATGTCCTCCATTTTCGACCAATACCGTGACGGCGATTTTTGAGTTCTCGAACGGGGCAAAGGCGACAAACCAGGCATGGTCATTGAGCTTTTCGGGAAGTTTTCCATGGCTTCCCCCTTTCATGCCGACCACCTGCGCGGTCCCGGTCTTTCCGGCGATGGAAACAAATTCCGACCTGGACCCTTTGGCCGTCCCACGAGAATCGGAAACGACCCCGGCAAGCGCGTTCCGCAACTCCCGAATCGTTTCCGCCGAAAGTGGAATCTTCTCTCCGGGAGCAGAGGGAATTTCCCGGACCTTCCCCGTCTCATAATCGCGAATCCGCTTCAAGAGCTTGGGGGGGTTCAAAACCCCTTTATTGGCGACGGTGGCGATCATGATCGTCTGTTGAAGGGGAGTCACCGTCACATACCCCTGGCCGATCGCCACCGACAAGGTTTCCCCGGGATACCACGGCTCCTTTCGAGTCCGTTGCTTCCACTCGCTGCTCGGGATCAATCCCCCCTTCTCAAAGGCCAATTCGATCCCGCTGGTATGTCCCAAACCAAAAAGATGGGAGAACTTAGAAATCGTATCGATCCCGAGACGCGGCCCCATTTCATAAAAATAAACATCACACGATTCGACCAGGGCGCGATGGAAATCAACCGTTCCATGCCCCGTTTTCTTCCAATCTCGGAAATTCCTGTTTCCAAAAGGAAGAAACCCCCGGCACTCGACCTGATGGGAGGGAGAGGCCGTTTTGGTTTCGAGCAACGCCGCACCGACGACGATCTTATAGGTCGAGCCGGGGGGATACTGCCCCTGGATGGCGCGATTGTTAAGGGGCCGTCCTTCATCTTTCAAGATCGCTTCCCAAACGCGAGAGGCCGCCCCCTGCGAGAGAAGATTCGGATCGAAGGCGGGGTGACTGACCATCGCCAAGACCTCGCCAGTTCTCGAATCGAGCGCAACAATCGCGCCTCCCTGTCCCCCCAGCGCCTCCTCCGCCGTCTTCTGGAGGTTCAAATCGATCGTCAGAAAAATATCATCTCCGCGAAGCGGCTCGTCCAGTTTCATCGTCCGGACCTCATGACCGAGCGCATCGACTTCGACCCGCTTCTGGCCGGGGGTTCCCCGCAGGATCGAATCGAAGGTCTGCTCGACGCCGAATTGCCCGATGATCCCGCCCCGCTTCATATTCAGATAAAACCCCGTTTCGAGTTGCGGCTGGGTGATCTCCCCCACATAACCGAGGAGATGGGCCGCCATGCTTCCATACAGGGCATTCCGCTTGAATTCCGGCTCGATCTTAATTCCCGGCAACTCCAGGCCGTGTCCTTCAACCAGGGCAACCTCCCTCATCGGCAGGTCGCTTTTGATCTTAATCGGAAGGTAGGGATCGTCACGCCTCGAGGCCATCCGCTGCAGCACCTCTTCATCATTGATACCGATCAGGTCGGAGAGGCGGCGGAAAACCGCCCCCGAATCGGGCATATCTCCCGGAACGGCATAGAGGTTGAAACTGGGAACATTGTTGACAAGGAGGGTTCCATTTCGGTCGTAGATCAATCCGCGGGGGGGAGGGGTTTCGATCACGCGGATCCGGTTGTTCTCAGACAGTTCGAGGTAGTATTTTCCCTGGATAATCTGAAGATACCAGGCCCGAAACAGGAGGGAGAACAACGCAATGCCGATCAATATCAACAGGCGATAGATTCTACCCTGAAGATCGCGTGTCTCCTCTTGCAGAGAATACGACTCCCGCATGACCTATTTCTCTCTCTCCTTTGCCTCTCGCGAAAAAAAACAACAAGATAGAGGCGATCAGGGTATTGTAGACGGCTCGGGCGACAACCTCTCCCCCGACCGTCGCTGGCAAAGACCATCCCTCCTCGACCCCCCCCACTAAAAAGATTCCAATCAGGTCATGAAGGAGAGAAATGAGGAAAAAGAGAAGGATGTTCCAAACGAGGGAAAGCGTCAACAAAGAGCGACCCAACATCCCGCTCGCAAAACCAACCACCGTCTTCAGAAAAAAGTTGACGCTCAAGATTCCAATCGAAAAAAAATCGATCACTCCGCCGAGGGCGCCTCCCCAAAGAAGACCACCCGCCTCTCCGGCAGACCAACTCAATGTATAAACCAGGACAAGGGCAAGGTCTGGCTGAACCCCCCCCACCGACAGTTTCTCGACAAAAAGGGTCTGCGCCGGGACAAGAAAAAGAAACAGAAGGAACCGGTAGAGCCACTTCATTCGTTATTTTTCCGGTACGCCGGTTGAGGTGATGATCAACACCTCTTCCAGCTTTGAAAAATCGACCGCCGGAATCACTCTCACATCGAGAAAGAGATCGTTCTCCCTTTTTTTAACCGCCTCGACCGTTCCCAACGTCAGCCCCTTGGTAAAACTCCCCTCCAGGCCGGAGGTCACCACCAGATCCCCTGCCTCGGCTTCGGAGGAGTTTGGGAGATACTTCAAGCGGATTCCCCCTTCTATCCCTTGAGCGATCCCTTCGTCACGGGTTTGCTGAATCACCGAGGCAATGGCACTGTTTCGGTCGGTCATCAGAAGCACTTGGGCATGATGTGAACCGGTCTTGATGATCTTGCCAACCACCCCTTCCGGCGTGACCACCCCCATATCTGCCGCAACCCCGTCGTCCTCCCCTTTATTCACGATGATTGTCTTGTATAAATGTGTCGTCCCGCGACCGATCACTCCCGCCGCCACAAAGCGGAGCGGAACGCTCTGCCGATAATCAAGGATGGCCTGGAGACGTTTTGCAAGGGCCCCCTCTTCTTTTAGGAAATCGTTTTCCCCCCGGAGTCTCTCGACCTCGGCGCGAAGACGGTTATTCTCCTCTCGAACCCCGACCAGGTTCATGTAACCGCGCCAGATCCCCCCAACGCCATTGAAAGTCGAAGATGTTCCTTGTTGAATATAATAAATCATGCTGCCGATCGGGATTTCCACCCATCGAAGCGATGCTTTTTGAAGGCTGGGAGAAAAAGCAATGGCGGCAAGGCCGAGGATCAGGGCAAGGGCAATGAAGCGCCGATAGACATTCTTCCGGCGAAGCACCCGGTGACTCGTTTGTGAAATCGCGCGCTCCCCCAACCTACACCCAACGTTTACGTGATTGAGATTCTTCGGAGCAGGCTCAACTGATCAAGCGCTTTCCCGGTGCCAAGGGCAACGGTGTTTAACGGATTGTCGACCGTAATAATCGGAAGGTTCGTCTCTTCGCGCAGCCGGGTGTCCAACCCACGCAAAAGGGCCCCTCCCCCCGTCAGAACGATTCCCCGATCGATGATATCGCCCGCCAGTTCAGGGGGTGTATTCTCCAGCGCCACCTTGATCGCATTCACAATCGCGGAGATCGGCTCGGCAAGGGCCTCCCGAATCTCACCGTCGTCGATGACCAATGTCTTGGGAATCCCGGAGATCAAATCCCTTCCCTTGATCATGTAGGTCCTCTTCTCTTCAAGCGGATAGGCCGACCCGATTTCGAACTTGATCTGCTCGGCCATATGATCCCCAATCAAGAGATTGTATTTTCGCTTGATGTAGTTGACGATGGCGTCGTCCATTTTGTCACCGGCCACCTTCACCGACTCCGAGTAGACGATTCCCGCCAATGAGATCACAGCAATATCGGTCGTTCCACCTCCGATATCGACGACCATGTTTCCGGAAGGTTCGGCGATCGGAAGACCGGCGCCGATCGCGGCGGCGATCGGCTGCTCGATCAGGTAGACTTCGCGAGCTCCTGCCAATTCAGCCGAATCCCGGACCGCCCGCTGCTCCACCTGCGTGACCCGCGATGGAACGCCGATGATCACACGGGGACGGACAAAGGTATTTCGATTGTGGGCCCTTTTAATGAAATGATTCAACATCTTCTCAGCAATTTCAAAGTCTGCGATCACCCCATCTTTCATCGGACGGATCGCGACGATATTGCCCGGGGTCCGTCCCAGCATCTTCTTTGCGTCCCCCCCGATCGCCACGACCTTTCCCGACTTCCGTTCGATCGCCACGACCGATGGTTCATTGATGACGATTCCCTTTCCCTTCACGTACACCAGCGTGTTCGCGGTTCCAAGGTCAATCGCCAAGTCATTCGAAAACCATCCTAAGATGCTCCCTATCAGTCCCATGATTTCCTCATTATTTTTCGAAAGATTCGAACAGAGCCCGATCCACCACTTGCGTTTTCGCCAACTCGTCTCCCACCCGCAAGCCCCTCGGATTGCCGATCATCAAAAGTGCCTCAAAAGCAATGATCGCCAACGAAAACAGCCATCCAATATAAGGAATCTGAAAAAATAAATAAGCCGCCGCGAACGGGAAGTTACGGATAATCGATTCCCTGAAAGAAGCCGTTCTCCGAGCCTCGGACCGGACGGTTTGAAGTTGGATGAGCTGTTTCCCGACGCTCCTCCCACCGGCGAAACCATCCGCGATCAAAAGATAGGACAGACCGGCCAAAAAGCCGATGCGAAGCGGGATCTCCGCGATGGCGGCGACGATTAAAAGGTCGATGAATTTCGCGATAAACCGATGTAACACGCTTGCTTTGAGATAGCTCCGAGGATCCGCTCCTTCCACGCCCTGTTCTAACAACCCAAGGACCCCTCATCAGGCCATAAATCCCACAATCATAATACAAAGATGAACAATGTTTCAAGAAAATTATCCCAGCGTTCCGATGCAAAATCGATTGGCAGTTATTCCAAATCGACTGGACTCCGAACAAAACAACCGGCAATCGGCGCATGCTGATCCTAAACCGGCCAACCTTACGATACGGTGTCGACAAAGAGAATCGAGGATCTTTTCCGCTCCGGGAAGGAACAACGGAGTTGATTTTTTGATTGTCGGATGCTATCTTCGCTTGTAGAAACAAGGAGGTGACCGTGTTAAAACTCATTCGTAAAGGAGCAATCGAAAATCCCTGGTTCTATCGTACCATCATGGGGGCGGTTGCGATCGCATTTATTATTTCGATGGGATGGTGGGGTTTTAGCGACAACACGGAAAACACCATCGCAAAAGTTGACCGAGCCTCCATCTCCATTGAGGAATATCAACGGTCTTACCAAAGCGCATCGAACATCTATCGAGAAATCTTTCAGGACAAGTACGACGATAAAGACCTTCGAAAGCGGGTCGTCGACGAGCTGGTCGCCCGAAAACTTTGGCTCCAAGAGGCACGGCGGATGAAACTGATTGTCAGCGATGAAGAACTACATCGGTCGATCACTCATCTCGCCGGCTTCCAAAAGGAAGGCAAGTTCGATCCCGAACTTTACCGTCGGCTCCTCACCCTAGAACATTATACCCCTGAAGGCTTCGAACGGCAACATCGAGACGAGTTATTGATCGAAAAAGCGAAGCTTCTCGTCAAAGAATCGGTTGCGTTAACCCCTCTTGAAGAAGAGGAGGCCAAGAAAGGGAACCCTGCCAACCCAGATCCTGACCGGGCCGCTTTAGACCTTCTTTCCCAAAAGAAACAGAGGGCGGTGGGTGCATACACGGTTGCTTTGAAGGAAAAGGCAAAAATCGAAATTAAGGAAGAGCTGTTATAGGCGCCCAACCCTTCCGGAGGGATAAGGGGAGGCCTACTTTACCCCCACCAATGAGAATGGGTTAACCCGGGCGCCGTTGAGTCGAGCCCCCCAGTGAAGATGGGGGCCGGTTGCCCTCCCCGATTTTCCGACAGTGCCGATTTGTTCCCCTCCCTTGACCATCTTCCCTTCTTTCACGAATGCTTCCGAAAGATGAAAATACATCGTGAAAAGGCCGAGACCATGATCAATCACCACTGAACGACCGTTAAAATAGAACTCGTCGACCAGAATCACCTTTCCTCCGTTGCTTGCTTCGACCGGGGTTCCGAGGGGGGCGCTGATATCTTCACCCGTATGCGGGTTGCGAGCTTCCCCATTCATGATCCGCCGTAATCCAAACGTTTTCTTCACGTTCCCTTCCGCTGGGACAATGAATTCCCCCTCCCAAAACCTCCGGTCGGCACTCCGATCGAAGATCCTCTTCAACCGTTCCTGCTCTTTCTTGATTCGCGCCAACGACTTCGGGTCGGGATTCACCATTGAATCGGGGAGGGTCAACTCTTCGGTGCCAAAAGAAGCCGGAATCACATTAATCTGATATTCCCGGTTCTCTATCGATTCCCCCTCTCGCCACGCAACCGAAAATGGATAAGAACCGGCCGGTTGATCAAGATCGATCCCGATGATCACGCCGAACTCATTGGGGCTGATCTGAGGATGGAGCTGGAAAAAAGGGATCGGTCGGTCCAAAAACTTGCCCGAGACCAACCGGGCGCTCTCTTTCAAGGTGAGGGTCAAAGAGACGACTTCCCCCTGTTTGACCTGAATCGGGGGCCCGACCTCCTCCGCTCGAAGTTGGGTGGAAAAAAGAAAAAAGAGGAGGGAAAAAAGAACCACAACTATTTTATTTGTTCGAAGGAGAGGCAGCCGCAATGAGTTCCTTCACACGCAGGTTGACGGAACTGAACGGATCCATACAGAGGATTGTCTCCTCCCAATATCCGTTTAATTTCAGGTAAGTCCAATCGACCGTGTAAGAACGATTTTTTTCTTTTGCGAATTTGATAAAATCACCCCGCACCTTCGCGCGGGTCGTCTGCGGCGGCGTCGTGATGGCCCTTTGAATATCTTCCTCCGTCGCAATCCGTTCAACCATCCCCTGACGACACAAAAGGGCGTAAAGTCCCCGGTTTTGGTTAACATCATGGTATTGAAGATCCATCATTGCCACCCGGGGATCATCCCAACCGCACCCTTTTCGATCCATATAGGAAGTAATCAACTCTTTTTTGATCACCCAATCGAGCTCCTGTGAAAGCCGGCTTGGGTCGTCTTCCAGTTCGTCAAGGACATACTCCCATCGCTCGAGAATATCGTAGGCGACCTCGTCCTCCTCTTCGTTGGCGACATATTCCTTCGCCTTTTCCAAATAGACCCTTTGAATCTCGATGGCGGTCATCTCCTTGCCATTTTCCAAGCGAACCCGCTTCTTCAACGTCAAATCGCGCGAGATCTCCCGCATCGCCTTGACAGGATCTTCCAATTCCATCCCGACGACATTGAAACCCTGTTCGATCATCGAAAGAACCAAGACGGCCGTCCCGACCTTCAAATAAGTCGCATACTCCGACATGTTCGAATCGCCGACGATGATATGAAGACGGCGGTACTTCTCTGCATCGGCATGCGGTTCGTCACGGGTATTGATGATGCTTCTTGAAGAGGTCGTCGAAGAGGAAGTCTTCTCGTGAATGTGCTGGGCACGCTGGGAGATAAAGTAATGCGTCTTTCCGGACACTTTGAGGACTTTTCCGGAACCGCTGTAGATCTGCCGCGTCACAAAGAAGGGAATCAACTGCTCGGTTACCTTCCAGAAATCGACATCGCGCCGCATCAGATAATTTTCATGACATCCGTAAGTATTCCCCATCGAATCGGTATTGTTTTTGAATATATAAATGTCGCCGGAAAGCCCTTCCTCCTTCAACCGCTTCTCGGCGATCGGAAGACACGACTCCAACAACCGCTCCCCAGCCTTGTCATGCACAACCAGGTCGAAAATGCTATCGCATTCCGGGGTAGAATACTCGGGATGGCAACCGGTGTCTTGATAGAATCGCGCCCCGTTCACCAAAAAAGCATTCGACGGCCAACTGTTTGGAATCAATCCCTCGAAGATATACCCCAGGATTTTTTCCATCGGAAGGTAAACCTTCCCGTTCGGCGCAAAGATCAATCCATATTCATTTTCAAGACCAAAGATCCGCGATTTCATTTTATCCGCTACGTCTCAAGATACCCCTTTAACTCTTCAGTCGGGATCCGCCGAAAACTCCGGCCGACATGCCCACGGTCCAAAACGGCCGTCTCCAACCCTTCCGGTTTTATCGTCTGATTGTATCCCGCCTCCATTGCCTCTACCGAAAGCCGTAACGCCTCTTTCAACGGAGAAAGCCGGTAACGGCTTTTCAGGTAAGTCACGAGGGCTTCCGATTTCCCTCCAATGACGGTGAACCCCTTCTCATCGAAGATGCTTCCGTCGAAGGAGATCCGATAGATCTCGTTCTGTTCGGTCTCTTTCCCGATTTCAACCACCAGAATTTCCACTTCCAACGGTTTGAGTTCCTGGCTAAAAGTCGTCCCGAGCGACTGTGAATAGGCGTTGGCGAGCGACTTGGCGGTGACATCGTCACGACTGTAAAGATACCCTTTCATATCGGCGTGGCGGATCCCCGCCTTCCTCAAATTCTCGAATTCACTGTACCGTCCGGCCCCGGCAAAGGCGATTTTATCGTAGATTTCCGAAATCTTACTCAGCGAACTCGGATTGTCCGCCACCAAGAGAATTCCGTTTTCATACTCCATCACAATAATCGACCGCGCCCGGGAGATTCCCTTCCGGGCATATTCGGCCTTATCCTGCATGACCTGTTCAGGCGAAACATAATAGGGCAATGCCACCGCTCATCTCCCTCCTTGTCGATGTTCCATGTCGTGAAGAAGCCCCCGGATCGTTTCATCCTCGATATCGGTGATCCCGCCGGAATGAATGACTTTCATCGTCGGAAAGATCCCCCGGATCGGATCGGGTTTTCCGGTCGCCACGTCGGCCTCGGAGGCATCATATAACGCCTCGAGCGCGGCCCGGATGGCCCCCTCCCGATCATGATCCTTTTGATAGATTTTCTTCAATGTGCCGCGCGCATCTCGGCCGCCGGAACCGATCGCGTAGTATTCGATCTCTTCATATTGGCCCCCGGCGATATCGTATTTAAAGATCCGGCCGACGCCGCGTCGCAGATCATACCCTGCATAAATCGGGATGACGACCAATCCCTGCATCGCCATCGGCAGATTTCCTTTGATCATCTGGGCGAGCTTATTCGCTTTCCCATCCATTGTTAGCTCTGCCCCTTCCAGCTTCTCATAATGCTCCAACTCAATCCGGAAGAGACGGGTCATCTCCAGACAGGGACCAGCCGCCCCGGCAATCGCGATGGCGGAATACTTGTCGGCATTGTGAACCTTCTCGATCCGCCGTTCGGATACGGAGTACCCCTCGGTCGCCATCCGATCTCCCGCCATGACGATCCCGTCCCGAAAACGAAGGGCCAAGACGGTCGTTCCATGCGGAATCAACTGGGAAAGTTCTCTCTTTTCGGAAGGAAGGATCTCAGGAAGGGACGGTAAAAGATGGGGATAATCCCTTTTTAGTAATTGATAAAAACTGGAACCTGGATCGTAGAATTGAAATTCGGCCACCTACTGTCCTCCCTTCTGTACGTAATTCTTCACGAACTCCTCCGCGTTCTCCTCGAGAACGTCGTCAATTTCATCCATCAGTTTATCGAGATCTTCCTTGATCTTCTTCCCTTTTTCGACAATTTCCGGATTGGCGGCAACCGCCTCCTCTTTTTTATCCGACTCTTTTTTCTTCTCTCTTTTTTTGTCTTGTTTTGCCATTGCTTCCCCCTACGTCGACAGAATGGCGAGCAATTGCTCGACGGTTCCGGCCTCTTGGAGGAGAGAACCGACGAGGGCCTCCGTCCCTTTGAAAGGATCTAAAAGAGGAACTTTCTTCACCGTGTTGTTTCCCATATCGAACAAAACCGAACTCCAGCTCGCCGCGTAGATCTCTTTCGAAAACTTCTTCAGACAGGTTCCACGGAAGAAAGCCCGGGTGTCGCTTGGCGGTTCACTCTGCGCCTTCACGAGGGTTTCCGGCGAAACCACCCGCTCCACGTACCCCCCTCGCTCCAGGGCATAATAAAGCCCCTTCGATTGAATTACATCGTGATATTGAAGGTCCATCATCGAAACGCGAGGATCGTTCCAATCACACTCTTTCCGCCGTATATACGATTCGATTAACTCCTTTTTGATGACCCAATCGATCCGTCCGGACAACTGCATCGGATCCTCTTCCAACCGATCGAGCACCTCCCGCCATTTTTGAAGAAGATCCACCGTCACCGGATCGCGGCTTCCGGAAAAGTGGGCCTCGGCCTGTTCCAGATAAGCCCGCTGAATCTCCACGGCGCTCCATTCGGCTCCCCGCAGGAGCTTGATTTTCTCCTTGAGAGTCAAGTCGCGGGAAACTTCCTTGATCGCGCGAACCGGATTTTCCAGCTCGACCCCATGAACCTCCCGGCCTTCCTCGATCATCTCCAAAACGAGGGCGGCGGTCCCCACCTTCAAATAGGTCGTGTATTCCGACATATTGGCATCGCCGACGATCACATGAAGCCGCCGGAATCGAGCCGGATCGGCATGGGGCTCATCCCGGGTGTTGATGATCGGCCGTTTGACCATCGTGTTGAGATCGACCCAAACCTCGAAAAAATCGGCCCGTTGCGAAATCTGGTAAGGCGCCGATTCTGTCTTATTTTCGGAACCAACCTTGCCGGCCCCCGCATAGATTTGCCGGGTTACCCAAAAAGGGGTCAACTGCGCCACGATCTTTTCGAAGGGAACGGCTCGCGAAACAAGGTAATTTTCGTGATATCCATAGCTGTTCCCTTTTCCGTCGGTATTGTTTTTATAGATCGAAAACCGGGTTTCTCCCCCTTTCAACCGATTCGCCATCTCGACGCAGAGTTCGAGAATACGCTCCCCCGCCTTTTCATAGGCGACCAGGTCTTTGGCGTTGGTGCATTCGGGAGTAGAGTATTCCGGATGGGCCCCATCGACATAAAGGCGGCCCCCGTTCGCAAGGAGTTTGTTTAATAGCCGATTGTATTCGGGACCGGGACGTTCCCGTTCGCCGTCGGCCTCAAAACCGCGGGCGTCGAGAAGGGGATTCTCGTTCTCGTAATCCCAAATCGTGGAAGAAGAAGGGAAATAAGGATAGCTATTGATCAGAAAGATGGAGTTTGAGACGGGGTCGATCGATTCCGTGTTTTTGGAGGCAATTCCGAATTCCGTTTCCGTTCCTAAAATTCTCTTCATTAATTCGACGCCTCCGAATTGGAACCTTACCCCGTCATAGGTAGTGTCCCGTGGTTACCGTTTCGATCTTCTTCGAATCGGCGGCGGCGCGCCCGGCCATCGTCCGGACATGAGCGATTTTTTCGCTTTTTCTGCCTGCAATCTTGGCCCAATCATCGGGATTGGTCGTGTTGGGAAGATCTTCATTCTCTTTGAATTCATCTTTAATCGCCTGGATCAAGTCTTCTTTCCGGAGCCCTTTGACCTTTGTTTCAAGAACCCGCTTGATCGCATATTTCTTCGCCCGAGAGACCACCCCTTCAATCATCGCCCCGCTCGAAAAATCCTTGAAGTAAAAGGTCTCTTTTTCGCCATTGGCGTAGGTCACTTCGAGAAACTTGTTCTCCTCCCGGACGTTATACATCTCCTCGACCGCTTCGTGAATCAATCGTTCAACCACCTTGGCCGGATCCCCCTCCGCTTGCTCCAACTCTTCCGGATGATAGGGGAGGTCCCGCGTCAAATATTTATGGAAGATCTCCACCGCCGCTTTCTTATCCGGCCGCTCAATTTTAATTTTGATATCGAGCCGTCCGGCACGTAAAATAGCCGGGTCGAGGAGATCCTGCCGATTGCTCGCTCCAATCACAATGACGTTCCGGAGACGCTCCACACCGTCGATTTCGGAAAGGAATTGGGGAACGATCGTCGCCTCCATATCGGATGAAATCCCGCTCCCCCGCATCCGAAAGAGGGCATCCATTTCGTCGAAAAAGACGATGACCGGATGGCCCGCCTCGGCCCGTTCCTTCGCCTTCTTGAAAACCTCGCGGATCTGCCGTTCGCTCTCCCCGACATATTTATTTAAGAGCTCCGGGCCTTTCACATGAAGGAAAAAGCTTCGGACCTCTCTTCCGGAGCGGTCTCCCAGTTTTTTCGAGAGCGAAGCGGCGACCGCCTTCGCGATCAGGGTCTTGCCGCACCCCGGAGGTCCATAGAGGAGAATCCCTTTCGGCGGAAGAAGCTTGTGCTCCGCGAAAAGTTCGGGGTGAAGAAAGGGGAGCTCAACGGCGTCGCGCACCAACCCGATCTGATCGGTCAGTCCGCCGATATCTTCGTAGGCAACGTCCGGAATTTCTTCGAGCACCACCTCTTCCATTTCAGACTTCGGAAGCTTCTCGAGGGCGTAACCGGAGCGAACATCGTAGAGGAGATGGTCTCCAACCGACAAACGCTCTTTTAAGAGCGGCTCGGCCAACTCGATTACCCGCTCCTCTTCCGCCCGAAGGGTCACGATGGCGCGGCCTTCGTGAAGCAAGTCTTTGATCCGAGCGACTTCTCCCTGCACGTCGAACGGGCAAACCTCGATGGCATTGAGCGCTTCGTTCAAAAGAACCTGCTGTCCTTTTTTTAAATCACGGATGGAAATATTGGGGTGGACGTTGACCTTCATCTTCCTGCCGGCGACAAAGACATTGACCGTGCCGTCTTCGTTCGCCCCGGAAAAAACGGCGTAACTGGAGGGGGGGACGGTGAGTTTCTCGACCTCTTTTTTTAAAACTTCAATCTGATTTTTTGCTTCGACCAAGGTCGCGGCGAGTTTTTCATTGTATTTGGAAGCCTGCTCCAATTGGGTGCGGGCCTGACGGAGTTCTCTCAGCTCCTGCTCCATCGATGCAACCTGAACGAGAAGTTTCTCGATCTCCCGCTCATATTCGATGGCCTTCGCTTCGGAATCGCTTCCGCCGAATTGCTCGCTTATTTTTTTCATTGTGCTCTTAAAAGGATTCGCCTTCCCCTGGTTCTTTTTTGAGTCAGCCATCAGGACCCTCTCAGCACGTGGAGAAAAATTAATTCATCTTCTCTTCTTAAAAGTGATTGTATCACCTCTCCATAGGACGGTCAACCGGACGGCGACGGCGTCAGTCGTCCGACCGCATCGAGGAGCATCCTGCACTCCCGATCGACATCGGAAGCGGAGAGAATGGCGGAAACGAGAGCGACGCCATCGGCCCCCGCTGCGAAAACCTCCTTCAATTTCGATCGGTTGATCCCCCCAAGAGCAAAGAGAGGAATTGCGGTTGACCGCCTGATCTTCTCAAAAGAACCGATTCCGAGCGGCGAACCGTAGGAACGTTTTGACGGCGTGTCATAGACCGGACCCAACAGGGCAAAATCGGCCCCTTCCCCCTCCGCTCGTTGAACCTCTTCCAAAGAGTGACAGGAAACACCGATGAATCGCGCGCCGCCCAGCATTTCTCGCGCGACACCAATCGGCAGTCCCGACGAAGGGAGATGCACCCCTTCGGCATCGAGCGCCAATGCCAAATCGACACGATCGTTGACAAAGAATTTCATTCGGTGTCGACGGGCCGCCGACCGGACTTCCAAAGCAAGTCGGAGCTGATCGCGGAGTGAAAGGTCTTTTTCCCGGAACTGAACCGCGGCGATACCGGCCCGTCCCGCCTCTTCGATCACTTGAGGCAAGGGACGTCCCAAGGTTTGGGTCCGATCGGTAATCAGATAGATTTTGAAGTCGATGGAAGGCATCCCCTCTCACATACGAGTCATCATCAAGACCCAACCTGAAGAAGGTACGCCGGATAGAAGCGTGGAGATTACTCGATCATCCCTTCTATCGGACTGCTTGCCTGGGCGTAAAGCTTCTTTGGGATTCTCCCGGCCAAATAGGCAAGGCGTCCGGCGCGAACGGCATAATTCATCGCTTCGGCCATTCGGATCGGATCGTCCGCAGAGGCGATCGCCGTGTTCATCAAGACGCCGTCGCAACCGAGCTCCATTGCAATCGCGGCATCGGAGGCCGTTCCAACCCCTGCGTCGACGATCACCGGAACGGAAATCGTTTCCAAGATGATTCGAATATTATAGGGATTTCGAATTCCCAGGCCCGATCCGATCGGAGCCGCCAACGGCATCACCACCGCTGCGCCGGCATCTTGAAGTTTCTTTGCCATGATCGGATCGTCGTTGGTATAAGGCAGGACGATAAAACCTTCTTTTACGAGGACCCGGGTCGCTTCGAGGAGGGCCTCATTATCGGGAAAAAGCGTCCTTTGATCCCCGATCACTTCCAGTTTGACCATGTCGGAGATGCCGGCGGCTCGGGCCAATCTCGCCGTCCGAATCGCCTCTTCCGCCGTGTAGCAACCGGCCGTGTTCGGAAGAATTTTGTATTTCTTGGGATCGATATAATCCAAGAGGTTTTCCTGGGACTGATCCAGAATATTCACTCGCCGGACCGCAACGGTGACGCAGTCGGCGCCGGAAGCTTCGATCGCCTTCTTGGTCTCCTCAAACGATTTGTATTTTCCCGTTCCGACGATCAAACGGGAACGGAATTCGATATTTTTAACGACCAACGGCCGATCTATGATATGAACTCCCGGCATGAACTTCCCCCTCCCACAAAACCGATCATTTCGATCACATCCCCCTCTTTCAGCGAGACCTGATCATATTGTTGACGTTGAATCACCTTGAGATTGACTTCGACCGCGACGCGCTCCGGCTGGACCTTGAGACCGGCAAGAAGCTGGGAGAGCGTCACTTCCGATGGAACCTCCTGCCGGGTTCCATTCACGATCACCTGCATACACCCACCACTTCATAAATGTGTCAGTGAGTATAGTATAGGCGGAAAAATATTGTCAACGACAGGGCGACTCTCCCGCAAAGACTCTGCTTCTTGCGGCCCAAATTCTTGACGGGCTCCGGACGATCCTCTATAATGATTTGATTTTTCGAAAGGAGTTGATGATCGAATGGAAGAGATCAACGATCAGATCGCCCAACGGATTAAGAAACTTTCGGCCCTCCGCGCCGACGGAATCGATCCATACGGAACCCGTTTTGAAGGGAAAACCCTCCTCAGCGAGATCGTTGAAAAATACCGATCCACCGCCAGGGAAACGCTCGAAGCGCAACCGGTTCCCTATAAAATCACCGGAAGAATGGTCTCCTTGCGCCGTTTCGGAAAGGCCGCCTTCACCCATTTGCAAGACGCCACCGAACGGCTCCAGGTCTATTTTAAAAAAGACCGCCTTTCGGAGGAGGACTATGCCCTCTTCGAGAAGCTCGATATCGGCGACCATATCGGGGTGGAAGGAACCCTCTTCCGGACCAAGACCGATGAATTGACCCTCGAAGCACACCATCTCGTTCTCCTCGCCAAGGCACTCCGCCCCCTTCCCGAAAAATGGCACGGATTGACCGACATCGAACTCCGCTACCGGATGCGTTATCTCGACCTGATCGCCAACCCCGACGCCCGGGAGGTCTTCGCGCAGCGGAGCAGGATCATCGATGCCATCCGGCGTTTCCTCAATCAACTGGGCTTTTTGGAGGTCGAGACCCCGATGATGCACCCGATCCCCGGCGGGGCCGCCGCCCGTCCCTTTATCACGCACCACAACGCCCTGGGGGTCGATCTTTATCTCCGGATCGCGCCGGAACTCTACCTGAAACGGCTGATCGTCGGTGGATTCGAGCGGGTCTATGAAATCAACCGCAACTTCCGGAACGAGGGGATCTCCACCGTCCACAACCCCGAATTCACGATGCTTGAATTCTATATGGCCTACGCCGACTATCAAGATCTAATGTCATTGACCGAGACGTTGATCACCTCGGTGGCAAAAGAGGTCCTCGGAACGCTGACCTTCGAATATCAGGGAAAACCGATCGACCTGACCCCGCCCTGGCGCCGGCTTTCCTATCTTGATGCCATCGCAGAGCGACACCGGACCCTCGTCACCGACCTTTCCGATCCCAAGAAGGTCGCCGACCTGTTGAGTCAGGCGCACATTCCGATCCGGCCGAACGCCTCGATCGGAAAACAGTTGAACGATCTTTTCGAAACAACCATCGAGCCGGAATTGACCGGGCCGGTTTTTATCATCGATTACCCCACCGAGATCTCCCCCCTGGCGAAGCGGAAACCCCAGGCGCCGCATCTGACCGAGCGTTTCGAACTCTACATCGCCTCGCGCGAGATTGCCAACGCCTTCTCGGAGTTAAACGACCCGCAAGACCAGCGATCCCGTTTCGAGGGACAAGTTGCGGAACGGGCAGCGGGCGATCTCGAAGCCCACGTCATGGATGAAGATTACATTCGGGCCCTGGAACATGGAATGCCGCCGACCGCCGGGGAGGGAATCGGGATCGACCGGCTGGTGATGCTGTTGACGAACCGACATTCGATCCGGGATGTCATCCTTTTCCCACAGATGAAACCGATTCCTCTCTCCGCGAAAAAAGAAGACGAGGGAGGGGATCACTAAAACAATGCCCCTTCCCTACGAACTCTTTGTCGGCCTTCGTTATCTCAAGGCCAAGCGCCGCCAAAAAGGCATTTCACTGAATACCGTCATCTCGATCGGAGGCGTCACGGTTGGGGTTGCCGCCCTGATCGCCACCCTCGCCGTCATGACCGGCTTTAAGGAAGATATCCAAGACAAGATCCTCGGCACCAACTCCCACATCGTCATCACCGACCGAACCCGGGACGACATCCAAGGCTACCGCCGCCTGGTCGATGAGGCAAAGACCGTCCCGCATGTTCTCGCCGCCACCCCCTTCATCTTCAAACAGGTTCTCCTCTCTTCCGAGACGAGCGCCTTTGGCGTGGTCCTTCGGGGGATCGATCCGGAGACGGAGGCGCAGGTGACGGCAATCGGGAAAAATATGGTCGAAGGAAAACTCGGCCATTTAACCGCGCCTCCTCCGGCAACAATCGAGGAACCGGCCGTCGGAGAGGAAAAGGGGAATGCCCTCCCCGGAATCATCATCGGGAAGGAGCTGGCCGGACGGTTGGGAGCTTTTTTGGGAGACCCGATCAGCATCATCTCGCCGGTCGGCAAAGAAGGGGCCCCGATCGGAAAAGCGCTCGGCGGACCGGCGGGGTTCACCCCCAAGATCCGGAAGTTCAGAGTAGTTGGGATCTTCCACTCCGGGATGTACGAGTACGACTCCTCCCTCGCCTACATCTCGATTGCCGAGGCGCAGCAGTTTTTCAATCTCTCCGACACGGTCACCGGGGTCGAGGTCAAGGTCGATGATATCTATATTGCCGACCGGGTGTCGCGCGAAATTGAAACTCGCTTGGGCTTTCCCTATCACGCGCGGGATTGGATGAAGTTGAACCGGAATCTCTTCTCGGCCCTCAAGCTCGAAAAGATGATGATGTTCATCGTTCTGATCCTGATCATCCTGGTCGCCTCTTTCAATATCGTCAGCACGCTGACAATGACCGTTGTGGAAAAAAGCCGGGAAATCGCCATTCTGAAAGCGATGGGGGCAACGCGGGAGTCGATCATGCGGATCTTCATGCTGGAAGGGGTGATCATCGGGGGCGTCGGCGTCATCCTGGGGGTCCCGCTTGGCCTCGCCGTCTCCCTGGCGATCGAGCGGTTCTACACCCTTCCCGGCGACGTTTATTATATCAGCCACCTCCCGATGAAGATTCATCTTCTCGATGTCATTCTCGTCGCCTCGGCGGCGATCTTGATCGGCTTTTTGGCCACCCTCTACCCTTCCTTCCAGGCCGCCAAACTCGATCCAGCCGAGGCGCTTCGATATGAGTGAGTCGGATCGAAAACCGCCGATGACCTACGGGAAATGGTTGCGGTCTGAGAGCGACCATTCCACAGTCCGTCAGAGGCGGAGCGGAAACCATGATTGACGTCATCGACCTCAGCAAATCGTTTCCGATCGCCGGAAGGTCGCTGGCGATCTTGAAAGGGGTTACGATTTCAATCCAAAAGGGGGAGATGCTGGCGATCGTCGGGGCGTCGGGGGTCGGCAAGAGCACCTTCCTCCATCTCCTGGGGGCACTCGACCGCCCCACCGCCGGAAAGGTCTTCTTCGAGGGGACCGACCTTTTCAGTCAGTCCGATCGGGAGCTCGCCGAATTCCGTAATAAAAAGATCGGTTTCGTCTTCCAATTCCACCATCTTCTTCCAGAATTTACCGCCCTGGAAAATGTGATGATGCCGGGGTTGATTCAGCGATTGGATCAACAACGGATCGAGGCGTCGGCCACCCAGATGCTCCAGGCAGTCGGTCTCTCTCATCGTCTCCATCACCGGCCGGGGCAACTCTCCGGCGGGGAGCAGCAGCGGGTTGCCATCGCCCGGTCGCTGGTCTTGGAACCGCAATTGGTCCTCGCCGACGAGCCAACCGGAAATCTCGACACCCACACCAGCGACGAGATCTTCGCCCTTTTGAAAACGCTCAATCGCGAAAGAGGGATCACCTTCGTCGTCGTCACCCACAACGAAAAGCTCTCCCTTCAGGCCGATCGGCTGATCAAGATGGTCGACGGAAAAATCGAGGGGGGGTAATAAAGTCGCGCCATTTTCACCTGCGCGAAACAGCGCGATTGATCTCGCGCAGCGTTCGTCACCGCGTCACCAAAGCCCGTTCCCCGCGTTCCCATTGATCTGCCCGTTTCATCAATGCCTCAACATAGTTGGGCCAATCGTGTAGCGTCGCTGGGTCAAAATCTGCGCCGTTTGGCCAAACCAACGTGTGAACTTCGGGGTCAACCTGAACTTGATTGAACAGTGCCAAATCGCGTAGTGGCTTGTAAATCTCTCCGGCAAGGACCGGCTGAAAGTGGATGGTTTGTTCGGTATGGTCATCGAATTGTATTCGCAGGGTGTATGGCGCAATGATTTCAAACGAACGGACACGATAGATTGGATGGATCATTTCACCCCCCTATTTCAGCGGATCAATGGGTCTACTGAGTTCCGGCATGGCCGTATTTTAACATGGAGCAAGAAAAGTATCGACCCTCAATAAACCCCTTGGACGGAATTTGCCCACATTACAACGTCTCGTGAGAATTGGGAGGAAATGACTTCAGATAAATTTGTATCAGTTCGTTGGATAGCTCAACAATCTCACTTGCGCCCATTTCTATAACCTTATTGTTTTGATCTTGAAATCTTACTTTGCATTCAGCGCGGAATTCATAAGAGCCGTGACAAATAGAATTTCTGGCGATTCTAAGTTTTTCCAGTTTATCCTTGGTTATTTGGGTTATTTGCGAATCATTTAACGTTTTTAACACTTCCCGCAATGGCACAAGCGCACAAAATAGAACGACTCCTTGAAAACCTTCTGAATAAAGTATCGTGTTGGGAGGGATTCTTAATTCATCGCAAAAAGCTTTTATAGACTTTCCTGGCTCATCTCTAAGCGTTTTTTCAAACTTAACAAATACCGCACTTAACGCTTGGGCTATAACCAATGGTCCCATATTTGTCATTTTTCTTTTCTCCCAACGAAGGGAGAACGGCATCATGTGGTTCCGTTCATGGTTCGACAGGCTCACCATGAACGGACTGTAAAGTGAATCCTGAGACACTCCTCAGAACCCAAGACTCAGTTGGGCCACGTGGCGGCGGTCGGCGCGCTGGCCTGCGAAGGCGCCGAGTTCCTCGGCATAGGTGGCGTAGGAAATGGAGAGAATCCAGAGGTCGATCCCGACGCCGGCACTCGGATAACCGCCGTTCAGGCCGACGCGAAGGGCCAAGACCTTGGGGAAGCGGAACTCGGCCCCGAGGCGGGTCCGCTTGGAGAGATCTTTGTCGGCGCCGACCTTCTTCGTCACGTCATCGACCTGAACGGCGAAGGTCGTCTTCAAAATCCAAAAATCGGGATTGATCGCCACCCCCACATTCACCTGCTGTGACATCTTTCCGAGCACCTTAAAGTCGAGGCCGGTCACATTTTGAACCACCACGCCGAGGGTGGGGCGGAGGGGAGCCTGGAAGTTCATCTTCGCCCCGAGATCAAACGCAATATCCGATTCCTTCTTTTTTTGATCGAGCGGATCGAAACCGTCCGGTTGAGCGATATCGACCGCGGTATAAACCCGATTCACCCCTTCCCGTTGAACATATTTTCCGGTCACGCCGACCTGAAGCTTCTTATCCCAAAAGCCGTATGCCAGTGACGCGAACAGTCCGGTATCCATCCGCATATTCGTCAGCACCTCCGGATTGGAACGGTTCCGGACCTCGAGATCGGCCGTCGCCTGTCCCAGAACCCCGATCGCAAAGTTGTGGACCACCAGGTTGGGAAGGAGCGCCGCGCGAAGATGTTGATGCTCTCCGACACGCTTGCTTAAAAAATCGCTGACCGCCGCGGGATCATTGGTCTTGAGATCCTTGATGTCCTGGTACAGATCTTTCGTATTTTCGGAAATCTCCGCCAACGGGTTGATCAGACCGACGCCGCCGAAACCGCTCACATCATTGAGACCGGCCGGGTTGTAAAACATCGCATTCTCGTCGTCGGAAAGGGTGATGAAGGCCCCTCCCATTCCGAGGGGACGGACCCCCCGATAAAGATTGGGAAACTCTTCGGCCCACCCCACCGCCGCCCAGAAAAAGCCGGCCGCCGCGATTCCAAGCAATAAAATGATCCTTGATTTCCGCATCGTCTGCTCCTTACAAAGAGGGATTCGGCTTCTCAGAGGTTATTCAAGAAGGTGACAATCGCCAGCGGATCGCCCCCTGAGAAGGGGCCGATGATCTGCTGAATGTGCCCGCTGATATTTTGGCTTCCGAGACCGGCTTCGCTCAAACCTTGGGTCATGAGGGTCAAATCAGCCGACACTCTCGAAACGGCGTCCGGCGTAATATCTGAAATCAATGGAGGTGTCATCGGTTTTCCGGTCGTGGGACTGTATCCCCCCGTGAGGCTTCCCAAAAAGATCACCAGATCGGAGGTGGCGACGGTCGCCAACTGGAGTCCCCGATCGGGGGTTCGGTTTGCAATGGAAGCGAGGAGGGCCACCGCCCCGCCCATATCGGAAACGTCCGCCGCGGTCGGGCTGGAGAAGTATTTCGAAAAGAGGGTAAAGCTGCCCGTCCCGGAGGTTGCCTGCAAGTTCCCCTCTTTGATCAAGGCGAAAAGATCGAGGTCGGCGCGACCCGCATGGGCGGAGGCATAGAGACTGACAATGTCGGGGTCGCAGGTCGGCGCAGTCAACACCGTCCCGCAGAGATCGGCCAATGTCTTGATCGCCTCGTCATATTTCTTCTCGTCCACCTCGATCCGGGCCTTCTCGACCTTCGCTTCCTTGCTACTGTCGTCAGACAGATTTTCTAAAACGGAAGAAGTACCACACCCTTCCCCGTTCGCCCCGCCGAGGAAGAGGGGAGCCGCCAGGAGAAACCCAACCCACACTATTTTCTTCCAAGAAACCTGCATGACTTCTCCATTTAAGAGGGTGGCATTATATTTTAAAGATACTTTGAAAGGATCAAAACACGATACTAAGATAACAAAAAAAACCCTTCTGTCAAGAATATGGGGAGGGGAAGCCGGCACACAATAAAACGGCCTGTCCCACGGATACGGGACAGGCCGGACCAAGGAAGAAAATCGGTTATGGTTTCCGTTCCTCCTCTGACGGATTGTGGAATGGTCGCTCTGAGACCGCAACCATTCCCTGAAGGTCATGGAATAACTGGGGTCTCCGTCACCCGATACGGGATTTTCCAGGCTTCGCCGTTGTAGTTCTGGGTCGTCTCGTCATCAAAAACGGCGCCGTCCAGGGCATCGACGGTGGCTTGATGGAAACCGATTTTTTCACCGACCGTCTTCAAAAGGGTAAAGACCCCGTCGCCGGCCGTCCGGTCGCCGTGGGTTCCATCATCATACATCGACTCCCGAGTATGGTCGCTGTCTTTTCGAAAGCGGTGGTGGAGAAAGACCCGGGTCGGCCGTTCCGAACCGTCGTCATTTTTGTTCGAGACCTTCGCTTCGACCAAGACCTCCTCCGCGGGATGGAAGGTTGGAAGACCGTCCGGAAACACGAACAGCCCGGCCGGGTCGGTCACCTCGGCCCGGACCAGATCGCCGACAGTCCCCTTCACCCACTCGATTTGAACGGTCTGTTTGTTCGGATCGCGCATCGTATATTCGATCGGGGAAAGTTCGATGAGCTTCCAGCTCCGTGGCCCTTTTCTTTCAAATGTGGCGAACCGGCGGGCGTTCACCTGAAACTCTTTTTTCCCTTTGTCACCATTTCCATCAACATCAAGATGAAGGAACCCGTCGAGGAGACGGGTCACCGTCAGATCGGCCACCCCTCTCTCGATATGAATATCAACGGTTCGTTCCCGGTGGGTCAGGTGGCGGTGCCAGGTGGGAAGGAGCGGTTCCAGATGGGACTCGAAGAGCGGTTTCGAAAGGCCGCTCCCCTCCTCCGTCCCCTCCTGATCATCCTCTTCAAACGCCACATCGGACGAAAGAAGGGTTGCATCCTCTCCGCTCGAGAGAGCCGCTTCAACCTCATTTTTCTCTTGAGAAACCGCTGCCGGTTGAGACTCCGTTCCTCCCCCGCCGCATCCCGCGAGAAAGAGAGCCAAAATCCAGAGAGATCTTTGAAGTTTCCATCGCTTTTCCATTCCAAACCTCCTTATGGTTTCCGTTCCGCCTCCAACCATTCCCCGCAGGTCATGGTCAGTGGGGATATCTATTTTTCGTCTACCAGACACCCCTTTAAACACGGTTCGGATGAAAAAGTTTCAAGGAAAATCGATTCAAGGGCGAAGACAGCCCTTCGCCTCCGGGCAGCTCTCATACCGCCGCTCCACCCCCTCCTCGCGGACAACAATCTCGTCGGCCCCGAACGTCATTGTCCCGGTCAGATCGCCGGCAAGATCCAATTGCCCTTCGACCGGGCAACTCTCCCCGACCGGAATAAAAAGGGGAATCGGCGTGGTCATCGTGAGGGTCGTTCCCTGCGAGGCGCAGGGGGAAAACGATCGGACAGTTCCCTTCACATCGAGGAACCTTCCCGGATCGGGATTCACCACCCCGGTCATGGTCAGCATAAAATCTTCGTAGCGTCGGTTAAAATTCCGGACAGGGCGGAGATGATCTTCGACGGAGACCGCTCCGTTAAAAACAACCTCATGAGATTGCGGGAAGCACTGTTGAAAAGTTCCATTCGTCACCTTCATTTCGAAACCGGGGAGAGGGAACGACTGGGTCCGATCGATCTCCAAGATCCCGTCGAGGTTTCGATCGAACTTTTCCGAAAAGGTTCCCCTCCGGAAGGCGGTATAGGTCGCCGGCTGCCGCCGGCCTGAAACACCGCAGTCGGAAAGGACGAGAGCGGAGATCGCCACCTCCCCCTTTCGGACCGTTTCAAAAACCGTCCCACCGGAACCGGGAAGGGTCGCCCGAAAAATGAATCCTTGAGAATGATGGAACGGTTCGAATCTCCTCGATATCCTCCCGCCGGAAAGATCCCGTTGAGCGACCGCCCTTCCGTCTCGATAGAGATCGACCGAGACCTGCTTTTTCCCCACCTTGATCGAGACATTCTGCTTCAGGCACTGGTCAAAAACCAGGATGAGCAAATCGTTCACCGTATCTAACCGAATCCTGGCCGGATCGTCGCAATGGAGGTCGAACATCCCCCGTTCTAATTTTCGGGATAACACCCCGGCGGGAACGATTGCCGGTTTTCCGGCCGCCGGGACCGAAGGATCGAGGGCGGTCGATACCGAATCGATCGCCTCACCCGCCGCATCGGAAGCATCGGCAACCGCTTCGGCGGCTCCCCCAATCGACGGCTTCGACTCGACGTCGATGATCGTCTGCTCCTGATCGGTCGTTCCGTCCGACCCGCAGCCGGCCAGAAAGAAAAAACCGATCACCGCAAAAAAAATACGAAGACGCTTCATCACAACCCCTTCTCTTTTAAAGACTCGCAATGCCTGTTCACCGGTTTTCCTCTTCCTCCTCCATCCCCCTTTTTTCTTTCCGGATCAACTCCCGAAGCTCCTTCTTAAATTTTTGCTGGAAGAGGAGGTACCGCGCCTGTTGTTCCGGACCGAGTTCCTCCGCCAACAGGGTCTCGATCTCTTTTTTCACCTCGGAAAGACGGCTGTTATTCGCCTCCATCTCCCCCAAGAGTCTTTTGATTTCTTCGGCGTTTCGGCCCCGCTCCTTCGTCACCGCCCTTAACTCCCGAAGGAGGGAGAGACGCCTCTTCCCGATCTCCCGCTTCTTTTCATCGATCGCCTGTAGCTTGGGGATCAACCGGCCGGCCTGCGCTTCATTCAGATGGAGAACCTTCTTCAACCGATCGAGGCGGATCGCCTGAACCCGGCGCCAAAGAAGATCCCATCGGGCCTCCGGCATCGCCGGACCGGCGTTGGACTCGACCCCCTCGTCTTGGGTTTCTTGGTCTTGGATTTCTTGGGCGAAGGCTGGAGAAAAGACCGGAGAAAAGCACGCCCCCGCCAAGAAGAAGAGGAGGAAAAATAGAGGAGCAAAGGCACAAAGGTACAAAGGGGCAAAGGTTACTCTGCGCCTCTGTGCCTCTGTGCCTCTGAACCTGGTCAGGTTACACTTCATCATCATCAATCGAGCATCGTGAATGTGGAAGCGAAGTCGTCGGGGGAAGCATCGACGAGCGACAGGAGAACCTCGCCGGCATCGGAATCGGCCGAGACCTCCTGAATTAGATCGGGTTCCAATAGAAGAGGGACCGGTCCGATTCCGGATGGAAAAAACCGAATCAGGGCAATCAAGAGCGCCGCCGCGGCGGCGCCAAGGGGGAACCACTTCCGCCACCGCCGCTCGCGGTACCGGCCGATCGCCATGGTTTCCGTGTCTACCTCTGACGGACTGTGGGAATGGTCGCCATAAGACCGCAACCATTCCCCGGAGGTCACTGGCATCTCTGCAGATGCCCCTTCCAGAGCATCGATCTTTGCCCAAAACCGCTCTTTAAAGCCGGCGAATGGTGGAATTTCTTCCCACTCTCCCAGAAGGGCCCAACTCTTCCGAATCAACTTCACCTCCTCGGCGCAGCGAGGGCACGAGGCAAGATGACGGCCGACCTCCCCTGCTTCCCGTTCCGGAAGGGTCAAATCGACCAAATCGGGCAATACTTTCTTTACTTCTCGGCAGTCCATGGTTTCCCCTGTCTCCTTAAACAACCGACCGGGCCAAAAGTTTCACCCGATTCATCATTTTTATTTCTCCCGGAAGTAGGGGGCGAGTTCTTTCGCCAGAAGAAGCTTCGCCCGGTGAAGCCGAAGCTTCACCGCCGTGACGGTACAGCCGGCGATCTCCGCGATCTCTTCGTATGAAAGCTCCTCGTAACGGCGCAAAATCAGGGGAAGCCGGAGCGAAGGGGGAAGTTCGCCGATCGCCCGCTGAACCAGATGAGAAATCTCCCTTCGTTCCAGTTCTCTGTCGGGAGGGGGATCTCCGGAGGGGATGATCTCGATCCCCTCCGGAAAAAGATCTTCGCCGAATGATTCATCCCCCCCCGCCCGCAATCGATTAAGACAACGGTTCTTTGCAATGGTGTAAAGCCAGGTCGAAAAACGGGCGAGAGGTTGATAGTTTGGCGCCGCTTGGTAGACCTGAAGGAAGGTCTCCTGAACCACCTCTTCGGCGTCGGCTTGATTGATCAGAAACCGGTAAGCAAAACGGAGGAGGGGCGGGTGGTATTTTTCGAAGAGCACCTCGAAGGCGGCCCGGTCCCCTTGCTGGAACCGGACCATCCGTTCGGCATCGGGGTCGATTGTCTTCACGGGGTTACAAACGGATCGCTTCTTTCAGGGCCGCGACAAACTCCGAAAGGCGACGGAGATAATCGGGATCGGTCGAAGCACTCTCAACCACCTTCACCAACGCGCTCCCAACAATAATCCCATCGGCGGACCGAGCCATCTCTTTTGCCTCTTCTGGAGTCGAAATCCCGAAACCGACCGCGACCGGTTTGTCGGAGTTCATCGACCTTAGCTGCATCTTCAACCGCTGAATCCGTTCTCGAATCTCTTCCGCGCCGGCCAACCTCGAACCGGTCACTCCGGTCAGAGAGACATAATAAATGAACCCGGTTCCCTCCCTCAGGATCTTCGCGGCACGCCCCTCGGTGGTCGTCGGCGCCACCAGAAAAATCAGGTCGATCCGATGTCGAGTCGCCTGCTTGAGGAATTCCTTCCCCTCGTCGATCGGGAGATCGGGAAGGATCACCCCGTCGACCCCCGCCTCCCTCGCCTCTTTAAAAAAGGCGGGAAGACCAAAGGCATAGATCGGATTACAATAGGTCATCAGGATCAACGGGATCTCGGTCCGTCGGCGAAGCGATGCAACGAGGTCGATCACTTGGCGGAGGGTCGTCCCCCCTCGCAATGCACGCTCCGAGGCCTTTTGAATCGTCGGCCCTTCGGCAACCGGATCGGAAAAAGGGACGCCGAGTTCAATCAAATCGGCCCCGGCCTTTTCCATCGCCAAGACGATCTCCGCCGTCTCCGACAGATTCGGGTCGCCCGCCATGACATAGGCGATCAGGCCCTTTTCCCCCCGCGACGCCAGGTTTTTAAAAGCCGCTCCGATCCGGCCTGTGCGTGCTTTCCGCCTCATCCCTCTCCCCCTTTAAAACCTTCCATCCGCGAGATCTGGTCGACATCTTTGTCCCCCCGCCCCGAAAGGTTGACGATCACCACTTGATCTTTGGCCAGGGTCGGCGCCAGCTTCACAAGATGGGCGATCGCATGGGCCGATTCGAGCGCCGGCAGAATCCCCTCCGTCTCCGCGAGCAGCTTAAACGCGGCCAGCGCCGCTTCATCTTCCGCATAAGTATAGTCGATCCGTTTCTGATCCCGGTAGTAGCTGTGCTCCGGACCGACCGCGGCATAATCAAGACCGGCCGAAACGGAGTGGGTCGTCTGGATCTGTCCGTTCGGATCTTGAAGGAGGTAGGTCATCGTCCCCTGCAACACACCGACGGAGCCTCCGGCAAAGCGGGCGGCATGTTGCCCGGGAACAATCCCCCTCCCTCCCGCCTCCACACCGACCATCCGGACGGTCTTGTCCGAGAGAAAGGGATAAAAAAGGCCGATCGCATTGCTCCCTCCGCCGACACAGGCGATCAAAAAATCCGGAAGCCTTCCCTCCGACCGTAGAATCTGTTGCCTCGCCTCTCGACCGATCACCGATTGGAAGTCGCGGATCATCATCGGATAAGGATGCGCCCCGAGAACCGAGCCGAGGATATAATGGGTCGTCCGGACATTCGTCGTCCAGTCGCGCATCGCCTCGCTGATCGCGTCCTTCAGGGTGCGGCTCCCGGTATCGACCCCCGTCACCTTCGCCCCCAAAAGACGCATCCGAATGACGTTGAGCCCCTGCCGCTCCATATCGTCCGTCCCCATGTAGACCTCACAGGCGAGCCCGGCCCGCGCCGCCACCGTTGCCGTCGCCACCCCGTGCTGTCCGGCGCCGGTTTCCGCGATCACCCGTTTCTTTTCCATCCGCTGGGCGAGGAGGATCTGGCCGATCGTATTGTTGATCTTGTGGGCGCCGGTATGGCAAAGATCTTCCCGCTTCAAATAGATCTTCGGCCCCAATCGCTCCGAGAGGCGTTTCGCAAAGTAGAGCGGCGTCGGGCGGCCGACGTAATGCTTCAGCAGATCGGCGATCTCCTTCTTGAAGGCCGGATCCCGCTTCGCCTCATGATAAGCCGCCTCCAGCGCTTCAAGGGCCGGCATCAACGTCTCCGGAACATATCGCCCGCCGTATGGACCGAACCGTCCCTTCTTATCGGGTAACAACATGAACCTCTCCCGCCTGTTTTGCCGCCTTGATAAAAGCCTTGACCTTCATCGGATCTTTTCTCCCCTTTTTCATCTCGACGCCGCTGCTCACATCAACCCCATCGGGCCGGACCTGCGCGACCGCTTCGGCGACATTCTCCGGCGTCAGGCCCCCGGCCAGGAGGATTTTCCCCAGACGGGTCGCCTTCGCCGCAATGGCCCAGTCAAACGGCTGTCCGGTTCCGCCGAGATGCTGATCGTGATACGTATCGAGAAGAAATGCCCGCGCCGGATAAAGCCCGATCTCATCGAGACTCTTCTCATCCCGGACGCGGATCGCCTTGATCGCCCGCGAGGCGAACGGCCGGACCACCTCCGGCGGAAACGGCCCGTGGAATTGAATCCGGTCAACGCCGCAATCGTCGATCGCCCGCCGGAAGTCTTTCTCGTCCCCCGACGTGAAGACCGCCACGGTCGTCACGAACGGGGGAAGGGAGGAGACAATCTTCCGAACCGTTTCGGGCGGGATGAATCGGGCGCTCTCCGGCGCAAAGATGAAGCCAACGGCGTCGGCCCCATACTCCGCCGCCATCATCGCATCCTCCAGATTGGTGATCCCGCAGATCTTGACCTTCAGACGCCCCCCTTTCCGCCCTACCTTTCCAATAACTCCTTTATCTTCTCCTCGATCTTCTCGGCGACCATGAACGTCTCGCCGATCAGCATGGCGTCGACCCCGGCATCATAGAGCCGTTTTACCTCTTTCCGAGAGTGAATCCCGCTCTCGCTGACGACGATCCGTTCTTTCCGGATCGATGCCGGAATCTCCTTGAGGAGCCGAAAGGTCGTCTCGAGATCGGTACGAAAACTTTGAAGATCGCGGTTATTGATTCCAAGGATCGGCGCCCAATCGATCACCTGCTCCAGCTCTTTTTCGGTATGGATCTCGACCAAGACATCGAGCGAAAGACCCTTCGCCAGATGGAAATAGTCGGCCGCCTGCTGCGCCTCCAAGAGGGCGGCGATCAAAAGGATGGCATCGGCCCCCCAGGCCCGAGCCTCATATACCTGGAATTCGTCGAGGATGAAATCTTTTTTTAAAAGGGGGAGAGCGATGGCCGACCGGACTTCTCGAAGATACGACGGCTTGCCAAGAAAAAAGTGCTCCTCGGTCAAAACCGACACCGCCGCGGCCCCCTCCCCTTCATAGGTCTTCGCGATCTCCATCGGCTGAAACTTCTCGCGAAGGATTCCTTTTGACGGGGAGGCTTTCTTGATCTCGGCGATCAGCCGGGGAGCGCCGTCACGCCGCTCCCGAAGCGCCCGCTCAAAACCGCGGGTCGGATCGGCGTCGGCAATCCGTGATCGAAGTTCTTGAAGGGCACTCCGTCCTTTCCGGCTTCGGACCGCTTCATGCTTGATCTTAATGATCTCTTCTAAAAAGGACATAAAAGAACCGCCGGAAAAGGGAAGAGGTTATCTATTCGTCCATTCCCGCAATTGTTCCCATTTTCCGAGCGCGCGTTCCGAATCGATCGATTCCGCGGCCAGGTGAACCCCTTCTTGCAGCGTCTTCGCCTGACCGACCGCGACCAGCACCGGGGCGGCATTCATCAGAACAACATCCCGTTTGGGGCCGGACTCTCCCTTTAAAATAGCAAGAAGAATCTCCGCATTGACCTCGGCATTGCCGCCGGCGAGATCGCTCAATTTTCCGCCGGGAAGGTTAAAATCTTTTGGTTCAAGGGGATAGGTGACGACACGCCCCCCTTTCCCTTCGGAGATCCGGCTCTTTCCGGTGAGGGTAATCTCGTCGAGGCCGTCCGACCCGTGGACGACGAAGCAATGCCGGGAACCGAGGTTAAGAAGCACCTGGGCCAGCAGGTCGGTGTAGAGCGATGAAAAGACCCCGAGCACCTGGATCGACGCCCCAGCCGGGTTGGTGAGGGGGCCCAAGATATTGAAGATCGTCCGGATCCCCATCTCCTGCCGGGGAGCAACGGCATGTTTCATCGCGCCGTGAAAAAGAGGGGCAAAGAGGAAGCCGATTCCAATCTCGTTGATACAGGCCTCCACCTGAGCCGGCGGGAGATCGATCCGGACCCCCAGCTCCTTCAAGACATCCGCGCTGCCGCAGGAGCTGGATACCGAACGGTTTCCGTGCTTGGCGACCGTCACGCCGCATCCGGCAACCACGAAGCCGACGGTGGTCGAGATATTAAAGGTATGGAGGCGGTCTCCCCCCGTTCCACAGGTGTCGACCACGAGGGGATCGTTGACCCGGATACGGACCGCCATCTCCCGCATCACCCGCGCCGAGCCGGTGATCTCCGCGACCGATTCCCCCTTCATTCGAAGGGCCGTCACATAGGAAGCGATCTGGGCCGGGGTCGCACTTCCCTCCATGATCTCACGCATCACCCCCTCGGCCTCCGCTTCGGTCAGATCGATCCGCTCCGTCACCTTTGCGATCGCCTCCTTGATCATGACGCTTTTTCTCCCTTTTGTTCGGTCCCTGACAAAAAATTCCTCAACAGATCTTTCCCCACGTTCGTCAAGATCGATTCCGGATGAAACTGAACTCCCTCGATCGGAAGGGTTCGATGGCGGACCCCCATCACTTCTCCCTCCTTGGTCCAGGCGGTGATCTCCAGAACTTTCGGCATCGTCTCCCGCCGGATGATCAACGAGTGATATCGGGTCGCCTCGAACGGATTCGGAAGGCCCCGGTAGATCGTCCGGCCGTCGTGTAAAACCATCGAGGTCTTCCCGTGCATCAGCCGGGGGGCACGGATCACCTCTCCGCCGAACGCCTCGCCGATCGCCTGATGACCAAGGCAGACCCCCAAGATCGGGATTTTCGATCCAAAGGTCCGGATGACGTCAACCGAAATGCCGGCCTCTTTCGGCGTGCAAGGCCCCGGGGAGATGACGATTTTCGAAGGGCGCAACGCCTCAATCTCGCCGAGGGTGATCTTGTCGTTTCGATAGACCGCCGGCTCGGCCCCCAACTCGCCGAGGTACTGAACCAGGTTATAGGTAAAGGAGTCGTAATTGTCGATCACCAGCAACATGCGCTATTCCAATCCCCGTTCCGCCATTTCGATGGCGGCGAGCATCGCCTTTGCCTTGTTGACCGTCTCTTCATACTCCCGGTCGGGATCGGAGTCGGCGACAATCCCCGCCGCCGCCTGAACGGTCGCCTCGTTTCCGTCGATCAGGATCGTTCGAATCGTAATACAGGTGTCCATGTTCCCCTGAAAACTGAAGTAGCCGACCGCTCCGGCATAAAGCCCCCGCCCCGCCGGCTCCAACTCGTCGATGATTTCCATCGCCCGGATCTTCGGCGCCCCCGTCACCGTTCCGGCGGGAAAGGAAGCCTGCAAGAGATCGAACGCATCTTTTCCGTTGGCCAGCTCCCCAACGACATTCGAAACGATGTGCATGACATGGGAATAACGCTCGATGGTCATCAATTCATCGACCTGAACCGTCCCATATTCGCAGACCCTGCCGAGATCGTTCCTCCCCAGGTCGACCAACATCACATGCTCCGCTCGCTCCTTCGGATCGGCCAACAGTTCTTTTTCCATCTCCCGGTCTTCCTCCGGGGTCACCCCGCGGCGACGGGTCCCGGCGATCGGCCGGGTTTCGGCCCGTCTTCCCTCCAGGCGAACCAGCACCTCCGGAGAGGTCCCGACAAGACGAAGCCGGTTGAATTTCAGAAAAAACATGTAGGGAGAAGGATTGATGCTCCGGAGGGCGCGATAGATCACAAACGGGTCGGCCGAGATGGGGGTGGAAAAACGCTGAGAGATCTGGACCTGAAAGATATCTCCCGCCTTGATATACTCCTTGGCCGCAAGAACAGCATTCTGAAACCCTTCCCGTGTGAAGTTTGATTTCGGCGTCACGGTTTCCCCTTGGTTCGGCTTCGCGTCGGGCGAGTTGGGATTAACCGAGAGGGGGCGCCGGAGGCGGGTAATCAGGCGGTCGATCTTCTCCACCGCTTTTTCGTAAGCCCCTTTGAGATTTCCGTCTTGGAGATGGGCATTCGAAACGATCTTGATCCGATGTCTTGCATTGTCGAAGATCAGGAGGGTATCGGTGATCAAAAAGAAAAAATCGGCGGCGGGACGATCGGTTTCCTTGAAACAAACCGGCTCGAAATAGCGAACCATATCATAACCGATGTAGCCGACGGCCCCCCCGAAAAATCGAGGAAGTCCCTCGATCTCGACCGGCTTGAATTCGGCAAGGAGCTTCTTGAGAACCAGTAAGGGATTGCCGTCGGCGGCGATCTCCATCGTCACGCCCTCCCGCGTCACTATCACACGATCTCCCTCGGCCTTGACCAAAACCGACGGTTCGACACCCAGAAAGGAGTATCTCCCCCACTTTTCTCCCCCTTCGACACTTTCAAGAAGATAGGCATACTCCCCCTCGGCCACCTTGAGGAAGGCGGAAACGGGGGTCTCGGTATCGGCCAAAATCTCACGATAAACCGGGATCAAATTTCCTTCTTTGGCTTTACGGCAAAAAAGGTCAAACGCGGGGGTAATCATCGGATTTCCATGCGAATCGGTGACTGAAGCTACCACAGCAAACCGACGAAAGTCAACGAATCTGAAAAAACTTCAGAGCGAAATGTCAAGCCAAAAATATCCCACATAAAAACACCATGCCCAGACAAAGTTGTCGGATTTTTTTCGTTGACAGGTTCGTATTAATTGTAATAAATTGAAATTCTCCTCATCTTATTTTAATGGTAACAACCTATAGACGGGGGAAGCTGAAGCGAAAAACATCATACAATACGGGATCCTTCTCCTTTCCCTTTTTTTTATTATATCGATTTCGAACGCTGAAGAAACGAGATGGCAAATCGGTTTGGTTGGAGGGGTCTATCAGCCTTCACTTAAGACTTTGAACCAGGTATTAGAAGATGCCCGGTTGGCGCTTCTTCAGGACCCGAATCAGCAACTACAACCAAACGCCGCGTTTACTCCTGAAATTAGGAATTTAACGGTTCCTTCTTTTGAAGCCAATAGAACCTTCGGGGTCGAACTCTTGTACCAACTCAATCAAAGGAACGCATTTTTAACAACATTGAATGTTTGGGACAGCGAAAAAACGGCGAACGACTTGGTTCCTCAATTAACCGCGGCAAACCAAGCAATTTTTTTCAATGTTCCTAGGAGCAGCCGGTATGACCTCTCGATTACACAGATCTGGCTTGGCTGGCGTCACTATTTTTTCATTGCCGAAAAAGATAAAAAAGAGAACAAGAGTCGACTTTATCTCGATATCGGGCTGATCGGCGGATCTTATGGACAGATGACAGTTGACACCCTCCTCCGGGTGACCGATCCGATTGTACAATCGTTTCCGGTGACGAGTTCACTCGAGGCGAATGGATGGGGGCTGACCAGCCGTTGGGGACTGGGTGCTGATTTTTTTCTAAAAAAATGGCTTGCGTTGTCATTTCGAGTGGCATATATCATTGGGAGGATTCCTAAATTGCACGTCCGCCGGTTTTTCCCATCCGGGTTTTCTTCTCCCCCTGTTCCGGAGGCCAACACCGACTTGCAACCCCGACCCGAAGAGGGCGAGACGATTACCTATGGAAATGTAGCCAGGGGGGATAGTCCCGTCCGTGAAGTTCGATCCGATGTACAAACGCTCCCTTTGGAGTTAAATGGGCTTGAAATCATGGCAGGGATTCATTTCTATTTCTGACCGTGTCGAGAGTGTGATTGTTCACCAAGAGTGATTTTTAACAATGCGAACCATTGGTTTAGGAACCTTCATGGCATTTGTTTTTCTAATACCTGAGCTTGGCTTGGGGCAAACGACGACAATGACCTTGACATCAAGCGCCACTTCAACCGGCCTTTCGAATAACCCCGTATTCGGATGTCCGATCTGCGCCCAGGGAAACCCCTTCGCCGCTTTTCCCGACACCTCCCAGCCGATCTTCGCAGGAGACGCCCGGGCCGCCCAACTCCCCGCCATCATCGCGAACGCCCTCCCCCCTAACAACCAATTTGGAGCGGGTATTCCGGCGGGAAGTTCCACACGACCCTTCTCCGCTTCGATGCCCTTCTCCCTTTCTGAAGGGGGAGTTTCGATGACCATCGATAACCGGGTCCAATTCACCCCTGGAAGAGGCACCTCCGTCACGATGAGGATCGATCAAGTCGTTCCCGGCGGAAATTTCAACGGCTTTTTCGGAGGAAGCGGCGGAGACCAGAATTTTTCGATCGTCTTTTCGTCTAATTCCTTAACCGATCCCGACGGGAACTTGGTCGGAAATGCAAACGGTAACTTCAGACAGGTCCTTGATGGGACGACGCTTGACGGAACAAGTCGGTTTAATAGTGGAACCGGATTTAGCGGGACAAATTTGGGGCAAAACCAAAGATTTTTCAACCCGTTTAATTCGTTTCCGTAGCATTTTGATTCAGCAAGCCCAAAAAGCCAAGTAATGGCTCGGCTTGCTTTTTCACAACCTCTTCTTCCATCATTCGGTGGGGGAGGGTCGCTCAAAAAGGGAGATCGGCGATCATCGATACGCTTCATCTTCTTCAAACATCTCCGTTTTTGAGCGGGTCATCAACAAAGTAATCTTGCTTTAGTAAACAGCACCAAGACAGCGCAACACAACAAAAGGAGGGTGTATGAGAATCATACGAATTTCCACCCTGGGGATACTGGGTCTTTCGCTGGTCGCTTCGACAGCGTTCGCCCAAAACATCTCCACGAATACCACCAGCACCACCGTTGGGTCGACCCAGTTCGGGTTTGTCATCGGCGCGGCTGAGCTCGCGACGGTGATGCAGGCCACCA
This sequence comes from uncultured Nitrospirota bacterium, assembly GCA_964579005.1. Lineage (GTDB taxonomy): Bacteria > Nitrospirota > Nitrospiria > SBBL01 > Manganitrophaceae > CAZOFJ01. Next base: position 60,101 of record CAZOFJ010000002.1, read on the forward strand.
CTGCCCCAACCTGTACCGGTCCATCAAACGCCAGGGTCTGTACCATGCCTGGCGCCGATGGAACCGCCGGGACCGGGGACGACTTCGTCAGGATCAACGCCCTGCCGGGGTCCCACACCAGCAATCCATTCAACCGGGTTGATACTCTTCCCAACTTCGCCTGCGGTCCAGCCGTCAATTCTAACAGCTGTACCATGAACCCCCCCATGAGTAGCCCCGCCGGTGGGGGTCCCCAGACCGCTCCTAACTTCGACGGCCGGACGCTTGTCGGGACCATCTCCACCGACGCCAACCTGGGAGGAGCGGGGACGGCCGGAATGCCAACCGGCTTCATGCGGTTCACCCTCAATATTCCAACCACGGGAGCAGCAACGGCAACCATCGACCAGTTGATCCAGCATACGGTTGAATTAACCGGGGCGGTTACGCCTTCCACCGGGTCGATGACCTTCGCTCAAAGGGATGCGACGATCGGGCTGAACAATCCGATCGGAACCCCTGGAGATGCCACCACGATCGGCGCTCCGTTGACGTTGGTCCCATTCAATCCGGCCGCCAGCTCAACCGGTCTGCCGAGTGCGACAACCGGAATGGTCAGCCGGCTCGCCCTCAATCAGGGAAATGCCGACGGATTTGGAGGCCTCGGTCTCGACATGACGGTTAACTTCCCACTTGTCGGTGCGGTAGGAACAGCCTTCCCGGCCGTGGGTCAGTTCGTCACCCCAGGCCTGAACACGGGAATCGATTTTACGGGTAACACGATTCCAAGTGATAACATGGGATTCCCTTGATCTTTACCCTTCTCTCCGAGGGGGTCACTCCCCCTCGGAGAGTTTTTTTGTAAGGACAGCATATGATATTGAACTCCTTCAACAGAAAAAACATCTCTCTCCTCTCCTCTTCAGCCTTCTTCTTTTCTTCTCCTTTTTATCCCCACTCCACTTTTTCCTCCTAGCACTGGGGCACGCTTGATCTATCGAAATCCTTTTCTCCTTTTTTGCCTCTTCTTTCTCTTTCTCGCTTTTTCACCCTCCTCTCTCGAGGCCGCCTCCCCGGAGATCGAAAAAGAGTTCAACGAAGCGGTTCGCCTCTTTCAAGAAGGAAAAGACCAAGAGGCCGAGCCCCGGTTTCTCGAGATCGTGAAAAAAGACCCCGCCGCCATCCGGCCCCGAAACTTTCTCGGATTGATCTATGCCCGGACCGGCCGATCGGAGGAGGCGGTCGCCACCTTTTTAGAAATCATCCGGATCGACCCCAAATATCAGGGGGGGTATTTTGGGCTTGGCCTGGTGATGAAACAACGGGGAGAGCTCGATCGAGCCAGGGGGGCGTTGGCAAAAAGCCTGGAGCTGGCGCCGAAATATCCCCCCGCCTGGTTTTACCTCGCCCAGATTCTGGAGGCTCAAAAAAAGGCCGAAGAGGCAGTGGCTGCTTACCAAAAGGTGATTGAGTTCGGCACGGAAAACTCGGAGGAAGTTCGCAACGCAAAGAGGCGGTTGGAGGAGATCGGGGAGACCCCGGAAACAGCGAGAAAGATCCGGGAACTCCTGAACCGGGCGGTGGAAAAAGCAACAGGTGGAATCCCGGAAGCGGCGCTTCCCCTTTATGAAGAGGCGGCGATCCTTCTCCCGAAAGGGAGGGAGATCCGGATCATTCTGGCCAATGTCGCCGCCGCCACAGGCGATCCCGCCAAGGCGGAGGAGGCGCTCCGGGAGGTGGTCCGGATCGATCCCGCCTATCTCCCGGCCTATCTCTTTCTCGGAAGGCTCTATCAACAGACCGGCCGTAAAAAAGAGGCGATCGGATCGTACGAAACCATCCTCGCCATCAACCAGGATGAAAAAGTGGCCGAGGTTCGGTCGGCCAAAGAGACCCTCTTCTCCCTTCTCGACCAGCAAGAGCGCGACGAGGAGACCCGCAAAGCAGATTTCTCGGTAAGGGAGAAACGGTCGGAAGAGGCGTTTCGCGCCTTTCAGGCCGCCGTCGCGGTTGACCCGGAGGCAACCTCGGCCCGTTATAACCTGGCGCAATTCTATCTTCAGATCAACCGTCCCGACCTGGCCCGCGAAGAGGTAATCGAGGCCCTGACAACCGAGCCGGATTCCCGCTCCCTCCGGATCCTCTTGGGAAAAATCGATCAACAGGAACACTATTATCTTCGGTCGATGGAAGCTTACCTCAAGTCCCTCTCTGTCGGCGTCAAAGAGGGGGGGTTCTTCTCCCTGGAGGCCCAGGCCGGTCTCATTCAGAGCGGACTTCTCCGGTCGAACGCCCTCCTGGAGGCGATCCGCCCCTTTGCCGAAGCGTTGACGAAGAAGGGGCGGGGGGATATCGAAGGGGCCGAGGCTTCGTTAAAAGGGATTGTCCTCCTTCTCCCCGAACACCCCCTCCCCTATTTCCACTTGGGAGAAATTTACGAAAAGAAGGGAGAGAGCGGTTTGGCGATTGATTCGTTCGAAAAGACGGTCCGATACCAACCGGGCTTCTATTCCGCCTGGCTCTCCCTCGCCAGGCTTTATGGAAAAGAGAAGAAAAATGCGTCGGCCCTCTCCACGTACGAAAGGCTCCTCCGCCTCTCGGATCCAGAACTCGAAAAGTTGGGAACGTCGAGGGAAATCCTCCAGAAAGAACGGGATGCTTCATTTCAAAAATTAAACGAAGCCAGGGAAAAAACCAGGGCGCTCTTCAACCAGGCGGAGGGGGCATTGGCGGAGGGGAGAGGAGAAGAAGCGATCGCTTCGCTTCTCTCGGCCAATGCCGAGGAACCGGATAATCCGGCGATCCTCAACTCCCTCGGAATCGCCTATGCCTCCGTGAAAAAATGGGAAGAAGCCATCACAACATTTAAAAAGATCCTCAAAATCGACCCCTCCCATCGTGGGACAAGACTTCGGCTCGCCACGGCGGAGGAAGCGAGGGGATCGCTGTTGGCGGCCCGGCGAGGTTACCAATCGCTCCTTTTGGAACAGAAAGAAGACGGTGAAAATAAACTGGCGCAAGCGGGCCTGTTGCGGGTGAAGGAAACCCTGAAACATTACCGGGAGGCCGAGCGCCATGAAAAACGGGGAAGGGTGGTTTTCGAGGCGTTGATGGGGTCCACGGGAGAAAAGCCTGATCCGGAGACCGTTCGCATCGCCCTTTGGGACCTGCGGCGAGCGACCGAGCTTCGGCCGGAGATCGGCCGCTACCATTACGCGTATGCCCTCTTTTATCAGGAAATCAACAAAGGAACGACCGATCCTCAGATCATTCAAGAGGCGATCCGAGGCTACCAAACCGCCATTGAGAAAGATCCGGCCTTCCCCTCCCCTTATCTGAGCCTCGGCCGACTTTATGAATTCCGGAGGGAGCGTGAGAAGGCGGTCGACCTTTATCAATCGCTTTTGTCACGAAATCCCGATCCGGAGATCAGCGAAGTGAAGGAGGCGCGTGAACGGCTCGCCGCCCTTGAGAAACGGCTTTTTGGAAGTGTCGGTTATCTTGTCGGAGTCGACAGCAATTTTCCTCTCTCCACCCCTCCCCAGGACGACTCTTTCAATAACCTCTCCGCCAATGCGACCTATTATCTGCTCCGCTCCTCCCGGCTCCAGATCCCCCTCTCCTACACCCACCAAACAAGCATCTACTATCGGGTGCAGACCTACTTTAGCAGCAACGGTCTCTCCTTGGGAGTTCAGCACCGACTTCTCCCTTCTTTTTCATACGGTTTGACCGGCCGTTTCCAGGCAGCTTTTGCGAAAGGAGAAGGGCTCTCTTCCCTCCTTTCGCAAGGAACCGCGACCCTCACCTACTTCGGAGATTTTTTTTCGACCGTCTCTCTCGAATATACCTACTCGGACCTCTTTTTTCCGGAAAGAAGAAGTTTTAACGCCGGGGAACAGCGGGGGACCCTTTCTTTCATACGACGGATCAGTGAAAGGGATGAGGGAACCTTTTCCTACGGTTTCGTCGATCGCCGGACGACCGAACCGCTCTCCGCCGGCTTCACCGATAATAGCTATCAAGGACATCAGATCAATCTCGGTTATCGGCGGCGGCTCCATCCCGATCTCCTCTTCCGGGGAGACGGGGGGGCGCTTCTTCAGAATTTTACCCTTCCCGATCCGACTACGAACAGCGAACGCCGAAATGTTCTTCTCTCCTATGGGCTCGGCCTGACCTATTCCTGGAGCGGTTCGACAACCCTCTCCCTCGACTATCGCTGGCAGGAGAATCGATCGAATCTCGGCCCCACGACCGGTCTCACCAATATCGATATCATATCGGGAAGAACCAGCGCCTTGGGAGATTATACGAAACGGGTTGTTACGGCGGGACTGAACATTGCGTTTTAAGAAACAAAAGGCAGCGCTTCGGGTCTGGAGAAAGCTCCTTGTCATCCTTCTGACGGCCCATTGCGGCGCACTCTTACTCGGCTTCTCTCCGGCCGGGGCCCAAGAGACCTTCTCCGGAGGGGCCCTCTCCCTTCATGGGCAATTGAAAAATGAAACCGCCTACCGCTATGTTCAGCCGGCCGCATTCAGCAAAATCCTCAATATCGCCCGATTGGAAGCGCGGTATGCCCCGTCTTCCCTTTTTCAGGTCACCGCGATGGTCCGTTCCTATTATGACGCCGCCTATGATTTTCAACAGATCGATAACATCTCTCCGAGGACCAACCCAAGAACCATCCTGGCGGCCAACCTCACACGCGAAGAGATCGAAGCGCTCAAAATCACCAACCTCCGGCAGGTCGATATCGTTCAAAAAAGGACCGAACTGAGAGAGCTCTATCTCGATCTTTTTCTAAAACGGCTCGACCTTCGGATCGGGAGGCAAATCGTCCGGTGGGGAGTGCTGGAGGGAGCGAGAATTACCGATGAGATCAACCCCCTCGACTTTCAGGAATTCATTCTGAGGGAAATACAAGACCGTTATATCCCCCTTTGGATGGTCAAGGCCGACGCTTATCTGGGACGCTACACGCTGGAATTCATCTGGATACCAGACCTCAAATTTCACCGGCCGGCACCCCGTGGAAGCCAGTGGGAACAATTTCAATCGTTACCGAACGCGAAGGAACCGCCGCAAACCTTCCGAAACAGCGAATGGGCCACCAAGCTCTCCCGGCAGATCGGGGGTTGGGACCTCTCCTTAAGCTACTTTTACACCTGGGATGATTTTCCGTCGGCCTTCCGAACCGTCTTCGGCTTGGGAGAGTTTGGCATTTCCCCCGAGATCGGTTTCAATCCGAGACATACCCGGCTTCATATCGCTGGAGGGACCTTTTCGAAAGGAATCGGGCCCACCGTCATCAGTGGGGAGGTTGCATATGTCCAAGGAAAAATGTTCGGGACCCGGCTTGGGCGATTTAATCCGGTCTTGGGGGGACCGGAGGGAATACAAACCCTCCAGGTCACCCTTGGAGAAATAAAACGGGATTACGTAAAATATGGCCTGAGTCTCGATTTTTCGTTTTTGGGAACAGCCTGGTCGCTTCAAATGCTGCAACAGTACATTCCTAGATATCAATCGGGAATTATCCAGGATCGTTTGGATACGGTCCTCGGCCTCTTCATCCGACGGGAGGCCCTCCATAACCGCCTCTTGTTTGAATGGTTGACCCTTTACTTCGCGAACGACAAGGAGACCCTGACACGCCCCAAGGCAACCTATCAAATGCACGATTCTTTCAAGATTGCCGTCGGGGCCGATATTTTTTCGGGAAGCATCGGGGGGCCCCTTCCGGGAGAGTTCAATTTCATCGGATTTTTCAAAAACAACGACCGGGTTTATACGGAGTTCACCTATAGTTTTTAATTTTAAGGACAATGCCGTTCACTTAAAGGAAACCCGGTCGCCCTGAGCTTGTCGAAGGGCGGGAAATGAGCCATTCATGGTTCGACAGGCTCACCATGAACGGCTTAACTGAACGGCATTGCTTTAAGGAGGAAGAGAGATGCTTCCACTTTCAAGACAACTCAAACAAGCAATCGACGCGATCTTCAGAAAAAAGCAAGCAACACCACACGCCGTTGTCGTACTTTTTCCCTTGAAGAATCGGCACCGTTTATCCTATGATTTCAAAATGTTGCAACGCCATCTTTATTCTTTTTTCTTTCTGATATTCCTCTCTGCTTGTTCGGCAGCCCCTTTTCCCGACCCGCCCGGTGCGGATGGTCTTCGGGATGTTCCTTTCTCCACCACCTATCTTTTTCAATTCAAAACCGGTTCCAGAGATATCACCTATCCGGATCCAAACCGGCTTCTCCGAATCATCACCCTTGCCGACATCTTAACCCTTAAAAATGCCGCCTCGACCAGCCAACTGAACAAAAATGGCTTGATCGGAGGGAGCATACAAGGACCGCAAGGCCCGGTCAGAGAGGTCGCACTCGGGATCACCGATATCGACGGAAATCTTGTTGGTAAAATCTCCGGAGGGGATCGAAACCTTTTCTATAACAGCCTGGGCCGGGTTCCTGATCTGCTCATTGATCAAGGAAGCGGGGACGAAGGAACTTTTACCCTTTTCAACGCGCCACCCGGAGAGCTTTTTTTTCAAGCGATCCGAGGGGGGCGGGGAAATACCCGAATCTCCTCCTTTGCCGCCAACGTTTCTCTGGGACGGATCGATGTCCTCCCGATACTGCCGGAAAAAATCGGCATCTTAGGGGTCATCGTCGATGCGGGCGGGGCGTCGGGAGGGATTTCCGGTGCCACCGCCTCTTTTTTTGGAAGGAGGGAACCGGGCATCGGAAACGCCGCCGGCCTCTTCATTTTCCCCGCCGACCAGGGCCTCCCGACCCAGGGAGAATTTCTGATCCGGTTGTCGGCGCCGGGCTTCCGCGATACGATCCACCGGTTCGATACGGCGAAGGAAAAGATAGAGCAACGGCAGCAGGCGTTCGACCCGTTGACAGCCGATCGACTCCTGCTTTTTTCGGAAACAAACCTTCAAAATATGGCAACCCGTGCCGGAATCACCTTGGGGCCTTCCTGGGGAATGATCCATGGAAGGGTCGGAATCGGAGGGGGGACCGGCCAGAAAGATGCGGTGGTGACCCCGCTTGACCGGGATGGAAATCGCTTGCCCGGCCTCTTCTACTTTAACGCACTCGGAGAACTCAATCCCGACTTGAAGGCAACCACCGACAACTCCCAGTTTATTCTCTTCCTTCAGAACTGTCCGGCAGGCCCGCAGGGCGAGGTCTTCCTCCATGTTAATGCAAGATCGGTTAATCCCGACAATCAAAGACCGATCTTCTCCACAGGCCGTGCCGTCGCCTTTTGCCAGCCTGGAACAGTTTTTGCTCAGGAAATCATCAACCTGGCCCTTCCGACAGATACGGAAACCGAACCACCACCCACACCGCTACCGACACCGGCACCGGACCTCAAGCCCCGCCTTACCGTTTTGGTGGAGGGACAAGTGACCTCGGAAAAAGGAGATCGGTCAATTCCGGGGGCGCAGATCAAGCTCATCGGATCGAGCGGGGGGGCAACGACAGGAGAGAATGGAACCTATCGAATAGAAAAAGGGAATTTTGGAGATCTCTCCCCCCTCCTTGCAAACAGCGATTACACCGTCAAGACTTTTAAGGACGCCAGCTTTATTCCGACATATCAGACAATCTCCACCGGCCCAACCGGGGGAAAGCGCGACCTGATCCTCCTGGACGTCTCGGCCAAAAATACCTGCCCCTCCGGCGATCTCCGCATCTTCGGGAATATTCGGGACATCGGCTTCAACGATCCTTTACGGGAAGGGCGTGGAGCGGAAGGAATCGCCCTAAAGGTTCTCCGAGAATCGGGGGAGGAGGTCGGCCGAACTGTTTATCCGGGAAGCCTCGCCGGATCGACTGCAGGCAACGGTCGGTTCTTGGTCTGCGATTTGGGACCGGGCCTCTATCAGCTCCAAGTCACCACACCGGAAGATTCAGGAACCGCACTGGTCCAGGTTTATGACGACGGCGTGACCCTTTTTTCGATGAAGGTCAACAAGGCGCTTCGAAGGGAAGTGGCTCTTACCGGACAGGTCCAAAACCTCTCCGGCCCGGAAGCAGGAGCAATCCACCCCGTTGGGAATATGAATATTGCCATCCTTGGGACACAACGACACCTGGCCACCGATCCATCGGGTCATTTTGGAGCCTCCTTGGAAAGTAATAGTAGGTTCATCGCCCGCGTTGAAAAAGAGGGGTATCTTCCCTCTTACAATTATCAGATTGAAACCCCCATCCGTATCCCGAACTCCACCCTGCCACCGCTCTGGACGGTTTCCAAAGAGGCTCTCCTCACATTAACGGGCCAAGCCGGTGTTGACACGCTGCCGGAAAATGGGGTTATTGCAGGAAAAGTCATCGCACGGGGCTTTGCCCAGACCGGATCGACCTTCGCTTCTTCCGCTTCCGCTCCCATTGGTTTTTTCCCAGGTTTCCTCGACGAAGATGGACATATCGATCTCCTGACAATTTCAAACAGCGGAGAAATCGACCTCCGTTTGGGGAATGGCGCCGGAGGCTTCTCTCAGAAAACCCCCTCCTGCCCCCCCCTTTCAGTTCCTCCCCAGATAGTCGAACCGTTTGACATTAATCGCGATGGCCGCCTCGATTTAGTTCTCCTTGCAAACAATAATTTCTTTATCTTTATGGGGAATGGGCAAGGATGCTTTACCGCGGGCCCGGCAGTCACCCTCCCCCCCGACGCAGGGACGCCTCGCACCTTCAGCATCGTCGATTTAAATCAGGACGGATTTCAGGACATCCTTATCGCAACAGACAAGATCACTCCTCTGGTCCGTCTTGCGAACAAAACCGACGGGTCGTTTCAGTCATTTAAAATGGGAGGTGAGTGTGGAACCAACCCTGTGGCGGTGCGTGCCCGACAATCCGGTTCGGGTTTGATCGACATCCTCATTGCCGACACTCAAAGAGGAATTTGCGACATCACATACAACCCGAATGAGGAGGCCCGTCCAACAAAATTTCTCACATTCCCTTCCTCGCTTCCTTTACCAAGCGACATTAAAACCGCGAAAATTGGATTTCTAAACCTCGACGCCACACCAGACCTCCTCGTTCTTCATGAAAAAGGGGGCGCCGTCTTTCTTGAGACTCCGCCAACCGGAGAGACCGTCTCTCTTCTTACGTCGTTCATACTTCCAGACGGTTTTGGTCCGAAGATGATGACAATTGCCGATGTGAACCGAGATGGGAGGTTCGACCTGGTCGTGGGTGGAACGGGAGGAACCCTTTTCCTTCTCGGAAATGGGAATGGAACGTTTGGGTCCCCCATCCCGGTCGCTACCCCCACGACAACCGGATTCGCCCTGGCCGATTTTAATGAGGATGGGAAGGAAGACCTGGCCCTCTCCCTCGGGTTGGAGATGAAACTCTTTCCCGGGACCGATCGAGCCGTTGCGGGAGCCCGCATCGAGGCGCGAGATCGAGAGGGTCATGTCATCGGGAAAATTTCATATTTCGACGGGAATGGAGTGATCAGACCCGAGGGGACCGCAACGACGGAGAGCGGCCGGTTTCTGATTTTCAACGTTCCGCCCGGGTTTACGAACATCTCTGCAACAGAAGGAGGAGCCGGAAATGCGATGGTGACCACTTACACCGGGAGCCTCTCCTACCTCCATCTCAATATCAACCCGGTTGCTCCCCCGGACATCCTTCTGGATGGGGTGGTCATCAACCCCACGGGGAGCGAGTTTGCCGGAATCGATGTGCGAGGGATTCATGTCGTCCCTCTGGGAACGGGGAAAGAAGTGGTTTCCGGAGAAGGAGGAGCATATCAACTTCGACTCGGGGCCAACAGTGAGTATGTCATCAAGCTCGATCCCTAAAAGAGGAAAGCAAGTTGAGGAACTGTTCAAAATTTTTAGAAAAAGGAGAGCAGACGGATGAGGGTCTCTCGAAGATGCTTTCGTTCGACAATCATGTCAATCATTCCATGCTCTAAAAGGAACTCAGAGCGCTGAAATCCGGATGGGAGTTGTTGTTTGATCGTTTGTTCAATCACCCTTGACCCGGCAAAGCCGATCAATGATTTTGGTTCCGCGATGATGACATCCCCCAGCATTGCAAAACTGGCGGTGACCCCCCCAAAAGTTGGATCAGTGAGAATCGAAATGTAAGGGACATTCTCTTTCTGAAAGCGGGCGATGGCGGCGCTCGTTTTCGCCATCTGCATCAATGAAAGGATCCCCTCCTGCATCCTGGCGCCGCCGGAGGCGGAAAAGAAAAGGAGGGGATGATGTTTTTCGAGAGCACGTTCGATCCCACGGGTCAATTTCTCCCCGACGACCGACCCCATACTCCCCGCCATAAAGGCGAAGTTAAAAACCCCCAGGACCACCGATCGATGGTTGATCTTCGCATCCCCGATCACAAGGGCATCGCGCTGACCGGTCTTCTCCTGGTTGACCTTTAAACGGTCTTTGTACTTCGTGGCATCTTTAAAGTTGAGGGGATCGAGCGGGGCCAACGATGCGTTCAATTCATGAAAGGTCCCCTCGTCGACCACCATCGCAATCCGCTCCTCGATCGAAATCGGAAAATGGTAATCACACTTCGGGCAAACCTTGGCGTTTCGCTCCAGCTCCTTTCGGTAGATAATCTCGCGGCAGTTGTTACACTTAACCCAAAGTCCTTCCGGAATTTTGATCCTCTTCGAATCTCCCGGTTGCCGTTCTTTTTTAAACCAGGCCATCGTAGCGGTATCCAGTAGCGAATATGGAGGGAGAAGGGTCTTCCTCCCCTCTTCCCTCCATATACGAAATTCGCCTCTTACTTCGTTAGGTTCCCATCTCCCAAGAAGCCAGATACTTTTCCTGCTCCTTGGTCAATTTGTCAATCTTAACTCCCATCCCCTCTAGCTTCAGACGCGCAATCTCGGCATCAATCTTCGGCGGAACAGGATAGACCTTCTTTTCAAGGTTCTTGGACTGTTGAACAAGATATTCCGCGGAGAGGGCTTGGTTTGCAAAGCTCATATCCATCACGCTGGAAGGATGCCCTTCGGCCGAGGCGAGATTGATCAGACGCCCCTCACCGAGGAGATTTACTTTCCGTCCATCCGAGAGGGTATATTCATCGACAAACTCCCGGATGGTCCGCTTCCGTTTGGATAGCTTCTCAAGGGCCGGAATGTCGATCTCGACATTGAAATGTCCGGAGTTGCAGACAATTGCACCGTCTTTCATCACCTCGAAATGCTCTTTTCGGATGACCTTGATATCACCGGTCACGGTGATGAAGAAGTCACCGATCTGGGCCGCTTCCGACATCGGCATCACCCGATAGCCGTCCATCACCGCCTCAATTGCCTTCAACGGATCGATCTCGCTGACGATGACATTGCCCCCCATCCCGGCTGCCCGCATCGCGATCCCGCGGCCGCACCAGCCATAGCCAGCAACGACAACAACCGATCCCGCAACCATCCGGTTGGTGGCGCGCAGGATGCCGTCCATCGTACTCTGGCCAGTTCCATAACGATTGTCGAAGAAATGTTTGGTGCTGGCGTCGTTGACCGAGATCACTGGAAACTTCAAAACCCCTTTCTCCGCCATGCTCCGAAGGCGAATAACACCGGTCGTCGTTTCTTCCGTTCCCCCAATGATATTGGGGATTAATTGCTTCTGCTCCGAGAGGATGGTCGAGACCAAGTCGGCCCCGTCGTCCATTGTGATCATCGGCTTATGCGCCAAAGCTGATTGGATATGCTTATAATAAGTTTTGTTGTCCTCGCCTTTGATGGCGAAGGTGGCGATCTGATAATGATCGACCAGCGTGGCAGCAACATCGTCTTGGGTCGAAAGGGGATTCGAGGCGCAGAGGACCACGTCGGCCCCGCCGGCTTTGAGCGTATCCATCAAATTCGCCGTCTCGGTAGTAACATGAAGGCAGGCTGAGATACGGACACCTGCCAGCGGTTTTTCCCTTTTAAACCTTTTTTTAATCAAGCGCAGAACCGGCATACTCTGCTCGGCCCACTCCATTCTAAGTTTTCCCTTTTGGCTTAACTTGATATCTTTGATATCGTAGTCCATTCCTTCTCCATTATTTATATATTTATATTAACTACGGTTCTCGTAGTGGCTGATCTCTTTGAAAAATCGGCGACAGATTAAAGAGCCGCCGCCTTCCGCAACTTTTCCGCTAGCTCGGTCGATTCCCAAGTAAAATCTGGATCGTTCCTTCCAAAATGTCCATAGGCCGCCGTTTTCTTATAAATTGGACGGCGCAAATTTAAATGCTCAATAATTCCACGCGGAGTCATCGGGAAGTGATCGCGAACCAATTTTACTAACTTGTCTTGGGAGATTTTGCCCGTCTGCTTCGTATCGACCAAGATCGAAACTGGATCGGCCACGCCGATCGCATATGCAAGCTGGACCTCGCATCGATCCGCAATCCCCGCTGCAACGATGTTTTTAGCGATGTACCGCGCCATATAAGAGGCAGAGCGATCAACTTTGGAGGGATCTTTCCCGGAGAAAGCTCCCCCTCCATGACTTCCAACACCACCATATGTATCGACAATGATCTTTCTCCCCGTTAAACCGGTGTCGCCCTGCGGACCTCCAACCACAAATCGACCGGTCGGGTTGATATGATAAATGATATTCTCCTCATCGATCAACTCTCTGGGAACAACCGGCTTGATTACTTTTTCAATAACATCCTCCCGAAGCTCTTTTAAAGTAATATCGGGACTGTGTTGAGTCGATACAACAATTGTGGAAACACGGACAGGTTTTCCCTCACGATATTCAACGGTCACCTGTGATTTCCCATCGGGGCGAAGATAAGGAAGGATGTCGGTTTTCCGCATCTCCGTCAAGCGACGCGTAATTTTATGGGCAAGCAGAATCGGGGTCGGCATTAGTTCTTCGGTTTCATTCGTCGCATAACCGAACATCAACCCCTGATCTCCTGCTCCACCGGTATCGACTCCCATTGCAATGTCAGGCGATTGATTATGGATGGAAGTAATTACCGCGCATGTCTCATAATCGAACCCGTACTTTGCCCGGGTATAGCCGACCTGCTTAATCGTTTCCCGAACGATGTCTGGAATTTCGACATAACATGAGGTCGTAATTTCGCCCGCCACAAATGCCAAACCGGTTGTCACAATCGCTTCGCACGCCACCCGGCAGGTGGGATCCTGCCCGATAATCGCATCCAAAACCGCATCTGAAATCTGGTCCGCAATCTTATCCGGATGTCCTTCTGTTACCGATTCCGAGGTAAATAAAAAATTCAATCGACTCATTCACTTCCTCCCTTCTAAAATTTGCGAATGTAAAATTACTTTTATTGAAAGACAACCCTTAAATTTCCATTCTCTGCTGCTTACAGACAGACAAAGTGAGAAGCCATGCTCTTCACCTCAACTTATTTTAATTTATTTGCTCAAAGGAGGCCTCAAACCTATTCTATTCTAAATTTTAAAATTTCATGATTATACCTTGTAAAGTAAATGAGAAGCAAAGTTTTTTTATAAAGTCTGATATAAAGAAAGAGGGTAAGCGATATTTTAACCGCTTACCCTCTTTCCCTGTATGATCAAATATCAAATGTCGCTTGTCTTTTGGTGGGTTAAGCTGTGCGCTTTGCTCTACGTGCAGCGTAAAGCGCCCATCCTTCCACCAAGAGGATGACTCCTCCAACAATTGGAGGAATCACATAGACATTACCAGGTACAGGCGGCTCCAACATGAAATAATAATATGTTGAAAGGGCCATCTTCCCACCAAATTCACCAGCATCCCCATCCCAGGCGAAAAACACAGCAGGGATATTTCGTCCCATTTCAATCTGGGCATCATGTTCTTTATCTTCAGTTTGAAGAGAGCGTTTCATGATGAGGCGCCATCTCCCATTCGCCCATTTCGCCCCATCAACGCGAACATTCTTATTTTTTTCTTTTAATGTTACCTTATCAATCCCATGTCCAGTGTATTCCTTCGTTGTCCCATCCGATTCCCACTTCCAGAGATCTACTCCGCGCTTGGCATCCCCATGAATAAAATAAGGTTTCTCCGGAGCAGGAAGCTGTTGCCAATTTTCAGCAAACTGGATAGCGATCGCATCGTTATAAACACCTTTACCCTCTGGATTTACATTTTTTAGAGGACCTGCCTCCGTATCGTTTTCATGGGTATAGTCATTCGAGTTGATCGATGGGAAGGCCTCCGATGCAATCGCCTTCGCATCATAAACGGCACTTTTATTCTCATCCCGATGACTTTCAGTTCGATCATCCCATTCAAAAAGAATGGCAATTTCTTTGTCATTAAAGAGAGAGCGGACCCGGATATCATCAACTGTCCTTAAAAAGTGCCGTGGTGGTTGAATGATTTGACTTGCCAAACCAACATATTGAGGAACCATCTGATCCCATTTTTTATCATTCGGATCAGATGGTAGCTCTCCTTCTTTATTAAACTTTGATTTAATGACAAACTGAATGGCCGGTTTAACGGTTTGAGGATCGATCGGATATTTTTGAGATAACGACATCACAAAATTCGCGACATGCCATCTTTCCTCAGGGGTCAATTCGTCGGCAAAGGAGGGCATCGGAGTCCCGTTTAAACCGGTTGAAATTTCCCTAAAAATATTTCTGGGATTGTACGGATCACGGCGGTTCCCCCTAAGGTTCCATGGTTTCGCAAGATCGGCGGGGAAGATCGGAAAGCCCCAATCATCCTTTTGTGTCAGGTTTCCATTCCCTCTCCCTTCAACCCCATGACATTCAACACACTTTGCTTTTGTCATGAAAATTTCCTCCCCTTTTTTAATACTTTCTACGGAGGAAGGAATCTGCTTTCCATAATCAATAACATTAAAAGTCTCTTGAGGATCATCCACTTTTCGATCCTTAATCAGTTGGGTTTTAACGAAGGAGACCACTTGCTTCCTTTCTTTCTCCGTCAAAACTTGTCCCCAAGGAGGCATTGCTGAACCAGGAAGCCCATGCGTCACTGTCAAAAAAAGGTCTTCATCTGTAGGGAGCTCGCCGCTTGCGGTATGGCGAATTTTAAAGGTGCCTTGATTAAAGTTTCTGGGTTTGGTGGCAAGCCGGATGGCAGAAGGACCATCGCCTGCGCCATCAACACCATGGCACCAGACGCATTTTCTAAAGTAAACCGCTTTACCTCCTTCGATATCCTCCTGAGATGCTTTTGAAGGCTGGTATTTTCCCGGTTTTGGTTCAAGCTGTTGTTGCGCAATTGCTGTTCCTATCCATGGGAGCCCACTCCCCATCAAAAGAAAAGCAATCAGGCCGATAGCATATCCTTTTTGTAGAGTCCATTTTGATTTATACTTAAACAGTCTGGTCATTTGACTCATTCCCCCATATTTTGAATATTTGGGTTTGCGTTCGATCTAAAAAAATAGACGATACAACCTTAATCCCAAGTTCTTGGATAGAATCCTGTATGCCAATACTCAAAAAGGATCACTCGCCACATTTCGTTGGTCGTTAAATGTTTTTCCCA
Organism: uncultured Nitrospirota bacterium; assembly: GCA_964579005.1. Classification (GTDB taxonomy): domain Bacteria; phylum Nitrospirota; class Nitrospiria; order SBBL01; family Manganitrophaceae; genus CAZOFJ01. The sequence continues at coordinate 75,603 of CAZOFJ010000002.1, forward strand.
AGGGGGCATGGCTGATGCCCAAGGAAATCCTTCACGAGAAAGTCCAGGTCCTCCTTTGGCAACCCTCCAAAAAACGAAAGTTTCTTGCAACTGGGCAATCGTTCCTGGATCGGCAAAATTGGCAGGAATGGGATTGAAGGCAAAAGAGAACGGTCCCTGCCCATCTAAGTTGTCACCATGGCAGAAAAAGCAGCCTGCAGTCCCAAAGAAGACAATGCCACCATCTCTCACGTTTTGAAGAAATTTTGGCGCATCTTGAGCCCAAGGATTTTTACCATGGTAAACGCTTTCCAATCCCACCTTTAGATATTTTCCTTCATCATTTACACGAAAAGGATTTTCCGCCGTTTGTAAGGTGACAATTTTTTCATGTACATTGATGCTGGCAGGAGGGGCCGGATGAACGGTACGCAATTCGATCGGTTCATCAAATTTTGGGAGCATTTTGTTATACGTTCCGTAGGCAATCAAAACCGGAAGAGAGGCAAAAGTAATATAACGGGACAGTTTGGCTTTACCGGTATCCTCTTGCAGCATGTATGCAATTGGTTTTGTAAATTCGTCCCAAGATGGCTGGCTGAGAGACGCGTAAAGAAGGGTCGCCAACGTGACCACTCCCATGTAAATTGCGAGGAGCGAGAAGGGAATCGGCGGCTGAAGGATCACCCTAAATAAAACAAAGGCTGTGATCCAGATGATCGGAACCTGTACAACCTTTGGGATCCCTATCCCTAACTTATCCTTGACAACCCAGGCGAGGAAAATAATTCCAAGCCCTATTCCAAATCCAATGATAAGGGCAAATTTTCCAGCATCCATCCAACCGCCACCGCCCCCTCCAGCCCAAACCAATCCCGGTAGGACTAACAAAGCTATAAGGGCATGGAGTGCAACTGGTGTTGCTCTATGCTTTAACATAAAAAAGCGCCTCCTCTTTCATCTTTAGGTTAAAACGAAGATTACATGATAAAAAACTGCTTCTGAACGTTAGCTATCCACCCGAAGCCGTTTTTATCTTATTCCCTTCCAAGTTAATGGAATTACCTGCTGATGCAGCAAAAGTTCGATCGCCTTCAGAAGGAGTGATGCTCGCTTTTTTTAGCGGCCCTTCTTTTTCGTTCGGGAGACGATCCAAACCATCCTTCACGGCTGCAGCCTCATCTTGCTGTAGAAGATATTCAACCAATTTATCTAAAGCGGAGACGGTAAACTTGTGCTTGAAGTCCTTCAACATGTCGTCAGCAAATCCAGGGACGATAAATGCGCCTGGATTCATAATCGATTCAACAATATACTCTCTCGGTGTTCTAGCACTTGCCTTACCTTCCTTCACCGCTTTTTGATATTCAGGCGATTTAATACGGTTAGGCGCATTTGTTTTTTCGATTAATAAGGGACCGACCATTCCTGACTTTGCAATCGAAACCCCAGGAATTTTATGACATGTAAAGCACATGTTTTTTTGAACAATCTGTTCGATAGAATCGGCCTCCAAAGCGATAGGAGGCCCTGCGGGGGCTTTTGGTTCACCTTCTTTCGGTGCCTCATCGGCCTTAAGAGGCTTTCCAAAATACTTTTCCCAGGAATCTTTTGCAGTTATTTTTCCGAAATCTCCATCATCTTTTGATTGAAGAAAGCTCACAACGGCCACAATTTCGGTAGCGGTCAATTGAATAGGAGGCTTATCGATGATCGGCATTGGACTTTCTTGGTCATTGCTCCCCTTGATTCCGAAGCCTTCGACCACATAACAGTTAGGACAGTATTCAGATTCGATTAAGTACTCTCCACCACTGGTCGCATGCGGTTTAATTCCACTATTCGACTCTCCATTTGCAAGCCTTGATGCAAAGGCTTTATAACGTTCTTCTTTTACCCTATTGTTTGCTCGCCCTTCCTCTCCAATCAAAACGGGACAGCGATCGGCTTTTTGCTCTTGGAAAAACATGTGACAGAGGGGGCACTGCCCCTTCCCAATCGGAACATCCCCTTTGCCGAAAGAGGGGTTGTCTGTTCCAAAAACGATCCTTTTTCCCATTTCAGCAAGTTTTTCCGGGGTAACGGCACTCACATCGACTGCTTCAGCAGCCTCAGGAGCATCACCACGAATCTGAGGGAGCCAATTTGCATAAGCTGCAAAACCGCCAAGAATGAAGATGTACCAGACTCCCACCTTAAAAATCGTATTAATATTAAACCTTGTAATTTTCATCCTTTTATACTCCCCTTATACTTCCTTAAACAATGATTGAGGGGGTCGAAAAATTTTCCGACCCCCTCATGAAAGCCCTAGTGGCTCCCCGCTGGAATGGTTGCCTTTCCAACACCAACCCCTTCTTCCTCTTTAACAGTGACTTTTTTGGCAGAGAGGGCACTGAGCCAGAAGACAAATAAGAGCATTGTCCAGAAGAGAAGCACATTCAAGGAGTTAATATTACCGGCATAACCAAGCGGATTAGTAAAAGCCCAAGGGGAGTTATCCCGCATGACTTCATTGACATGCCAATGAAGCCGGACCGAAGAACGAAGATAGCCCATCACCGCCATCGTCCAGGTAAAAGCAACGGCAAGCAAAAAAAGTGCATATGCTCCCCTTGGAGACATCTGCCCCCAACGAATCTCTCCCAACTGCCTTGATCCCTTCAACATAACAGTATTAAGCGCTACTCCCACAAAGAGCGTGGTCAGAGTAGAGCAGACCTGCGGAACGGAGAGACCGATTCGGACGTTCGCCGGAATAAAGTATCCATAAACGCCGAGAAAAAGAATGTTTATTTCAGCACCGACAAAAATCGCGGCAAGGGCTGCATTCCCAATAGGTGCCCAAGAGACAGTAAGCACCTTATTGCAGCGCTGATAGAGAACAAAGCAGAGAACCGTCGTGGTAATCATGGTGTTAATCGCGGTGTTCTTTGCCGACATGACCCCATAGTTACCGACGATGGGATGTTGCGCACCACCCATCGCTTTTAATTCAGCAGGGGTCATCACCAAGGTATGCGGGGTCAACCAAACAATCGTCGAAGTAATCAAAATGAGGAGCAGATATTTAAAGACCCGGTAGTACCGTTCCGCCCCCGGCATTCGACCCATTGCCTGCCAGAGATAGTAGTTTACTGTTATGAAAAGGGTCGCAATCATGGTTGCCTGCATGATGAACACCCAGGCCAAGAGCCCTCCCATCAACGTGATCCCCATTTGCTGTCGATAACCATAAATCTCTCGCATTAGCCAATAACCAGCAAATGGAAGCGGAATTAAATTCAAAATTCCCATAAACATGGCCACATAGCTCATCCAGTCATAATGAGCCTTTTCTTCCGAAGTCTTTGCCGCCAGGAGACGATAAGAAGCATAAGCCGCGACAACACCGCCGCCGAAAGCCGCATTACCGAGAATCCGATGGATATTTAATGGGTGCCACAATGCCGTATGGACCGCCTTCCAGATATCACCAAGAAAACGACCCTGCTCGTCAACACCGGCCGGAGACATCATGAAGCCGACCCAGGAATTCGCAAAAAACATTAGAACAATCCCGATCGTGTTAAGAAGAAACGAAATCGAAAGGTGAACCCATTTTAAAAACCCGCCATCATTCATCCTATCCCAGCCATAGTAATATATATAGAGGGTTCCACTTTCAAGGATAAAGAGAAGGGCATAAACATGCATGATCGGCTTAAAAATTCTCGCTAGATAACCAAAAAACCCAGGATAAAGCGCAAGAAATGTAAAAATCAAAATACCGCCCAACACCGCCGTAATGGAATAGGCGGTCAAGCTGATCTTCATCATCTCGTGCGCCATATCATCATATTTTTTCGCCATTGCCTTGTCCTTTTGGAGCATCCCAACAAGCTCCATCACGAACACAAACATCGGAACGGCAAGAACAAAGCTACCAAAATACAGATGCTGCTGATTGGCAACCCAAACAAGAGTCCGGCTCTGAAAATTGCCATATGTCCCATAGTCATCCGGATACTTCAGCTTTGGGGCTGGAGGACCGGAAACAATCCCGAATTCCCCGGGACCCTTGTAAAACACATCTTTCGCCTTCTCAACCTTCTTTTCAGTACCCTCAGCGGCAGCGGCCTCTTTTTTTGCTTCTTCGGCCCCCGCCTGCATTGGCATAAAGGGGAGGAGGAGGAGCAAGCCTATCATCCCCAGAAGGACAAACGCTCCGATCTTTGCCTTTCCAGGATCGTTAAAGCTACGCATTTTGGTACCTCCTTGATTAGGTGATTAACCTTACCCTACCTTAAAACACAACATCGTCGTAGTTTAGAACTTTAATATCGAGAGAAATAAAAAAATAAAACTGGAAACAGAACGTTTAGATGACAAAGGAAGTCAATTAGAAACACCCCTTTTGCTACAAAGAGAACGGCCTTCTACATATTTTATTTGTATGGGAACGGGAGGTTTTGCATCGGCCCCATCATTACCTTATCGAGGAGAAAATAATAACCTGCCGCAACAACCATAAAAATAAAAAAGAAGACGATCGTCTTCCCCATCTGCCCGCCACCTTCTTCTTGATTTGCCATATACCAAACTCCTTCCGAGTTTTAAGCCAACTAATATACTACTTCCTCATTATTACTTAACTACTTATTGCCATGAATGCCATAACTAGTCAGGGCACACACTTAGTCTTAATGTGAAAATCCAGGCGGTGGAGCGGAGATATACCAGATCGCCCAGGAGCAAAAAATCATGGTGATAAGAAAAACCAGCTTTCCAATCTTCTTGCCTTGATCTTGATCCATCGCTATAACCCCCTAATTTAATGGTCTTCCTTGGCAACTTGGCGATTTGGTACGCTTTATTTTTCAGGTAAAAATTGACGGGACTATAAACCAAAAAATAAAGCTTGTCAAGAAAAAAGTACGCCCATTTCGCCCAAAAAACTTGACTCTTTTTCAAACGCTATGGTAGTGTTATTTCCATCAAAAAAATAAAGGGAGATTACAGGAATGGAGCAGAAAAAAGAAAGCCGTAGAAACTCCCAACTTTTTGACATGATCGTGATCGTCGGTTTGATCTTCAATGCCCTCATCGCCATTTTTCTGGTTCTCTACTGGCTTAATCTTTTATAGTCGCTTTCGCTTTTGGACACTTAAAAACAGCGACTCATGAAGCACCTGTCTTTGCGCATCTGAATCCCACCGTCGTATCTCGATAATCTGGAAACATCTTCATTCGCGCCGTCGCCCTCCCGGACAGGGGAGAGTCGTTCCAAGAGCCGCCGCGCATCGCCTTCATCTTTCCCTCCACCGGTCCGCTCGGATTTCGAAAAGGGGCGTGCCGATAATATTGCTCTTCATACCAATCTTCAACCCATTCCCGAACATTCCCCGCCATATCATAAATTCCATAGGGGCTTTTATCGCTTTGATACGATCCGACAATGGCGGTATACTGGCTCTGATCTTCTTCCCCCAGGAAATTGGCAAAAACCGGCTTCTGCTCGTTCCCCCAAGGCCAGACTCCCCCCTCCCCTCCCCTCGCCGCCTTCTCCCACTCCGCTTCTGTCGGAAGCCTCCACCCGCGCCATCGGCAATAGGTATCGGCATCCTCCCAAGCGACATAAACAACCGGTTGATTCTGATCATTAAAACTTTCAATATTTTTCAAATACCGTGAAAGAGGGGAACGATGCCGTGTTGCCCTAACAAATTCAAGATAATCAGATTGTGTAATTTCATATTGATTAATTTCAAACGCATCGAGATAAACCTGCCGAATCGGTTTTTCGTCAAATCCACCCTCTTCGCTTCCCATCGAAAACTCACCCGCCGGAACCAAAATCATCGGGTTTTCCTTGGGAGGGCTAGATGACTTCACCCGTTGCAAAGCCGTTTCACCGGCCTCTTCTTTGGGATTCGTGGCACGGATGGCAACAATCGCAATCAAGCAAAGGAAAAGGACAAAAAGGATCCAAGCCCGAATAAAAATCTTATCCATAAAACTCCATTAGTTTCAATTTCAGAGGCTTGCAAATAAACGCTAAACACAAAGGTTAATTGAGAATCAAACGATTTTTAATCACCCGGCAGTGCCGGATAAAAAGCTCTCTCGGAAACTCATCTTGATTCATCACGAGGAAACACCTTCATCCAAGGACTCTTTTCAAGTTTCCCAAATTGTTTGATTTTTTCCGTCAATTCCAAACTCCAATTCCCGCCGACGGGTGGTCGCTCTTTTTCCTGAGCCAGGAGAACCTTCGAGAGAATAAAAACATCCAGCGCGGAAACCTCTTCCCATTTCCCGGCCTCCTTGATCATTTTTTCCAAAACGGTCCGCCCCGGGTCATTTTTCCCCGGAAATCGAAGATTCTCATAAACCTTGATTCGAATCTTGTTGTTCTTCGAGAAGAGAACCTCCACCCCCTTCTTTTTCGCATAGGCAAGGACCGCCTCTTTCACTTTTTCGATCTCCCCCTTGATTCTCCCCTCTTCTGTCTGAAGGACCGCCAGTCGCTCGACCAACCCAACCCCTTCTTCATTCAGATACTCGTTCTTGGAAAGAGCAGCGGTTTCATATTCATGACGGAAAAGCGGGCAGATCGCCCGGTATTCGCACCACTGGCAAAGAGGGCTCTGCTTGGGCGGGAACTCGGTCGTCGCCTCGATCCGGTCGATCAAATTGATCGTTTCCTGGCGAAGCGCTTCCAGGTCGTCCGATGTCCTCCGGGAATGGATCTCCTCATCGAAGATCAAGTAGTGCCAGATCAACTCCACCTCTTTGGTGTCGGGCCAAAGTTGCTGCACCGCCATCTGATAATAAGCAAGCTGGCGGTCCTCATCAACATCTCGCTGCGTGGGGAAAAACCCCTTGGTTTTATAGTCGTGGATCCAGAGCACTCCTTCCTTGGGACGGCTCAACCGGTCGATGAACCCTTGCATTGTATACCGCCCTTCCCGATCGAGATGGAACTGAACCGGATGTTCCAACCCAAGCGTCCGGGTCTGATCAAACGGGGTATAGCGGTGATAATAATCGACCAGGCATCGCTCGCCCAAGGCGAGGTATTCGTCGGGGGTGATTTCCTCTCGAACGATCCGGATGTCGCCATGCCACTCCTTTTCCCAAAGCGCGCGGTAGTGGGTCAGGAGTTCTTCCAGCAACATCTTTTTCGAAAAACGGAGGTCGAGGTAAAGCTTATGAAGGGCTTCGTGGACGCGCGACCCCATGAAGGCTTCAATCCCCTCGGTCGAAACGGAAATATGATCAACATAGGTGAACTTGAATTTCTGGGGACACTGACGAAACGTCTCCAGCCGAGATGCGGAATAGATCATGGCGGGCCCAAAGAAAACCGGGATCAACCGTCCGACCGGGTTTCATATTTTAAAACCGGCCAATGGCAGATGATCTGATGCGGCATTGTAACCGTCCCTGAAATGAGAAGTCAAACTCTCTCAAGATCTCAGGGAGCTTGTTTTTTGTAATAACGTTGTAAGGAATCGTCTTCCCGTCCGACTTCCCTTTGAGACAGCTTTAAAAGAAGGATGGGGTAATGGACAGCCATTCCGGGGTTTTCCAATGACAGGGCCAGATCACACAGAAGAGACGCTCGCCAACCGCCGGCGTTTCAGACATCCCCTCTTTGTCCGCCTCGCACATTGGCTGAACGTGATCTCCCTTCCGATTCTGCTGATGAGCGGCTTTCAGATCTTCAATGCCCATCCGGCCCTCTATTGGGGTGAGCGGTCGGACCGCGATCGACCGATCTTGGCGATGCAGGCAGTCCGGACGGAGAGCGGAGAGATTCGAGGAGTCACCACCCTCTTCGGTCATTCCTTCGACACCACCGGTCTCTTCGGAGCCTCCCGGAATGAGGGGGGCGCGCTCTACCGCCGCGGGTTCCCCGAATGGGCCACCCTTCCCACCCAGCAATGGCTGGCGATGGGGCGGCGCTGGCACTTTTTCTTTGCCTGGATCTTCGTCATCAACGGACTCCTCTTTGCCGCCTATTCGCTGGCAGGCCGTCATTTCTGGCGCGATCTCCTCCCGAGGAAAGACGATCTTCGGAAGATCGGAGCGTCGATCCGCGACCACCTCCGCTTCCGCCATCCCGTCGGCGAGGAGGCGGCCCGCTACAATGTCCTCCAAAAGATCGCCTACACCGGCGTCGTCTTTATACTCGGTCCGCTGATCGTCCTGACCGGACTCACCATGTCGCCGAACATGAATGCGACCCTCCCCGGCCTGCTGACCCTCTTCGGCGGACGACAATCGGCCCGGACGATCCACTTCATCGCTGCGTTTGCCTTCATCGCCTACACCCTGACCCATCTACTAATGGTGGCGATCACCGGCCTTTGGAATAACCTACGGTCGATGATCACCGGATGGTATTTGATTCCGCAATCAGGAGAAAAAAATGAAGAAACGGATTAGCCTTGGCCGCCGACATTTTTTGACCCGCGCCGCCCAACTCTCCGGCCTCTTTCTCCTCGCCGGCTGCGACAATCTCTCTCGAAAAGAGTGGTTTCAGGGGTTTCTCGGTGGCGCTGAAGGGGTGACTCGGCGGGTGCAGCGCCTCATCACCCCCCGAAAGGCGATGGCGCGGGAGTACACCGAAGCCGACCTCTCCCCCGTCTTTCCCGTAAATGGAACGACGAATCCAGATACCGACGAATATCTCGCCCTTGCTGAAAATCATTTCACCGGCTGGCAATTAGAAGTCGGCGGATCGGTCGAACGACCGGCCCGACTTTCCCTCTCCGAGCTTCGGGCGCTTCCATCCCGGACCCAGATCACCCGGCACGATTGCGTCGAAGGATGGAGCGCCATCGGAAAGTGGAAGGGGGTTCCACTGAGTTTGATCCTCGAACGGGTCGGTCCGCTTCCGCAGGCCCGCTACGTCGTCTTCTACTCCGCCGATCCGGACGAATCGGGACAATATTATTACGAGAGCATCGACTTGGAAGATGCCTATCATCCTCAGACGATCCTCGCCTACGACCTCAACGATCAGCCCCTTCCGATCGGAAATGGCGCGCCGCTTCGGCTCCGCCTCGAACGGCAGCTCGGCTACAAGATGGCGAAATATGTGATGCGGATCGAACTGGTCGAGCGCTTCGACACAATCGCCGGCGGAAAGGGAGGGTATTGGGAAGACCAGGGATACGAATGGTACGCCGGGATTTGATGTAAGGTTCAGAACGCATTCCCGACAAATCAATGGGAATAAACAACTCACCCATCGAACAAAGGAGACCCAAAAATGAAAAACAGGATGATTCCAACAAAATGGACGGCCCTCTCACTTGGTCTGTTTCTCTTCGCCACTCCCCTCTTCGCCATGGAACCCGACAGCATGAAGTCCGACGGGATGAAGATGGAGAAAGGAGAGATGAAAATGGAGATGAAAGAGAAAGGAATGTCCTCCGACGGAAAGGAGATGAAGAAAAAAGAAAAGAAAAAGGAAGAGAAAATGATGGGAGATAAAATGAAGGGCGACACCATGATGAAGGGAGACGGGATGGGGATGATGGACGAGATGAAATCGGACAGTATGAAGAAATAGTCCATTTGTGCTAATTTAGCAGTCAGGGGGGGAAGGGTATCATGAGCGGAATACTCGGAATTTTGGCCATCATCGCGGGGGTCCTGACCGTCTTGAGTCCCTGCATTCTCCCGATCCTTCCCCCCCTCCTGACCGCCGCCGTTTCCGGCCGTCAACGGCATCGCCCCTTCTGGATTGTCCTGGGGCTGGGAATCAGTTTTACTCTTTTCGGGGCCCTCTTCTCCATTTTCGGAAACATTCTGGGAATCAGTAATGCAGCACTTCGGCAGGGAGCGCTGATCGTCCTTTTTTTCTTTGGGGTCAGCCTCCTCTGGCCAAGCCTTTGGGAGAACATCGGGACCAGGATCAGCGCCCTCGCCCTGCAGATCCCTGGGCTGAATCGGCTTTCTTCCGAACAAACCCCGATCTCTTCTCTCTTTCTCGGCGCCTCGCTCGGCCTTGTCTGGGCCCCCTGCGCCGGGCCGATCCTGGGAATCATCCTCACCGCTGCGGCGGTCCAATCGTCATTTGTAAAAACCGTTGCCCTGATGAGCGCCTATTCCCTCGGAGCGGCCCTCCCGATGCTTCTGATCGGTTATGGGGGACGGCGTCTCTCGGAACAGATCGTTGCATTCCGCCGATGGGGATCGTTCCTTCACAAGATCCTTGGGGCCGCGACCCTGGCGGCGGTGGCAGCTCTCTTCTTCAATCTCGACACCTTCTTTCTCGCCAAGCTCCCCTCCACCCTCTTCATCACCAACCGGATCGAACAGCGGCTGGTCGGAGCCCCTCCCTCCGAACCGGCAGACGAATCAACCGTCGAGAGCAACTTCGGTCCCGACATCGCCTTGGCCGCCAACAAAAAATCCCCCTATCCCATCCTGGGAAAAATGCCGGAGTTCGCCCGGGTGACCACCTGGCTGAACTCCCCTCCCCTCACCGCAGCCGGGCTGCGCGGGAAGGTTGTCCTGATCGACTTTTGGACCTATTCTTGTATCAACTGCATCCGGACCCTCCCGACCGTCACCCGCTGGCATGAGAAATACAAGGAGCAAGGGCTGGTCATCGTCGGCGTCCATACGCCGGAGTTTCAGTTCGAGAAGGAGATCGGAAACATCGAGGCGGCGATCGCCCGGCACGGCATCAAATACCCGGTCGCCGTCGATAATGACTACGGCACCTGGAAGGCATACAGCAATCAATTCTGGCCGGCAAAATATCTGATCGACGCGGAGGGAAAGCTCCGGCTGACCCACTTCGGCGAGGGAGACGAAGACGGTTTTGAGCGGGCGATCCAGTCGATCTTGACGGAGGCGAAGCTTCTTCATGCGCCGCCGACGATCGACCCGGCGGAGAAAACCGTCGACGTCTTCAAGATCCGTTCCCCGGAGACCTACGTTGGTTATAACCGGGCCAGCAACTTCTTCTCCAACGAAAGGATGACCCCCGACACAACCGTTAACTACACTCCTCCCCCCTCGCTTCGCCTGAATTACTGGGCCCTCACCGGCCCCTGGAAGGTGATCGACGAAGCGGCCATTCTCCAAGCCCCCGGCGGGAAGATTCAATTTCGCTTTCAGGCCCCGAAACTCAATCTGGTGATGAAGGGAACGGCGAAGGGAATCCCGGCGAAGATTCTGATTGACGGGACGCCGCTTCAGGCGAACATGCGTGGAGCAGATGTGGGAGCGGACGGCAAAGTGGTCATCAAAGATGCCCGGCTCTATCACCTGATTACCCTTCCGAAAGAAGACGGAGAAGAACACCTCTTCGAGATGATTTTCGAGGCCCCCGCCGTGGAACTGTATGCCTTTACGTTCGGGTGAGAGGCCCTCAAACAGGCTCGGTAGATAATAAAAACGCCCCGACCGGAGCGAATCCAAGTCGGGGCGTTTTTTCGTGCAGGAGTTCCTGTTTAGGAAACCAGTTTCACGTTGGCGGCTTGTGGGCCTTTCTGGCCTTGGGTCACCTCGAATTCGACTTCATTTCCCTCTTCGAGAGATTTGTAGCCGTCTCCGGCGATGGCGGAAAAGTGGACAAACACATCCGCTTCCCCGTCATTCCGGGTGATAAATCCGTAACCCTT
>CAZOFJ010000003.1:0-84833 GCA_964579005.1 uncultured Nitrospirota bacterium
TGGAAAGGCCGAGGGTCGTTGGCAAGAGAAGACGGCCCATCTGAATCACCCCTGGGTGAAGCGGCCAGACCGGCCGTTGCAGGGAGAGGGGGAACCCTTCCTGATACAAGGCTGGCACCTGGATCAGGAATTGGGCCAGCCCGCCCAACACGACGCCGACGGCGGCGCCATAAACCGGCTCTGGAAAAAGAGGGCTTAAACCGAAGACGAAGAAGATGCTGACGATATTGAACGCACCCGATGCGAGCGCCGGAGGGGCGAAACGGCGGGTGCTGTTGAGGATTCCCATCGCCAGGGCGGCGAGCGAGACGAAGAGAAGGAAGGGAAACATGATCCGCGTCAACGAAATCGTCAGAGAAAACTGGTTCGGGGTTTTGGAAAATCCGGGTGCGATCCATCCGACAATCAGTGGAGAGAGGGCGATCCCGAAGGTCACGATCACGCCGACGAGGAGGAGAAGGGTGGTCAACGCGGCGGCCGTCAGTGTCTTGGCCTCCGGTTTCGATTTTTTCGAGAGGTACTCCGTGAACACCGGGATAAATGCAGCCGACATCGATCCTTCGGCAAAAAGCTCGCGCAGCATGTTCGGGATTCGAAAGGCGACGTAGAAGGCGTCGGCCGACATCGTGGCGCCAAAGAGGTTGGCCAACACCATATCACGGATAAATCCCAAAATACGGCTGATCAACGTTCCAAAGGCAACGATTCCGGCCGCGCCGGCAACCCCTTTTTCGACCTGAGTTTGAGTGGTCTGGCTTTTCCCTTGACTTCCCGTCATGGCCGTGTTAGATGATTCCTTTATTTAAATCATTCCCTTATTCACTGAAGGAGAACCGAACGTGGCGAATCATCCATCCGCATTAAAAAGAGACCGTCAGTCGAAAAAGAGGAGAGAACGGAATCGTGGGGTTCTCACCTCCACCCGAAGCGCGGCGAAGAAGGCCCTTGCCGCGCTCTCCACAAAAAACCCAGACCAGATCAACGCGGCCCTCAAAGAGGCCACCGCCGTGATCGACTCCGCCGCTTCGAAAGGGGTGATCCCCAAGAACCGTGCTTCCCGAAAGGTTTCCCGTCTGGCCAAGAAGGCAAAGAAAGCCCTATCCGCCCCCCCTTCCTCATAACAAACAGACCGGTTATCCCCTTGCTTTGAAAAAAGGAGCGGAATACCCGGCCTTGACGGGGCCTGCTCCGACCGTTCGGCAGAGATCGAGAATCAGCATCTCCAAAACCAGGGAGCCGGATAACCTTCCTCCCTTTAACCGGGAATCGGCGGAAAGGGAGAGGTCGAAGGCCCTCCGGACCTCATCACTTCTCCACCTCCGGAGTTGCTTGAAAAAAGCGGGAACGAGGCTCGGCGGCATCGGCAGCTTCTTTCCGACCGCCGATTCGGTCTCTCCCCTCTCCAGCTTTTCTTTCGCCGCCGCCATCAGCCGCCACTGTCGCGTCAGCATCGTCAACAGAAGAAGGGGATGTTCCCCCTCCGTGAGGAGGGAAGAGAGCAGCGCGAATGCCCCTTTTAAGTCCTTTTCCCCAACGGTCCGGATCAGTTCGAAGACGGAGTGGCTTCGCCCCCCTCCGGCGAGTTGCCGAACCGCCTCCAGCGAAGCGGTTTTCCCTTCCGCCTGGTAAAGCGACAGCTTTTCTATTTCTTGCTGCATCGCAAAAAGGTCGTTTCCCAAGCGTTCTTTGAGGTGCCAGATCGTCTCCTCGGAGAGAGAAACGCCTCTTTTTTTCCCCTCCTGGACCATCCAACTGTTCAAGGCCGCGTCTGACAAGCGGGCGCATTGAATAACGCTCCCTTTTTGCTTCAAGGTGATGAAGAGTTTCTTCCGGAGGTCGGGCTTGGCCGCGACAAAAAGCATCACGGTCGTCTCGGAAGGCGTTGCCACATAGCCGAGGAGGAGATCCCGGTCGTCCTTGAGACGGTCGGCCTCTCGAACGATCACCAACCGCCGTGGACTGAAGACCGGAAGGGTTCTCGCCGCCATGACAATACGGTTCGGATCGGCCTCTTCCCCCTGGAATAAATCTTCGTTGAAATCGCGTGTCCCCTCATCCACTCCTTTTTCCCGGAACCGATTCAAAACCTGTTGGATGAAAAACGGTTCCTCTCCGGTGAGAAGGGTGAGGGGGGAAAATCGTCCCTGTCCAATCTGTTTTAATGCCTCTAGAGGGGTCATTCCTTTCCGTTCTCCATTCGAATCAAGTCGGCCACCTGTTCCGCGAGGCGTCTTCCGGCCTCCCGGATGGCGCGATCTTGGGCGGCGCGATCGAGGAGCGGCTCGGGGCTGGCGATATACTCCGCCGATGCTTCAATCACCCGTTTTGGTCCCGGCAGTGTCCCACTCCGAACAACGGTGTATTCGAGAGCGACCTTGATCCGATATTCCTGGGCGCGGCCGGTCAGTTGGAGAGAGATGGGAATCCGTTCAAAACGCTGAACCAGGCCGGTCAGAAGCCAACCGGTCTCTCCCGAACCGTCGGTGACCTCCCATCCGCGGGTCAGAAAGGTTTCCTTGAAAACGTCGGTGATCCGTTTTTCGAGCAGGGGCTCGAATGTGGTGTTTACAAATACCGGAATGGAGATGGTGCCAAGAGGATCGGACGCATCGGGCCGGGCGCCGCGACCTTCGGGGAATGATTGGAGCTCGGAACGGAAACCATGGTGGTATCCACAACCGGACAGAGCGATGAGAAGGAAAAGGAAGAAGACCGCCCTTTTGAAGGACCCCGCCCCAGAGGGGCATGGGTTCTTCGACCCGAAAGGAAGAAGAATCTCTTTATACAATTTGCTCGCTAACCCCATCCTAGAAGGTGAGGATTGCGCTCGCAATGCGTGTTCATACGACGATATTCACCAGTCTTCCCTTAACCACAATCACCTTTTTGACGGGACGACCCTGAAACCAACCCTGCGTTTTGGGATCGGAAAGGGCCCGTTCACGGAGTATTCCCTCATCCGAACCGGCGGGGGTGGAAAATTTATTCCGGACCTTGCCGTTGACCTGGACAACGATTTCAACAACCTCTTCCTCGGTCCAGCCGGGGTCATAGACGGGCCAAGGGACCTGCAAAACCGAAGGGGGATGGCCCAATGCCTCCCAGAGCGACTCCGAAAAATGGGGAGCGAAGGGGGAGAGGAGCAAGATCAGGTGATCCAACGCTTCGGCGTAGGCCGCCCGATGGGCCGGTTCTTCTTCGGGGTCGGGGGGCGGTCCCGACTGCTCGCGCGCGAGGGCGTTGTAGAATTCCATCAATGCCGCGACCGCCGTGTTGAATTGGAATCCTTCCTCGATATCTTCGGTCACCCGCTTGATCGTTCGGTGGGTCATCCGTCGGATCTGCTTGACGCGGGATGAAGCGTCTGAAAAATCGATCCCCCCCGCGGCCGGTCGCTCCTTGGAGGTCACGAAGTCGTGGACCAGCCGCCAGACCCGCTGCAAGAAGCGAGAACACCCCTGCACCCCCTCGTCGCTCCACTCGAGGTCTTTCTCCGGAGGGGCGGCAAAAAGCGAAAAAAGGCGGGCGGTGTCGGCGCCGTAGGTCTCGATCAGATGATCGGGGTCGACGATGTTCCCCTTCGACTTCGACATCTTGGCGCCGTCTTTGATCACCATCCCTTGCGTCAAGAGGTTCGCGAACGGCTCGCCGGTTTTGAGGAGGCCCAGGTCGCGGATCACCTTTGTAAAGAAGCGGGCGTAGAGAAGGTGCAAAACGGCATGTTCGATCCCGCCGATGTACTGATCGACCGGCATCCAAAGGGCGGCCTTCTCGGAATCAAACGGGGTCGCTGTTTCCCGCGGTGAGATGTATCGGAGGAAATACCAGGAGGAGTCGACGAAGGTGTCCATTGTATCGGTTTCCCGCCGGGCCGGGCCGCTGCATTTTGGACAAGTCGCATTCAGAAAAGAAGGGCTTTCCGACAGCGGGGAGCCCCCTTTACCGGTGAAGGGAACATCTTCCGGCAGCGTTACCGGCAGATCGGATTTGGGAACGGGGACGATGCCGTCCCGCTCGCAATAGAGGATCGGGATCGGCGTTCCCCAGTAGCGTTGGCGGGAGACGCCCCAGTCCCGGAGACGGTAATTCACCTTTTCTTTTCCCAGCCCCTTTTCTTCGACGAACCGGGCGATCGCTTCTTGGGCGGCGAGGGGGGCAAGGCCGGTGAAGGGACCGGAGTCGACCAGCGCGCCGACCTCTTCGGTATAGGCGGCTGCCAATGGTTCCGCCAAGGTATTTGACCGATTTTGAATGACGACCCGGATCGGGAGGCCGTATTTTTGGGCGAACTCGAAGTCGCGTTGATCATGGGCCGGAACAGCCATGACGACGCCGGTGCCATATCCCATCAAGACGAAGTTCGCCACCCAGATCGGGATTTTCTCCCCCGTCAAGGGGTGCGTCGCATAAACGCCGGTAAAGATCCCCTCCTTCTCCTGCGTCAGCGCGGTTCGAACGGTCTTATCTTGACCTTTGACCCTTTCGATAAAGGCACAGACCGCCCCCTCTTCCGGACGCCCGGCGATGAGAGAGGGAAGCATCGGATGTTCCGGGGCAATGCTCATGAAGGTGACGCCGAAGAGGGTGTCGGGACGGGTGGTGAAGATCGTCAACTTTCTGGTGGCCGCTCCATTTTCTAGGCCATCGGATCGATCGGCCAGCGGGAAGTCGACTTCAACCCCCCGGCTCTTTCCGATCCAGTTCTTTTGCATTACCCGGACCCGTTCAGGCCAGCCAGCCAGCCGGTCGGATTCCGAAAGAAGCTCTTCGGCATAGGCGGTAATTCTGAAAAACCACTGTTCGAGCTCTTTTTGAATCACCGCAGAATCGCATCGCCAGCAATTGCCGTCGATCACCTGCTCGTTGGCAAGGACGGTGGCGCAAGAGGGACACCAGTTGACCGACGCCCTCTTTCGATAGGCCAGCCCCCGCTCGAACATCTTCAGGAACAACCACTGGTTCCACCGGTAATAGTCGGGCGCACAGGTGGTCACCTCCCGGTCCCAGTCATACGAAAACCCCATCTTCTGAAATTGGGATTTCATGTAGGAGATGTTCTGGGCGGTCCAGGCGGCGGGATGAACCTTCTTCTGAATCGCGGCATTCTCGGCGGGGAGACCGAAGGCGTCCCACCCGATCGGATGAAGGACCTGATAACCGCGCATCCGTTTGAAGCGGGCGATCAGGTCGCCGATCGTGTAGACACGGACATGCCCCATGTGAATCTTCCCCGAGGGATAGGGGAACATCTCCAGGCAGTAAAACTTGGGGAGCCCCGTCTCGACGACTTTAAACGTTCCACGGTCGCGCCAATCGGCCTGCCAACGGGCCTCGATCTCTTTCGGTTGATATGTCTTTTCCATCAGCGAAGCGGCGAATTGCCAAGACTCTTTGTGCCTTTGTGCCTCTGAATCCAGGCAGTTACTTTCCAACAGTTTCTAACATAGGCTTATGAATTTCGCAAGTTCGCCCGCACTCGCAAGGCCATGTTGACTTGCGAGAACCGTCCGTCTATCCTTGAAAAATGGAACTCGGTCCCGAAAAGGGGGTTGCCCTCGGTGGAAAATTGGTCGCCTTTCTGGTTGGCCGGACCGACCTCAATCTGGAGAGCACCGCGGTCTTCGAAAGCAAGACACTCAAACACTCCCCCGCCTATCCCGACGTCATTCCAAAACAGAAGATCATCAAACTGGAGAAGGGGAGCGTCCTTGATCATCCGGTTACCTTTGTCGTAAAGGCATACCTTCCGGACATCTTGATCGCGGAGGCAACCGTCGAAATCGAAGATCTTTTGTCGGATCGGCTGGTCACCTTTAAAAAAGATCTCCTTCAAGCATGCCGGAAATTTCTCGTCGAGTACCAATGTCTTCCCCTTTTTGAAGAAGAATACAGTATCTATTGTGTCTCGAATTATCAGGGAGACCCGGAGCTTTATCTGACGCTCCACGGGGAGCGGATCGCCCACATTTTAAAGAATGAGCGGATTCAGCTCGACGAGGAAGAGAT
The DNA here is from genome assembly GCA_964579005.1 of uncultured Nitrospirota bacterium. GTDB lineage: Bacteria > Nitrospirota > Nitrospiria > SBBL01 > Manganitrophaceae > CAZOFJ01. The sequence goes on from CAZOFJ010000003.1 coordinate 6,007, forward strand.
TCGGAATACCCTTCGGGGGGGACTGAAATATGCCAAGGATGACCTGACCCTGGTCGACTGGGATGGCACCTTCATGTTCGATCCCAGCGGCGACTTCGAAAGCAACATCGAGCTCTTCGAGATCGCCAACGTCCAGCTTCTCAAGTCGCGCGCCCTGGACGACCAGCTCGACGATCGCCTCAAGCAGACGATCATCCTCCTCAAGCAGACCCAACGGACCCTCTTCCGCTCCAAGGAGATCCGGACCACCCTCAAGGAGATCATTCAGATCCGGACCCAATCGATTTTGGAATCGAGCGGCATCGAACACAATATCAAGCTGATCGGGGATTGGTATTCGGCGCGTCTTTACAACCAGATTTCAAGGAAGTTTCATCTCGACGATTGGAGCAAGGGAATCTCGCAAAAACTCGACGTGCTTGAAGATATCTACACGATGGCCGCGGAGCAATTCTCGGTCTCCTTTTCGACGACACTCGAATTTACCCTCATCGCAGGCTGGTTTGTCCTTTTGGTCGGGTGGTTCGTCCTCTTCCTCTTGGATCTCTTCCTTCGGAAATAGGGCCATTCACTCTCTTTACGATGGCGTATGGGTCCATGATCAGGGCAAAAAGGCAAGTGAATCAATGGTCCCACGGCGCTGCGCGCCGGTCACCCCAGCCGTTGGACATTAACCCAATAGCGGCAACGTCACTCTCAACCGTCTTGAATAGATGGAGTCAATAATGGAAAGCAATTCACATAAGAACACTTGGGAAACCTACACGAAATCATGGTCTGAGGTAGACGAGGCGAAGAGATTACAATTGTTCGAGGAGTGCTTAAGCCCTGATTGCGTCTACACCGACCCGATGATGCAAGCAACAGGATACGCCCAATTGTCTGGTTACATGTCGGAACTACACAAGAGTGTGCCCGGAGTCAGATTTGTAACAACCGATTTCAAAAGCCACCATGATCGGAGTCTGACGCATTGGAACATGGTGGACGGCAAGGGAAACATACTCTCTCAGGGAGCCAGCTATGGACTGTATGGGGCTGGTGGGTGGTTAACGCAAATGAACGGGTTCTTTGAACCACCTACTGGAGGTTGAACCCCTTGACCCCCAGCGCTGAATATACAAAATACGTTTTGGATTTTCTGGAACCCATTGGCTCGGTACGAACAGGCCGATTCTTCGGAGGTGTTGGGATTTCCAATGGTTCGGTGCAGTTTGCCATGATTATGGGAAACAGCCTGTACTTTGCAGTCGATGAGGACACTCGGAAAAAATACGAACAAGCGGGAATGCCGTCGTTTTCGTATATGACAAAAAAAGGAAGGGTTCAAGTGCGTAAATATTTTGAACTCCCGGAAGACGTTCTCACTGATCCTGAACGACTGCGACTCTGGGCAAGCGAAGCGATGCAGGTCGCAGGGAAAACGAAGAGGCCCAACAACTGATAAGGCGCTCAACCGGACGCGCCAAAAGCAGCGCACTGCGGAACGGCCGGGGTGACCTTGTTTTCCTCCGCGGTTCCTGCGGCGCTGCGCGCCTTGGAACCACGGAGTGGACCCGGCCGTTATGTCTCATGGAGAGACTTTCTTGGAATTTCCAGAAATTGAAACCAAACGATTGGTCCTGACAGAAATTCAGCCTGATGACGTAGCGGCTATTTTCGACCTGTTTTCCAATAAATTGGTAGTCGAATACTACGATCTGGAAGCGTTTATTGCCGTTGAGCAGGCACGTGATCTGATAAGCATCTTTCGATCTCGGTACGAGACGTCCACCGGTATTCGATGGGCAATTCGCCTAAAAAGTTCAGGTAAGATAGTTGGAACATGCGGCTTTAATTCATGGAGCAGCAAGATGCGAAATGCTGTCTTGGGTTATGACCTGATGCCTCGCTTCTGGGGCAAGGGTTACGCCTCAGAAGCCGTTCGCGCAATGATTCAAGCTGCATTTGCCGGAATGCTTCCTTGCGGTCGATTAAACAGAATTCAGGCCGACACCGTGCCTGGCAATCATGCTTCTGAGGCGTTGCTGTGTAGACTTGGTTTCAAAGAAGAAGGTCTCCGGCGTGAAAGTGGCTATTGGAAAAATACGTTCCATGATCTTAAGTGTTTTGGCTTGCTTAAATCAGAGTTCAATGGAACATAACAATGCCATCAACTCGGATGTGGAAAAGCGGCGCTTCGCTCTGCTTTTGCCGTTTCCGGTTATGGCAAACGCACAGGAAGGGACTGCAGTGGCAGGTTGTTGGATGACCCTGAGCAGACCATCGACTGCATTAAGGGGAGCAGATGGGTGAAAATGTGACGTATCAAGGACCACTGGCTTTTTTCCGCAAGCACTGGAACGGTGATTACTCCCTCGGGCGCTCATATTGGGTCAACACCTTTCTGGTTTCACTATTTGCTCCAGCGCTTGGGCTCCTATTGGTTCCGATCCTTCGGGACTTACCCGCGCGGTACTCCTCGGCGGCGGTGCTTGGTCTTACAGCACTCGGGTTATTGGCTTGGATATGGGCGATCAGTGGAACTTGGGCATCAGCCAACAAGCATGTTCAGCGTGGAGGGAAACAGGGCTGGGCAAACACCGCAAAGGTTATGATTGTTCTCGGCGGCCTCCGAATGGTTGGTGAAGTTGGCAACATGAGTGGGAGTCTGGCAGAGCACTGGCATGTGGCTTTAGGCGGACAGCTCGGACCGCAGTACACGATACAGGTCAGTGCCGATGGAAAATCCGTTGTGCTTAAGGGCGGAATGAACGACGGCGCGGCTGAGGTTTTGACGAGGGCACTGGACATGGCTCCGGCCGTCAATACTGTCGTTTTCAGTTCGACGGGCGGATGGGTTCGTGAAGGAAATCTCGTTGCGAAGGTCATCACGGAGCGCAGGCTGACGACCTACGTGGAGGGAGAGTGCACCTCGGCATGCACCATTGCTTTCTTGGCCGGGATCGACCGCGTGGCAGGCCCCGACGCACATATTGGGTTCCATCAATTTAAATCTGTGGGGGAGTCTGGTGGCCGTGCAGGCGACGATGCAATGGCGCGCGATGTGTACGAGCGGGCAGGGGTTCCAAGGGAGTTCATCGCGAGGGTGGTAGCCACTCCACCGGATAAGGTGTGGTATCCGAAGCATGAAGAACTGTTGGCTGCAAACATCATTACTCGAAGAAGCTTCGGGGGCGAGACTGCCTCTGCCGCGACGCGGCTGCTCACGCGGGATGCCGTCGTTGCTGAACTGAAGGAAGAGAAGGCATTTGCTGCATTGGCACAGCGATACCGCGAGGAGTTTGAGCAAGTTGCCGACGAAACCTGGGTGCGAATTCAACAACGACAAACCGATGCGGAGGTGTTTTCGGCGGCGCGGTCGCGGATAATGCAGTTCTACTCGAAGCTGATGCCATTGACATCTGACGAAACACTGATTGCTCTAAATCAACTCATCCTTGAGCAGGCGACGGCGCTGAGAGTGAAAAGCGCGGAAGCCTGCGTAGAGGTTGTCTTCCCGTCCGGTAAAGCGTCAAATGCGCCAGCATTGATTCCAGCGGAGCTGAAACGACGTGAACTCGATCTGGTTGCACAGATGATCCTTTCCGCTGACCCGAAGAATCGTACAGTAGTAAGCCCGAATGCGATGCAGCGCGTCTTCGAGAAAGTTAGGCAACGGTTGTCGGAGCAACAGATTCAGATCATCGCGTCCCCCAAACTCAAATTGACGACAAACCCGGATGAGACTTGTTCAGCAGTGGTTGCGTACTTGCAGGCCATTGACTCTCTCGCCCCGAACGACAGAAGAATCGCCTTGCGCTCCACTTATGGGGCACCAAAATGAACCAATGCGCAGCTAACACGTCGCTCAATCTGACTTGTCGGGTACTCCGGCCGTTGGTTGGTACTTTGCCGATGGCATGTGCTGTGGTTGAAGATACACCCACTGGTGTGGCTGCGGGAATGAGCGTTTACGGTTATTCGGCTCTTACCCCGGCACACCATCTTAAAGATGCAGGGGCACAGTACATATTTAACAGCATGAGCGAGCTGCCATCACTATTGTTGGAAGGAGCCCACCGCGCATAACAATTTGCTCTTTGCACTGTGTGCCTGAGCTCAAAGTTATCAATCCGCCGTAAATATCACCACAGGAGAGATGAATGCCCAAGGGGTACTGGATTGTGCGCGTAGACGTCACCGATCAAGAGTAGTTCAAAGCCTATGCCACGGCAAACGCAGAAGTGCTCAAAAAGTACGGTGCTCGGTTCCTCGTTAGGGCAGGCCGCTTCACCCTTCCGGAAGGAACAACCAGAGCACGTAACACCATCGTCGAGTTCCCGTCCTATCAGGCAGCCCTCGATTGCTGGAATTCACCCGAATATCAGGCGGCGCTTCAGCTTAGATTGTCTGCTTCGACGATCGATCTCGTAATTATTGAGGGCTACGACGGCCCCCAGCCGTCCTGACGGAGGGACATGTCTCTCATTCTTCAACACACGCCCGACGACGCCATCAATTCGGACGTACAGAAGCGCCGCGTTAGATCTCTTTGCAAGCGCGTTCCAAACCGCCTACGGCACCCACATCGACGCGGCATGGCAGCAGTTTGTTACTGAAATGAAGAAACCTGGCACTGGAGACGCTGTTTCCCCCGGCCGTTGGATTGACGGGGAGATCTCGTGACTGAGGCTCGGTTGTCGGGGGTTGTATGCTTGAAAACAGGTGGATCCAAAAAATCCAGGAGGCGTCATGCCATTGCGTGTTTTGATCGTTCCGGATAAATTCAGAGGCACCTTGACGGCCCGGCAGGCAGCCGAGGCGATTGCCAAAGGATGGCGTGAGGTTCGTCCCGATGACGACATCGAGCAGCTCCCCATGGCGGACGGAGGTGACGGTTTTGGGGAGGTGCTGGGGCACTTGCTGAAGGCGGAACGGCGGACCTGCACAACGCTGGATTCGGCTGGGCGTGACCGACTGGCAGAGTGGTGGTATGAACCTGGCACGGGGAAGGCCATTATTGAGACCGCGCAAGTCATTGGTCTCGCCTTGCTTCCGGCGGGGAAGTATCATCCCTTTGAGCTTGATACGTTTGGTATCGGCGCCGTGCTCAGGCAGGTTGAGCAGGCCGGAGCCTGCCGTGTTTACGTGGGTATTGGGGGCAGCTCCACCAATGACGGAGGGTTTGGCCTCGCCCGAGCGCTCGGCTGGCGTTTTTGGAAAGAGAATGATGTCGAAATTAACGCCTGGACCGAGCTGGATCGACTGGCGCGGGTGGAGAAGCCGTCGCAACCATTGGCGTTTGATGCGTTGATCATTGCGGTAGATGTGGACAATCTTTTGTTAGGTGAGCGTGGCGCGAGTCGAATTTATGGACCGCAAAAGGGGTTAAGGGAAGTGGATTTTCCCAAAGCCGAAGCGTGCCTGAGACGCCTCGCTGAGGTGATGGCGGCCCTGATCGGTGAAGACTTTTCCCTTCATGCGGGAACCGGAGCCGCAGGGGGACTTGGGTTCGGGTTGAAAGCATTCTGCGGGGGGAGCTTCGAATCCGGCGGTGAGATTTTTGCCAAGTTATCCCGCTTAAAGCAGCGAATTCAAGATGCCGACCTGGTGATCACCGCCGAGGGAGCCATGGATGCACAAACGCTGATGGGGAAAGGGGTTGGCGTCATCGCCAAGGCGGCAGCGCTCGCAGGCAAGCGCTGCATCTGCCTGGCGGGTTCCGTGTCCGCTGATTCGGCCAGCGTGCCGTGGCCGGACTTTCAATCCTATGCCATTGTGCCGGCCATTGCCCCTTTAGAGGAATCCAAGGCGCACGCCGGGGAGTGCCTTGCTCAGCTAGCGGCACACGTCGCCAAGAAGATCCGTTGAGAACGTGCGTTTCCCGTACCCGAGTGCGGTGGTTTGGCGCCGTTCAATGCCCACGTTCGGAACGACTCGCGACGCGGGAGGCCCGGCTTCGAATGGGTTCCACCAGGCGAGGCGCCCCTTCATTCAAACGTTCCGCGGTATGTTACACTGGATAAACCATGAACAACCAGTTTCATACTCAAATTGTTGAATTAGAGGAACGTCTCAGGCTGGCAATGCTTCGTTCTGATACGGATGTGCTCAATGAACTCATTGCGCCTGAACTCATTTTCACAAATCACCTCGGACAACTTATCAGGAAGCAAGCCGATCTTGATTTTCATCAATCCGGTGTTCTCCAATTGAAAGAGTTTTTTCCCTCGGAGCAGCAGATTCAATTAAATCAGGGGTTCGCAATCGTTTCTGTTTCGATGCACTTGCTGGGCACTTACGAGAGCAAACCAATCGATTTTAACATTCGGTATACCCGTATTTGGGCAGCCTCAGCGAGTGGCGCGATGCAAATTGTCGCGGGCCACGCCAGTGCAATCTCGCCGAGCTAACATGCGTCCAAAAGGTACTCTGTTTCCCTCAGGGCCATTCGGCCCGCTTCAGCAAAGAGGATGATGATGAACCCACCAACGCATTCCGTGCCTGGAATAAAAACGCCTCCGCCGGTGATCTATATGGTTGCCTTGTTGATGGGTGTTGGGCTGAACGAATTATGGCCGATTTCACCGATACCCACTTTTTGGGCGTACACGGCCGGAACGGCGCTTATCGTTGTAAGTATACTGATCATGCCGTCTGTCCTCGTCCGTTTTCGCAAAGCGGGCACCCCTTTCGATGTGCGCAAGGCGGCTTCCGCGCTCATCACTGATGGGCCGTACCGGTTTTCGCGCAATCCTACGTATCTCTCGTTGACGATGTTATATGTGGGGTTGGGGATTGTTCTCAATAATGGCTGGATTCTATTGCTGGCCCTACCGGTCCTGTTAACGATGAATCTGTGGGTCATCCGTAGAGAAGAAAGGCACTTGGAAGAAAAGTTCGGGAAGCATTACCTTGAATACAAGTCGACCGTGCGCCGTTGGTTATAAAAACATCACCGATTATATCTATCAAACCGCCGTATACGTGATCCGTTCGTATGATGGGGGGGTCCGTGATGTTTTCCCCTACCCCGATTGGGCGAATCTCATTCAATACGTGAATGGTTAATATTATGATGGAGGTTCTATGGAATCGGCCGAGATGCGTTCGCCGCTGAAACAATCCATCTTCTTTTCTGCCGGCCGGCAGGCTGTAAATATAATGACCGTCTTCTTGATCGTCTCTGGTTTGGGGATACTGACAGGGTGTACCCGCCAAGCCCAGGTCGCCGCGCGCGGCGCAGAGGTGATGCCATTCGATCTTGAGCAGACGACCCACCTCTTTGAGCGGCTCGATGACGGTGGACGACAAACGGTCACTGCAAAAGATCCGTCGAATGAAAAACAGGTTGCGTTGATCCAGGCCCATCTCCGGCAAGAAGCGGAAAAGTTTGGCCGGGGTGATTTCTCCGCTCCCGCGAAAATTCATGGCGATGATATGCCGGGGTTGGCCGAACTGAAGTCGGGTTCTGGATTGATTGACATTCAGTACAAAGACCTCCCGACAGGGGGAGAGATTCGATACACCACGGGGACGCCGTCCCTCGTCAAGGCGCTCCATCAGTGGTTCATGGCGCAGGTTTCGGATCATGGGAGGCACGCCACAGGTCATTGAATGGACGGTCCAAAGCAGCGCGACGAGGAGCAAGGGGCGTTGCTTTGGACCGCCGCTGATGTGAGGTATGATGTCTCAAGATCATCACCAAATGGATGATCCGCGAACCATTGCAAGGAAACTTGCGAGCGAGGCATTGTCTGCCGGGAGGCCACTCGATTGGTTCGAACAACTTTATGCCAAGGCATCGTCAGAGGGGGCGCCTATTCCTTGGGCAGATCGGGCGCCGAATCCAAACTTAATCGAATTGTACGAGAAAGTACGGCATCGGCCATTCGGTAAGCGTGCTCTCAAGGTAGGCTGCGGTTTTGGAGATGATGCCGAATGGCTTGCAAGCCAAGGGTTCGACGTAACGGCTTTCGACATATCGCCCAGTGCGATCGTGGAATGTCACCGGCGCTTTCCAGATTCGAGGGTGCGCTACGTTGAAGCAGACCTGTTCAAGGCTCCGCCGGGATGGAAGGCTGCCTTCGATCTCGTGCAGGAGTCCTATACACTTCAGGTGCTCCCTTCCGGGCTCCGAACGGCTGCGATAGAGAAGATTTGTGAATTCGTCGCTCCGAATGGATATCTCTTGTTCATCACACGGGCTCGTAAGGAATCAGATCCCTGGGGCGCCATGCCCTGGCCTCTCACGCGACGAGAAGCCGATGAATTTATTGCGCGCGGATTTTGGGAGGTGTTCTTTGAGGATTACACCGATCAAGAAAAACCACCGGTTCGGAGATTCCGTGCCTGTTATCAGCGGACGTTGGTATAACACGCCGCTCCCTGGCCATGAGGAGTTCGTATGGAACTGGATCGTCGCTTCCTCAAAGAAGCAGCGGAAAAAGGGCTGATCAGCGAGCAGCAGGCGGAACAGCTTTGGAAACTTCTGGATGAGCGAGGGGATGAAACACCGAGTTTCCGCTTCACCCACGTTCTTTACTACCTCGGCGGATTGATCGCCATCGGTGCAATGAGTTTGTTCATGACGCTGGGGTGGGAACGTTTTGGCGGATGGGGACTGTTCTTCATTGCGTTTGCCTATGCCGGTGCCGGACTTGGGCTCACGGAGTTTTTTCTGAACCGCAGCCGCTTGCCGATTCCCGCCGGCATCACCGCGACTTTTGTCGTCGTTCTCACCCCCTTGGCGGTCTATGGTTTGCAAGCCGCACTCGGCTGGTGGGCGGAGGGGAGGGTTTTCCGCGAGTACCACACCCACATTGACTGGCGCTGGATCTGGATGGAACTCGCCACGCTTGGAAGCGGCACGGTCATGTTGTGGCGCTACCGCCAGCCGTTTCTGGTCATGCCGATTGCGGTCACACTCTGGTATATGAGCATGGACTTGACCCCCTTTCTCTTCGGCGAAGCCGACGTGACGTGGGAGCTGCGAAAACGGGTGTCACTCTGGTTCGGCCTGTTCATTCTGTTGCTGGCTTTCCGGGTCGACATCCGCAGCCGACAGGAGAAGGACTTTGCGTTCTGGCTTTACCTGTTCGGCGTCATTGCATTTTGGGGAGGTTTGTCGATGATGCATTCAGACAGCGAGCTGAGCAAATTCATCTATCTCTGTATTAATCTCGTGATGATTGTTGTGGGGGCCATGCTTTCGCGCAGGGTCTTCGCCGTCTTCGGCGGCCTGGGTGCCTCCGGCTACCTCGGTCACTTGGCCTACGATGTCTTCAAAAACAGTATGATGTTTCCTTTCGTTCTGACGATCATTGGCCTGGGGGTGATCTATCTCGGTATCGTCTGGCAGCGTCACGAAAGAGAGATCAGTAACAGGCTGCGGGGGCTGCTCCCACTTTCAATCCGAGAACTCATCGAGAGTCGACATTGATCGCGCAATCTAATTTTTGAAAGGATACGGAGATGCCGTTTCAAGGGGTCGATTTCCTCAACCTGGACGACGAACTCACGCCGGAAGAACGGATGGTCCGCGACGAGGTCCGGCGCTGGGTTGAAGCGCAAGTTCTTCCGATCATCGTTCCGCACTATGAGGCGGGGACCTTTCCGACGGAGCTGGTCCCGCAGATGGCCGGGCTGGGGCTGCTCGGCGCCAATATCGATCCGAAGTACGGCTCCGCCGGATTAAACAGCGTCGCCTACGGTCTGATCAATCAGGAGTTGGAGCGGGGAGATTCCGGCCTTCGAAGCTTCGTCTCTGTCCAGTCCGGTTTGGTGATGTGGCCGATCGCCGAATATGGATCGGAGGAGCAAAAGAATCGCTGGCTCCCGAAGATGGCGCGCGGGGAGGCGATCGGTTGCTTCGGTTTGACCGAGCCCGACTTCGGCTCCAACCCGGAGGGGATGATCACCCGTGCCGAGAGGCGCGGCGCGGAATACCTTCTCAACGGGACCAAGATGTGGATCACCAACGGGACGATCGCCGATCTGGCCCTGATCTGGGCGAAAGACGATCAGGAGGTCATCCGCGGCTTCCTGGTGGAGAAAGGAACCCCCGGCTTCCGCCAAAACAAAGTCACCGACAAGTTCTCACTTCGCGCTTCCGACACCGGGGAGTTGGTCCTTCAGGATGTTCTGATCCCGGAGGAGAATCGTCTCCCGGGGGCGGACGGGATCAAATCGACTCTCCGCTGCCTCAATCAGGCCCGATACGGGATCGCCTGGGGAGCGGTTGGCGCCGCGACCGCCTGCTACGACCGCGCGCTCACCTATGCCAAACAGCGGGTGCAGTTCGACCGTCCGATCGCCGGTTATCAACTGGTTCAGCAAAAGCTGGTCGAGATGCTGACCGAGATCACGAAGATGCAACTGCTGGCCCTTCGTCTCGGACGGCTCAAAGATCAGGGCCGGCTCAGCCATGTTCAAATTTCAATGGCAAAACGGAACAACGTTTCCCACGCCCTCCAGATCGCCCGCGTCGCCCGAGACATCCTCGGCGCCAACGGGATCATGTACGAGCACCAGATTGCCCGCCATCTCTGCAACTTGGAATCGGTCTACACCTACGAGGGGACCCACGATATTCACACCCTCATTCTCGGCGAGCATATCACCGGACTGTCGGCGTTGACGTAAACCAGCCGAATTGTTTCCAAAAGCGGGTGGCCCCAAAACAGTTACAAATCGGTTGTTATTCCGTCCCGCTCCGCATCAAGAGCCCTTTCTCCCGAACGACGCGCAGGTTTCGATAGAAATAGAGGAGCGCGGCCGTCAAATAGAGGCCGTTTAAAGCCGCCGCCTTGAGAAGATGTTCCAGCGGAAAGTGGTTGTTCTCCACGACCATCCGCATCCCCTCGAAGACATGCGAAGCCGGAATCAGCAGGGCGATCTGCTGCACTGGTTTTGGGAGAACGGAGACCGGATAAAAAACGGCGGAGATCGGCTGAACCAAAAAGGCGAGTCCCCAGGCCATCACCTCCGCCTCTTGACCGTAACGAAGGATCGCCGCCATTGTGACGATCCCGATCGCCCACCCCATGACCATCAGATTCAACACGAAAGGAATCAGTGAGACCCCCAACACGAAAAGGTTGAAGGAGTAGAAAAGCCAGGCAAGGAGCGCGCTCGCGGTCCCCGCGACGAGGAGTTTCGCCACGCTGATCGACATCAGCGCCGCCAGGAGTTCGGACGGACGCATCGGACTGACGAACAGATTGAGGAGGTTTTTCGACCAGACCTCCTCCAAAAAGGAGACCGAAATTCCCTGCTGTGCCCGATAAAGGATATCCCAAAGGATCAACGCCCCGAGAAAGAAGGAGACAAATCGGGGGAGGTTTTGCTGAAACCGTTCCAGATAAAGGGTAACGAATCCCCAAAGCAAGAGATCGAGGAACGGCCAAAAAAAGACTTCGGTCATTCTTGGAAGGCTTCGCCGGTAAAGGTAGAGATGGCGCTGAATCAATGCCCCGACCCGATAGAGCTTCATGGCGTGACCTCCTCCTGTCTTGTCGAAGCCCCTCCCCGCGCCACCTTGAGGAAGACCTCTTCCAGGTCTTTCTCCGCGAAGCGGTCGAGGATCTCGGCCGGGGTCCCGGTCGCCAGGAGCTTTCCCTTGTGGAGGAAAAGGATCCGGTCGGAGATGGCTTCCATCTCCTTCATGTTGTGGGAGGTGTAGAGAAGGGTCAATCGGCTTTGATCACGGATCGACTTCAGCAGCCGTCGTGTCTTGTCGGCGATGTCGGGATCGAGGCTGGCGGTCGGCTCGTCGAGGAAGAGGACCTTCGGCCGGTTGAGGAGTGACTTCGCCAGGGAGAGTCGCGTCAACTGGCCCGATGAAAGGTGACGGGTGAGGGTGTTCTTCAGGTGTTTGATTTCGAAAATCTCCAGCAATTCATCGATCCGTTCCGCCCGATGTTCAATCCCATAGAGCTTGGCGAAGACGGTGAGATTTTCCCGCAACGTCAGCGATGTCGGCATCGAGACATAGGTCGATGAGAAATTCACCTGTGATAGGATCTTCTCGCGGTGTTTTTTGAGATCGAGCCCCAAAATCCGGATCTCTCCTTCGGTTGGCGTGATGAGGCTGAGGAGCATCTGGATGAGGGTCGTCTTTCCGGCCCCGTTGGGGCCGAGCAGGCCGACGATTTCCCCTTCCTCGATTGAAAAGGAGAGGTCATCGACGGCAACAAAGCCGGTAAATTTCTTGGTCAGGTGTGTGACTTCGACGACCGGATGGCCCATGAGGTGATTCTACCGTATCTTCTTTTGAAGGTTTGAAGATCTTGCCCGTTGCATGTTCCGATTTTGTTGTGCTAAGTTCTGCCTGTTTATTTTTCAAGATCGAATAAAATATTTTCCGCGGAAGCGGGGGTATTTTCAACCAGATTCGTAAAAAGCATCGTCCATTACCAGTTCAACCATTGAAGGAGGAAATGAAGAGATGAAGCGGTTCCAACGCATGTTCTTCTGGGTGATCCCCATTCTCATCATCACAACCCGATCCCTCTGGGCGGCGCCGATCGGTGTCCCCGGGGCAACCCTTGGAACCAACAAGTCGGCGATCGGGCCGGAGCTGAATTTTGTTCTTGATCGAGACCTTGCCGGCGGAGGCGAAGTGGAGAGTGTCCAGGCCTACGCCAAGGGGGAAATCGGTTTGACCGATCGGGTGGACCTCAACCTCCGGGTTGGGTTTGGCGATTTCGAAATCAAAAACGGAAATCAAAAAATAAATACCGATACCGGTCCCGCCTTTGGGGTTGGATTCAAGGTGACTTGGGCGGCGATTTCAAATACAAATCTCAAAATCGGTTCGGTTTTTCAGACCGTTCGGCTCCGCGCGGAGGAGAATAATAACCGCCGCGGCTGGAGCGAATATGACGCAGCCTTGGGCCTCTATTACGATGCCGGTTCACAGTCTCCCCGTGCAGGGGAAGCGGTTCTGGTGCCGTACGGCGGGGTGGCCTGGTCGGGACTGGATTTGACGGGTAGCCCTGCGGAGGAAAAAACCTTCGGAGTGTTCATGGGATTGCTTGCCAAAATCGGGGGGAATTTCCATGTTGGGCTCGAACTTCGCTTCCCCGAGCAGACCTCCTTGGGGCTTCAGGCCCTCTTTACTTATTAGCAGGGAACTTCAGCAGAGACCGATTCCCTCCGAGGCGCCGATCCTCCCTTCGGTTCGAGCCTCGAGGGAAACCCGAGAGAAGGAGAGAAGCCCCCCGTTAGGCAGGGGGCTTCTCTCCTTCGAAAACCTTCTTCAAGAGCGGTTCCATTTCTCCCTTTTTTGCCATCTCATCGAGAATATCGGTGTCGCCATAAAACTCGCCGCCGATGAAGACTTTGGGAAGGGTCGGCCAGTTCGTCATCTTGCTTAAAGTTTCGCGCTTTTCCATGTTCCTCAAAACATCGACCACCTCAAAGGGATAGCCATAACGATTGAAAAACTGGATCGTTTCCAGGGTGAAGCCGCACATTGGCATCGATTTCGTCCCTTTTCCGTAGATTAAAACCTTGTTCGCTGCGATCTCTTTTTTAATCTCTTCCTCGATTTCGGCTGGATTGGCCATGTTTTTCTCCTTTTTCCGATAGATGTGTCTATGAAGGTTGCTTTTTTGGAGCGGTCAGAACCTGGGAGGCCGCCTCTTCCGGCGTGTATGATTTGATCTCTAAAGCATGGATCCGACCGTCCTTCATCGGCTCGTTCAAGGCCTGGTAAACGAACCGTTGCCGGTCGAGCAGGTTTTTTCCTTCAAAGGCTTCCGATACGATTTGGACCCGATAGTGGTCCATTGTTCCGGTTCGGTCTGTCACCGTGACGACGGCGTCCGGCATTGCCCGTTGAATATAACCGATTAAAACGTCTTGACTGATCATCAATCCGACTCCACTGTCGATTACCGATCGCTTAAAATAAAAGCTTCAAAAGAGTGCCAGTATACTCTATTTTTCATCGATCTTAAAGCCAAAGTTTGGGGAAAGGGTCCGGACGAGACGAGAGGATGGTGAACAGCCACAATATCCCGTGCGAGGTCTCTGCGCCCCGGTGTTTTTGTTTTTGTTCATCTTGGGCCGAACCGTTGACTTGTCCTAGAGAGTGGCCTATACTACCGCCTTCTGAAGAGAACAAAAGCGTAACCCCTGATGCTTGAATCGATCGCCAGCGTTTGGTTTACTCGCAGCCTCAGGATCCGTCTCCTCGTCTCCCGAAAGAACTGGATCTACAACAATGCCCGCCTCCTTTTCTTCTTCCATTGAGAATATAAATGGCCTCTGAAATTCAACCCCCTTCCGCCGCACTCCCTGCCGCACCTGTTGAACTTCGAAGGGATGTTTCTATCTGGGGATCGTTCACCTGGGGCTATGCCGATGTCGGGGCCGACGTGTATGTGGCGCTCGGCCTGGTGATGGGTGCTGCGCATGGAGCGGCGCCGCTTGCCTTTGCTGCCGCCGGTTTCGTCTATATCCTCATCGGCTTTGCCTACACGGAACTCGCTTCGGCCTATCCGGTGGCCGGAGGAGGGCAGTACTATTGTCTTCGGGGGTTGGGGGATATCTGGGGCTTTATCGCCGGAGCCGCCCTTCTTCTCGATTATACGATCGACATTGCCCTTTTTGCCGCCGCGTCCGCCGGTTATATCAACTTTTTTTTCCCCTCCATCCAGAAGTTCGCCGTCGATCTCGGCCCCTTCCACGGGGTAAACCTGATCTGGGCCGCCGAAACGCTGTTCCTGATCTTCCTTCTCATGATGCTGAACATCCGGGGAATTCGCGAATCCTCTCTGTTCAATTCGCTCATTGGGACCCTCGATATGATTCTGGAGGGGAGCATCATTATCTTGGGCTTCCTCTTTGCTTGGAGACCTGAGAAAGTGGTCCTGCAGTTTCAGAACGAATTCCCATCGGCCGAGCAATTTTTTTATGCCGTTTCAGTGGCCATCATCTCTTACGTCGGGTTGGAGTCGATTTCTCAAGCCGCCCAGGAGACGCGACGCCCCGCGACGATCATCCCCCGAACATCGGTCTCTCTGATTTTTGTCGTCCTTCTTTTTGCCATGGCCTTTCCGGTCCTCAGTCTGGGAATTCTGCCCTGGCAGGCGCTGGCCGAACGGGAGTCCGACCCCGTGGCCGCCCTGGCGAGCGCGATTCCCTACGTCGGCTTTCTGGCGGGGCATGCCGCGGCGGTCTTGGGGGCGACGATCGTTTTGATCTCCGCGAACACGGGGGTCATGGGGGCTTCCCGGCTGACCTACAGCATGAGCGAATTCAATCTGCTGAGTCCCTGGTTTAACGCGGTCCACCCAAAGTACCGGACCCCGGTCCGAAGCGTGGTCTTCTTCTCCGGCGTGGCCGCCATCGAGGCGATTTTCAGCTTTTTATCCGGCCCCAGGGCGATGGATACGATGGTCAACATGTACGCCTTCGGCGCCACCCTCGCTTATTTCATGAGTTTTCTCGCTTTAATCGCACTGCGAATCAAGGATCCCTATACCCCCCGGCCCTACCGAATGCCGTTGAATATGAAGATCAAGGGGGTTTATCTTCCGGTGATGGGGATTGTCGGGGCATTCGCCACCTTGGGAATGCTGGGGGTGGTGATTTGGACCCATGCCCTCGGTCGGATTGCCGGTCCCGGTTGGGTTCTCCTCTGGTTGGGGGTTTATCTCTGGTTCCGATGGAGCAAGAAACTTCCTCTCTTCTCCAGTGTGCGGCGCGATTGGGAGAAAGACCAGATCGCCATTTTTACCTCCGCGGAGGAATTTGATCTCTTGGAGCAGTATAAACTCGCCTTGGCGGAGAGGAACAAAAAGGAAGCCAAGCGTGTTGAAAAATAAAGGGCGGCTTTTCACCTTCCTTCGATCGCTGACCTTCCGTGACCGACTGATGTTGATGAATATGTTCCTTTTCTTTTCGGTCGGCGGCACGACCCTTTATCGTGCCCTCTTTCGTCATGCCCCTTGGCCGGCCTATCTGATCGGGGTGGGCTTTATCTTGGCGGGCGCCTATCGCTTCTCCCTTGTTTATCATGTCTTTGTCGGACCGACGAAAAGAGCGAAGGCTTCGGCGGAGACCGCTGAATGATGATCGAGCAAATTCATCCGCTGGGGGCGGCCATTGCGGTTTTCTTTATTGTTTCGCTCTTGTCGATTCTGTGGTGGATGCTCCATCCGCCGGCCTATATCCCGGCCGCGGCGGCGAAGGCCCACCGATCGGTTTTTGCGATCAAGAAAATATTGGTCCCCACGTTAGGTCTTCCTTATGCGGAAAGAGGGGTCGAGTTGGCCTGTCGGCTGGGGGAAGAACAAAAGGCGGAGATCCTCCTGACTTATATCATCGAAGTTCCGAGGACGATGCCGCTTGGGATTCCCCTTCCCGATGCGGAAAAAGAGGGGGTCGATGCCTTGGACCGTGCCGAAACGATCGTTCGTCTCCACGGGCTTTCGTCACAGAAGATCATTCAACGTGCCCGGATGGCGGGGGAAGAGATCGCCCGGATCGCGCGCGATCGGGACGTCGATATGATCGTCTTGGGGATTCGATCGGAAGTCGGCTTTCGTGACGAAATCCTGGGGAGAACATCTGATATCATCCTTCGTCATTCTCCCTGCGAGGTGGTCATCGATAAGCTCCCGAAAGGGAGTTCGGCGGAGTGACCGATTCTCCTTTGAACTTGGTCAAGCAAACGACTATACTGATGGGATTCTAAAGAAATGAGGAGCGCATGAAGATCGTCATTCTCGGTTCCGGGAGACTCGGTTCGCGTTTGGCCAACAGCCTGGTTCAAAAGGGGCACCGGATCATCATCGTCGACGTCGAGGAGTCAAAATTTAAAAATCTGGAAGAGCACGAAAACATCCAACGGGTCAGCGGGAATATCCTCAATGAGGAAACGGCCGATCTGGTCTTCTCGGAGCCGGTCGATCTCTTCGTCGTCGTAACCGGGAGCGATAACGTGAACCTGATGATTGCCCAGGCGATGCAGAAAAAATATAAGATCCCAAGGGTATTGATCCGCGTCTTCGATCCGACCCTCTCCACGGTCTACCGCGATCTCGGACTGGAGACGGTCTGTCCAACGAATTTTGCCCTTCAAGAAATGCTGAAAATGGTGGATAAGGGGGGTTGACGTGTATATTATCATCGTTGGGGGAGGAAAGGTCGGTTATAATCTCACGAAGCTTCTTCTCGCGGAAAACCACGAAGTCCTGTTGATCGAGAAAGACAAGACCAAGACCCCGGACCTGGCGCGAGAGTTCGGAGAAGCCTTGATGGAGGGAAACGGGTCGCGTGTGACGGTTCTTCGAGAGGCGGGAGCGAACCGGGCCGATGTCCTGGTGGCGGTGACCGGTGCGGATGAGGACAATCTGGTCATCTGCCAGGTCGCCAAGGCGGTCTTCAAGTGTCCCCGAACGATCGCCCGGGTGAACGACCCGGGGAACGAGTCGCTCTTCTCCGCGCTTGGCATCGACGCCACCGTCAGTTCGACCCGTCTGATCGACTCCTTGATCGAGGAGCAGGTGAAGGCGGAGGACATGGTGATTCCCCTGGTGACCCTCCGGGCCGGAAAGGTCGAGATCATCGAGGTCGACCTTTCCCGTTCCTCGGCCATTATGGGGAAAAAGATCAAGGAGATCCAGTTACCGGAAGGGGCCATCTTAATCTCCATCCTCCGAGGAGAAGAGGTGATCATTCCGAAAGGGGAAACCGAATTGGTTACGGGTGATAAGGTCATCGCATTGGTTAAAAAAGAGACGGAACAGGCTCTTCGGGAAATTTTATAGAGGATGGATGGGGGAGGAAGGGATTTGTAACCCTCGCCAGCGGATATGAAAATCGTCGTTGCCTCGGATCATGCCGGTGTCGGACTCAAAGAGGGCATCCTCCGGTTCCTTCTCGATAAAAAAGTGGAGGCGGTCGATCGCGGAACCAACGGCGGCGATTCGGTCGATTATCCCGATTTCGCGATCGAGGTCGCCGAGTCGGTCTCGCGGGGGGAAATCGATCGAGGGATTCTGATCTGCGGGACGGGGATCGGGATGTCGATCGCGGCGAACAAGTTTCCCGGCGTCCGGGCCGCCCTTTGCCATGATTCCCTTACCGCCGAGGCAAGCCGGAAGCATAACGATTCCAACATCCTGGTCCTGGGGGCACGGGTGTTGGACGAAAAAACGGCGCTGACGATTCTCCAGATTTGGCTGACGACCGAGTTCGAGGCGGGGCGCCACCAACGGCGGCTGGACAAAATTCGGATCATTGAGGAAGGCCGACAAACGGCCTCTCCATTTAAAAGGAAGAGAGAGGAGCCTCTGATGAATGATGCAAAACAATGGGGTCTCAAAGTGGTCGACCCCGAGGTCGAAGCGGCGATACTCCACGAAACGGTCCGCGAAGACGAAAAAATTATTTTGATCGCCTCGGAGAATTATGTCAGCCGCGCGGTGCTGGAGGCGCAGGGATCGCTTCTCACCAACAAATATGCCGAGGGGTACCCCGGCCGCCGATACTACGGCGGCTGCCAATATGTCGATGTGGTAGAGCAACTGGCGATCGAGCGCGCCAAACGCCTTTTCGGGGCCGAACATGTGAACGTTCAACCCCATTCCGGATCGCAGGCGAATATGGCGGTCTACTTTTCAGTTCTCAAGCCGGGAGATACAGTTTTAGGGATGAGTCTGGCGCACGGCGGGCACTTGACCCATGGCAGCCCGGTCAACTTCTCCGGGATGCTTTACAAGATCGTATCATACGGCGTTCGGAAAGAGACCGGCCGGATCGACTATGATGAGGTTGCCTCGCTTGCCGAGCGGGAACGGCCGAAGATGATCGTCGTCGGAGCGTCGGCTTATTCCCGCATCCTCGATTTTCCACGATTCCGTGAAATCGCCGACCGGGTTGGGGCCTTCCT
The DNA here is from genome assembly GCA_964579005.1 of uncultured Nitrospirota bacterium. Classification (GTDB taxonomy): domain Bacteria; phylum Nitrospirota; class Nitrospiria; order SBBL01; family Manganitrophaceae; genus CAZOFJ01. Next base: position 24,896 of record CAZOFJ010000003.1, read on the forward strand.
CATGGTCGATATGGCGCACATCGCCGGCCTCGTTGCCGCGAAGGTCCACCCCTCGCCGGTTCCGTATGCCGATTTCGTGACCACCACCACGCATAAGACCCTTCGCGGACCGCGTGGCGGGATGATCCTCTGCCGGGAAAAATATGCCAAAGCGGTTGATAAGGCCATTTTCCCCGGGATTCAAGGGGGACCGCTGATGCACATCATCGCGGCGAAGGCGGTTGCTTTCAAGGAAGCGCTGACCGAAGCGTTCGCCGCATATCAAAAACAGATCGTCGCCAATGCCAAGGCTCTGGCCGATGGTCTGGTTTCAAAAGGATATGCGATTGTTTCGGGGGGAACCGACAACCACCTCATGCTCGTCGATTTGGGTAAACAGGGGATTACCGGAAAAGAGGCCGAAGAAGCGCTCGATCTTGCCGGGATCACCGTCAACAAAAATGCCGTCCCGTTCGATGAGCGTCCACCGTCTCAGGCAAGCGGTGTCCGTTTGGGAACGCCAATCGTGACGACCCGAGGGATGAAGGAAAAGGAGATGAGTGAAATCGCCTCCTTGATCGATACCGTCCTCCGCCATCGAAAAGAAGAGGCCGTCCTCGAACAGGTCCGGCGGCAGGTTCAAGCGCTCTGCAAGCAATTCCCATACTAATCCGGCTCCGCCGGAAAGCGGGGGCTTGCGTCGCCCCCTCTATCGGCGAAGCCGGATGGAGCCTCCCCCTCAACGCTCTCTTCGTTCGCTCGCGACGAGGTCGGAGGTAACAATGATCTACGCAAAAAACGTAGATGTTACAGATATAGAGTCTAAAGCTTTAAGCCATGCAGTGTCCATTTTGCGGTCATGTGGAAGATAAAGTGGTCGACTCCCGCCTGAGTAAAGAGGGGGAGGCGATCCGGCGGCGGCGGGAATGCCTTCATTGCCAAAGGCGGTTTACCACCTACGAGCGGGTGGAGGAAGTCTTGCCGATGGTGATCAAGAAGGATGGTCGCCGGGAGCCGTTCGACCGGCAGAAGATCTTGGCCGGCCTTAAAAAGGCCTGCGAAAAAAGACCGGTCAGCGTCGATCTCCTCGAATCGGTCGTCACCCGAATCGAGCGGAAAATTCAAGAGATGGGGGTCAGTGAGATCGAAAGCCCCATCATTGGAGAAGAGGTGATGCGGCAGTTACACGACGTCGATCAGGTGGCCTATGTCCGTTTCGCCTCCGTCTACCGTGAATTCAAAGATGTCAATCAATTCATGGCCGAACTCAAAACACTCCTCGGCGAACAGGGCCCGGGAGGAGAGAAGCCATCCAAATCTCCATGAAGATCTATTGCGAGTGCAATCCCGGCTCCTCCGGGGCGGGGTTCTTCAAGAGACGCCCCGTTTTTATTACCCTCCTTTCTCTTTCTTTCCTCTTTTTGTTTTTCTGGAATTTCTCTTTCGCGAATGGACGCTTCAAGGCGGTCTCTCTCTCGAAAAAACAGGGAGAATGGTCGGTTCAGCAGGGAGAGCCGACTTCAAACGGCCTTTGGGGGGTTTATTTCCTTTCCCCGAGTGAGGGATGGGCGGTCGGAGGCGACGGAACGATCCTCTATACGGGGGACGGCGGCCTCCATTGGCGGGCGCAATACAAAGAAAAGGGGGAGCGATTCTTCTCCATTCATTTTCCAGATCGGCTCAATGGCTGGGCGATCAGTTGGACCGGCAAAATCGTGCACACGGCTGACGGCGGCCGGCGATGGAAGGAGCAGCCGAATCCGGAGCGGGCCTGGCTCTGGGATGTTCACTTCGTCGATTCGATGAAGGGCTGGATCGTCGGCGACAAGGGGATGATCCTTCATACGTCGGACGGGGGAAAACGTTGGGAGCTCCAAAAGAGCGGGCAGACCGGCCCGATCCTGGAGGTTTTTTTCCTCGATTCCCAACAGGGATGGGCCGCCGGTTGGGGGGGGATGATCCTTCATACCGCCGACGGCGGGAAGAAATGGGAAACGCAAAAAAGCGGTGCAACCGACGCGCTTGAATCGATTTATTTTGTCGATCTTCTCCGGGGCTGGGCGGTTGGGCGTGGGGGGATGATCCTCCGAACGATCGACGGAGGACGGCGATGGGAACCGCAAAAGAGCGACACCGAACATCTCTTGTTAAATGTTCAGTTCATCACGTCGCAAGTCGGCTGGATTGCCGGCGGATCGGGGACGATGCTCAAAACGGAGAACGGCGGGACAACCTGGAAAAAGCATGATACCGGGGTCAACAAGACATTCGAAGGACTCTCTTTTGCCGGCGATCGCCACGGGTGGGCGGTTGGGTGGGGCGGTGTCATCGTACACACATCGGATGGGGGGGAAACGTGGGAAACCCAGAATAACGGATTTACCGACCGTCTCTTCCGGGTGCAGTTTGTCGATGAGCGGAACGGTTGGATCGTCGGAGAGGCGGGAACGATTCTTCACAGCGACGATGCGGGGGAAACCTGGACCCCCCAAAAGAGCGGGACGGAGGAGTGGGTTTTATCGACCCATTTTACCTCTCCAAAAGAGGGTTGGGCGGTGGGTGCAAAAGGGCTTTTGCTCCAAACGGTCGATGGGGGAAAGCGCTGGGAACCCCGACAGAAGCTGACCGATGCAAGCCTGGAGGGGGTCTTCTTTTTGAGTTCAAAAATCGGATGGGTCGTGGGGGAAGCAGGGTTGCTCTTCCACACCGATGACGGCGGAAAGAGATGGCGATTCCAATTCAGCGATACGATCGCAAACCTGGCCGACATCGTGTTCACAAACCCGAAAAAGGGATGGGTCGTCGGAGACAAGGGAACGCTCCTTTATACCGAAGACGGAGGCGTGCGGTGGGATCGGTTTCCCCTGCCGGTGGCCGTTCCCCTGGTGCGCATCGTCTTCTCGCAACCCGATAGGGGATGGATTGTCGGCGGGGAGGGAATCCTGTTGAGGACCGACGACGGGGGAAAGAGTTGGATCCCGATCAAAACCGGAACGACCTTGTCGCTTTGGGATCTCTCGATGCAAGGGGACAAAGGGTGGATCGTCGGGGACCTCGGAACGATTCTATATACCCGCGACGGGGGAAATCGGTGGGAAGCGGTCGACAGCGGGGTGACGCAACGATTGAACGGGGTCGATTTCACCTCTCCGGCGCGAGGGTGGGCGGTGGGGAAAGGGGGATTGATCCTGAAATTCGGTTCGGAATCGCCCTCTTTGCGGGGGCCGGCCCCTCCGGTGCCTTCCCGAACAAGCACTCTCCCGAACGCCTCTTTCCATCCAGTCGGAGGGTTTCCCTAAGAAATGGAGCCGGTCCCGGATCGACGTTCGGAGTGGTTTGTCCCCCGGTTTGGCCCGGTCCGATTCCGGCTCTGGATCGGCCTTCTCTTTCTGCCGTATACCGGGATGGTTTTGGCCTTCACGGTCATCGGCGGGATGCTTGCCGAGAAGATCTTCTGGGATCGGGTCGGGGCGGTTGCCTTGATTTATTTCCTCGGTTTGGGGATCGCGGCTCACGCCCTCGACGCCATCGGCGGCAAAGGGCCCAGGCCGTGGGGGGGACACTTCTCAAAACAGCAACTCTGGATTCTCGCCGTCGGTTCCCTCATCCCGGCCTATGCGATCGGCTTCTATTACATTCTTTTTAAGACGCCGCAACTTTTGGTCATCGCCCTCCTGGAAGGGTTCTTTCTCTTTGCCTACAACCTTGAACTTTTCGGCGGACGGTTTCATACCGACGGTTGGTTTGCCTTTTCCTGGGGGGTGCTGCCAGTCCTGGCGGGGTATATGATCCAAACCGATCGGATCTCGCCGGCCGCCCTGATCTTCGCCGGGGCGATGGGGCTTTTCAGCCTGGTGGAGATCAGCGCTTCTCGTCCCTACAAAGAGTTGAAGCGGTCAGGCCGGATCGATCCCTTCCTCCATCAGGTTTGTTACGAATCGATCCTCAAATGTGTCAGCCTGGGGGTGATGCTTCTGGCCGTCGGTATGGTGGTATGGCGGCTGGGGGGATGACGCTCTTTGGGAGCCAGATGTTTCGCAAATGCTTAGGGGGTGATGGCTCACCACCCATTCGTTACCCAATCGGGAGGGTTTGAGATCAAGCTGCGGGTCTGTTTATTGGGGAGCGGGAGCGGGGGGAATACCGCCTACATCGGCCATCCCTCGGATGGAAAAAGGGAAGGCCAGGGAGTCCTCATCGATGCCGGACTCTCCGCCACGCAGATCGTCTCCCGTCTTCGCGCCATCCAGGTCGATATCCGAGAGATCAAAGGGGTCCTCATCACGCACGAACATCAGGATCATGTGAATGGCGCCGATCAACTCGCCCTCCATTATCAGATCCCGATTTATGCCAATGAGGGGACATGCCTCGCCGCGAAGAATTTAAGAAAGCTTCCGGTATCGGTCCGCTTCTTCGAAACGGGGGTCCCGTTTTGGGTCGACCCGTTTTTCATTCATCCCTTTTCCGTTTCTCACGATGCCGCCGACCCGGTCGGTTATACTGTTCGAACCGATTGGCACCAGGTCGGCATGGTGACCGATCTCGGCTGTCTGACCCCCTCCCTCGATGCGTTGAGAGGGTGCGACCTCCTCATCCTCGAGTCGAACTATGATCCCCATTTATTACAGCATGGCCCTTACCCCGATCATCTGAAAAAGAGGGTCCTTGGCAATCGGGGCCACCTTTCGAATGAAGATTCGTGCCGCTTGCTTCGAACGCTTCTCCATCCCGGATTAAAAACCCTTTTTCTGGCGCACTTGAGTCAGAAAAACAACCTCCCCCACCTCGCTTCTCAAGCGGCGGAAGCAGCCTTGGAAAAGGCGGAGAGCGATGTTCGGCTTTACCTCGGATGGCAAGATTTTGTCAGCCCGATCGCGATGCTGGGATGAGAAGTCAGTGACCCACCGCTTTCTTTTGGCGGACGATGAAGACCGGGCAGGGGGCTTCCCGCACGACCCGTTCGGCAACACTCCCCATGACGATGTGCGACAACCCCTTCCGTCCGTGGGTGCCGAGAATCAGCAGGTCGGCGCCGATCTCCTTCGCCGTCTTGCTGATTTCAACGAAGGGGATCCCTTCCTTGAAGATGAATTCGACGGGAATCCCCGCTTTGCGGACCTGATCGGCCAAGGCTTCGATCCGCCTCATCTCTTCCTCCCTGAAATCTTGAACCCATTGGTAGACCTCGGGGTAAGCGTTGAGCGAAATCTCCGGGGGATAAAAGAAGGGGGACTCGAAGACATGCAGCAGGGTCAGTTTTGTTTTCAGGTTGCGGGCAAGATGGACGGCATAATCAAAGGCTTCTTTGGAAGATTCCGAGAAATCGGTTGCCAGAAGGAGCCGTTCCAACTTGATCATCGGGTGTCTCCTTTCTCCTCTTTCACAATGTGGCCTTTCGGCCGGACAATAAAGACCGGGCAGGGGGCCTGCCGGACCACCCGCTCCGCGACGCTTCCCATCAAAAGCCGGTCGAGTCCGGTCCGGCCGTGGGTGCCGAGGACGATCAGATCGGCCTGGATTGCCTCCGCCGTCTGAAGAACGGTGATGAACGGCGTTCCCTCTTTGAAGAGGGGATTCAGTTTGATTCCTTCTTGGCCGACCTCCTTCGCCATCGCATCGAACTTCCGGGACTCGGCCATTCTGAGGTCGTCGATCCATTGACGGACCGACGGATGGAGGGTCGGGAGATTCGACTGGGTATAGACCGGCGGTTCGAAAACATGAAGCAGGTAAAGCTCGGCATCGAGCTGCCGGGCGAGGTAGATCGCGTGTTGAAGCGCTTCTTTCGAACAATCAGAAAAGTCGGTGGTGATCAAAATACGGCGAATGGCGGTCATCTTCGGCTCCTTATGTTAGCGATTGAATCATGCGCCATTGTACTCCCTCCTGTTGATTTTTTTCCAGAGTTTCTCGATTTCCACGGCGAAGAAAACGGTCGAGGAGAGGCCGAGGCTTGTCATCAATTCACCCACCGTCAGCGGTTCTGTTTTAAAGACAGGATTTAAAAACGGCGTGTAGATGGTTGCCATCTGAAGGGCAAAGGTGAAGACGAAGGCGCCCAACAAAGGCTTATTCGAGAGGAGTCCCTGGCTGAAGAGAGATTCGCTTTCCGAGCGGATCGCCAACACATGCCCCATCTGGCTGAGACAAAGGACGGTGAAGACCATCGTCTGCCAATGGGCATGTCCCGTTGTGATCGATCCGGCCTGCGTCAATAAAGAAACCGCCCCCATGAGAAGGCCGACCCAGAGAATATGGGCGCCCAATCCGTGGGCAAAAATGCTCTCCCGGGGGTGCCTGGGGGGCCGCTTCATGATCTCCCTTTCCGCCGGTTCCGCCGCCAGTGCGAGGCCGGGGAGCCCGTCGGTGACGAGGTTGATCCAGAGAATGTGGATCGGGAGAAGCGGAATGGGAAGTCCCAAAAACGGGGCCAGGAAGATGGCCCAAATCTCCCCCGAATTGCTGGTCATGGTATATTTGATGAACTTTCGGATGTTGTCAAAGAGCCGCCTTCCTTCCCGAACGGCTTTTACAATCGTTGCGAAATTGTCATCGAGGAGAACCATGTGGGCCGACTCCTTCGCCACGTCGGTTCCGGTGATTCCCATCGCCACCCCGATATCGGCCCGTTTTAATGCCGGCGCGTCATTCACCCCGTCCCCGGTCATGGCGACAAACTCTCCCGATTCTTGAAGCGCCTTGATGATTTTCAGTTTTTGCTCCGGAGCGACCCGGGCATAGACCCGGATCTCTTTCACTCTTTTTTCGAACGCGTCGAGGGAAAGCCGCTCCAGCTCTTGCCCGGTCATGATGCCGTCCTCTCTTTCGGCGATACCGAGCCGTTCGGCGATCACCTTCGCGGTGAGGGGGTGATCGCCGGTAATCATCACCGGCCGGATGCCGGCCGATTTACAAAGGGCGACCGCTTCCCGGGCCTCCTCTCGCGGCGGGTCGATGATTCCGACCAGCCCCAAAAGGGTCAGTTCTCTCTCCACATTCGCGGGGGTTTTATTTTCCGGGAGGTTTTCCCATTTTCTTATCGCGATCGCAAGAACCCGGAGCCCGTCCGCCGCCATCCGTTCGTTCACTTTTAAAATCTCATCGCGGTCGATCGGTCCGATTCCTTGGGAGGTGAGGATCCCGTTCGACTTTTCAACCAATGCTTCAACCGCCCCCTTGGTGTAGGAAACGACGCCGTCCGTGGCGCGGTGAAACGTGGTCATCCGCTTTCGTTCCGAATCGAAGGGAATCTCCGCGATTCTCGGATGATCCTTGAGGAGCGCCTCCTTCCGGAATCCCGCCTCTTCGGCGAAGCGGTAAAGGGCCGTCTCCGTCGGGTCTCCGATGAGCCGATTGTCTTTATCCCCGACCGCGTCGTTACTGAGGGCCATCCCTGTTAAGAATATTTCGAGGGGATCTTCTTCTTTTTCACCCCCGCTCCGGGGGCCGATGCCTTGGTCTCCGATCATCAACTTCCGATCGACATAGATCTCTTGGACGGTCATCTTGTTTAACGTGAGCGTGCCGGTCTTGTCGGAGCAGATATAAGTGACGGAGCCGAGCGTCTCGACGGCGGGGAGTTTTCGGATGAGGGCATTCAATTTCACCATTTTTTTTGCCCCCAGGGCGAGGGAGATCGTGACCACCGCTGGCAGCGCCTCCGGGATGGCCGCGACGGCGAGTGAAATCGCCGTCAGAAACATCAAGAGAGGGGGTTCTCCGCGGAGACTCCCGACGGCGAATACAATGGCGCAGATGACCAAAACAGCGACAGCCAGCCCCTGGCTGAAGCGGGCCAGCCTCTTCTGGAGCGGGGTTTTAACCTCTTCTTCCTCCTGGAGCATCGTGGCAATCTTGCCAATTTCGGTCTCCATTCCGGTGGCGACAACGATCCCACCCCCTCTCCCGTAGGAAACGACGGTCCCCTTGTACGCCATGTTTTTCCGGTCGCCGAGCGGCAGTTGCTCCTCTTCTAACGCCTCGGTCCGTTTTTCCACCGGAATCGATTCCCCGGTCAAGGCCGCCTCCTCGATCCGCAGGTGGGCCGATTCGACCAATCGGATGTCCGCCGGCACAATCCGTCCCGCTTCGAGGAGAACCCGGTCGCCGGGAACGAGTTCGGAGGCGGGAATGTTCGTGGGCATCCCTTCTCGGATTACCGTGGCACCCGGCGCCGCCATCTTTTTCAGCGCGGCAATCGCCTTCTCCGCCCGATACTCCTGGACAAAGCCGATGGTGGCGTTCAAGACGACGATGACGACGATGGCAATCGTATCGGTGGCATCACCGATGATGCCTGAAATCACCGCCGCGGCGATGAGGACCAGAATCATGACGTCTTTGAACTGATCGAGGAACATCATGAACAGGGAGCGTCTCTTTTTTTCTTTTAGGAGATTGACGCCGTATTTTTCAAGGCGCGTCTTCGCCTCGAGGGCCGAGAGGCCATTTGAAGAAGAGTCCAATTCCTCGACTGTCTGAGTAATTGACTTTTGATGCCAGGGAATCTGAATGCCCATACGGATTGCTCCCTCATATTTTAGATTCTGTATTGAAAAGATCTATATTTTTTCGTAGGTCTTTTCAATACCAGGGAACGAAGAGATCGTTGAGGGGGAGGCTCCATCCGGCTTCACCGGCCTGTGCGTGCTCTCCGCTGGAGGGGGCGACGCAAGCCCCCGCTTTCCGGCGGAGCCGGAATAGAGGGGAGGGAAGGAGCCGCTTTTATTTTGAAAGAATCTGGGAAAGGAGACAACCCCCCAAACGTGGGGTTTCATGAAGAGGGGGTCGATACGCATGCCATCTTCTCCGGGAGGAATATCGACCCCACATTTTTAGCAAACATCAAACATATGGAACGCGGCGTACTACTCACACGAACTTTAATTATAATTTGACCTATTTAAAGTTAATCACTAAACTTTAAACATAAAAAACTATATGTAAAGTTGATCGTCTATGAAAAACCCAAACTTCAAGTCTGGAGCCTACCGGCAGCAATACGAATACAAGAGCTTTACTCCTTCTAAAATAAACACCACGTTCAAGTGGCAAGGTCCTAAGATCGATGTGTTGCTGGAGGAAGCAACGAGATATTTAGGAGAATTGAATGCCTACTCGCTGCTCGTACCGGATGTAGATTTTTTCATCCGGATGTACCTCTTCAAAGAGGCGACAACCTCAAGCCGTATTGAGGGAACGAAGACAAGCATGGATGAAGCATTACTGCCTGAAGAAGAGGTCAATCCAGAGCGAAAAAATGATTGGGCTGAGGTACGAAATTACATCAAAGCGATCGACTTCGCGATTGCGAACATAGAGAAGATTCCACTTTCCATCCGTCTGCTTAAAGATATACACAAAATTCTTCTGACAGGTGTTCGTGGCGCATACAAAAACCCTGGAGAAATTCGCACCAGCCAAAACTGGATCGGGGGCGCGAGTCTCAAGGATGCCGTGTTTATTCCTCCGCATCCGGATGAAGTTCCCGATCTTCTCAGTGATTTAGAAAAGTTCTGGTACAACAAAAACATCGAGATTCCCCATTTGATTAAGATCGCGGTCAGCCATTATCAATTTGAGACCACCCATCCATTTCTAGGCGGGAACGGTCGTATCGGCCGGCTGCTCATTACGCTCTACCTTGTGTCGATGGGGATATTACAAAAACCGACGCTCTATTTGTCAGATTTCTTCGAGAGAAATAAAGGCGCGTATTATGACGCGCTGACTGTTGTCCGAACGTCTCATCATTTAGAACATTGGATTAAATTCTTTTTGGTCGGGGTCGCAGAGACCGCAAAAAATGGCAAGTCGACGTTTGAAAAAATAATTGCTTTGCGACACGACTCTGAACAAAAAATCATGTCGCTCGGGAAGCGAGCAAAAATTGGCCAAGAACTACTAAAGCAGTTATATTCTCAACCGATCTTAAACACGAAACAGATCGCGGAGCGACTGAACATTACTCCCCCTTCGGCAAGCACGCTCGTCAAACAATTCGAGACGATCGATATCCTTAAAGAGGTGACCGGGTTTAAGCGTAACCGTCTTTTCCAGTTTACGAAGTATTTAAGACTGTTTGAGAAATAGCGCTGCTGTCAGTTGATCGCTTCACTCTCTCCTGGACCCTCTGTTTCTGGTTGATCTTTTCCCGGCGATTATCCCTCTGGTTTCGTCCAGAGTCGACGTTTTCCTTTTCGACGACCCCTCTCCCCCTGATTGAGCCTGTTGCACCCCGCACTTCGTTCCTGCCGCACGAAAGATGAGCGGCAATCTCTTGCCGTTGCTTCAGAGACCAAGAATCTTGCGTCGTTTCTCGGAAAAGAATAGAATGATTTTTGTCGGTGATTAGAAGGTCAAATCGCATGTCCAAAATCAACATTCTCCCCGAAAATTTGGCGAACAAAATTGCCGCTGGCGAGGTGGTGGAACGGCCCGCCTCGGTCGTCAAGGAGCTGGTTGAAAATGCGATCGATGCCGGGAGCCGGCAGATCTTCATCACCCTCTCCGAGGGGGGGATCCGCGAAATCGCCGTTCAAGATGACGGCGAAGGGATGCGCCGCGACGATGCCCTCCTTGCCTTCCAGCGTCATGCGACAAGCAAGGTCGCTTCCGAATCGGACCTGGCCGCCATCGCCACCCTCGGCTTTCGAGGCGAAGCGCTGCCGAGCATCGCGTCGATTTCCAAAATCCGGCTCGTCACCCGGACCGCCTCGGAGCCGGAAGGAACCGAACTCTTTCTAAAAGGCGGGCAGGTTGTGGGAGTCAAGGCGATCGGCGCTCCCCACGGGTCGCTCTTCGAGGTGAATGACCTTTTCTACAACACCCCGGCACGGAAGAAATTCCTCAAGTCGGCGCAGACCGAATTAAGCCATGCAAGCGAGACTGTTTTTCAACTCGCCCTCTCCCATCCAATGATCCATTTCCGCTTCACCCACGGGCGAAAAACCCTCTTCGACTCCCCGGCGGTCACCGATTTAAAGGATCGGATTCTCCAACTCTTCGGTGAGGAGGCGACGGCGCCGCTGGCGGAGGCCCACGGCGAAGGAACAAGTGGGGACGGTTCCCTTCATGTCGACGCCTACTTCTCCCGCCCCCCGCTCAAAAAAAATCAGCGGAAGGAGCAGTATCTTTTTGTCAACCAACGGCCGGTTCGGAGCCCCCTCCTCTCCCATGCGATCTACGAGGCCTATGGAAGCTACCTGATGAAGGGGGAGCATCCCTTCTTCATCCTCTTTCTCACGATCGATCCGACGGCGGTCGATGTGAATGTCCACCCGACCAAGCGGGAGGTCCGGTTCCAGCAGTCGAACCAGGTCCATGAAATGGTCCGGAACATCGTCCGGACCCCCCTTTCGGTCTCCGGCTTTGAGTCTCAATCGGTGGAAGAATCAGCGGTGGTCACGCACCGGAAAGAAAGCGAAGGGATCCAAAGTGGAGGGATGAAAGGCGGTCACGCACAGGGTGATCACGCATGGCCTAGAGAAAGGAGCGGCCACCCGCAGGCGGGCACCCGATGGATCGGCTGGCCCGAGACGGTTTCCGAAGCGGTCGATTCGCAAGAAGCGCCGCAAGCAGCGGCGGAGGGAGGGGTGGCGTACCGGTCAGATGCCGTGTCCCATCCGCTGATCCGGCCCTTGGGGCAGATCTATGGGACCTTCCTGCTGGCCGAAATCGATGGGGAGTTCGTGATCGTCGACCAACACACCGCGCATGAGCGGGTCCTCTATGAGCGGTTCCTCGAACAGTGGCGGGGGGAGCGCACCCCCGCCGTCCAACCGCTTCTGATTCCTCAATCGGTCGATCTGCCGGTTTCAAAAGCAGGTATTCTCCGGGACCATCTCGGCGATCTTCGGATGCTCGGATGGGAGATCGAGCCGTTCGGGGAGACCACCTTCCTGATCCGGGAGACGCCCGCCTTGATCTCGAAGATCGCTTTCGAGACCTTTCTCCTCGATCTCACCGACGATCTCGTTTCGCTGGAGGTCTCCGCAAAGGGAGAAGCGCCGATCATCCAGATGATCGCCTCGATGGCCTGTCACGGGGCTGTTCGAGCGCACCAACCGTTGACGCTCCCCGAGACCTCCGCCCTCTTGAAAGACTATTTCGAGAGAAAGACCCCGCCGACCTGTCCGCATGGGCGGCCGATCCTCCTGAAATATCCTTTGCCGGAGATCGAAAAACTCTTCCGCCGCCGATGAAGCGAGCGACCGGCTTTGCCGATGCGAGCACAGGGGGTGGGGGTCATGGTTCGACAAGCTCACCATGACCGGTCACCCTGAGCCTGTCGAAGGGCCGCACGAGTCCCCACATGAGATAGACATGTCAGAAATGTTTCGAATCATTCTTTTGGGCCCGACCGCGGTGGGGAAAAGTGGTGTCGCGGAACAGCTTGCCCAACGTCTTCAGACCGAGATCATCGTCGCCGACTCCCGTCAGGTCTACCAAGGGATGGAGATCGGAACCGAAAAGCCGACGATGGAGGCAAGAGGGAGGGTCCCACGGCATCTGATCGATCTGGTTCCTCCCGATGTTTCCTTCTCGGCCGGCATGTTCAAACGGTTGGCGGAGGAAAAAATCGCCGAGATGATGAAGCGGGAGAAGACCGTCTTCATCGAAGGGGGAACCGGCCTCTACATCAAAACCCTCCTTGACGGTCTCTGGGAAGGGCCGCCGGCCGATTGGGCGTTCCGAAACCGGCTCTTGCAAGAAGAGAAAGTCGAGGGGGAGGGAACCCTCCACCGGCGGCTGGCCGAGGCCGATCCCCCCGCCGCGGCGCGGATTCATCCGCACGATCTCCCGAAGATCGTCCGGGCGCTGGAGGTTTATCACCAAGTCGGCCGTCCCCTCTCTGAACTCCACGCCGCCCACCGATCGGAAAAACCACAGATGGTTTCCGTGTCTACCTCCGGTTTTCGTTCCTGCCTCCAACCATTCCCCGGAGGTCACAACCATTTTCAGAAGGTCAGAGATCGGTATCGCTTGATTGGGCTCCGGCGCGACCGGGAAGTGCTCTATCGGCGGATCGAGCGGCGGGTGGAAATGCAGATGGGAAAAGGGCTTGTGGAAGAAACGGCCCGGCTTCTTTCGGCGGGCTATTCTCCCGAACTCCAGTCGATGCGAGGGTTGGGGTATCGGCAGATCATCCCTTACCTCCAAGGGGAACGGACGCTCGACGAGTCGGTGGCCCTCTTGAAACGCGACACCCGCCGGTATGCCAAACGGCAGATGACCTGGTTTGGGGCCGATCCTCGGATCGACTGGGTCGACCTCGCTCCGGAGGAGCCGCCGGAGGAGACCGCCGAGCGGATTCACAGTGATCTTCGGGAAACGGGTTTCGGTAGAAACGAAAACCGTTGAACAATTTCAAGATTGTGCTATAATCCGGTCGGTTTTAGGGTCTCATGAGGAGAGGGGGCAATGGCGGGAAAAAAGCCGATCAAAGGGGGGAAACGGACCCCATCGAAATTGCCCCATGCCCGGATCGGCATCATCGGCGGGAGCGGCCTCTATCAGATGGAAGCGCTGAAGGAGGTCCAAGAAGTCGCCCTCCAGACCCCTTTTGGAAAACCCTCCGGGAAGTTTGTTCTTGGAACGCTGGAAGGGATTCCGGTCGCCTTCCTGGCGCGACACGGACAAGGACATCTCCATCTCCCCTCGGAGATCAACTACCGGGCCAACCTCTTCGGCATGAAGAAGCTGGGGGTGGAGCGGATCCTCTCCGTCAGCGCGGTCGGGAGCATGAAGGAGGCGATCGCCCCCGGTCACATCGTCCTCCCAAACCAGTTTTACGATCTGACAAAGGGGCGGAAGAGCAGCTTCTTTGGTGGAGGGATCGTCGCTCATGCCAGCCTCGCCGATCCGATTTGCCCCGACCTCTCCGAAATTGTCGGGGAAGCGAGCCGGTCGGTCGGCGCGACGGTCCATCGCGGCGGGACCTATCTCTGTATGGAGGGACCGCAGTTTTCGACCCGCGCCGAGTCGGAGATCCATCGGGCATGGGGGGTCGACGTCATCGGGATGACCAACGCCACCGAGGCAAAGCTCGCCCGGGAGGCCGAAATCTGTTACGTGACGATCGCCCTGGCGACCGATTACGACTGCTGGCATGTTTCGGAGGAAGCGGTGACGGTTGAGAAGGTGATTAAAATCCTTCAGGAAAATGTCGCCCTCTCGAAGCGGATCATTCAAGCCGCCGTCGTCCGACTAACGGAGGAGAGACGCTGTTCCTGCGCCGAGGCGCTGAAAGATGCCATCATCACCGCCCGTTCCGCCATTTCTAAAAAACTAAAAACCGACCTCAAACCGATCATTGGAAAATATCTATGACCCCCTGGGAATGGTTGTGACCTCCGGGGAATGGTTGGAGGCAGGAACGAAAACCGGAGGTAGAACGGAAACCATGATATACAGTGACCGAGTGAAGTCGCTCTTCCCCCCCCTTTTTGCTGTTCTCTTTTCCGGTTGTGCCGTCCTTTTCCCTTCACCGAAACCCCCTTCTCCGATTGAGGGTTCGGCCGATGCCGGGTGGGTTTCTCCTCAATTGACGCAGCAGGAGATGAAGACTGGGGGGGTGACCCTTTTCGCAATTCTTTCATCCGGAGGCCCGGAAGGGATCCGGCAAAACGCGGCGTATGAAATTTTTCAAGGGTTGCGCGCCTCCTTTCCCGAAGTTCGAATCGTTCCCCGATCGGATGTCGTGGAGAAGATCGACTCCGCCGGGCGATCGTCCGAGTACCATTCCTTTGTGAAGAACTATGAAGTAAGGCGAAAGATCGATCCGGACATTCTCAAACAATGGGGAGAGGTTGCGGGGACACGGTATCTTTTGATCGGTGAGCTCCGCTGGTTTGACAAACATGCCGAAGCGCGGTTGATGAGCGGACGGGAAGAGATGGTCGCCGGAAAGATTTCGGTCTTCTCCTCCGGTCCTTCCATGATCCCGGAGCAGGTGGAAAAAAAGATCATCCTTCACGGAGAGCTTTGGGACAGTCTTTGCGGCCGCGCGGTCTGGATCGGAACGGTGAAGAATCAGGTCGTCGAAGAGGAGGGAAGCGAGTCGAAGCGGGTCGAAGATCTCTTTATCCAGGCCGGGCGAACCCTTGCCGCTTCTCTCTCCGAAGCGATTCGAGGAAACACTGCTTCGGGGAAAGCCTGTTCTTAGATAGGCTCTTAATGAAGGACCATCTGATAGCGAGGTAGCCATGAGTCTGTTGGTTGTAGGGTCGGTCGCGTTCGATTCGGTGAAAACCCCTTTCGGCGAGGCAAAGGAGGTTCTGGGCGGATCGGGCACCTATTTTTCGACGTCGGCGAGTTATTTCACCGACGTCAAGCTGGTGGCCGTGGTCGGGGAAGATTTTCCGGAGGTCCATCTCGATCTCTTGAAAAAAAGAGGGGTCGACTTTGAGGGGCTGGAGCGACGGCCGGGACGCACCTTCCGATGGCGGGGAGAATACGGCTATCAGCTCAACGAAGCGAAGACCTTGGAGACGCAACTGAACGTCTTCGAATCGTTCCGGCCGAAGCTTCCCGAATCGTATCGGGACGCCTCCTTCGTTTTTCTCGCCAACATCGACCCGGAGTTGCAATACGATGTCTTAAAGCAGGTCCGCCGCCCAAAATTGGTCGCCTGTGATACAATGAACTTCTGGATCGAAGGAAAACGGGACGCGCTGATTAAAACATTGGGCGACGTCGATATCCTGATCATCAACGATGGTGAGGCGCGCGAGTTGGCCCGCGAGTTTAACCTGGTCAAAGTCGCGAAAAAAATCCTCTCCTTCGGCTTAAAGACCCTCATTATCAAACGGGGGGAATATGGCGCGTTGATGTTCGATGGAAAAACGGCCTTCGCCGCGCCCGCGCTTCCACTGGAGAATATCTTCGATCCGACCGGAGCGGGCGACTCCTTCGCCGGAGGGTTCATGGGGTATCTGGCGCAAAACGGATCGATCAACGAATCGACCATTCGGCAGGCGGTCATTTACGGAAGCGTCATGGCCTCGTTTAATGTCGAGGCGTTCAGTCTCGATCGGATCCGTAACCTGACCCGCGAAGAGATCGACACCCGATATCAAACGTTCAAATCGCTGACCCATTTCGAAAGTATTTAGATTCTGTGTTGAAAAGATCTACGTTTTTTGCGTGGATCTTTTCAACACCAGCGAGCGAAGCCAGCGAGAGGGGAAGGCTCCGTCCGGCTTTGCCGGATGGAGGGGGCGACGCAAGCCCCCGCTTTCCGGCTCCGCCGGATTAGATAAGCATCTAAGGTGATGCTCTCTCCCGGTCATCCCGGACGGCAGGAACGTTTTATCCTGGTGGAGAAATCGAATGCGTTGGAAAAGGACCTTCGTTTGGCTTCTCCTTCCCTTTTATGCCGCCTGCGGTACACACGAGGCGCAGCTAAAAAAAGAAAAAGAAGGATCGGCCTACTACAAACTCGGCGTCTCCTATCTCAACGACAATCTCCTTCAGAAGGCATCGATCGAATTTCAAAAGGCGATCGAAACCGACCCGAATAATCGGGAAGCCCACTATGCCTTGGGGCATGTCCACTTTGTTCAAGAGTCATACGGCCAGGCCTTGGTGTCGTTCAAGAAAGCCCTCTCCATCGATCCGGTATATTCCGAAGCCCATAACTATCTTGGAAAGGTATACGAAATTCAGGGGAAACCGGATGAGGCGATCGCGGAGTTCGAAGCGGCCCTCAAGAACCCCCACTATGATACCCCGGAGAAGGCCCATTTTAATATCGGCCTGATCTACGCCAAGCAGGAGAAGTTCGAGCAGGCGATCCGTTCGTTCCAATCGGTTCTGCGGGTCGCCCCGCCCGATGCGACGGGAGTCACGGCTGTTGCCTATCACGAGATTGGAAAAGCCCAGGCCCGGATGGGAAAACCAAAGGAGGCGATTGTTTCTTATCAGGAAGCGGTCCGTATCGCACCCAATTTTCTCGATGCCCAACTGAGCCTCGCATCCGCTTTTTTGAAGGACGGCTCGAAGGATCTGGCCGCCGGCACGTTCAAGAAAATTGTCGAGCTTTCTCCCGAGAGTCCGCAGGGGAAAGAAGCCCAAAAGTTTTTGGACACCCTCCGGTGAGGGTCCGTCCTTTCTCCGGGCCAACGCCCGATACAAATTCAAAAATCAATACTCGTTTTGTGCGGTCTTGCAGGTGACGTATGGAAAATCTAGGAGAACTTCTTCGGCAACAGCGGGAAAATAAACACCTTTCGGTCGAGGAGGTCGCGACCCAAACGCGCATCGCCGTTCGATTTATTCAACTGATAGAAGAGAATCGTTTCGACCTTCTCCCCAATGTCGTCTCGGCCAAGGGGTTTCTCAGGAGTTATGCCCGCTGTCTTGGACTGGATGAAACAGAGATTCTAAGCCGCTTTCCGGAAACGGTTCGCCCGCCCGAACCATCGTCGGCACCCTCTCCAAAGGCGGTTGAGGAAAAAGTCCCTCCCTATATTCAAAGGAAACAACCGGATCGTCTTCCTTTCCCGCTCTGGGCAACCTTTTCGGTAGCGGTGGTGATCGCTCTTTTTATCGTCCTGGCTTTTATCATGCCGAGAGCGCCCGAAACGGCATCGACCCCCTCTGTTCCGGAGGCCGAGCCCCAGATGGAACCGGGGCCGATCGATTCCTCTCCGATCCCGGATCCCTCTCCGGTCGAGCAGAATCAGACGGCCTCCCCCTCTCCTCCCACAGCCACGCCGGTCCCGTCCGTTTTGCCCACCTCTCCCTCCGCACGGGTTCTGATTGTGGAGGCGACCGAGTCGTCGTGGGTCCATGTCGCCATCGACGGCAAAGAGACGAAAGAAGCCCTCCTTCAACCGGGAGAAAAGGTTCGGTGGGAAGCAAAACAAAAATTCGTTCTCACCGTCGGAAATGCCGGAGGCATCCGGGCCTTCTTTGACGGGGAGGACTTGGGTGTATTGGGGCCAAGGGGGAGGGTCGCCAAGCGGGAGATCCCGTAGAAAGATGGTCTAAGAGCAAATCTCAACCCTCCTCCCACAAATCGCTTGATTTTACCAAGCCCTCCATGTAAAAAGGAGGGTCCCTTCCATCATGCCGGCGTAGCTCAGTGGTAGAGCAGCTGATTCGTAATCAGCAGGTCGGTGGTTCAATCCCACTCGCCGGCTCCAGCTTTCCTTTTTTCCCACAGCTTCCGGTCTAATCCGGCTCCGCCGGAAAGCGGGGGCTTGCGTCGCCCCCTCCATCCAGCAAAGCCGGATGGAGCCTCCCCTTCACGCTCTCTTCGTTCGCTGGTGTTTAAAAGATCTACGCAAAAAACGTAGATCTTTTAAACACAGGATCTAAAACTTCGCCGCCACAACCACGCCGTAGATATTTCGTTTGTATTCGAAGAGAGGAATGTTCGAGTCGTTTTGCTGGCGGAGATATTGAAAGGAGATGTCGACGTTGTCGCTGAGCGGCCGCGAGAGGGTCGCGATCCCCAGCCACTCGTTGTCTTTCCGTTTGTTGCCCGGCAGTTGGCTGTTGTCGTTGGCGAACTGGCGGAGGAGATATTCCATTTCCAGGGCGAGGGTGAACCGGTTCCAGGGAGGGAGGGTGGTGCCGACGCTGAGGCGATGGCCGGTGAAGGTCCAGTCGTCTTCCGTCGGGCCGCTTCCGGCGTTTTCCCGTTCGATGGCATAACCGCCGTGGAGGTTGGCGTTGGCTTGAAAAAGGTAATAGTGGGTCAAGCCAAGCCTGTGGGTGGTGACGTCGCGGTCCGAGTTTTTCGGGAAGAGGGGTTCGATATCTGAGAAGCTTTTCATCCCATATTGATAGGCGACTTCGGTGAGGTTTTTCCGGTCTTCCTGCAGGATCAGCCGGGGGCCGATGTTTTGCCGGAAGAGATAGCGATTCCCGCCGAGCAGGGCGAGCTGGAGATCGTATTGCAGCAGCGTCTCCAGCGCGCCGTATCGCCAGCCGCCGTTGACGGTTATCTGATGATTCTGGATGTTAAAATCGCGTAGCGCGCTCTCCTTGTGGAGGTTTTGATAGAGGTTGTATTCCGCCCGCCCGACCCAGTCGCGGGTGTTGAGCCACTGATAGCGGCCCCGGAGAAAAAGAAGCGCCATCAGGTCGCTCTTGTTCGTGATCGCCTGGGCGGTGGAAGGGATTGTTCCCGACGGTGCGAGAATGACGTTGCTGTCGTGCTGAATTCCACCGGAAACGAGGAGATCCCACCGTTTTACCGGTTTGGCCTGCCGTTCAATCCGTTCCAGAAATTCGGCGGCCGACCGGGCGGTCTCGCCTTCGGGGAGGGCCGTCATCACCTCTTCAAACGATTTCCGGGCCGCTTCCAACTCCCTTGCCTCAAAATAGGCCGATCCGGCGTGGTACTTCGCCTCCAGCGCCAGTTCGGGATCGAGCGATGCCGCCTTCTCCATTTTCTCGGCCGCTTCCTGTGGCCTCGCCAGCCGGCGGAGGATCAAACCTTGATAATAATAGACCCGCGCGCGGCCGGGGTCGGCCCGTTGGACCACCTCGAAAAGCTGCAACGCCTCCCGATCTCTTTCTTCTTGATAGTAAAGGACCCCCAGGTCGAAATAGGCGGGGAGAAAGGCCGGGTCGCGGGCCAGGGCTTCCCTGAGCTCTTCCTCTGCCTCGGCCAGATTTCCGGATCGGGCGCGGACCACCCCAATATAGTAGAAGGCTTCCACCCCCTGCGGGTTTTCGGAAAGGGCCTCCTCGAAGTGTGAAAGGGCGCCGCCCAGATCGTTCTGGTTCAGCCGGACGATTCCGGCCGAGAGATGGCCATGATAGTCAACCGGAGGGACTTCGGGAAGTTCCTCCGCCCGGGAGGAGTTGTTTCCAGGAAACAGAATCATGAATAGGAGCAAGAGCAGGAAGATCTTTTTGAAGAACCCCGCTCCAGAGGGGCGGGGATGGCGCTCGTAATACGTGTTCAAGGGGTTCTCCTGGTTGTTAAGGTTTTTTAGAATTGTCATCGATCATGGAATAGGTCTAGGGATGGTTGCCTCCACCTCATTGGAATACGCGCTCGGGTTTCTCGCCGCATCGACGGCCTGGACATGGTATCGATAGATACCTCCCTGCTCGACTGATCCATCGGAGTACTGGGTCGTCGCCCCATCTGTGCTGGAAAGCCCGGAAAACGGCGAGCAGGCCCCATTAAAAGGATTAACGAAGCAGCGTTCGATCTCATACCGGACGACCCCGATATTGTCGGTGGAGGGGGACCAGATGAGAAAAACGCCGTTGGAACCGGGGTCGGCTCTGAGGTCGGCGGGAGGCGTGGGCGCCTGAATGTCATTGAAGGTCACCGTAACGGGAACATCTGCCGTAATGGTGAAGCTACAAGTGGCGGTCTCGCTGGCGCAGCCGTTGCCGAATCCGACAACGGCGGAGCCGTCATTCGCCGCAGCGGTCAAGGTGACGCGGGTGCCGGAGGCAAAGGGGGCCGAGCAGGTTTCCCCGCAGTTGATTCCGCCAGGAGAGGAGGTCACGCCGCCAGCGCCGTTTCCACTCTTGGTCACGGTCAACGGATAGGTCGGAATGTTGCGTGTTGCCGTATCGATGCGGGCGTAGCCCCCGTGATTATTCGCTCCATCAATGGCCTTGATCTGGTAGGAATATCGGGTTCCGGGGGGAAGCCCGGTATCGGTATAGCGGGTTTCCGTCGTCCGGCGGATTTCAACAAACTCGCAGCCGTCGGTGATACAACGTTCGATGACATATTCCCGGATTCCGCTCGGGTCGCTGGGGGCGGTCCAGGAGAGGCTGATCGTCGTCTCTGTTTGGGCAGGAGAGGTCAGTCCGGCCGGTGGCGGTGGTGGGGTGGTATCGGCCAAGGTTGCGACAGAAAAGCCGTCGGAGTCTCCGCTGGAGTTTCCGGCGGCGTCGATCGCCCGGACACGGTATGTGTAGGTTGTCCCCGGTGAAAGACCGCTGTCTGTGTAACTTATGGCGGTCGGCGGTGTCGGCCTAACGCGACGGGCGCACTCGCTCCCCAGACAGCGCTCGATCTCGTATCTTGCAACGCCGATATTGTCGGTGGAGGCATTCCAAGTAAGGGTAATCGAAGTTTCGGTGCGGTTCGATGCCGAAAGTCCAGTGGGGACACTCGGCGGGGTTCGGTCTGCCGATGTCCTCCCATCGAGGGTATTCGAGTAGTTGCTGAGATTTCCTGCCGCATCGGCCGCCCGGACACGATAACGATAGGGGGTGTCGGGTGTCAACCCTGTGTTGGTATAACCTGGCGTGGTGGTGGTTGCAATCTGCTCAAAGTTAGTGCAGTTATTGTTCCCCTGGCAGCGTTGAATCTCGTATCTTGCAACTCCGATATTATCGTTGGAGGGGTCCCATGCAAGAACGATCTCGGTTTCCCGAACGGCCGTCGTTCTCAGATTGCCGGGGACACTTGGCGGGGTCCGGTCTGGTGTTGTCACTCCGGCGTCATTCGAGTAAGGACCGAAGTTTCCCGCCAGATCGACCGCCCGAACCCGATAGCGGTATCCGATGTTCACCGAAAGCCCAGTATCGCTGTAGGTGGTGGCTGTGATCGGCGCCGCTGTCGGGAGTGCTGTAAAGTTTGTGCAGTTGCTCCCCTGGCACCGTTCGACCCGGTATTCGCTGATCCCGACGTTGTCGGTCGAGGCGTTCCAGGTGAGGTTGATCTGGGTCTCCCCGGCTGCCGTTGCCTGGAGGTTGGTGGGTGCGGTCGGCGGGGTGTCTGAACAGGGGGATGGGGCCAAGGAGTTCTCCTCGGAGTCGACCGGCCCGCCGGCGATATCGACCCCTCCTTTTGGCTCGGAAAAGCGGGTCGGAGGGTTGTTATCCCAGAGGTTCTTTTTTGCCAGGATGTTGTTGGTTGTCCGGTTGAACAGATCGGCGTCTCTGTTGCAACTGAAGGTATTTCCTCCAGTGCTTCCCGTCACCCCGCCGCCGAGATCGGGATTGGCGGTTCCTTCGATGATCAAGGCCGTGCCGCCGATTTTAGAGAAGGTGTTCCCCTTGATCGTCGGGTTTCCGCCGACGATCCGAAGGCTGGTGGTGAAGAGGTTATCGCTCAGGGTGGGGGTGCCCTGCGCCAGACGGATCGGACCGTTCCCTTGGAGAACGATACTGGAGAGCCGGGCATTGTCGGCGCCGGTCATCTCAGCGGCATCACCCAAATCGGTGAAATCCAAGAACGTTTTTGTCTGGTTCTCTCCTTGTATCGCCGGGTTCTTTCCTTGGATCGCGATCCCCCCCTTCATTTGAAGTGGGACCGGCTCTCCGGCCCCGCTTGGTCCCGTAAACCGGTAGATCCCAGGGTTAATGATGAGGGTGTCTCCGGTCTGGGCGCGGCTCAATCCTTTCGTGATTGTTTTGCAGGGGCTGGTCTCGTTGCCGCAATCGTCGCTGTCATTTCCGGTTGGGTCGACAAAAAGACCGGGCGAGATCTTGACCTTGGCGGTGTTGGAGAGAATCGTCGGCTCGGCGACGCTGGCCGCCTTGATCGTGACCGAGTTTGGGTCGGGCGAAGTGGCCGGGGCTTTGTAGGTTCCCGTCGGCGGTTGGGCCGGATCGGTGGGATTGTTCGGTGTGATCGTGCCGAGGGTCTCGTTTCCGCCGACAACATCGTTGACGCTCCAGGTCAGCCGGGTGTCGGAAAGTCCGGTGACGGTCGCGGTGAAGATCTGTTCTCTTCCGGCGATCACGGAGGTATCCGTCGGGCTGATCCGGATGCTGGGGGGAATGAACGGCACTACTTTGATGGTGACCGAGGCGGTCGCGTCGGCAGAGACGTCGGTCGTTGCCTCCCCTTTAAAAAGAAGGGCCCCTCCGGCATCTAAAAGCCGGGCAGTGAAGATCCTTGCCTGCCCGACGGGGACATCGAGTGTCAATATCGCTTCCTGGCCCGGCTGGATGTCGGCCGATCCCCTCGCGAGTTCTCTTCCGCCCGAATCGGTGACCTGGATCTCTACTTTTGCGACGGCATTGGGGGAAGGGGCAAATGCCTTCTGGGAAGGGAGGGGCGAGGCAAGCGTCGTCCCTACGGCCTGGTTTTTTGCGTGAGAAGCGGGAAGCTCCAGGGTGATTCCGACGGGTGTGGTCCCTCCGCCGGAAGGGGCTCCTCCTCCACCGGAGGAGCCGCAGGCGGCCAGGAAGAGAAAGATCATCGGGGATGAAAGCGCGAGAGACCGTTTAAAAAAGCCGGAAAGAAAGCGGTTTAACATGGTGGTTTCCTTATTATGAGATATGACTTATTCCAAATTATGAGATATGACTTATTCCAAGGTTCAAAGGTTCAGAGGCACGAAGGCACAGAGCGGTCTTGCCTTTTCCCTCTTTGTGCCTTTGTCACTTTGCCCCTCTCTGCCTCAATAAAATTTCTCATGGCTGCTGCGGAAAATTGATCTCGATTCGAACCGGCACGGTGGTCAGGGGCGCCGGCGGGGTCAAGATCCCGAGGATGGGAGAGATCATCTGTTGCCCCACGATTTTTTCCGGAATCCGAGGAGCGGCATAGAGTGTGTTGGTAAAGGGGATTGCCATTTGTCCCCTGCCGACGGCCTCCGCCCCGGAGATCATCGCCGCGAGGTCAAGCGGAAAGAGAGGCGTTTCCAAAAGGGCCTTCCGGGCGAGTTCGAACTCCGGATCCTGTTCGACCGCCATAAAAAAGAAACGGGAGGCCTCCCGGTATTTCCCTTGGTCGAGCGATTCGAGCCCTTGGGAATAGAAACGGAAGGCCTTGAAGTTTTTTGTGTGGATGGTTTCAACCGCTTCCTTCGTCCGGCGGTCGAGACCTTCCGGGCAGTGCCCGATCCCACAAAGAATTTTGAAGACAAGCTCCTTCTGCATTTTATAAAAAGAGGGGAGGTCCCCGCCGGCCTGCGGGCTGCTGATCAGATCGCCGCTTTCGGTCTGGGTGACGGAGGCGTTGAGCCGGATCTGCTCCTGTTCGATGTCGAGGAAGCTGCCGGTGGTGATCTTTCCCGCGCCGAGAAGTTTCCCGATACGGGGGGCGTTCTTGGTGTCGACCAGACCCGACTGGGCGAGCTTCAATTCATCCAGGAGCGCCCTGAGCTGAATCCGCTCGACAACTTTGAGGGCCTTCACCTTGGAGAGGTCGGTGATGATCATCGCCACAAGCCCCTTGGTGAGCGGGCCGAAGCTTTGTTGGCCGAAGTTCTGAAAGGGGGTGACGGCGATGGCGCGCGGGTCGATTTTCCCGTTGCCGGAAAGCTGTTTTTCCTGTTGCAGAACCTCTCGCGCCGTCCGTTTCGCCTCTTCCTGCAGGAGCAGGGTCAGGTATTTCGAAATCTCCCGGTTTCCTTCTCCCCCCGGTTCGAGCCGGACATACTGCTGCCAGGCGCTGATTGCCTCTTTTTGATTGCCGAGCCGGAGATGGCTGAGGCCCAAATAAAGCGCTTCCGACGGGTTCGACGGGTCCTTTTTCCCCACGGTTTTAACCGCCTCGGCATATTGCCCCTCTTGATAGAGACGCTCGAGTTCGGAATCTTGGGCGTGAGCCGGATCGATTCGACCGGCTGTCAAAACGAGAATCGTTAAAAGAAAAAGGCCAAGAGGCTGCTTGAGATAAGGTTGTTTCATTGCAAGTCCTTTAAGAGAAGGGTTTCCATCCGCTCTCGCGCCTCCGGATGCCGCGGATCGAGCGCGAGGGCCTTTTGATACATTTCCAATGCCTTTCCGGGATCGTTTGACTGCTCCAGCGTCAGGCCGCGGAGAAAGTAATCCTGCGCCGTCACGGGCGGTCCGGCCTTGACGGCCAGTCGTGCTGTCAGTTGGTCGACGAGTTGTTTCGAAAACGTTTTTTCGAGAAAGGCTCGTTCGGAAAGTGGTCCTTCGAGCGAGTCTCCTTCGACAAGTCCGCTTTCGACCTCCACGATCCGGCCGTCGATACGGAGTGTTTCTCCCAAAATGGTATATCCCCCCATGATTAAATATCGGGCGCCGAGGAGTTTTCCCAAGCGGAGTTGGCTTTCCCGGTCGGTGATGTCGAGGCTGCCGAGGGAGAGCTCCTGCAAAATCTTCTGAAGCGACTCCCGGTCGATCAGATGCAATTCGCGCCTTCCCGAGAGTTGTTCCGAGATCCGGTCGGAAAGGGTCCGGCCCAGACCGATCGCTCCGGGGGGGCGCCCGATTCCGTGATCCTCGAATTCCAAAACGGCGACCGTCGGCATCTTTGGTTCGGAAGCGGGGAGGGCCGACGGAGGTCTCTCCTTTGCGGGATTGGATGCGGTGGCGCAGGCGGTCAGGAGAAACACCGGGAGTAACAAGATAAAACAGGGGGTCATGACCCTCATGACCCTCCCATCTCTTCCATCACCTTCTGGTCCTTTTGGACCGTCCCCTGCCGTTCCGTCAGTGTGCCGTAGGAAAGGCCCTCTTCCACCTCGACGATTTCAATTAGGCCGATCTGTTTCTTCTTCCGGCCGATTGTCTTTCCATCGACCACGATCGGATCGCCTTCGTCGACGATCTTCAATCGGGTTCCCCGCCGAATTCCGTGGCGGCTCCCCAGGTTGACGATGACACGATCTCCCTCTTCGACGGAGGCGATTTTCCCCTTGAGTGGATATTGCTCCCGGATTTTTGCTTCGAGAAACTGCGCGGCCTCATCGGCCACGGCGGCCAGATTCTTTCCGGTGCCCAGTTCATCGGCATAGGTGAATTTAATCGCCGAGGTTTCCGGGTCGATCAATCGAAGAGAGAGACGGACCCCCTCCGGAAGCTGGACAAGACTTCCGGTTGTGACGAGGCGGGCCGAGAGGAGTTTCCCCAGTTTGAGCGCCGTTTCTGGATCGGCCAGCTCGGAGGAGCCGAGCCGCAACTCGGCGAGGAGTTTATCGAGTGTTTCCCGCTCGACGATCGAGATCCGGCCGGAGGCGGAAAGCCGCCGGGCGATTTCCCCCTGAAGGACGTCCGAAAGTCCTTCCCGGAGAAGGCCTCCTTCGGTTAACTTGAGACCGAGAAAGGCGACCGTCGTTGGCCGGGGGGTCCAGGGGTCGGCCGGTGGAAGGGTCGCGACCTTTCCGCTTTTATACCGATCGGCCAACTCGGTGACGAGGGCATCGACCCGCTTTTGCCGCTCCAAATCTTCCTTTGCGCCAAGATGGCGTTCGATCCGCTTCATCAACTGCGTGGCGATCTCGTCGTTCGGATCGGCGGCCAATGCGTCGCGGAAGAGGGCGATCGCCTTCTGGGGCTGTCCCTGTTTTTCGTAGAGCGCAGCGCGATTGGAGAGGATCTCGGCGGAATAGGGGTTTTGGGTCACCGCCTCCTGATACATCTTTCCCGCCTGCTCGTACCGTCCTTGTTCGGATAGGATCCGCCCCGCGTTATTGTATACCGCCGCCCGCCGGTCGTCGCTCGAAAACTTCCCTTCGGCGGCGCGGGTGAACGCGGCCAGCGCCCTTTCTTGATCCCCTTGACCGGCCAGGACGTTGCCTCTGATCAGGTGGACCAGGCCGTTATTCGGGTCTTCTTCTTCGATTTCCTTGGCGGTTGAGAGCGCCTTGCCGATCTCCCCTTTTTCCAGATAGGTTTGGGCAAGCCCTTCCTTTCCGAGGATCGCCTCCGGCGAGTTCAGTTGGGCGATCTCGTTAAACGTCGTTTCGGCCCGGTCAAAGCGCCCCTCTTTTAAATCGGCATATCCCAACCCGGCAACCGCCCGGACGTCTTTCGGGTTTGACTTGCGAACCGCCTCGAAGAGGGCCCTGGAAGGACCGGGTTTATTCAATTGGAGGGTTCGCTGTCCAACGGTCGCCAGAAAACGGGCGGAAGAGGGGCCTCCCCCTTCGAGAAGGTCGGTGATCCTGTTTCCCGGTCCGAGAATATAGGTGGTCGGGAGAACGACCTTAACCTGATAGGCGTTGAAAGTCTTCCCACTGTTTGGAATGACGGGGAAAGGGAGCGGGTTTTTTTTGAGATAGGGTTCGATGACGTTGGCCCCGTCCTGGGTCACGGCAAGGATGCCGATGGCATCTTTCGGATATTGTTGCTGCAGTGCCTTTAGGTGATCGAGCCCTTCCCGGGCCGGTTTGGAGTCGAGCCGGAAGAAATAGATCAGGACCAGCGGCCGCTTCTTGATCGATTCGAGTGCCGGAAAGGCCGGTGCCACGTCCCCTTTTTTGAACGTGGCGGAGGCGGTTCCCGTCCAGAGGAGGGAGAGGAAGAGCCCGGTCCAGAACCATATTCTCAATTTTTGGTACTGCTTCATATCATCCCTTCCTGTGGTTCATCCCCATTGGGTCACATCCATGTGTCGGGGTGTAATGATCACTTGATATATGTGTAAAAGTGCTGGGGTGCGGCCCCTATTTTTCTTCCGTTAACTTCAAATGGACCGGGGTCTTTTCCCCGGCGGCGATGGTGATCGTCGCTTCCAGGGGATGGTACCCCTTTTTTTTAAGGAGCAACTCGTGCGCCCCCGCGGGGAGATCGAGTGTGACCGGGGTGACCCCTTTCGACTCGCCGTCGAGAATGATGTCGGCCCCGGCCGGGGTACTGCCGAGATCAACCGATCCGGGGATCGCTGAAACGTCGCCCGGTTTTTCCGAGAGTAGACCGGGGGCCTCTTCGTTCGACGCCGGGCCGTGTTTCCCGTCCCGAATGACTTCGGCGATCTGTCCGCCCCCCTGTTTTTCCGCAAAGAAATCGCGGGCCATCCACCCTCCGGCGATCACCGCGGCCGCCACCCCGATTGCAATCGGCCACCGGACCGGACGGGGAACCGCGGTGGGGGAGGAAGCGGTCTGCTCCGTCTCCCGAAGAATCTGCGTGAGAATCCGGGTGGGCGGTTCCTCCGTCGCCCGCTTCGGACGATCTGGGCAACCGTTTGAAATTGCCGCGAGGGCTTCCGCCATTTCCGTCCCCGAAGAAAACCGTCGGTCTGGCTCTTTTGACAACGCCTTCATCACCAGATTGCTCAGCGGATGGGGGATCTCCGGAACGAGATCGGACGGCGGAACAGGGGTCTGGGTGAGAACCTGATGGATGATCGCCGGGATATTCTCTCCCGAGAATGGTTTTTGGCGGGTCAACAGTTCGTAAAGAAGGGCGCCGACGGAGAAGAGGTCGGACCGGCCGTCGATCCGTTCCCCCCGGCATTGTTCCGGCGACATATATTGCGGCGTTCCAAGGAGCCGTTCGGTCTGCGTCTGGCCTCCTCCGTCGAGGCGCGCGATTCCAAAATCGGTCACTTTCACGGTCTGCCGGTTCGATGTCAAAAGAATATTCCCCGGTTTGATATCCCGGTGTATGACCCCTTTGACATGGGCGAAATCGAGGGCGCGGCAGATTTGAATCCCGATCCGGATGATCTGATCGGTTGAGAGCGGCTCCCCCTTCTTGATCATCTGGGCGAGCGAAGTCCCGTCGACATATTCCATGACGATATAGGCAGAGCCGGTGTCCGGTTCTTCTCCCACGTCGAAGATGGTGACGATGTTCGGATGGGTCAATCGTCCCAGCGCCAAGACCTCTTGCCGAAAGCGCCTTTGCGCATCTTCCGATTGGTCGAGAATTTCAGGGCGGAGGCATTTGAGGGCGACCGGCCGGTCGATTTTCGTGTCGTGTCCGAGGTAGACGATCCCCATCGCCCCCCGTCCGATCTCAAGCAAGATGTCATAACGTCCCAGCGACTTCAAGGTTTCCGTTCCACCTCTGACGGACCGTGGGAATGGTCGCTCTAAGACCACAACCATTTCCCGAAGGTCATGGTTTTCCGTTTCCACGGATTTCCGGTTCTCGGTTTCTTGTCTCCGGCCCCCGACCCTTTTCTAAATCAGCCAACCACCGGCCGACTTCGACCGCATCGGGGGCACCCGGCTTCAATTCGAGATATTTTTTGTAATGAAATGCCGCTTTCCGAGGGTCGCGGAGGGCGGCATCATAGAACAGGCCGATATTGAAATGGGCGTCGGCATATTTCGGATTGATCTCCAACGCCTTGAGATAGGCCTGTTCCGCCTTTTTGGCCTCTTTCGTCCGGCGGTATGCTTCTCCGAGGTTGTTATACGACTTTGCCGATTGGGGCCAGAGGAGGGTGCTTTGATTCAAAAGATCGACCGCTTCGGAGTAGCGCTTCGCCTCGGCGAGAAGGGTTCCCATTTGGAAAAAGGTTTCCCCCAGAAACCGGCGGGCCTCCCGGCCGGGGAGGGCGAAGGAGATCCGCTGTGCATCGGGGAGCAAACCGACGACCACGCCGACCACTTCCCCCTGTTTGTTCAAGAGCGGTCCGCCGCTGTTGCCGGGGTTGATCGCCACGTCGGTTTGTAGAACGGGACGATTCCCCATCTTCCGCTCCGGCGCGCTGATGATCCCTTGGGAGGCCGATGGAGTGAGTCCCAACGGGCAGCCGATGGCGATGACCGGCTCTCCGATCTGGGCACCCTCCAATGAAACGAACAAGAGGGGGGAGACTCCCTGAAAGGGGATTTGAAGAAGGGCCAAGTCAAGCGCGCTGCTGATCGAAAGGACCGTGGCAGGATAACTCTTCCCGTCGTGGAAGTGGGCTTCGAGTTGGGTTGCCTCATGAACCTCGTGCGCGGCCGTGAGGAGATAACCCCCTCCGACGATGAACCCGCTCCCCGTCACTGCCCCGTGCGCGGTTTTCCCGACGATGCAGACCACCTGGGGGAAAGAAGCGATGTTCCCTTTTGCCGTGGAGGAACGCGGTGCCGGAGGAGCCGGTGGGGTGGCAGGAGGGACGGCGGCGCTCGGTGCCGGAGGGGCCGGCGGCGCGGTCCATTCCCCCGTCAAGCGAACATCAGACGGCCCGCTTTCTTCGAGGGGGTCTTTTGATCGGGCAAATTTGTCGGCCGGAGTTTCGATCAGGTCGGCCAGGCGAAGTTGCGTTCGGGAGGCCAGGGGGTGGGTCGGGGCCAATTCGAGAAAACGGCGGTAATGGAAGATCGCCTGGACATTGTTCGCTTTTTCGTAGGAGTAGAGGTTCCCGATGTTGTAATGGGCCTTGAAATGACTCGGGTCGATCCGGAGCGTCTCGCGATAGGTGCGGATTGCGTCGTCGGCTTTGTTTTGCTTCTGGAAGATCACCCCTTTCCGGAAGAGGGCTTCGGTATTTTGCGGATCCAGCTTCAGTGCGGCGTCAAAAGATTTTACGGCATCCTCCGTCCGATTTTCATCATAGGCGATCAATCCCTCTTCCAGATGGGTCGGGCCGGCCGCCTCGGACCGGATCTGCTTGCTGCATCCGGCGAAAAAAAAGAGCGAGACGAGGAGGAAGAGAATTCGCTCGGAACCGTTCCAGTTGTTTCGACGAAGTCGTGTCATGGCGTTTTTTATCTCCTTCCCCCTAATCCAGGATCGGATAGCCGGCCTTGGCAAGTACCAGGCCGTTCGGATCTTGATCGGGTTGGAGTCCCTCTCGATTCAATCCCATACGAGGATTTTTTTCTTTGAAACGGACGACATCCCCCTTCTTTGGCGGTTCTCCCGGCTCTCTATTGAGGAGGCGTGCCTTGGAAAACCGCTGGGAGACGAAGGTCACCGCCATTTCGCCCACCGGGTTTTCAATCATTCCGACGGTCTGATTGGTTTCGGGATCGGTCAACACCTTCTTGATGGAGAAGACTGAAAGGCGGTCGCCGACATGGACGTTTGCCCCGTTACCGGCGTTGAGATAAAAGAGCTGATCTTCTTGGTGGATGATTTTCCCGATCCAATCGTAATTGCGAACCCGCTCTTGCACCGCCCCCAGGATGAAGCTCAGGGCGTCATGGATCGTTTGGCGGGTTGCTTTTCCAAGAGGGGTTTTGTGGAAGGCATCCCCTCCGAAAGTGAGTACCGGTAAATTCAGGTCAATGGCGACCGCCTTTTCCCATGCCCTTCCTTCCGACCGGTGTGAGTGTAATATTTCTCCCGTAGTGGTGTCAATCACTCTCAGGTCGATCCCGACATGGGCCGCCGAAAACTCCGCCGATCCCTTTGGGAAAATCCAACGGAGCCAACCGACCCGTCCACCCCCGCCGATCGCCTTTTGCTCGAACTCGGTGACTTCTCCGACGATCAGATAATCGACCCCCAGCAACTGGCCGACTTGGGCGGCGGTCTCTTTGGTGACCAGCTTTGAGTCGGTTAATTCTTGCTCACGTAAGATCTGGGAAAGGATCGCCCGCTCGACGACGATGACTTTTCCACTGTGAATGAGTTCGGTGACGAGCTGGGCCGAGAGTCCCCCGCCGATGTCCCATCCGCCATAAACCTGGGCAAACCGGTCTGTCGCGCCGAAACGGGCCACAGCAACTCGGACCTTGGTCCCGCCGCCGAAGGAGGACTCTCCAGCGGACGATCTCCCTTGGAGCGCGCCGAAAACCATGAGCATCAATAAACCAAGTGTAATCACGCTCTTTTTTCGTAACATGATCCCCTCTCCGTTCTTCCGACCGATTTGATTAACACTGTTTTTCCGTTTGATTGATGATGTTCACATTCACTTCGTTATTGATGCTGCCGTTGTTGTCTTCAACATCGGCGTCATTACTCGAATCAATCACAACATCGCCCAAAATCACAACCCCACCCTCTCCGGTGACTTTTTCGAGGCGGGTTCGGGCCCGATCGGCCGCCGTGCATTCGATGCCGGGCGGGGTGGAGGGAAAGATATTCGCGCGCACGCGAACCTCTTTTTCAACGCGTTCTTGACGTGTTCTTAGGCCGCTCAGTTCCTTTGAAAATGCTTTTTCTTTCTTTTCTTTTTCCTTTTCCTCGGGCGTCTTTTCTCTTTCTTTTTGGTTTTCGGCTTCGGCCGCTTCTTGGTTTGTTTCTTCATCTAGAATGGGAGGGACCGCAAATACTGTTGATACCGGATCGACTAAAAACAAAGACAAAAGGAGAACTGCCGTTTCAGTGATTGTGATTTTTTTCGTTTTCATCGCCTTTCTCCTCAGTTGAAACTTCTTTACCGCTTCGTTTTTTCCGTTCCTGTCTTAATGGTTGTATGTTTATCTGTTATTTTGAGTCGTCGTGTTGGTGGTGTTGTTATAACTCTTATTGACACCCATGATGATGGTGCTTGAAGTTGTATTGACATCTCCGGAGTTTGAACCGACGCTGACTTGATTGGACGAGCTCATTTCAACGCCGCTCACCACAACACTGTCCCTTAAATCACCAAACTGCTGGGTTCGCTCCTCCTTCCTCTGTTCCTGATTTGGAATTTCTTCCGTTTCTGATTCGGAGACAGCTCCTTCACAATTCATGAGGCAACCCGCGCTGCTTTTAACTGTATTCCCAAGAATCATGATCATGGCCGCGATCATCAGTAGATAAATTCTATTGTTCATCGTTCGTTCCTCCTTCAGCGGGATCAAGCCGATCAAAGCTCTGGGAGAGGGGAAGATTTCTCTTCCCTCCCCCCTCCCAGTATCTGAGTTTATTTAGTGACGTTAAAGGTGGTATCCGAGTCGTTGAAGTTGTTGTGGCTCTTGTCGACCCCCTGGATCAACGCATTGGAGTTCGCGCTGATCTGGCTGCCGATCGCATCCCCATCGACATGCACGTGGGATTCGGCGGCTTTAACATCCACACCCTGTGTTACAACGCTGTCGGTGATGGTTTCAGCCAACTTGGTGAATTGGTTTTGATCTCCACCGACCTTGTCTCCACCGACACTCTCGTATGATTCGTC
The DNA here is from genome assembly GCA_964579005.1 of uncultured Nitrospirota bacterium. Classification (GTDB taxonomy): domain Bacteria; phylum Nitrospirota; class Nitrospiria; order SBBL01; family Manganitrophaceae; genus CAZOFJ01. The sequence goes on from CAZOFJ010000003.1 coordinate 57,513, forward strand.
ATCACCGCCGCAGCCGATAAAACAACCGGCGTTGCTCTTTGCCGCCGTTCCAAAAACCAAGGCCAATCCGATCACCGCTGTAAAAAAAGCTGTCTTTTTCATTTTAGATCTCCTTTTTTTATTTTTTGGTTTGTTTTGGAGAAGGGCTGTTCCCTTTCCATCCTCGTTTTCCCGTTACGCCTTTTTGTAAAAGCAAGGGGTGTGCCACAAATCAAATGCCCTGTTTTCCGAGGAAATACCGCGAAAAGTCAGGGTAGAATGTTTTTCCCCGATCCGCATTCCGGAGGAAGTGGCCTTTCCTTTCCGGCTTCCGGAAAACAGTTTTGGATTTCAGGAATTTTTCGAGGGAACGGGGGAGAAGGATCGGTCGCTGCTAGGGCAGTGAGTCATCGAGTCAGTGACATCCCGTTCGTGGTGAGTTTGTCGAACCATGAGCGGAACCCATATGGGGGAATCGCTGGTCACAGAGCTTGTGAGGAAATCCCCCCACGGCTGCGACCGCCTCTGGGTGCGCCTGGTTGCGTTGCGGGTCCCCCAAGATCTGGTCATGTAGCGTTGCTACACTCCCAGATCTTGTGCACCCCCGCGCCTTGCCAGCCACACCCAGTGACGCTCTCGCTTCGCGCTGGGATTTCCTCACAAGCTCACGGGATAACAGGCTTGACCCGATCTCCTCCATGTGTTACGATGTCTTACATTTAGAAAGGAGGCTAGAAATGGGCGACACGATCACCATACGCCTGCCTGAGAAGCTCCAGCGAGACCTTGCTAGGGTTGTAAAAGCTTCAAAGACATCGAAAAGTGATGTCATCAGGGATGCCATAGAACGTTATATTGCCTTGAAGCGGTTTCAACAATTGAGGAAGAAAGTGCTTCCTTTTGCGGAAGCAGAGGGCCTCGTCACCGACGAAGACGTTTTCAAGACGATCTCGTGAGGATCGTTCTTGATACAAATGTAATCGTCGCTGCCTTTGCGGGACGCGGACTATGCGCAGAGGTCTTTGAAGTCAGCATCACCGGACATACTCTTGTCATAAGCGAGCATATCCTTGCTGAGGTCAGTGGTGCTCTTATAAAAAAAGTAAAACTTCCAAAACAGATTGCCCAATCGGTAATCGATTATCTGCGGGATGCTGCGGAGATTGTTGAACCTGACCTCATCGACAGTTCAGAGTGCAGAGATAAAGATGACCTTGCCGTTATCGGAACGGCAACAAGAGGAGATGCTTCCTTCATTGTAACGGGTGATACTGATCTGTTGACACTAAAGAACTGCCGGGGAATCGATATCATCACTCCTCGGGAATTCTGGAATCGCCTGAGATAGAAGTGTTGGGGACACTCCCCTGGAAATGGAGGGCGGAATTTCTCGCGTCTTTATTCTTTGGTCGAGACTTTCATCGTCCGGATGAGGCGGGCGAGGTAGGTTCGTTGGATGCCCAAGCGTTCGGCGGCCTTGGTCTGATTGCCGCCGGTCTTTTGCAGGGCCTCTTCGATAACCAACCGTTTATACCGGTCGAGCGCTTCGTGAAATCCTTGTTCTGCCCCCGATGAGGAGGGTTTTTCGGGAACGTTCTCTTCCTCCGGGAGGATGATGTCGTCGGGGTGGATGACCCGGTCTCGATCGAGAACGACCGCTCGTTCGATGACGTTTTTAAGCTGGCGGACGTTTCCGGGCCAGTCATAACCGGTCAAGAGGGAGAGGGCCTCCCGTGTCATCGCCGGTTTTTCCTTCTTGCATTTTCTGCTGAAAAAGTCGAGATAATGGTCGACCAGGAGGGGGAGATCGTCGAGGCGTTCCCGGAGCGGGGGGATGACGAGCGAGATGACATGGAGACGGTAAAAGAGATCGCTCCGGAATTTTTCACAGGCGATCTCTTTTTTTAAATCCCGGTGTGTCGCCGAGATGACCCGGACGTCGACCGGGATCGTTTCCCGTCCTCCGATCCGTTGAATTTCCCCCTCTTCCAAGACCCGAAGGAGTTTTGCCTGCATCGTCGGCGAAATTTCCCCGACCTCGTCGAGAAAGAGGGTTCCGCCGCTGGCCGTTTCAAAGATTCCCTTTTTCTGGGAAAACGCCCCGGTAAAGGCGCCTTTCTCGTAACCGAAGAGTTCGGCCTCCAAGAGATTCTCGTTGAGGGCGGCGCAGTTGACCGCATAGAAACGCCGATCTCGCCGGGAGCTCGATTGATGGATCGCCTTGGCGAAAAGTTCTTTGCCGGTTCCGGTCTCCCCGAAAAGAAGCACCGTCGAGTCGACTGGGCCAATCTGTTCGATCTGTTCGAACAGCGTCTGCATTTTCCGGCTCTTTCCGATGATTCCATGGAAGTCGCTTTCCCTCTGGAGGGTTCCTTTCAAAGCCGCGTTGGCTTCGGCCAGCGCCTTGTTCTCGATCGCGCAGTGGAGAAGCCGTTGGTGGGTGGCCCGCCATTCACGGACATGATTGAAAAGAAGAAAGATGATTTCCGATCGGGGAAGGAACGCTTTCGTGCTTGCCGTTTCTTTCCATGTAAAACGAAAGCGGGAGTAAGGGGCGTTCAAAAACATTCCTTCCCGGAGGGTTAGCTTTAACGGAGCGTTCTCCGGCCCGTTCTCCATCTCCAGGGTTCCCCCTCGAATGATCTCATAAGCTTTCGTCTTTTCGTTTGGCTGTTCCGGTTTTTCCTCCCTTTCCGGGAAGAGGAGGGCAATTTCCCCGTCTTTGGGTGGGAGAATCAATCCCTCGGTGTTGGGGAGGTTCTCGACCTTGAAGGGAAAACATTTTGTTTGAAGAGAGACCGGTTTGGCGATGATCACCTCTTTCTTCGAGCCGATTTCAACAAGCGAAATGGTCTCCTCCCCCTTTTCGACCCGGTAGTTGCGAAATTCCTTGATCAAATTTTCGAGTTTCAGTTGAGAGATCTCTTCGATGCAACGGGCCTCTTCGATGTCTTGATAAAAGCGGGTAATCCCTTCGAAGTTTCCGGAGAAGAACCGAAAATTACCGGTCAAGGGCTCCGCATTGGGGCCGAACTGGGCCAGGAGAATCGCCTCGGACCGGTCCGGCAAAGAACAATCGACACATTGCAATTTGAAGTAATTGGAAAAACCGCTCGCCCAGAGGTTGGAGGCTTGAAGGATATGTTTCAGATTTCCATGAAGCTTCGCGATGATTTCGAAAAGGGAGAGGCCGGTGGTCGTGCCGGCCTGGTAATAGTTTTTTGAGGCAAGATAGGTCACCTCTTTCGTCCCGGCGATCCTTTCTGCTGTGAGGATCAACTTTTTCAGGATGTGATGGGGAACCCAGTTATTGTAGTTGGTCAGAAAGGCCTTCGGGTCTTCGATCTGACCGAAATAGGTTTCGCCGGAGAGAAGGTCGGCATAGTTGATCGCATCGGCTTTCCCGATCCGTTCCAGGTAGAGGATCAGCATCCGGGTGAGAAAACAGGTGGTCCAAGGGGCTTCTAAGGGCATGACGTATTCACTCGTTTTGGGAGAGGAAGATCGATGGAAGTGAAATGTGTGAGATCAAACTACCGCAAAAAACGCGCTTCTGTCAATGAATTTTGAAACGAGTCGATTTGAATAAGGGTATTTTTGCAGGGGTTAAAAATTGGGTTTATTTTGTGGCGATGGAACGGTTATGAAATCGGAACGGCCTTCAACCGTTCCCTTAATTGAACGAGTTGCCTCTGAATGCTTGCGTCGACCAGGGTTGTCCCGGTGGAGAAGATGAACCCCCCGATCAGTTCGGAGTTTTCGAGATAGTTCAGTTCCAACGAGCGATCCATTTCCGTTTCGAGTTTTGATTTTAGCCGGGCGGTTGCTTCGGAATCAAGCGGGTAGGCGGTCGTCACCGTTCCCTTGAGCACCCCTCTTCTGGCATCGTGTAGCTTGGGATAGACGGCAAGGATCGATCTCAAATAACCGATTCTCCCCTTGCGAAGAAGGAGTCGGACGAAGGTGATGAAAATTTTTTGGACGTCTCCTTCCAAGGTACGGGCAAGGAGGGCGATCTTCTTTTCTTCCGGAATACGGGGATTCTCAAGAAAACGGTTTGCACTTGGGAACTGGTCGAGCGCCAGGCGGAGCTGTTCGAGTTGCTCCAGGGCGGTTTGCCCCAAGGCCCGTTCTTCCGTTACCTCCAAGAGCGCTTCGGCATAACGTTCTGCAAGCACTTCGCTTTTCATTTCACTTTTCCGGGATGGATGGGAGCTGTCGCCTTTATGACCGGGTGAGAATCTAACATCCTGGAAAAAGGTCTGTCAATGGGAAAATCAAACCTAGCCTTGGGGTCCCTGCCTCAATCGAATGAAAAAGAAGACGAGCAGGATGAGGAAGAGGGCGACCCCCAGGCTGCCGAGCGACAGGCCGAAAAGGGTCTTCGTCCCCTCCAGATAGAGGAGTCCGCCGGTGGCGAAAAAGACTGCGGTCAAGACCAACCCCAAGATCCGAAGGTCGTTTTGACGATCGAACTCCCGCTTCATCCCTTCCAGATCCCCCGTGTCGAGTTTGACCCCGATCTCTCCTTTCTCAATCTTGGCAAGAACGTGCCGCATCTGTTCCGGCAGGTGAACCAGAAACCCCAGGTGGTCGAGGAGATCGCTTTGAATCTTTTGAAAGGTCCGGCGGGGGCTGAAATAGTCTTTCAGGGCGCGGCGGACGTATGGCTCCAGCTCTTTGTTAAAGTCAAACTCCGGGTAGAGGGCCGACCCCATCCCCTCGGTTGTCACCAACGCTTTTCCAAAGAGGGCGAGATCGGCTTGAAAGCGGATCCCGCTTTGGGCCGCCTTGTTGATCACCCGAAAGAAGGCCCACGCTACACTGGGGGAGCGGTCCGAGAAGAAAAACTCGCTCAGGATTCCGGCGATGTCTTTCTGAAATCCGGCGACATCGCTCTTGTCATCGACGGTCGCCACGTGGAGGAGATGCCGGGTGTATGCCTCGATATCCTTGTTAACGAAGGCGATCAGGCAGCTTAACAACTCCCTACGAGAGGTCTGGTCAAGGTAGCCGACCATTCCGAAGTCGTGGAGGCAGAGCTTTCCGTCGGGCATGGCGAAGAAGTTACCGGGGTGGGGATCGGCATGAAAGAATCCGGCGATGAAGAACTGTTTGAAGAAGGCATCGACCCCGATCGAGGCAAGCTTCTTCCGGTCGACCCCCAAGGCGGCGATCTTTTCAAGGTCGGTGACGTTGATCCCATGCGAGAAGGAGGCGGTCAACACCCGTGGGGTCGTGTATTCCCAATAGATCTTCGGAATGATGATATCGGGATTCTCCTGGAAGATATACCGGAAGCGTTCCGCATTGTGTCCCTCCGCCTTGAAATCGAGCTCCCGGAGGGTCCAATCGGCGAACTCCTTTACGACCTTCGTCGGCCGGTAAATCCGGAGCTCCGGGAGAAAACGTTCGGCGAGTCCCGCCAGAAAGAAGAGGAGATGGATGTCTTGTTCGATGATCTTTCGAATGCCGGGCCGCTGAATCTTCACGGCAACCTCGCTCCCATCGGTTAAAAAAGCCCGATGGACCTGGGCCAAAGAAGCGGCGGCGATCGGTGTCTTCTCAAACGACTTGAACAACGTTTCCGGATCGTCTCCGAGCTCCTCTCTGAGGATCTCCCTCGCCGCCTCTTCGGGGAAGGGCGCGGCATCACTCTGGAGTTTGGAGAGTTCCCGGGAGAGGTCAACGCCGACCAGATCGGCCCGCATGCTCAGAATCTGGCCGAGCTTGATATATGCCGGCCCCAACCGCTCCAGGAGGGAGCGAAGGACGGGAGGAGGGAGAAGCGCCGCCGCCTCCCCGGCGTCGCCTCCTTCCTCCGGCGGGTTTCCCTTGAAAAAGCGGCCGATCCGGTATCGGAGTGGAAGGAGATACCGGAGTCGCAACCGGTCGATAACCATTCCCCCGCCCGACTCCAGGACGATCGTCACGATCTTCCTAAGCCGGTTCAAGTCGGAGAACTTTAACGAAGAGGGTTTCAATTCCATGACCGATCTCCACCCCTTTCCTTAGTCTGATCTCTCTTTATTGTCGCACAATCGTTGTAGCACTTTGCAAGTTGTCCTTTCGCCGGGGCGATCTCAACCCCTGTTTCAGGCGAAAGAGGCTGATCGCCCCCCGGCGTGCCGGCCGGGCCGCTTAAGCGACGCGGTTCCTCGGCTTTCCTTCCAGAAAGCCGGAAATGTTGTCGACCGTCGTTTGCATGATCCGCTCTACCGCCTCCTGGCTGTTGAAGGCGATGTGCGGCGTAATCAGGACATCCTCGCGCTGCAAGAGGATATGATTTCGGACAACCGCCTTCAGCTTTTCTTCATTAAAACGGCTGGAGAGAAGCTCCCGCTCCTCCCTCACCGCCTCTTCCTCTTCCAGAACATCGAGCCCGGCGCCGCCGACGATCCCTTCCTCCAGTGCCCAAAGAAGTGCGTCGGTGTCGACCAGTCCCCCCCGGGCGGTGTTGATCAGGAAGGCCCCTCTCTTCATTTTTTCGAATTCCCTCTTCCCGATGAGATGGTGCGTCTGAGGGATGAGGGGAAGATGAAGAGAAACGATGTCCGACTGCAGGAGAAGCGTATCGAGATCGGCAAATTCGAAGCCGAGCCGCTCTGCCAGGGGAGGATCGGGCTTCAGATCATAGGCGAGGACCCGCATCTGGAATCCGCTCGCGATGCGAATGACATGCCGGCCGATCTGGCCGGCGCCGACCACCCCCAGCGTCTTCCCCATCAGGTCAAAACCCCGAAGCCCCCGGAACGAGAAATCTCCCCGGAGGGTCCGGGCACGGGCTGGATAGATCTTCCGGGAGAGGGAGAGGATCAGGGCAAAGGTATGCTCCGCCACCGTGTTGGCCCCGTAGGTCGGGACGTTGGAGACCGCGATCCCCTTTTGACGGCAAAAGGCCAGATCGATATGGTCGGTTCCAGTGGAGCGCGTGGCGATCAATTTGAGCGCCGGAAACCGTCCCATCAGGGCGGCATCCAGATCGGAATAGATGAAGACCGAGAGGACCTCGGCATCATCGATCTGATCGATCGAGATCCGGTCGGCCTCCTCCGGGTAAAAACAGGCCTGCCAGGAGGAGGGGCAGCGCCCCATGAGATACTCCTGTTCCCAAGGCTCCACTTCCAAAAAAACAATGGCCATTTCATCCCCTCTGCTTATGCCTTAGGCTTTCCCGCCAGACGTATTCTTGTCAGCCCCTTTCCCCGCACTCCCCCAACCTATCGCAGGTACGCCTCGGTCGTGTAGCCGCGCATCATCCGGTGGCTGTTGAAGTAGGAGGCGTTTTTGCCGATCGCCCCCTTCATCATGGCGATCCATCCGGCGCGGTTCTGATAATAAAGCGGCAAAACGACCTGTTCCAGTTTGGTATACAGAGAGGCTGCATCCTTGCCGTTCGCGGATTCCGCCGCCTCGCCGACGGCCCAGCCGGTCACCCCCTCAATACACCCTTCGATCCACCAGCCGTCAAGGACGCTCAGACTTGGCACCCCGTTGAAGGCGGCCTTCATCCCGCTGGTGCCGGAGGCCTCCATGGGACGAAGCGGTGTATTCAGCCAGAGATCGCAGCCGGTGACCATCGCAAGCGCGATCTCCATATTGTAATTCGGAAGATAGGCGATCGGGATCACGCCGGCGAGCATCCGCATGTGGCGGTGCAACGCCGCGATCAACTCCTTCCCCCCGCCATCCCGCGGGTGGGCCTTGCCGGCCAGGACGAGTTGAAAAGGATACCGCCGCGCAATCGACTTCAGCCGCTCCAGATCGGAGAAGAGGAGATCGGGACGTTTGTAGGCGGTCATCCGCCGGGCAAAGCCAAGAATCGGAAGGGTGGGATCGAACGTCACCCCGCCGAGCCCCCGGACCGTCTCGATAAGATGAGACTTCGCCCGAAGATGGGCCTCCCAGATTTCTCCGTCGGGGATCTGATCGACCCGTACCAGAATTCCCGGCTCATGACACCAGCCGGGCATGGCTCGGTCGTAGAGCGCGGCAAAGGCCGGATCGGTCCAGGTGAACGGGTGGACCCCGTTGGTGACGGCATCCACCCGGTAGCCGGGGTAGAGTTTCCGAGAGATCTCGGCGTGGCGCTGGGCGACTCCGTTGATATGCTCGCTTAAGTTCAGCGCCAGCCGCGTCATGTTAAGCCGCTCCTGCCCGGCCAGCGATCTCAAGGTCGCCGGATCGACGAAATCCCCCAAGATCCGTCCGACCAGATCGTACGGAAACTGGTCGTGTCCCGCTTCGACCGGCGTGTGCGTGGTGAAGTTGCACAACCCCCGGACCCTCGGAATATCGTATGGGGATTCTCCGGGCCTCACCTCTTCGGAGGGGTAGGCGTAACGGCGCAGCAGTTCCAGCCCCAGCAGGGCGGAATGCCCCTCGTTCATGTGGTATTTTCGGATCTCGAAATCGAGGGCGTGCAACATCCGGACACCGCCGATCCCCAGCACGATCTCCTGCTTGAGGCGATAGGTCGAATCCCCTCCATAGAGAAAATGGGTGATCTCCCGGTCCTCCTTCCGGTTCTCCTCCAGATCGGTGTCCAACAGAATGATCGGCTCCCGGCCGTTCATATGCCCTTTCAGCAGATAGAGCCATCCGGCGATCCAGACCTCCCTCCCCTCGATCGGCACCGCAATCTTCGCCCCCAGACGGGTCGCCCATCGGCTGGGGTCCCAGGTATCGGGATGTTCGATCTGTCGCCCGTCGGGATCGATCTCCTGACGGAAATAGCCGGCGCGGCTCGCCAGACTCACGGCGACCAGCGGCAGCTCCAAATCGGCGGCCGATCGGACGGTGTCTCCGGCGAGCACTCCCAAGCCGCCGCTGTAGGTCGGGATCTCGTTACGGATTGCGATCTCCATCGAGAAATAGGCGATCCGTGGTTCCTGTGTGAATTCATTCAGCATCTTTTCTCTCCCACCGTCTTTTTTTACCTGCAGGGCGCCTCACCTGCAAGCAAAGTTACGTATCGAACCCTCCATCAATAGCAATGACGCTTCATAGCGCCCCCGCCATCCCGCGCACCCCCTCCGCCAGGAGGTCGCCCAGATCGATCGCGTTGGACGGGTGTGGAATCGTGTTGCAGGTTACCACCCTCAAAGCGCCTGCTTGCAGAAGATCGCTCTCAGCCCGATCGGCGAAGATCGCGTGGATGCCGATGCAGACCGGCTTCGGAAGTTTCGCGCGGCGCAGATGGTTGATCGTTTCGATCATCGTCCGCCCCGTGGAGATAATGTCATCCACGAGCGCCGGCGTGTAGCCGCGCCACCGGTCAATCTCCGGAACAGAGACCTCCACCTCCCGGTCCCCCCGGCGGATCTTCTCCAGAACCAGATAGGACGCGCCGGCGCCGCGGGCGATTTCAGCAACCCACTGCTCGCTTTCACTGTCTGGCCCAATCAGCACCGGAGAGACAATATTTTCGCGGATCCATCGGGAAATGAGAGGGGCCGCATGTATGACCCGCGTGGGGATGGAGTAGATCTCCGTTAAAGATGCGCGCCGGTGCAGGTGGGGATCGACCGTGATCAACCCGTCGATCGCGTCTGAAAGAATTCGCGCGAAATAAGCGGAGGTGATCCCCTCTCCCGGTTGAAACCGCCTGTCCTGGCGCATGTAGGCAAGATAGGGCGCCACCAGCCCCACGCGTGCAGCGCCGAGATCTTTTGCGGTCGCCGCAAGAAAGAGGAGCGGGAGGATTTTTTCGTCCGGGCGGTCCAAGGTACAACAGAGGATCACGGCGCGCCCTTCCACGGAGCTCTTGATCTGCACGTATGATTCTCCGTCGGGAAAACGGCGCACAATTGTTTTTCCCCTCTCCCCGCCGAGCCGGGCGGCGAGCGCGTCGGCCAGCGCTTCATTTCCAGGCAAAGAGAGAATCAGAGGCTTCATGCCGGCTCCTCGATCACGAGAATATCGGGTTGCCCTTCTACATAGGCGAGCGCATAGGCCAACTCTCCGGGAGTTTCGGCGTGGACCGTAAAGAGGGGCCGGCCCTTCTCCACAGGGACGCCGAGGGGTGTATGTAACTCCAAACCGGCGGATGGGGCTTTCGGCGCACCGGAGAGCTTCGCCACCCGCGCCAGACGGCGGTTGTCGATCCGGACGACCTCACCCTGGCGTTCCGCTTCAACCGTGTGGGTATATCCCGCGCGCGGCGGCTCCCGCATCCCCCCCTGCGCCTCGCAGATCGCCTGAAATTTTCGCCAGGCGTGACCGTCGTCCAGCGCCGCCTTGGCCGATGCGTACCCCCGACCGGGCGGAACATGCGATGAGAGTTCTAAGACTTCGCCCGCAAGCCGCAACGCGCGATCGCGAAGACTTTGAGGGGCCGCTGCCTCTCCGCGCAACACCGAGAGGACATCACGCGCCTCCAACGCCGGACCGATGCCGCGGCCGACCGGTTGGGATCCATCGGTCATCACCACCCGGACGTTCAGGCCGACCGCCCGGCCGACCTCCTCCAGGCGGCTGCGGAGCGCCTTGGCCGCATCGATGCTTCGCACCTTCGCCGTCGGGCCGACCGGAACATCGATCACGACATGGGTCGATCCCGCCGCCGCTTTTTTGGAGAGGATCGAGGCGACGATTTGACCATCACTATCGAGATCGAGCGGCCGTTCCACCCGGATGAGGATGTCGTCGGCGGGGCTCAGACCGATCGCGCCCCCCCAGACGATGCACCCTCCCTCCCGCTCCACGACCCGGCGCATGGAAGAAATATCGAGCGCGACGGGGGCCAAGGTTTCCATCGTATCGGCGGTGCCGGCGGGAGAGGTGATCGCCCGCGAGGAGGTCTTTGGCATGGTCAGCCCATATGCCGCCACAATGGGAACCACCAGCAGGGTCGTCCGATTCCCCGGAAGCCCGCCGATCGAGTGTTTGTCCATGACCGGGGTTTGGCTCCAGTGGAGGCGCTCGCCGACCGCAATCATCGCCCGCGTCAGGGAGACCATCTCCGACGTGTCGAGCCGGTCTCCTGCGGAGGCGGTAATAAACGAGGCGAGATGGACATCCGAATATCTCCCTGCCGTAATATCCTGGATGATTTCATTCATCTCTGCCTCTCCCAGCCGCTTTCCGTAGACCTTCGCGCGGACGTGGCCGAGCGATTCCAGCGGGGCAGGATGAGAGAGCGTGATCCGATCTCCTTCCTTCGCCTTGAGAAGCCGCCAGGCCGATTCGGACAAACCGGCCTCGCCGGGGGTCAGAAGATCGGTATTCACAATGTTGAGGGCTGCGATGATGACATGCCCGTTGTGCTCCACTTGAACACGCGAGAGCGCCTCGAATCCCTCGGAACGGCAGACGTGGCAATCGCGGCGCATATAGATCACCGGCTCCTGATAGGTGTCGATTCCGATCCGGCGCAGCCGGAGGGCGTGAACGCTCTTTCCTTCTTCCAAAACCATCTTTCCCTCCCTCATTTCAGCGCGACCTTCTCCAGATAGTCCGGAATCCGGCAGCGCCAGCCGAACTTCTCTTCGATCCGATGTCGCAAGGCATCCGCCGCGGCCGGCTCGCCATGAGTGATGAACGTTTCTCGCGGCGGCGCTTCGAAATGTCCCAGCCAGGTCATGATCTCATCGGCGTCGGCATGGGCCGATAGATTCTCCAGGGTCGTCACTTCTGCCCGTACCGGAATGTATTCTCCGTGAATCTTCACCGCCTGAGCGCCGTTCACCATCGCCTCGCCGCGCGTCCCCCCCGCTTGAAAGCCGACGAAGAGAATGGTATTCCGCGCGTCGGGGGCGAAGGTCTTCAGGTGATGGAGCACCCGTCCCCCGGTCGCCATTCCGCTGGCCGAAATCACGATCATCGGATCTTTTAAGCCGTTGACCCTTTTCGATTCCTCCACGCTGTTGACCACCCGCGCGGCGCGACACATTGCCCGGCACTGGTCGGCGGTCAACCGATGCTCCTCACGGTGATCACAATAGAGATCGGTCGCCTCGGCCGCCATCGGGCTGTTGAGGTAGACCGGAATATCGGAGATTTCCTTTGCCGCCTTGAGAAGATGGATCAGGTAGAGGACGGCCTGGGCGCGTCCCACGGCAAAGGCGGGGATGACAACGATTCCGCCGCGGCTCACGGTTCGATTGATGATCGCCGCGAGCGCGCGCTTCGGATCGGTGGGATCGTGACGCCTGTTGCCGTAGGTCGATTCGACCACCAGGTAGTCGGTTCGACGAACTTCGGAAGGGGCGACCATCAGGAGATCGTTCGGACGGCCGAGGTCCCCGGAGAAGAGAAGCGACCTGTCGCCTTTCCGAAGAGAGATCATCGCGGCGCCGAGAAGATGTCCGGCGGGGATGAATTGAAAGGTCAGCCCCCCTCCGAGATCGAAATCGCGTCCGAAATCGACCGTCCGGAACTGTCGCAGAGATCGCTCGGCCTCCTCCTGCGTGTAGAGCGGGAGCGCCGGGGTATGTTTGGAGAATTTGTGGCGGTTGGCATAGGCCGCATCCTCCTCTTGGAGATAACCGCTGTCCGGCAGGAGAATACGGCAGAGATCGCGGGTGGCCGGGGTGGAATAGATCTTTCCGGAGAAACCCTCCCTCACCAAGAGAGGAATGTAGCCGCTGTGATCGAGGTGGGCGTGGGTCAGAAGCACCGCGTCGATCTCCCTCGGCTCGACGGGAAGCGGCTCCCAATTTTTCAGACGCAGCGGCTTGAATCCCTGGAACAGTCCACAGTCGACGAGCACCTTTTTAGAGCCGGCGCTGATCAAATATTTCGATCCGGTGACGGTTCCGGTAGCACCTAAAAAAGCAATCGATGTCATTTCACACTCCTGCGTGTCGGAACACTTTTTTGAAATTCGCGTTATTTTCCTCTTTGAGCCTTGTCCGCTTCTCGTTTGGGGGCGGTGGAGAGGCGTGGGAAGAAGGCCGGCGTATTCGCCATATAACGTGCGTAGGCCTCGCCGAACTCCGCCAGGACCTCCCGCTCTTCCCGCCGCGCGAGACGGAGATACATGAAGACCAAAATCGGAAACATCACCAACGTCAAAACCGTCGGCCATTGCAGCAGGAATCCGAACAGGATCAGGACAAATGCGGCGTACTGCGGATGACGAATCTTCGCGTAAGGGCCTGAGGTCGCCAGGGTGTGGCTGCTTTGGGCTTCATAGAGGACCTTCCAGGCGGCGGAGAGGAGAATAAACCCGCCGAAGATCAGAAGATTGCTGAGAATGTGGAATGGTCCGAAATGCGGATTGGCGCGCCAGCCGAAGAGGATCTCCAACAGGTGCCCGGAATCGTGAGAGAGCCAGTTTACGCCAGGGTAGCGGCGCTGCAACCAGCCTGAAAGGAGATAGATCGTCAATGGGAAACCGTACATTTCGGTGAAGAGTGCGACGATAAATGCCGAGAAGGCGCCGAACGATCTCCAATCCCGCTTCGTCCGGGGATGCGTGAAGCTGAAGGCAAAAATGATGAAGATCAGAGAATTGATCATGACCAGCGGCCAGAGGCCGTATGCGGATGATTCGTTCATGGCCGGTCTCCTTATAGAATGGTTCGGATCATTTTCCTCTGTGCTCGCCCCTTCCCCCTGCACCGTTCCCTTCACCATGTCCTCCGTGCATAAACATGTGAAGAAACGGGCAGGCGAGTAAGAACAGAAACGGAAGTATCCCGAAAAAATGCGCCCGGTGCTCACTGAAAAGAAAGAAGGCGGCGATTAAAAGAAAGGCGATCAGCGCCAGATTCACCCGAGTGTGCTTATTGCTTTGTGAATGATGTTGTTGAGTCTCCATCTCTCTCCTCCTATAAGTCGGCGAAGCCGGGAAACAACCTTCACCCTCCCCTCTCCCACAAGGGGAGAGGGGAGGGTGATACAAAGAACAAAAACACGTTAGTGAACTGATGAACCCCAGTACTAAGCAAAACGGTCGGCTTTCTCGTTGGATAAAACCAAACGTTCTGCTTCGACCCAGTCTTCCAGGTCATGGCCGTGTTGCCCGCCCCGTTTTTCGTACAGTTCATATGCTTTCTTGGCAATGATTTCGTAGAGTGCTTGATTATCGACACCCGATTCGGTCGGCACGGCCTTGAGCGTGTTCTTCTTTTTCTTGATCTCTGCTGTCATGGGATCCTCCTTTGGATGTTGGTTCATGATGCTCTTGCGTTAAAACAGCCCGCGCGGTTTTGGCGCGTTCGCCGGACATTCTTTTGCTCCTTATTCTATCTTTTGAGATCATTTCCGCCACATCTCCCAGAGTGAAATCACGATCTGCGTCGCCAGGGAAAACCCCATCAGGAGGCCGCCAATGATCACGGTGTAAGCAAAGACCGGCTCGACCTTGGTAAACCACCAAGAGCCGATATCGACCCAGATCGAAATAAACGGGAGGGCGACCAGAAGGGCGCGCCACCTCGGATTCGTCTCGCTCAGCGCAAAGATCCCGCCGGTGAGTAGAAAGACAAAGCTCATCCCGAACAGGTGGACGTGGGAGACACGGACCAGCGTCTTGATCGACTGGCCCATATCCACCTGAACATAGGCCTTGACCTCATCGAAGGCACCGAGGGGAGGGATCGGCAGCCCCGACTCCTTGCGATGACAGGAGGCACAATAGTCGAGGAAGATCGGTTGCACCGATGGGAAGTCCGCCTCGGTCGCTCCTCTCCGGACCCATTCCGAGATCCGTTTCTTCTGAGCCGGCGTGATATTTTCACTCATTGTTCCTTCCAGAGCCGCCTCCAAACGGGTCTTTCCCCGCTCTCCATAGTACTTGAGGATCACGGCTTGAACCATCCCGATCTCATGCTGAGTATGGGGCTCGATATCGACCAGGAAAAGGTAAAGAATGGCGAAGAGATAGCCGATCCCGATCGTCAGAAAAAAAGAGGTGAATAATACCTTCCCCGGAAGGGGAAGGGTCTTCAAGGTCATCTTTTGCCTCCATCCAATCGTGCCGAGCTCATTTCTTGAGCGACAGCAGATAGTCCGTCAGGGCCGAAAGCTCCGCCTCCGTCGCCTTGACAGAGAGCATCTTGGCCCCAGGGATCGTCCCCTTGGGATCCTTGAGAAACCTCATCAGCCACCCTCGATCGCGCTGGTTTCCCACATTTGAAAGATCCGGACCGATCTTGCTTCCCTGCCCCGTGATGACATGGCAGATGCCGCACCGCCTCTCCTCGTAGAGTTTCTTTCCCTTCTCGATCTCGGCCCCCGCCGCCGGCAGGGGGCCGTACATCGCCAGGCCCAAAAGAACAACACCGATGATAATCTCTTTCATTCAACCCTCCCTAGAAATTGATCATCACCTCGGCCGTGGCCCGATCATCGGTCAGGTGGGTAAGATCGTTGGTCGACCGGCTTCCCTCGATGGCGATCCGGAGATGGCGCTGCAGCGTCCGAACGATTCCGATCGTCTTCCTGTTCCGGTTGTCTCCGCCGGTGCCGCGGTCGGGGTCGATCCAGTCGTACCGCGCCAGGAGAGTGAGATCGGAAAGCGGCAAATACTGCTCCACTTCGACAAAGAAACTGTCTCCCTGGATGGTCTCTCCCATCCCGCTCGGCCGGTCATCGCTGCTCCGGATATATCCCCCGATGACTTCGAATCCGGAGGAGAAGATCTTATTGGCGGCGGCGCCAAACCGATAAAATCGAAAACCATCCGGCAAGGTTCCGTTGTGCCAGACCCCCCGGTATCCATACAGGGTGAATCCGGAGGCAAGATCGTCGAGGATCTGCTCGTATGCGATCAGGAGGTCTTTGTCCGTGTCGGTCTCCCCTTTGGTTCCCGACCCCGTTTCATTAATGCCATTTAAGACCTGTGCCAGGAAGCGGGAGTCCCGAAAGACATGGGCCACCTCGACCCCTCTCTGATCGAGGGCGATTCTAAATGGAATCTCGCTGCGGGTCAGTTGATCCGAGAAGAGGGAGGGGGCGCTGATCCCGGTCGGACGGTCAAACCCGCCGATCCCGACCCGGTAGAGGGGGTGGAACTGGCCGAAACGAACGGTGGAGAAACGACCCGGAGCGCCCCAGATCCCCTGAACCTGAGCCACCAGGCCGATCTCATCTTCCGCCTCCCGTTCGATCTCGTTGAAGGCGGAGATGTTTTTCGTGATCGGCCCGGCATAAAAGAGGGTTGTATCCTGCCATTGAAATTCGCTCTGGCGATTTCCCTCCTCCCGGTTGGCATAAACATACCGCCCACGACCGCGGGCGGCCAGATAGTTTCCTACATTCGTTGCATCCGGCTCCTTTCCAAGCTCATCCGGCATCCGATATCCCATCCACCGGAAGCGTTGTCCGGTTGCGTTGAGCCGGGGGACCGCCGGGTAATGGCACATGCTGCAGTCGGCCCCATATTTTCTGGTCCAGGCCGGGATGGCCGATGATTCCCGAGGATCAACCGCCCAAAAACCTTCGATGGCAAAAAATAGCCCGATCATGAGTAGCCAAAAATGTTTTTTCTGCAACATTTCGCTCCCTCCTGATGAAAGTTTGTAACATGCCTTCGCCATTACTGGCCCTTCATTCGCCAACTGCTCTTGGGGTTGATCGCCGAGTGATCCGACGTATCCACTTCGCGCACTCGAGGAGGGAGACGGGGATCAGCCCCAGCGCGACCGACAGGGCGCAATCGGATGCGGAAAGGGGACGGGTGTCGAGGAGGGTCTGGGCAAAGGGGATGTGGTGAAGACCGAGTTGGACCAGGCTCGAGACGAGGACGACGCCCAGCAGGCGCAGATTGGTGAAGAGACCCACCTCCCAGAAGAGCCGCGTGGCGTTCCGGGCGGCGAAGGCGCGGAACAGTTCCGAGAATACGATCACGGAGAACGCCAGGTTCCTGGCCTCGCCCAGGTCTCGCGCGTTGAGCGCCCACACGAAGACGGAGACCGTCACCACCGCCTGCAACAAGCCGGTCACGATGACGGTGATCCATTGCGGCCTCCCGAGCATCGGCTCGTCCGGCTTTCTAGGGGGCCGGCGCAGCAGGTCGTCCGAGATGGGATCCCCGACCAGGGCCAGCGCGGGAAGGCCGTCGGTGACCAGGTTGATCCACAAGAGCTGGAGCGGAACGAGCGGAAGGGGGAGACCGACGGCGGAGGCCCCCAGCATCACGGCGAGTTCACCGACGTTGCCGGCCAGCAGATAGACAAGCGTCTTCCGGATGTTGTCGTAGATGCCGCGGCCCTCTTGTACGGCCGCCACGATGCTCGCGAAATTGTCGTCGGTGAGGATCATGTCCGAGGCCTCGCGCGTCACCTCGGTGCCGGTCCGCCCCATCGCGATGCCGATGTCTGCTTCCCGCAAAGCGGGCGCGTCGTTCACGCCGTCGCCCGTCATCGCGACGACGTCGCCGCGAGCCTTCCATTCCCGGACGATGCGAAGCTTGTCCTCCGGAGTGGCCCGGGCATGGACAACCTCGGCGGGGTCGTCGGTGGGTGTCAGGATGCCCAGCTCACGGCCGATCGCCTGCGCCGTCACCGGGTGATCCCCGGTGATCATGACCGTCTTGATGCCGGCGGCCCGGGCCAGCGCCACGGCCGCGATCGCCTCAGTGCGAGGCGGATCGGCGATGCCGACAAGTCCCAGCAGCTTGAGGTCCGCCTCTCCGGGACCCTCCCCCACGGCGACCGCGAGGACGCGGAGGCCCTGCCGCGCCATGTCCGCGTTGGCTTCTACGGCATTCTCGGTGCCGGACGCGCAGATGGGGACGACGACCTCGACCGCTCCCTTCAGGTAGAGCTTGCCGTCGCCACGCCTTATGGACATGCGCTTGGTGTCCGCATCGAACGGCTCGACCGCCACCCGCGGGTGCTCGCGCTCGATTACCTTTCGATCGATGCCGCGCGGAGCGGCGGCCATCAGGATAGCCAGCTCCGTGGGATCGCCCGTGCCGCTGCGTCCATCCGCCGCGAGCTCCGCGTCGGAGCAGGCGGCAGCAGCGAACAGGAGGGGACGGTGATCACCCCACAGCTCACGGACCACCATGACACCGGTCGTGAGGGTGCCGGTCTTGTCGGTGCAGATGACCGTGGCGCAGCCGAGGGTCTCCACCGACGGCAGCGTGCGGATGAGGACGTGGCGCGAGGCCATGCGCTGGACGCCGAGGGCCAGCGCGATCGTGACCACGGCCGCGAGACCCTCGGGCACCGCGGCCACGGCTAGGGAGACGGCTGACAGAAGGATCTCCATCCGCGGCAGGCCTCGCAATAAACCGAGGATCGCCACCAGCGCCACGATGCCAAGGCAGAGGATGAGCAGGATCTTGCCGACGCGCTCCAGCCGCTGCTGGAGCGGCGTGGCCTCCTGCTTCACGGCCGCCAGCAGGTGGGCGATCTTGCCCAGCTCCGTGCCCATGCCGGTCGCGATCACCTCGGCTTGGCCCGTCCCCGCGCTCACCGAGGTCCCCATGAAGACACAGTCGGTGCGTTCCGCCAGATGAACATCCGCGGCCACGGGGGCGATCCGCTTCTGAACGGGCGCGCTCTCCCCGGTCAGCGGCGCCTCGTTGATCCTCAGGGCGTCGGCCAGACGGAGCCGGGCGTCAGCGGGCACGATGTCTCCGGCCTCCAGGATCAGCGTGTCACCGACCACCACGTCCGTCGCGGGAATCATGACGGACGCCCCGTCGCGCAACACGCGGGCCCGTGGCGCGGTCATCGACCGGAGGGCCTGCACCGCCCTTTCCGCCCGGTACTCCTGAAAGAAGCCGACGAGCGCGTTGAGCACGATGATGGCGCCGATGGCGATGGCGTCGGCCACCTCTCCCAAGAGGGCCGACACAATACCGGCTCCGAGAAGGAGCCAGATCATCGCGCCCTTGAACTGGGCCGCGAGGATGACCCACGGCGAGGTTGCCTTTTCGCGGTGGATTTCGTTCGGGCCCTGTTCCGTGAGGCGGCGCTTGGCCTCGGCGCTGCTCAACCCCGCCGGAGGGGTCGTGTTTTCGGATACTGCAGAGGGAACGGTGTTCATGGCGTACCTCCAGGGATCTGCGCCTCGGGGACGGGCAGGCTGTCAGCGGTGGGCGCATGGCGTAACTGATACCCCCGCCAGATGACGTAGAACGCGGGAATCACCGCCAGTGTGAGGAGGGTGAGTGAGATCAGTCCGCCCCAGAGCGGCGCCGCGATCCGCTTGGCCACGTCCGATCCCACGCCGGTGTCGACCATTACGGGCAAGAGGCCCACGATGTTCATGCCGACGGTCATCACCAGCGGCCTCACCCTCAGGGTGGCCGACTCCACGGTCATGTCGATGAGGTCGCTCAGAGAGCGCAGGCGCCCCTCCTTGCGCCAGGTCTCGTAGCCCTGGTCGAGGTACACCATCATGATCGACGCGGTCTCGGTGGCGATGCCCAGAAGCGCGATCATGCCCACCCACACCGCCATGGAGGTGTTGAACCCCATCGCGTACATGAGCCAGATGGAGCCGATGGCGGCAAAGGGGACGGATAACATGACGATCAGCGCCTGGGTCAAGCCTTGGAAGTTCAGGTAGAGAATCACGAAAATGAGGAGCAACGTCAGCGGGATGACGATCTTCATGCGGGCCTGGATCCGTTCCAGGAACTCATACTGCCCCGTCCACTTCAGATACGTGCCAGGCTTGAGCGCGAGCTCCTTGTCGACTTTCACCTTCGCGTTCTTCACGTACCCGCCGATGTCCCTGCTCGTGACGTCCACGTATACCCAGCCCGTGAGCAGCCCCCCTTCGCTCTTGATCATCGGCGGCCCCATGGCGGCCTTGAACTGGCCGAGCTGCCCCAGGGGAATCTGCGCCGCGCCCATGCCGCCGGCCCCGCTCGGAGCGTCCGCCGCCATGCCCTCTCCTCCCGGCGCGGCGGGCGCCCCGCCCTGCGGGGAGATCGACACCAAGACCCCGCGCAGCTTCTCCACGCTGCTCCTGAGTTCCCTCGGGTAGCGGACATTGATCGTGTACCGCTCTCGCCCTTCGATGGTGGTGTCGATGTTTATGCCCCCGATCGCCGTTTCCACGACCTGCAGGACGTCCATGAGCTTCAGGCCGTACCTCCCGATGGCGTCGCGATCCGGCGTGAAGTCGAGAAAGAAGCCGCCAAGCTCGCGTTCGGCGTAAACCGATTGCGTCCCGGGCACGTCCTTGAGTATCCGCTCGAGGTCTTCGGCGACCGCCGCGATGTCCTTCAGATCCTTCCCGAAGACCTTGATACCGATCGGTGTGCGGATTCCCGTTGTGAGCATGTCCACGCGTGCCTTAATCGGCATCGTCCAGGCGTTCTGGACGCCGGGTATTTTGAGCGCCTCCGACATCTCCTCGACCAGCCGGTCTTTGCTCATCCCAGGCCTCCACTCCGCCGGGGGCTTGAGCATGATGACGGTCTCGATCATGGAGAGGGGCGAGGGGTCAGTGGGTGTCTCGGCCCGGCCGGCCTTGCCGAAGACCCGCTCCACCTCGGGGAACCGCCGCAGGATCTTGTCCTGGGCCTGGACCAGGCGCTTCGCTTCCTCAATGGAGATGCCTGGAACGCTGATCGGCATGAAGAGGATGGAGCCCTCATCGAGAGGCGGCATGAACTCCGACCCGAGCCTGCTCCAGGGGTAGATCGTCACCAGGAGAAGGGCCGTCACAACCAGAGCGACGACATACCTGCCGCGGACCAGGACCCGGAGCGTCGGCCGGTAGGCCGCGATGAGGAGCCGGTTGATGGGGTTCTTCATCTCGGGACGGATACGCCCACGAACGAAAGTGACCATCAGCGCCGGCACGAGCGTAACCGACAACAAACAGGCGAACGCCATGGAGAAAGACTTGGTGTAGGCGAGGGGCTTGAAGAGCCGGCCTTCCTGCGCCTCCAGGGTAAAGATGGGAAGGAACGCCAGCGTGATGATGAGGAGCGACGCAAAGATGGAAGGTCCCAGCTCGCGCGCCGCCTCAATCACGATCTCTGTGCGGTCAGGCCGCCCGCCCTCGCGCTCGAGCTTCTTGTGGGCGTTCTCCACCAGCACGACCGCGGAGTCCACCATGTCGCCGACGGCGATGATGATGCCGGCGAGAGACATGATATTGGCACTCATGCCCATCAGATACATGGGGATAAAAGCAAGGGCCACCGCAATGGGAAGCGTGATGGCCGCCACGAGCGCCGAGCGCACGTGAAAGAGAAAAAGGACGATCATCAATACCACCGTCACCATGACCAGGGCGAGGTTGCTAGTGAGCGTCCGGACGGCGCCACGGATGAGCGGGGCGCGGTCGTAGGTCGGAACGATCTCCACCCCGGGGGGAAAGCTGGGGCGCAGCTCCTCGATGCGGGCCTTCACGCGATCAATCACGTCGAGCGCATTCTCTCCATAGCGCATCACGACGATGCCTCCGACGACCTCCCCTTCGCCATCAAGCTCCGCCAGGCCGCGCCGGATGTTGCCGCCCACCTGAATCTTGGCGATGTCCTTGAGACGCACGGGCGTTCCCCGCGCATCGGTCGCCACCGAGATCTTCTCTAGGTCCTCCTTGTGTGTGATGTAGCCGAGGCCACGAATAGTGTACTCATGACCCGCCACCTCCAGCACGCGGCCGCCCACATTGCCGTTCGACATGCGGATCGCCGTCACGACATCCGCGAGAGAGAGGCGAAAAGCCTGGAGCCGGACGGGATCGATCTCGACCTGGTACTGTTTCTCGTAGCCTCCGAGGCTCGCCACCTCCGCCACGCCGGGGACGGAGGCCAGCCCGTAGCGCAGGAACCAGTCCTGAAAGCTCCGCAGCTCTTGCAGGGTGGCACACTGGTCCTCCGGGTCCTCGCTGCGCGGGGAGATGATCGGGGACGGCGGCGGGTTTCCCTCCTTGCATCGGCTCACGAGGGCGTATTCGTAGACCCATCCGACCCCGGTGGCATCCGGCCCCATCTGGGGCGTCACACCCGGCGGGAGCCGTCCCTGGAGCTTGGACAGGTATTCGAGGACGCGCGAGCGCGCCCAGTAGATGTCGGTCCCGTCCTCGAAGATGATGTAGACGAACGACATGCCGAACATCGTGAAGCTGCGGACGACTTTCACCTTGGGAGCGGCGAGGAACGTTGTGACGAGGGGGTAGGTGATCTGGTCCTCCACCAGGGTGGGCCCCCGGCCCATCCATTCGGTGAAGACGATCACCTGGGTGTCCGAGAGATCCGGCAGGGCGTCGAGAGGGGTGTTGAGGATGGAGTAGATGCCCCCCGCCAGGAGCAGCCCCGTCGCAAGGAAGACCAGGAACCGCTTCCTCGCCGACGTGTCGATGATGCGCGCAATGATGCCCATCAATGGCCTCCTGAGTGGGCGGGGGTCTTCCCCCCGGCAGCGGCGGCGCGGAGGCGGCTCTCCGAATCGAGCAGGAACTGACCGGTCTCGGCGATCGATTCGCCCTCGGTCAGCCCCGAGAGCACCTGCACCGATCCCTCAATGGAGATGCCGACCGCGATCGACCGGGGCTCGAAACGCCCGCCTTCATGGGCGACGAAGACGATCTTGCGCTCCCCCGTGTCGATGATGGCGTCCTCGGGGATCGCGATCCCCTCGCCCAGGTCGACGTCGATCATCACCGTGGCGTACATGCCCGGCTTGAGGATCCCCGCGGCGTTGTCGAACTCGATCCGGGCCTTCGCGGTGCGGGTGGCGTCGCTGACCGTCGGGCTCACGAAGGTCACCTTCCCATCAAGCTTGCGCCCGGGGAGCGCATCGACGGAGAGGCGCGCCTCTTGGCCCAGCTTCACCTGGGCCATGTCGCGTTCGTATACGTCGGCGAGCACCCAGACGCGCCCCAGGTCGGCGATGATGTAGAGGGGCGTCATGGGGTCGACCGCGATGCCCGCCAGGGCCCGCTTCTCCACGACCGTCCCGTGGCGGGGGGAGGTGATGGTGATATAGCGATCCGGGACACCCGTCCGGTCGATCTCCGCCAGTACCTCGGTCGGCACGTCGAACAGATCAAGGCGCCGGCGCGAAGCCGCCACCAGGCTTCTGGATGCGTTGCGGGCCGGATCCGCCACCTTCGTTTCCGGGATCCGCCCGAGCGCGGCCTTCGACGCGAGGTACTCCTGCTGGGCCGCCAGCAGATCCTGGCTGTAGATGGTGAAGAGCGGCTGTCCCTTCCGGACCTCCTGACCGACGTAGTTCACGAAGATCTGCTCGATGAAGCCCTCGAACTTCACATGAACATGCGACGCCCGTGTCTCGTCGGTGCTCACGAGGCCCACCGTGCGGATGGTCTTTTTGAGCCGGGTGCGCGACACCGGTACGGTCCGGATGCCGAGGAGCTGCCGCCGGCTGTCGTCCACCTGGACCGGGGCATAACCGGGGATGCCCTCGGGGCCGACCTGTTCCGGAGGGCTGCCCGTGGCGCCCGTAGAGGCGTCGCCCTGCCGGCGGTGCTCCGGCGCGCTGCTCTTGCCGGCCGGAGCACCGCCGCTCTCCCCGCGCTGCGAGGACCCGTGGGTTGCCGGCTCGCCACGCTCACCCCTGTCTCCGCAGGAAGCAACCACGACCAGCAGGGCGATGCCTGCGCCTGCCATCCAGGCTTTCATCGGAATGCCTCCCCTTTGTCTCCCACCGCCCGAGCAAGGTCCACCAGCGCCAGCTCGCGTTCCACGCGCAAGGCGGTCCGCGACAAACGCCGCTGCGAGACGACGCGCAAAGCGTCGAGGATTTCGAGCACGTTGGTCTTGCCCGCCGGGAAGGCGGCGAGGGCCGCATCGAACGTCTGTTGCGCCCGATCGAGCAGCTCGGACTCGAGGATCTCCGAACGACGCTTTACCCGTGAAAGACGCGCGAGGGCCTGCTCCACCTCGGCCCGGACCATCGCCTCCATGGCGCTCCGGTCCCGATCCGCGGCGTTCGCGCGGAGGTCCGCCACGGCGACGTCGATACGCTGCTTGCGGCCGATCCACAACGGGATGCTGACGGTGACCATCGCACCGATGGTGTCGACCCCACCCCGACGAGCATCGTAGAAGGCCCCGAGCATGAGGTCCGGGTAGTACTCGCGCCGGGCGACCGCAGCCATGGCTCGCCTGCTCTCCGCCATGGCGACCATCTCCAAGACTTCGGGGCGCTGTGAGAGCGCCCGGGTGACCAGCACCGGGCGATCGGGCAGGACTTCGGGGGACCAGGCCTCCAACGGCTCGCCCACGGGCGCTTCGGCGGGAAGATCTCGAAGCGCATTGAGCATCGCCACCATTTCCCGCCGCTCGGTCTCCAGCATGGCCAGCTCGTCGTCCAGCATGCTGGCCTCGGTCTGCATCTTCAGGACATCGTGGTGCATCGCCATTCCCGAAGCGAGCCGGCCGGTCACGACGTCCACGAGCGTCTCCGCGATGGCCCGTTGCTCTCGGTTGATTCGGCGAGCCTCCATGTTGAGATAGAGGCCGTAGTAAATCCGTTTTGCCTGCGTGACGGCGTCGAGCAGGACGGCCCTCTCCCTCGCCCCGGCCACCTGGGACTCGCGTTCGGCCACGCGCGTCATCCGCTCCCTCTTTCCGGGCCAAGGCAGCATCTGGTTGGCCTGCAACCGCAGCATCGGCATGCCGCCGGTGATGGTCCTGGGAACGTCCTCGGTCATCAGCGTGATCCGGGGATCGTCCAGGGCGCGGGCGCGAGGAATCGCCTGGCGCAATGCCTCTGCCCGAAGCACCTCCGCCGCGACGCCCGGGCTGCGGGCGGCGACCTCGCGGACGAGGGCATCCAGAGAGAGCGGCGCCGACTCTTGAGCCGATGCGCGGGCCGAAGGAAAGAACCCCAGCAGTCCTACAAGGAGCCACGCGCACGGCGTGGCCCTACGCGCCGCCCGATGCACCGAATCTCCGCGCCGCAGTTTCAGGCGGCGAAGCAACCGTGTGTTCATTTCTGTCCCTCCCCCTCAGAATTTTTTCCGCCCCCGATCAGAGCGCCATCAACAAGACCATCATCACCACCATCGCTCCGCCCCCTATCACATAGAGGAAGGTCATCGAGGGTCTGTTCCGCATCGCGACGGGAGGCTTTACCTCTTCCACGGCGGAGAGGGTCAGCGGCGGCCCCGTTTGATCTCCGCCGGGCCACACGTTGAATGTGATCTCGTACGAACCGGTTTCCTCAAACGATTGGGTCCATCGGTAGAGCCCCTGTTCGGGGTCTTCTATCGCCTGACGCTCGACGAAAACGCCTCTTCCCTCGGTATGACGGCCCACCGGACGAACGGAAGCGATGACTTTGGCGCCGGCGATCGGCTCCCCACCGGCTGTCTCCCGGATTCGAATCATGAATGTCGACTCTCGACCCTGATGAAGATCCGGGATTTCAACCGAAACGGCGAGACGTTTCTCATGAAACTCTTTGATCACCGTCTTGGCTCGATCCGCGGGGTGTCCCTGCCGCATCGAGTCGTTCCCCATGTTGTGCATTCCCATCATGCAACCGCTGAGCGGCAAGAAGCCGATGGCGAGAAAGAGCGAAGAGAGGCTGAATCGAGCGAAAATCGGATGATCAACGAATCGATGGAACACGGTCTCCTCCCCTTTCAAAGATGGTGACGAAGCATCCTTCTTTGATGTAGAGGAGATCAGATTCGATAGACGGAATAGAGGCGGTAATATTCGGTCAGGAGTTTTGGAAGAACCATTCGTTCGAGGAGGGAGGATAAGAAACCATCGGTTTGGATTGGCCGGGCCGCACGATCCGCCCCAAAGGGGAGGTCGTGGGAAGAGACGGCGTGGAGCGGATGCCAGCCGACCTTCAGGAGATCCTCATTGCTGGTATAAACGCCGGCGCCGGCGCAGGAGTGCTCGGCTCCTTTGGAGGCATGGTGGATGTCGTCGGCCTCTTGATGGCCGTGGGCCGCATGAGCGGCCTGTCCGATTTGGGCCGCCTGAGAAGAGGCATCCCAGGGACAGATCCCCCAGACCCAGAACCAGACGATCAAGATGAAGATGATGTTCGCGTTGCGGTAAGACAATCCGCACACCTCACTTATTCCCAGAATGAGATTTCGCCAAATAGCTTCAAACACGGGAGTGGTGACCACTTCAT
This sequence comes from uncultured Nitrospirota bacterium, assembly GCA_964579005.1. Taxonomy (GTDB): domain Bacteria; phylum Nitrospirota; class Nitrospiria; order SBBL01; family Manganitrophaceae; genus CAZOFJ01. The sequence goes on from CAZOFJ010000003.1 coordinate 83,483, forward strand.
CACGGCCCTATTTTGCATCGATTCAATGGGCCATACAACCCCCCAAAGGGGGTGTTTTAAGGGAGCGACAATGCGCAAAACAGGAAGAGGCAGCGCCTCAGAGATTCCGGCAATGGCGTGAGAAGAAATGTGCGACTGTGGCGGGTCCTTACTGCGCCAACGTTGGAAACAACACCGCAGACATCTCGGCTGAAATGCTTAGCCTGAGCGGTCCGTACGCGCGACTCTCCCATTTCCTTCAGCAAACGGGTGAATCCAGAGAAACCAATGATGAGAGGAAGCCATTCCAAGAAGCTGCTGATGCCCAGAGAGTTTTTCCGGGCTAAGAAGCTCCTCGAACATGGCAAGGTATCTTTTGATTCCGTCCTTGGTCTCGGGACCGACATGGCGACCGACGGTCATTTCTCGATCTCGTAGCTGACCCGGTTCGACCGGCACCCGATCCCCACTCACTGTCTTCGCAAACCACATCTCCTTGGGCAGTCCGAGAAAGAACTGTTCGTGTAGCCAACAGAGAAAGTCCTCAGAGCAGATTTTCAGACTGGGCTCCTCCCGCAGTCGCTTCATCATTGCCTCCTGGACTTTGATATGGGCGACATGCTCCAACTGATCATTTCGGGCAACGTTGTCCTTGGCAAACTTGTGATTGAGGGCGGCTTCAATGTCGATGAGTTTGGATCGATTCCCCTCCATCGCATTGGTAAAATAGCTGTTGACCAATACCAAGAGCCGCGCAATTTCTTCAAGAATGAGCGGATGAAGTCCCTTTCCAAGCTCAGCAGAGGCCTTAACACGTTGACAATGAGCTGGTCTAATTTTGGCGTCAGCTTGCTAGGTAAAACAGGTGTCATGGCGGTCAGTTTATTGACTCATGTTACGCACAGGAGCTCGGGTGAATTCAGATGGATCGGTTGCAATTTTTGTAATTCTTGATAAGGGGTCTGAAGGGCCGAGACATAAATCTTGGTCTTGAGCGCATCGTGGTTCAGAGAGGTCTTGATTTTCAGCATCTCCAGTTTGACATAGGCATAGAGTGCCGCGAAGAAATGATTGGTTTGGGTTACCACGGTGCGGGTGGGGGATTTTGAAAGGGACGCGTTCTGTTTTAACGACTGATGGTACTCCTCTACCCTCCACCGTTTTTGATAGAGGGTTGTCATACGATCGTAACCGAGGGTGAGATCGCCGGTCACCAGAGAGAGAGTACCCGAGCTTCCATCTTCGTTTGTGAAGACTTGCTTGGCGAGCAAAAGGGGGGAGTCGACTTGTTCCAGATAGACCCCCGCACGGTACCCGCACGAGTGATACTCGAAAGTTGTGGATTGAAGTAAAAAAGGAGGCGGCGTAACCT
>CAZOFJ010000004.1:0-22768 GCA_964579005.1 uncultured Nitrospirota bacterium
ACGACCCTCTTCAACATGATTGCCGGGTTGGACAAACCGGACAGCGGCACCCTTCGGGTCGGCGAAACGGTGAAGCTCGCCTATGTCAATCAGTCACGCGATACACTCGACGACAATAAGAATGTTTGGGAAGAGATCTCCGGCGGGAATGATATGATCCAAGTCGGGAAAAGAGAACTGCCGTCGCGCGCCTATGTCGGCGGATTTAATTTCAAGAATACCGATCAACAGAAGTTGATCAAAGAACTCTCCGGGGGGGAGCGCAACCGGGTCCATCTCGCCAAGGTTCTCAAGAGCGGCGGGAATGTCCTGATGCTCGACGAGCCGAGCAACGATCTCGATGTTGAGACGCTGCGTGCCGTGGAAGAGGCGCTGCTTGATTTCGCCGGCTGTGTTCTGGTGATCAGCCACGACCGCTGGTTTCTCGACCGGATCGCGACGCACATTCTCGCGTTCGAGGGAGACAGCAAGGTGGTCTGGTTCGAGGGAAATTACCAGGAGTACGAGGCCGACCGCCACAAGCACCTCGGCGCCGAGGCAGACCAGCCCCACCGGATCAAGTACAAGCCACTGACGCGGTAAAGATGCTGCTTCAGATCATCTGCTGGGTACCACCATGCCTGAAATTCCCGACCTCGACACCATCGTTTCCTATCTTCTCTTCACATCCCGGATTTCTCGAACAGGGTCCCGATCCGCTGGCGGCGGACTTTACCTTCGAGCAATTCCTGGAGCAGTTGAAGGGGCGGCGGGGAGAGATGAAGGAGATGCTGACGGAGCGCGGATGAAGGTAAAAGCCGTGCACGCGGTCGGCAAAAGACCCGGCCCCATCTCTCCGTACCTCATGACAATCCGGGATTGATCTTTTCCCATCGATTTTCTATAGTTAGGCCATTCGTTTCGGACCCCAAAGAAATACCAGGATCATCTTCGCTGCGGCGACCTGAACAGGAACTGAAGATGTCGAACGCTTTTTTCGACTGCCCTATCTTAAATTCTCCCTATGAGGCCCCGTCACGCCACTGGGAGCTTGATGAGCAGGGGCAGCCGACACAAAGAATTATTCCAGAACGCCGGAAAGCCGAGTTCATCACCCCGATCCCCAAGCCGAGAAAACGCAAAGGCTCAGCGGAGCAGGCGCAGATTGTTTTTGACGAAGGCAAAGGGCTTTCCACCGAGAAACAGCAGTATGACCCTACATCGATCATCAATCAGCTGCGCCAGGAAGTGGACCTGTGGCGGAAATTGCCCAATCCAAATCAGTGGCATGTCACTCCCGAAACGGCGCGTCTTCTGCAGCACTGGCGACATCACAAATTCAACAGCATCCGTCCCTTCTTCTGCCAAGTGGAAGCGGTTGAAACAGCCATCTGGCTAACCGAGGTTGCGCCCCAGGCGGGGAAGACCGGCAAGTTTCTCAGCGATCATTTATCAAATGCCAATCACGAGGCCAACCCGGAACTGATGCGCTTGGCGTTGAAGTTGGCGACCGGCGCAGGGAAGACGACGGTTATGGCGATGCTGATCGCGTGGCAGACCGTCAATGCGGTGCGGCGATCCCAGAGCCGAAAGTTCACCCGTGGGTTTCTGGTTGTTACGCCTGGCCTGACCATCAAAGACCGCCTGCGAGTTCTCCAGCCGAATGACCCGGACAGTTATTATGCCAGCCGAGAATTGGTGCCGGCCGATATGTTGGACGATGTGAACCGGACCAAAATCGTCATTACCAACTACCACTCCTTTAAGCTTCGCGAGCGGATCGAGCTTTCAAAAGGGGGGCGTTCGCTTCTTCAAGGTCGCGGCGAAGAGCTGAACACCCTTGAGACAGAGGGGCAGATGCTTCAGCGGGTAATGCCCGATCTGATGGGGCTCAAGAACATCTTGGTCCTGAATGACGAGGCCCACCACTGTTACCGGGAAAAGCCGGGAGCAGAGGAGGACGAAGAGGATTTAAAAGGGGACGATAAGAAAGAAGCTGAGAAGAACAACGAAGCCGCCCGGCTTTGGATTTCCGGCCTGGAGACGGTTAACCGAAAGCTCGGAGTCGCCCGCGTCATCGACCTTTCCGCCACACCCTTTTTCCTGCGCGGCTCAGGCTATGCCGAAGGCACCCTCTTCCCGTGGACGATGAGCGACTTCTCCCTGATGGATGCCATCGAATGCGGCATCGTCAAACTTCCGCGTGTGCAGGTCGCCGACAACATTCCCGGCGAAGAGATCCCGATGTTCCGAAATCTGTGGGAACACATCCGAACGAAAATGCCCAAGAAGGGGCGGGGCAAGGCGAAGACCCTCGATCCGCTCAGCCTGCCGCCGCAACTTCAGACAGCGCTTGAAGCCCTGTACGGCCACTACGAGAAGACCTACCACCTTTGGGCCGAGGCCGGAATCCGCGTGCCGCCTTGTTTCATCGTTGTCTGCAACAACACCTCCACTTCCAAGCTGGTTTACGACTATATCTCCGGTTTTCACCGAGAGAACGATGACGGTTCAACGACCATCGAGAACGGTCGCCTCGCACTGTTCCGAAACTTTGACGAGCACGGCAACCCAATCGCCCGGCCCAACACACTGCTCATCGACAGTGAGCAACTCGAATCAGGCGAAGGGCTCGATGACAGCTTCCGGGGGATGGCCGCCGATGAGATAGAACGCTTCCGACGCGAGATCATCGAACGCACCGGCGATCCTCGCCAGGCCGAGAATATCACCGATCAGGATCTGCTCCGGGAGGCGATGAACACGGTGGGCCGGTACGGAAGGCTGGGCGGATCGATCCGCTGCGTCGTCTCCGTCTCGATGCTCACGGAAGGTTGGGATGCGAATACGGTGACCCATGTGCTGGGTGTCCGCGCTTTTGGTACCCAGCTTCTCTGTGAGCAGGTCATTGGCCGCGCCCTGCGCCGCCAGTCTTATGATCTGAACGAAGACGGCCCGAACAAGGGCCTATTCAATGTGGAATATGCTGATGTCTTGGGTATTCCCTTCGACTTCACCGCCAAGCCGGTGGTCGCGCCGCCGCAACCGCCCCGCGAGACCATCCACATTAAGGCCATCCGTCCTGAACGCGATTCGCTCGAAATCCGCTTCCCGCGTGTCGTCGGTTACCGCGTCGAGTTGCCCGAGGAACGGCTGACCGCCGAGTTCAACGAAGACTCCGTGCTGGAGTTGACCCCGGATCTGGTCGGCGCAACAGAGACCCAGAACTCAGGGATCATCGGCGAAAGGGTGGACCTCACGCTGGTTCACACAGGAGACGTCCGACCCTCACAGGTTTTGTATGAACTGGCGTCTCACCTTGTCCTTGACCCGACCTGCGGTTCCGGCACCACCGCTACCGTCGCCGAGCAATGGGGCCGCCGCTGGATCACCATCGATACCTCGCGTGTGGCGCTGGCCTTGGCCCGTGCCCGCATCATGGGCGCGCGTTATCCGTTTTACCTGCTGGCCGATTCCCGCGAAGGGCAGATCAAGGAAGCCGAAGTCACCCGCACGGCGCCGTCTTCGCAGCCCACGCACGGCAACATTCGCCACGGCTTTGTCTACGAGCGGGTGCCGCACATCACGCTCAAGTCGATCGCCAACAACGCCGAGATCGATGTGATCTGGGAGCAGTGGCAGGCGAAGCTGGAGCCGTTGCGCGAGAAGCTGAACGCCGCGCTCAAGAAGAGCTGGCAGGAGTGGGAGATTCCGCGCGAGGCCGATGCCAAGTGGCCGGACGCGGCGAAGAAGCTGCACGCCGACTGGTGGGAAGCGCGAATCGCGCGGCAGAAAGAGATCGATAAGTCGATTGCCGCCAAGGCCGAGTTCGAATACCTCTACGACAAGCCCTACGACGACAAGAAGAAGGTCCGCGTGGCCGGGCCGTTTACGGTTGAGAGCCTCTCGCCGCACCGTGTGCTCGGGGTGGATGAAAACGACGAATTGATCGACACCCTCAAGGAAACAAGCCCCGGCTACGGCGAGAAGCAGACCTTTCCCCAGATGATCCTGGAGAACCTCAAGACCGCCGGTGTCCAGCAGGCGCACAAGGAAGACCGGATCACCTTCACCGCGCTCACCCCCTGGTCCGGCGACCTCGTTTGCGCAGAAGGCCGTTATCTGGAAATTGTAGGTGCGGATTTATCCGCACTGGATGGTAATGCGGCCGCCGAGGTGCGAATGAATTCGCACCTACAAGAATCGCAGCACACTGTAGAAAAACGCGCCGCCATCTTCATCGGTCCGGAGTTCGGCACCGTCACCCGCCCCGACCTGGTAGCCGCCGCTCGGGAAGCCGGCGATGCCGACTTTGACGTGCTGATCGCCTGCGCCTTCAACTACGAGGCCCACGCCACGGAGTTCAGCAAACTCGGCCGCATCCCCGTGCTCAAGGCGCGGATGAACGCCGACCTGCACATGGCCGACGACCTGAAGAACACCGGCAAAGGCAATCTGTTCGTGATCTTCGGCGAGCCCGATATCGATATTGTTCCAGCCGAAGACGGCAAGGTCCGGGTAAAGGTCAACGGGGTGGATGTCTTCCACCCCAACACCGGCGAAGTCCGCAGCGACGGTCCCGACGGTATCGCCTGCTGGTTCATCGACACCGACTACAACGAAGAAAGCTTCTTCGTCCGCCACGCCTATTTCCTCGGCGCGAACGATCCCTACAGCGCATTGAAAACAACTCTCAAGGCTGAGATCAACGAAGAAGCCTGGGCCACCCTCCACAGCGACACTTCCCGCGCCTTCCCCAAACCGAAGTCCGGGCGGATTGCGGTGAAGGTGATCAATCACCTGGGGGACGAGGTGATGAAGGTGTTTCGGGTGGGGTAGTGAGAACGGTTGTGAAAGGGGGACCGTACCGCCCCTTTTAATTGTTTTCAGTCTTCTTGCGGAATGTAAACAAATGATGACGCTTCGACAATTTTCTTCAAAACCCGAAACCATTCCCCTTTCCACCTCTTGGTATCTCGCCGATCTGGGCGAGGCGCGCGGAAGACAGGATCTCTTTACCCAGCAGTCGCCGCAACGGCTCCGCGTTCTGCGCGAGCATGCCTTGATCGAAAGCGCCATCTCGTCAAACCGCATCGAAGGTGTGGTGGTCGATCAGGCGCGGATCGAAACGCTGATCTTCGGCAAACCGAAGCTGCGGGACCGGAACGAAGAGGAGGTCCGGGGGTATCGAAACGCGTTAAAGCGGATCCATGAACAAGACGCCCGCCTTCCCGTGACGGAAGAAACCATCCTGGAGCTTCACCGTCTGACACGGGGCGATATCGGCGACGCGGGGCAATACAAACGGGTGAACAGCGATATCATCGAAAAGTATCCAGACGGTCGGCAGCGGGTGCGCTTCAAAACTGTCGAGGCCGTCAAGACGGTGGAAGCGATGCGCGAATTGATCGAGCTGTGGAATCGAATTCTTGATGAACGCTGGGTCCATCCGCTCATCGCCTTGGCTGCTTTTAACCTTGATTTCCTCTGCATCCATCCCTTTCGGGACGGCAATGGCCGGGTCTCGCGGTTGCTGCTCCTCCTTCAATCCTATCACCTCGGTTATGAGGTCGGACGTTACATCAGCCTGGAGCGGCTGATCGAACAAAACAAAGAACGCTACTACGAAACGCTGGAGCAAAGCTCTCAGCGCTGGCACGAAGGCCGGCATGACCCCTGGCCTTATATCAATTACGTTCAGTTCATTCTCAAGACCGCTTACCGTGAACTCGAGGAGCGCGTCGGGCAAACTGCTTCTCCAAGGGGAGCCAAAACGGAACTGATTAGAGGTGCCATCGGACGTACAACTGGTCCCTTTAGAGTGGCCGACATCCACCACGAATGCCCCGGGGTCAGTGTAGATATGATCCGACAGGTGCTGAAAAGGTTAAGATTGTCCAAGCAGGTCGAGTGCTTGGGGCGGGGGCAGAGCGCTCAATGGAGAAAAACCTCCAGGTGGGAAATGGGTAATACCTAATTCAATCGGTAATGAATTAGGTATTGTCCTGGTCTATCCAGGCCGAACCAACCCTTTCGAGATATCGTGCCTATTCAAGAAATTGTGTGCCGGCTTTTCGGTATTGAGCTGCCATTTTCAGAAAAGCCTTAAAGAGAATATCGCTCCGATCATCCGGATTGAGATACTCCGGATGCCACTGCACGCCGAGGACAAAAGGATAACCGACCGCTTCGATTCCTTCGATTACCCCGTCGGGCGCGCTGGCGTTCACGACATATCCCGGCGCCACCTGTTTGACCCCCTGGTGATGGGAACTGTTGACCCGGAGTCGGTCTTGCTTCACGATCTTGGAGAGGAGTGTCCCCTTTTTCACCTCGATCAGATGCGCCGGCTTTCCGTCACGCTGGTGTTGTATCGACTTGGGGATCTGCTTTCGAATGTCCTGATAAAGGCTCCCGCCCGCCGCCACGTTCAGCATCTGCATCCCGCCACAGATTCCGAGAATCGGCATCTTTTTCTTCATCGCTTCCCTGACAAGCTCGCGCTCCAATGAAAACCGCTTCGGGTGGACCGTCTTGAAGGGAAATCGCCGGCGCTCGCCGTAGAGCACGGGATCGATGTCCGGCCCGCTTCCGGTGAGGAGAAGACCGTCGATTCGCTCCAAGATCGATCGCGCCGATTTGGAGGGAGATTCCAGCGGCGGGAGGATCAGCGAAATGCCGCCGGTGGCCTCAATCGCATGAACATACCGGTCGCGCAGAAAGCAGGTTGGAATCTTGCCGCCGAATTCGGGACGGTCGCCGCCGTTGTAATCGCTGGTGATGCCGATGATCGGTCTCATCTCTCTCTCCGCGCCTCCTTCAATCCATAAAAATCACCGTCCGGATAGAGTATAAATCGTTCGACCTCTTTTTTCATCACCGCCACATTCATGGTATGCCAGAGGCTAACATACGGAAGATCTTCGGCGACGATCTGTTGGACCTCTTGATAGAGGACCTTCCGTTTTTCCGGATCGAGGGTGATCCTTCCCGCTTCGACCAGCCGGTCGAGCCGGGGATTTTTATAGAACACCCGATTCGCCCCGTTGGGCGGGGTGCTCTCCGAGTGGAAGAGATTCGAATAAATGTCGGGATCGTCTACGCCGACCCAGGAGAGGGTGAAGATCTGAAAGTTCCCCGACCTGATGTCGCCGTAAAAAGTTCCCCATTCGTAATTTCGAATCGTCACGTCGATGCCGATCTCGGAGAGTTGGCGCTGGATCACCTCGACCACCCTTCGGGCCAGTTCGTTTTGTGAGGTCTTGTGGATCAACGTAAATCGCGGCACCGGTCCCGGGGGATCGGGGAAGCCGGCCTCGTCGAGTCGTTTCTTGGCCTGCTCCGGATCGTACGAATAAACTTTGACCGAATCGGTATGGGCCCAGTGGGAGGGGGGGAGAAGGCCGGCGGCGGGACGGGCGAGCCCCTTGAAGAGATGCTCGGTGATCTCGTCCCGATCGATCGCCAGCGCAATCGCTTCGCGGACCGATCTGTTCTGAAGGATCGGATCTTTGAGATTAAACCCGATATAGGTATAAGTCGTGCTGGGAGCTTGAACGATCTTTAGTTTCGGGTTCTGCTGGAGCCGAGGAAGCGCATCGGGAGTGAAGGCGTTTTGGAGGAGATCGATGTTCCCCTTCTCCAGCTCCAGAAGCCGGACTGAATCTTCCGGGATGATCCGAAAAAGCAGCCGTGGGATTGCCGGCGGTCCGTCAAAATAATCGGAGAAGGCGGCCAGCTCAACGGCGTCGTCCGAGTTGTATCGGACGAATCGGAACGGGCCCGACCCGATTGGATGAGAGGAGAAGTCGCCTCGATTTTTTTCCACCAGGTGCTTTGGGACGATCCCGCGGGTCATCTCGGTGAGGAAGGGGGCGTGCGGTCGTTTCAAGATAAAGCGGATCGTAGCGGCATCGGGGGTCTCGATCTTGGAAATCATTTCGAAGTTTTTTCGATGGGGCGACGCCAAACTGGGATCGAGGAGGCTCTCGAAGGTGTAGCGGACATCTTCGGAGGTGAGTGGACGGCCGTCATGAAATCGAACATTCTTCTTCAAATGAAAGGTGTAGACGGTCTCTCCGTCCAGCTCCCATCGCTCCGCCAGATCTCCGATTTTCTGACCGGTGGGATCCGATCGAAGGAGCCGGCTAAAGAGGAGCTGGCCGATTCTCTCCGAATAGGCATCGGTTGCAAGGCGCGGATCGAACTGGGTTGGGGCCGCCTCAATGGCGACGACAAAGGGGGGATCGCCTGAAGGGGCGGAAGTACATCCGGCAAGGGAAAAAAGAAAAAAGAAAAAAAGGGTCATCAAATGCAAAGAGGGGCGCGTTGTATCGCGCCCCTCTTTAAAAATCGGATGCTTCGACTTTGGAAAGCCGATCAGGCTGATTTCATCCCTTTCTCTCGTTCGTAGAGGAGGACCGGCTGCCCGGTGGCGTTGATCACCTCTTCGGTGATGACACACTCCTTCACATTCTTGAGCGACGGGAGTTCGTACATCAACTCAAGCATCACCTCTTCCAAGATCGACCGCAATCCGCGGGCGCCGGTCTTCTGGGCGAACGACTTTTTGGCAACCGCGGCGAGTGCGCTGTCGGTGAATTTCAGCTTGACCTTCTCCAGGGCAAAAAGTTTTTCATACTGTTTGACCAAAGCGCTCTTCGGTTCGGTCAAAATCCGCATCAAAGCGCTCTCTTCCAGATCTTCCAAGGTGGCGACAACCGGGAGGCGGCCGACAAATTCAGGAATCAAACCGAACTTGATCAGGTCTTCTCCCTGGACCATCGCCAAGAGTTCGCCAAGCCGGCGGTCGGTCTTTCCTTTGACCTCCGCGCCGAACCCCATCGACCTCTTGTTGACCCGCTGTTCCACCACCTGCTCCAGACCGACGAAGGCCCCGCCACAGATAAAGAGGATATTGGAGGTATCGACCTGAATGAATTCCTGATGGGGATGTTTCCTTCCCCCTTGAGGCGGGACATTGGCGACAGTTCCTTCGATCAGCTTGAGGAGCGCCTGCTGAACTCCTTCCCCCGAAACATCGCGAGTGATCGAAGGGGATTCACTTTTCCGGGAGATCTTGTCGATCTCATCGATGTAGACGATCCCCTTTTCGGTTTTTTCGACGTCGTAGTCGGCGGCTTGAAGAAGCTTGAGGATGATGTTTTCGACATCTTCGCCGACATAACCGGCCTCGGTGAGGGTGGTGGCGTCAGCAATGGTGAAGGGAACATCCAGAATTCGGGCCAATGTTTGCGCCAGAAGGGTCTTTCCGGTGCCGGTCGGCCCGATCATCAGAATGTTTCCCTTCTGGAGCTCCACCTCATCATTCTGCTGATTTGTGGCAACCCGTTTGTAGTGATTGTGGACGGAGACGGCCAAAATTTTCTTGGCGCGGTCCTGGCCGATGACGAACTGATCGAGGATTTTCTTGATCTCGACCGGTTTGGGAAGAGGCGATGAGGTCTGTTCTTTCCCTTCCTCCCACTCCTCCGCAATGATATCGTTACAAAGGTCGACGCACTCGTCACAGATGTAAACCGTCGGGCCTGCAATCAGTTTTTTGACCTCGTCCCGGCTTTTTCCGCAAAACGAGCAACGAAGAAGCGAATCGGTCTTTTCTTGTTTTGCCATGTTTCCTCCCCCTACAAATCGCTATTTGCGGACGGGTGCCTTTTCGATCACCTCGTCGATCAGGCCGTAGCGCTTTGCCTCTTCGCCCGACATGAAGTAATCCCGCTCCGTATCGACTTGGATCTTTTCGATCGGTTGACCGGTATGCTTCACCAAAATCTCATTCAAACGTTCCCGAATTTTGAGGATCTCTCTGGCGTGGATCTCGATGTCGGTCGCCTGTCCCTGGAAACCTCCGCTCGGTTGATGGAGCATCACCCGTGAGTTCGGAAGAGCGAATCGCTTTCCCTTCGCGCCAGCCGCCAAGAGGAACGCACCCATGCTGGCGGCTTGGCCGATGCAGATTGTTGAAACCGGTGATTTGATATATTGAATTGTATCATAAATCGCGAGGCCCGACGTAACCATGCCTCCCGGCGAATTGATATAAAGGTTAATGTCTTTTTCGGGGTCTTCGGCATCCAAGAACAACAACTGCGCAATGATGAGGTTGGAGACATTATCGTCGACCGGTGTCCCCAGAAAGATGATCCTTTCTTTCAACAGGCGGGAGAAGATGTCATATGCCCGCTCACCCCGGTTTGTCTGCTCAATGACCATCGGTACTAGCATTAGGCGCTTTCTCCTTTGTCTTCAAAATGGGCCAAAGAGTAAACCCGGTTGAGGGTCTTCTCCTCTCTGAGGCGGGCCTTCAGTCCTTCCATCGACCCTTCCTGTTGATCGATCAATCGTTTTGCTTCCGCCGGAGAAACTCCCGCACGCTCCGCAAGACGGCCAATTTCCTGATCAATCTCCTGCTCAGTCGGTTCGATTTTTTCTACATTCGCAATTTCGTGTAAGATCAACGTCCCTTTCACACGTTCCTTCGCAATCGACTCATATTCTTTGTGGAGCGATTCATGATCAACTTTTTGGGGTAGGTTTCCCTGAAATCGATCGATCATGCCATGAATTTCCCGGTCGATCATTGACTCCGGAACATCGAAGGGGTGCATCTCAACCAGTTTCTTGACGATCAGGTTTTTCTGGTCGTGCTCCTCCTGCGCCTTCCGCTGATCGAGGAAATTGGTCGAGATCTTTTCTTTCAACTCCTGTAAAGTGGAGAGGCCGACATCCTTGGCCAGATCGTCATCGAGTGGAGGAAGGACTTTTGTCTTTATCTCTTTCACCGTGATTGTGAAATGGAGGGTTTTCCCGGCGATCTGTTTATTGGGAAAGTCGGCGGCGTAGGGGACATCGACCTCGGTCTGATCCCCTTTCTTTTTGCCGAGGAGGGCAGCCTCAAACTCCGCCGGGAAATTTTTTGAGCCGACCTGTAAGGTATAGGCAGTGGCGCTTCCTTTTTCGACCGGCCTTCCATCGAGCGTTCCTTCAAAGTCGATGATTGCATAATCAGACGTCTCGATCGTGTGATCTTCCGGGACGGCCTCCAAGTGTCCTTGCTGATCTTGAAGCCGCTTCAGCGCCTCTTCGACCTCTTCCTCAGTGACGCGAATTTTTTTACGCGGAACCGGAATCCCCGTATAGTTTGAAAGCCCGATCGTTGGCCTGATTTCAACAGTTGCCGTGAAGAGAAGGGGCTCTCCTTTCTTTAACTCGACCTTTTCGATCGTGGGAAGCTCGACGGGGGAAAGCCCCGTCTCCTTGATCGCCTTTTGATAGTAATCTGGGAGCAGCTTGCGAACGATCTCCTCTTCAACCGAGGGGCCGAACTTTTTTTCAAGGAGTCCTTGGGGAATCTTCCCGGGGCGAAAACCGGGCAGGGTCGCCTTTTTCTTGAGATCGGCGTAGGCAAGGGTAAATTCGCCGGAAACGACTTCTTGCGGAATTTCGATCTTGAGGGTTTTTTTGACGGGGCTGATTTCTTCGATCTGAACCTTCATGCCATCCTTTCGAAAGCCGATTTTATTCTATCTTCCACTGTTATGATTGTCAATCTTCCGGCAGATTTTGCAGCCGACTTTGGAAACATTGGTGCGAGAGGGGGGACTTGAACCCCCACGGGATGCCCCACCAGATCCTAAGTCTGGCGCGTCTGCCATTTCGCCACTCTCGCGCTGGTTTGTTTTTAGAAAATGTTCTCCAGGAAGGAAAGGGAGTATATCATGGGAAACCCGAATCCGCAATCATGATCACGGCGTCGGTCGTGAATCGGGTTGGGAGAAATGGCCGCATCAGAAGACGATTGTCCACCCCTCCCGCGCCGCCTGTTCCCGGGTATAAGAGACGCCGTCGATTTTTAATCCCCGGTCATCCAACAGGGTGATGATTCCCCCCTTGTTTCCCAATTGTACCTCCTTCGATAGTTTCACAACAAAGGTCGCCCCGGATGGAACCATGCCGGTCAGTTTTTGTTTTTGTTTCAACCGGTCGGCGATCGCCCATCCTTTCAGATCGATCGACATCGGCGAAGTATTCAACAGGGTCACCGTCTCCACCTCCGGAGGAGGACCGACCGGATTGACCATCGCCGCCACGATTTGGACGATGCCGTCCTGTGACGTCGGCGGGCGCGGCGCTTCGATCCGGTGGCCGGTGACATCGTCGGTATGCCATGCCTGTGACTGGAATTTCAAAAAGAGGGCGACCCATTGTTTACTTTTCGGAAAATGGATCAAGAGCCCTCCATCCTGCCAGACCCCGTCCTGCTCGATGAACCGGCCGACATTTCCCTGATTCATATGAATGTCATGGATGCCGTTCCCCGGAAGAAAGCCGAAGATTTTATCCTTGGTCTTCGGTTCCGGTCCCCACCGCTCTCCGAAGGCGTAGATCATCGCCTCTTCGTCGGCCATCGCCCGCTCAATCTGTTTGTCGATCGCCTCGTTCAGATCGTTGTCGGGCCCGGGGAGGTTGAAAGGAAGCGGCTTCATTTTGCCACGGTCGAAGAGATTCCCTCGAATGAAGTCGAGCGCCAGGCCACCGGGCCGACGCGGAAGCTCGGTGAAGCCGACCGGCAGGGCAATCAGCTCCTCCAAAATCGGGTGTTGGAAACGATCATCGATCAGGTATTCCAGTTCGGAAGGAGCCAACTGCGATCGGACGTTGACCGCGATCCGATAATCGGTCGTCTCATCGATCACCTGAACCTGATAGTGTGCGTTCTCCTGCGTTCCCAACCGACGACGGATCGGCCTCCCCTTCAACACCCCGTAACTGTTTAACGGCATCGTCCCCTCCTTATTAAGCGCCTGACTGACACCCTCTCTGTTTCTAGTTCTGCAACCAATGATAAAAACTGACCGCCGGGGTGAGACCATCTTTTTTAAACATCACAAAGCAGTCGTTGAACCACTGGACAAACCGGTCGGCATGGTGTGACGTATTGATCGGATATTGGCGCATCTTCCACCGGTTGTCGGGACCGGCATTGTAGTAGACGCCACCGGCATTGTAGGCGCAGGCAACCTTCGGCGGATCAAGATGAGTGATTTTCGACTGAGATGCAATATAGGCGGTCCCGGCTCGGATGGCGTTTTCCGGAGAAAGGAGCCATGCCCGATCGATCGATGGGTTCCCCAAGGTGTCACGGGCAGTGGAGATCAACGTTTGCATCAAACCGGGGGAGACTTTGTTCGGTGTCGTCTCGTCCGAGACATAGCCCGGTTCCGTACGAACGGCGGCGGCATTTCCTCCCGATTCGGTGCAGATTGTGGCGATGATCAACTCGACAGGGACTCCTAATTTCGTACTCCAGAGTTCGATCGGCTTCTCGAAGTTTTCCCAGGCCCGGCGAACGGTCGTCGGCTCCCCTCCGGTTGTTTCGGGGGGCCTGGACTGGCCATCCCCACCCACCGAAATGCCGGTGGTGGTCAGTAGCCAAGCGACGCCATCCCGATAAGAATGGGGGGAGGTCAACTCGGCAAGGACTGCCCTGATTCTTTCCCCTTTGACCGTGAGGGCCTCGGCCGCTTCGGCCTGAAAAAGGGTGTTCCAGGTCAATGGACCGACGACGCCGTCGACCGAAAGCCCCCGCGATTGTTGAAACTGCCGGATGGCGACTTCGGTGAGAGGTCCGACGACGCCGTCCGGTTGAGCGACGCGAAAACCAAGTTCCCGCAGTCGCAATTGGAGGGCCAGCACATCTTCGCCGCGGATGAGCGGAAAGCGGTATGCCAGCGCCCGGGTATAAGTCGGTGGCATGATTCTCCTTCAAAAAAGAATGTTGATGGTTTCCGTCCTGCTTGCCAGGTTAAGTGCATCCCGGAACGGCCTGTTTCGCCCCCTGAATGTCGAGCCGCAGGCGGTGATAGTTCGGCTCATAACGGGTTCCGCCGACCCGCGGCAAGGCAGCCAAAAGAGGGTTTAAAGCGTCGTTTAACTCCTTACAAAGGCCCGGAGAACGCTCCGGGTGGAGCAACGCCTTGTGAAGGAGGGTCAACCGCGCGCTTGCCTGGAAATAGATCCCGGCCGGATTCCCCGGCTCCGCTTGAAGAAAGGCCTCCGACGTTTTCAAAAGCCGCTCTGTCAGGAGATCGGCCTCGGCCCCTTTTTCCATATCCTGCCATTGGCGTAACGATTCGGAGAGATTCTCATAGGTCTGCGGCCGGTTTAAATCAAGACCTTCCAGCCGCCACTCCCGCGTCTGGTGAATTCCCTCCTCCAGATGGTCCGCGGCGCATTGGTAATGACGTCGCGGCTCGACCCCTTGTTTTGCCATCCGAAAACAGGCATCCCCCTTCATCAAGTGGAGTTGGTTACACCCGTCGATCGACGGCTTGCACAAGACCTTTTCGGCGGCTACCGATGCGTAATCCCCCTCTTTCCAATCCTTCTTCATTTCCTTCAACTGGCTTAACGACCTTGGACCGGCGCACCCCGACCAGACGAGCACCACCACCAGAATGAGAGGCACAAAGGTCCAAAGGCACAGAGGCAGAGAAAAAATGCCTTTGTATCTTTGTCCCTTTGTGTCTTTGTGCCCTTCATTTTCCATTCGACACTCCTTCCCGGACTTTTTCGAAAATCGTCTGAACCGGCTCTCCGCTCCGCTGCAACCCTTCCGTCACCAAGACCAGGGCATCGAGGTCTCCTCGCGCCTCGGGGTCGGCATCGAGTTTATCGACCGCGGAAACGAGCGACTCATATCCACCCACTTCGGCAACCCATTTCGGATCGATTGCCCGCTTGAGTTCAATGTTGGCGGCGGCCCGGCGGAACTCTTCCAACCCCTCTTCGAATTGTTGACGCGACTCGAACCGACCCTTGTATTTCTCCCACAAAGGGTCGGTCTCTTCCTTCAGAAAGGCGTCGATCGCCGATTTGATGAACGGCCGGTCGTTCTCCTCCAGTTCCCGCGCGAAGACCGTCTTGAAGATCGCACATTGGAGGAAGAGAACAAAACCGGTATTGGCGTCGACCACCTCCAGCGGGATCACGGAGGGGGAGAAAGGAGCATGGAGAATCCGGGCCTTCCATTTTTGATAGGTCACCCCAACCAGCTTGCTCCCGACTCCGACAATCGCAAAGATCAACGCCAATTGCGGAACGGAACCGCCGAGCACCCGGCCGAACGATAAACTCGCCTTGGAGACGATTTCTTTGACCGGATTCCCCCCTTTGAAGGCCTCGAACAATTCGCCCGCCTTGTTCACCGCCTCAAGGGTCTTTCCCCCTTCGATCAGGTTTTCGGCCGTGGCGATCCCTTCTTCCAGCTTCGAGAGGGTATCGCCATATTTCTTTTGCATCGACTCCGGCAGGAGATTGAGCGCGGTTTTGGTCAACGCGACCCCTTTTTCCACCTTTTTGAGGAGGGCTTGTGCTTGGCCGGTCTCTTTTTCAGCCACCGCCGTACCGTGGGCCTCTTTCAACTCCGCCACTTTGCTGTCGGTTCCTTCCCCTTGTTGGCCGGAAGTCGACCGGCTTCCGAAATAGAAACCGATGATCGTTCCCAAGAGCGTCGTCAGTCCCTCCGGAAAGTTCACTCCCAAGAAAACCTGGAGAACGATAAAAAATAACGAAATGGTGACGATCATCAGGGCGATGACCGAGCGGACACTCCCGGTTGGCAGGCCGAAGGGAGCCTGGAGAAAAACCGGGAGCTGTTTGTCTTCTTTACAGGCGTCGAGAAACCGTTGTTGAAGGGTGTGGAGATACCAGAAAAAACCGACGACGATGATCAAAAGGAAAAGAATGGTTCCGATGATCCAGGCCGGATGATGGGCCGCCGCGGTGACAAGATCCCCATTTTCCGCCGCGACTGCGAGCGCGGGGAAAAACAGGGAGAAAAATGGAAACGTTCGTTTTGCCCATATTTTGGGGTTCATTTTCGTGCCTCCAAAAATCAGATGTCAACTGAATGATGAGGAAACATTTTCGAGATGAGAAGAAAAATCAGTTTGATTTGAAATGCAACCAAGATGCCAAAGATGTTATTGATCGGTTTTTGGCTCTTTCCCTTCACGTGATAGATAAAACAAAGCAGATCACCATTATTTATATCTAAGTGGTTATGTCGGGTATCGTCTCTTTTTGGTCAGAACGGTAAAACAGGAGCGGTATCTCGATCGATACAGGAGATACAGACTGGTAAGGGTTGAACATGTTGGTATTGGATCGATCCTGAGAAGAGGAGCGGTCTGACACGAAGTTTCGTTGGGGTTTATTTCCCTCCGGCCAAAGGATATTTCAGTCTGTATCCATCTCTGGTGTCGGCTGAGCCGAATACCTCCTGAACGACTGCCGTAAGAATGAGTCCCGCTTGTTCCACAACCATGGCCGAATAGATCCATTCCCCTCGATCGACTCCACGAACCAAAATGGCGTTCCCTTCATACTGAGCGAGAGACAGCTCCCCGCTCTCCGGCGTCGGCGGCGGTTGAATCGAAGAGGTTGTCAGCCGAAACGATCCACGGAGCGCTTTTTCGGTTGCCAGCGGTTTAAATTTCCCCCCTTCAACCATTCCCAGGTAGGCGTAGTTATTCTTCATCTTCTCTGTTATCTGTTTGGACGAGATCACTCAAACGATTTATCCGGGGGACATGCAGCAATCGTCCTTGCCGGCTGGGGCACTGAGAACCGCTCCCGTTCTGGCGGCGTTGCAGACCGGGATAGAAACCTTGGATGAGTTCGCGACATTATAGGCCCCCGTCGGCTTCATGACGGTGGTATTCACATCGTGGCCGGCATGACCGGACGCATGGCCGACCTCGTGGGCAACCACGGCCGGATCGGACCCCTCCACAACCACCACCTTCGGATTGGCCGTCCCGGAATCGTAAGTTCCTCCTCCGCCGGAGATATCCTTTCCCACCCGGCCCCCTTGCTCAAAGTTCTCCGGCACGAACACCTGAACACAGGTGCTCGCTCCGGCGGCGGTAAAGAGGGCCGATTCTTCCACCGTTGGTACATTTGTGGGAGACTCATCCAGTGTTTTGAAGGAGGTTTTGTTCACCGTCTGGGTCGGCTTGACCGAGTAACTGATACAACACTTTTCCCAAATTGATTGTGATTTCGCCATCGATGGGGCCGTCGTCGGAGCAGTTCCGTCGTCGTTTGCGATCACAACCGGTTGGATACAAGCGGTACGGCGCTCGGCCTTATTTGCGGTGTCACATCCCGCCGCCAGATGACCGATTCCGGCTCCCACCGCGGCGCCACCGACCGCCCCGACGGCGGCGCCCACCGGACCTCCGACCAGGAATCCTCCCACACCGCCGACAATCCCCCCGATCGCCCCTCCAATCACTTCAGGCCAAAATCCTTGCACCATCCGGGGAAGGTTCTGAGCCGGTGGCATGCTCCCCTCGCTTTTCCTCGTTGCCCCTTCCCCCTGCTGGACGACATGGGTCAATTCATGCGCCAGCAACCGCTTTCCCTCGTTTGTCTCGGGTGCGTATTGTCCAGCGCCCAAGACCACGTCTCGGCCGACGGTGTAAGCGAGCGCGTTGATGGTTCGCGCCGACTCGGCCGCCCGCGAGTCGGTATGCACGCGGACTTGGCCAAAGTCATAGCCGAAGCGGGGTTCAAAGAAGGTGCGGACAGTGTCGGGGAGCGGTTCGCCGCCCCCCTTGAACGAATCGATAT
The DNA here is from genome assembly GCA_964579005.1 of uncultured Nitrospirota bacterium. Taxonomy (GTDB): domain Bacteria; phylum Nitrospirota; class Nitrospiria; order SBBL01; family Manganitrophaceae; genus CAZOFJ01. Next base: position 17,638 of record CAZOFJ010000004.1, read on the forward strand.
CGGCCTCGACATCCCGTGTGCCGGTGGCAGCCACTTCCTCATCAAGGGCTTCCGCGATCCCCGACCCTTCTTTCCTCGCCGCCTGCCGTCTCAGAGGGGTAATCGGCATCGGTTTTCTCTGCAGATTTTTTTCGTCGGCGGCGCAAGTGGGACAGAGACTCTTGCCGCTCGCGCATCCGGCACATTTTTTTTGGAGGAGTTCTGACGAACCGTTTGACGCGGCGATCGTCGTCCCCTCCGGTATCCGCATCACCGCGTCGGCGACCCGGTCGGCCTCTTGTTCGTGGAAATCCCCCGGTTGGCTGACCGTCAGCTTGGGCTGAATTGCCCGCGATTTCAAAAGCCGCTGGACCGCCCGGTTGCCGAAGGTTTGCTGAAGGCGCGCCATAGGAGAAGGAGCGGCTCCGTTTAACAGAATCGGCTTGTCGGAATCGGCCCTCTTCTTCGGACCGACCTTCTGACCGACCGCTTCAGACGCTTTGGTTTGGGTTGCTCGTTGATCTCTCAAGGTTTTCCGTTTCCTCCCTCAAAAACCAGCCTGTCCCCTTCGCTGCCTTTACAGACGGGCTTTTTTCAAGAATGTTCTCTTTCCGTTTTCGCTTACATAAAAGATATCGTATTCCCCCTCTGGGAAAGCGATATCTTTGATTATTCGAAAATCGGGACTTCCGTTCCTATTCCAAAAAGGCAAAGAAGCATAGACTGTTACGGAAATTGTGCGATCGCTCGTCTCAAAGTGAATCGACTCAAAAACCTTCGCGCTTTCCATGATTGATCCTTCGGCGGCGCAAACCGTTCCACTGCCGCTTCTCTCAAAATCGACCTTGAAGTCTTTAAGAAGTCGATAATCGACCGCGAATCGTCTTCCGATAAGATGAAGCAGGTTAATCGAAAACCCCTGTTTACCAAGAACCGGTTGATGAACCGCCGGCCGGCGCCGGAGCGGCGGCGAGCACGCCGGCTGCGCCGCCGTTCGCGGCGACAATCCCGGCACCCAATGCACTCGGATTCGGGATCCCATACGAGGTGTATGAAAGCGCCTCTCCCGTCACTGTCTGCCAGCCCCGGGCGGCGAAGGAGGCGCAGTTATTAATATATCCCCAACTATTATTGGCGGCGGCAAAGGTGGTCAGCGCCGTATAGTCGACCGCATCAAGGGCGGTGGTTCTTGTGGCCGCCGCTGCATATCCAAGTTCGATATCTCGGTGGAGCCCAATCGGGACGCGGTTACCCCACGTTCCATAGGTTGTCATGGGGCCTGCGTTCGGTGTATAGGCCAACCAGGCATGTCCCGCGGTTAACCCCGCGTTAACCACGTTGGAGTTGATCGACAACTGTCCAACCGTCGCGCCCCCTCTTCGTTGAATGGCCTTGAGGTGAATTCCCGTTTGTTGAAGGGTATGAGTGAGCTCGTGGGCCAAAAGCCCCCTCCCCCCTTCCGTTGTATCTTCATATTTACCTGCCCCAAAAAAAATGTCGTTTCCATATGTAAACGCTTCCGCATGGAGTGAACGGCTGATCCGAGCCGCCTCGCCATCGGTATGGATTCGGACACGGTCGAAAGAGGCGCCGAAACTTGCTTCCATTTCTCGCTTAACCCCTTGAGGCATCGCCTGACCCGAACCGGCCAACGCGTCTAATCTTTCTTGCAGTTGATCGTCCGCTTCGACGGGGGCGTCTCCTTTTCTCTGAACTTGCCTCCCGATTTTGAGTTCCTCTTCGGCATCCTCCGGGAAACTCGTCGCTGTCCGCTGAAGGGTTCTTTGTAGAAGGACCGGTTCGGAAGATGTCATTTGGGCTCCGCCACGGTTGGCCGAAAGGGTCTTCTGTTGTTGAACCACCTGGCTGGCGACCCGGTCGGCCTCCTGTTCGTGAAAATCTCCCGGTTCGCTGACCGTCAGTTTGGCCTGAATCGCCCGCGACTTCAAAAGACGTTGGACCGCCCGGTTGCCGAAGGTTTGCTGAAGGTGCGTGTCTTGTGAGGATGGGGAAGGATTCAATGACACTGAATGGCTGGAAGCCGGCCCACTCTTTCGGCTGATCTCTTCGGATGCTTTACATTGGTTTGCCCGTTGATATCCCATTGTCCTCACCTCACTGTTTTACCATAATATCCGGTTTCAAGCATTTCGTCCCGAAACCAACGGCGTCTCCAGCGGGGGAGTCCCATTCTCCGCTGATTTTGTCTCCGTCAGCATCTCCTCCAACACCTGGATCGCCCCGCTGATCCGGAGCAGCGTTTCCCGAAGATAGGCCTGTTGCCGATCGACCTCTTGCAGCTTTGCCTGTCCCGTCTCGAATTCCTTCTTCAACGCATTGAGCCGACTGTTCAATTGCTCCTGCATGATTCTCCTCCATTAACTTGAAAAGACAAAGATCTCGATCTCTCCCTTGCCGGATTTCAGGGGTTCCAACGCCTTGCCAATAATCGTTCCAGGACGGTATAAAGTCTCTCCGTTGACGCTGATCGGTGTGGCCTTCATTGCGTGTCCCGGGGTAGACGAAGAGGTCAAGAGATCGCCTCTTTTTATCGCGCCGTTTTCGTCGACAACCTTACATGGGACGCGCCCACAGAGGGCGACTGGATAGACTTTTTTTTCGCCCTCGTGGTCCACGTTTAACAAAAACCCCGGCCGCGTCGATATCACACCCAATACCATGATATCGTTTGGTTTTTGTGAAATGACGATCTTATCGCTGCTTTTATGCAGGGAGATGACATCCCCAGGTTCCAAACCTGCCTCCCCGAAATAGTTCTCCGCGAGGTCGCGCGCACCCGATTGGTAGCCGTTCCGAGACCAAACCGTTCCCTCCGCCTCCACATCAAAAGTATGGATACCCCCTCCCCAGCCCGCCGTTCTCGGAGTGGGGGAAAAGCCGTGCGTCCCGAGATTCCCGGTGACCTCCAGGTTACCATTGACCTGCAGGAAGTCCCACAATTTGACGATTCTTCCAGTGCCCGCTATGGACCGGCCCAGAATCATCAGCGCTTTGTAAGTACCCCCATCGTTTTCGATCGCTGCAAAGCCGGCGGCGTTTCCGATGCCGGTATGATTGTGGTCGGTCTTCGTAAAGTAAAGATCGGAATTCCCCGCGCGAATATCTCCGTTTACGTCTAATTTCCCGTCGGGACTCGTCGTTCCGATTCCGACCTTGCCGTCCGACGTGATCCGCATCCTTTCCGCATATCCCGAACCCATCGCGGTCTCGATGCCGAAGCGCATGTCGGTTCCGTTGTTCCAGATGAGTGAATGGGGGGCGCTCACATGGAGATAGGCCCAAGCAGTTGAAAAGCTCCCCCCAATGGCCGGTCTCCCCCAGAGAGAGGCCTTGGCCACCTGCAACGACATGGCGGGGTCGCTGATCCCGATCCCGACGTTGCCCGAACTATCGATCGAAAGCCGATAGGCTGCATCGTCGGCGATACTGAACCCTCCCGCGGGGGTCACCGTTCCTGTTGCGCCAGTTCTCAGGTACCACTTCCTTCCCCCGGGAGCGGTGTTCTCGATGCCGACCGCCGCCCCAAATCCGTTGGGAGTCGTCTCCGCGCCGCTGACCGTGAGCTTCTGAACCGGCGCGGCCGTTCCGATGCCGAGTTGGCCGGTCACCTGAACGATGGAAGCGAGGAAAGAGAGCCTCCCATTGGCGTCGTTGATGATCCTGGTATTAAAATCCTGAGTCAGACCGGCTTGATGGAAATCGATGTAAGGGGTTCCGGTTCCGGCGGTGGCATTGTCACCCCCCAATTCGATCGATCCGCCTTGATCGATTGATAATAAACTGTTATTGCCCCAGCGGATACCGCCCCCAGTCACCTTGACTTCCCCGGCGATGTCGGTCGGCGACCCGATCTTCAACCTGCCCGATGAATGGCCTGTGAGAAGGGTTCCCTCGACGGTCGCCGTGTCGCTGTCGGCGTCTCCCAGGAAGACGTTCCCCTGCATCCGTTCGGTTTTGACCACGGTGGTCTCCCCCTGCACGGTCAGGTTCCCCTGTACCGTCAGATCCCCCGGCACAACCGGGCCCGAATAAGCGGGTTTGAAATTGGGGTCGAGCGTCACCGGCGCCTCCGCCGTCACCTTCGTCACCTTGGCGAGAACGATCGCGTCGGGATCCTCGGCGGTCAGAATGACGGCGCTCTCGGTCCATCGCTTCTTTCCGGGAACGCCGGTCTCCGACGTTTCCATCGTCTGTTGCTCGTCATACTTCAGGCCGATCACCGCCGGCGCCGACGCGATCGGGAGATCCTGGGACGCCTCCAGGATCAGTTCCCTCCCCAGCCGGTCGATCGCCATCCCGGAGGCGATCGTCACCTTTCCGGTTCCTGCCGTCACCCCCAGGCCGAAGACGATCCCCGGCAGATGGAGGCGCTGGTTGTGCCGCCGCCGCATCTCAAGATGATAGGTCTGTTCGGCCTTGAAATCTTCTTCCTTTAGAAATTCGCCGTTGAAATAGTTGACTCGATCGATCGCCATGAATCACTCCTCTCTTATTTCCAGTATTAAATCAGTGTGTCTATCCCGACCGTCGACCTCACCCCGACCTGGAAGGTCGGCCCGGTGAAGTTCAGCTTGTAATAGGTGTGGGCCGGTTTTTCGATATCGATCACCGCCGCGACCGCAACGGCCTTTTCCTTCAGCTTGGCCGGGTTGGGCTCGTCGAATGCGACATTGACGATAAAAAAGTGGGGGGGAAGACCGCCGAGGACGGTGTCGATGCCGACCCGTGAATTCACCCCCACCTGAAAAGACGAAGCAAGCTGATCCTTGATCGTCACCCCCGGGCCGACGTAGATCTTGAGGTATCGCTCCAGCCCGATCCGGGTTCCCCGGATCGGATAGATCGAAACGATCTCCTGTATGAGGCGCCGCTGTTGATCCTCTCCCCAATTCTCCCGCAACGAGAGGGCGACCCATCCCGCCAGCCAGTTGAGAAATTCGGTCGGCGTTCCGTCGGGGTCGAAGTAGGAGGCGATCCCACCGATCACCTCTTCGAGCCCTCCCACCCGGTTGACCGCGACTCCCGGTGGTCCCATGACCGTCGCCGGGATGTCGATGACGATCGACCCGTCCGAGATGATTTCAAGAACGACCCGCGTCCCGATTTCAGGAATCGAAATCAGGTCTCCCAC
>CAZOFJ010000004.1:22868-83865 GCA_964579005.1 uncultured Nitrospirota bacterium
TGATTTCAAGAACGACCCGCGTCCCGATTTCAGGAATCGAAATCAGGTCTCCCACCCGAAGCTCTTCCGCAAAACGGGTCCCGGTTCCCCGCAGGGTCACGACCTCTTCCCCCTCGGTATAAACCGTCCCCTGGAGACGGAACGGCCGCCTGTTTCCTCCAACCCCTTCATCCCCCAGGAGAATTGTTTCAAACGCCTTGAGAAACGACCCCAAGAAAGGATCTTCATGGTAGATCGCGGGGAGATATTGCAAGAGACGGCTTGGCCCCGATGTGGTCAAGTTTCTTTCCTCCTATGTCACTGATCAGGTTCAGAGGCACAGAGGCACAGAGCGGCCTTGTCTTTTCCCTCTTTGTGCCTTTGCGCCTTTGTCACTTTGTCCCTTTCCCTACCTCATGTTTCGGTTTTCTCCGGCGGTTCAACCTGGATCTCTTCCGGAACGATTTGAAGATCAACCAGCTCATCCGGCCCGATTTCGACCGCCGTTAATTCCCCTCCCTCGTTCCGGATGAGGCGGCCGGCCTCCGCGACGATCAGTTCGTCGAGTAGCTTCGACGTCGCCGGATTGATCGTTTTCCGAACGTAATCGACCCCGGGGAGAAGGTCGAGCAGGGCGTAAATCTCAGAGACGTAGACGTTTCGGCCGAACGGCCATCCGCTCCGCTCCGGTCCGCCGGTCAAGGGGTGGAACAATTGTTGAAGGGCGTCGATCGCCCGTTGACGCACCATTTCGGAGAGGGCGTCGGGCATCAGGACCAGCGTCAGCCGGACGCCGACCGTGACATACCGGGGTCCGACAACCCGGAGCACCGTCGTCAGGAGCCGCTTCGGTTCCAGGACCTCCCTCACCCGTTGTGTCAATGCGCCGCTCGGCCGGGGGCTCGATCCTTCTTCTTCCGGCACGATGATCACCGTCACCTCGGCCGGCGTCGCCGGAACCGGCGGAAGACAACGTGCGCGGGCGACCGCCGGATCGGCTTCGAATGTCAACTGTTCGTAGTCATTGCAAGTGACCGCGCGCGAGGGACGACGGAGGGCCAACACCGTCTCCCGGATCTCCTCGGTCACGCTCTTTCCCGGTGACGGTTTCCAATCGGGGCCGTTGATCAGCTTGAGGAACTGAAGTTGATTCTCATCGGTCACCCGGTTGAGCCGGTAGATCAATATCTCGCTGAGAAAGGCAAACAGTTCGAGGAGGGTGATCCCCGGATCGGAAGGGTTGTGGTCGGTCCAGGCCGGGGCATACCCCGGAATCAGACGGCGGCCCTCTTCAACCAGGTCGGCGTAATTTCGATCATCGAGATTGGGAAGTTCTAACGGCATCGGATCCTCTTTAAGCGCCTTCCGCGAAAACCAACCGGACCTGATGGAGGCCGGAGTAAACAAGGAAACGGCCGGTCTCCGTCGCGCCGGAGACCGCCTCCGTTTCAACGACCTTCAGGAATCGAACATGGTCAACCCCCGCCACCCGCTCGATCAGCGCATAGAAATCGGACCGATGCGGTTTGCGCCCAAAATCCCAGCCGGTCCCGTCGAGACCGCCGGTCAAGGGGTGTAAAAAGGCGGCGAGGGCTTGATAAACCGCCTGTTCCACCCCGCTTGCCCCCTCCAACGAGACAAGGGCGACCTCCACCGTCACGTCGACCCGGATATAGAGGGGCCCGATGACCGAGAGGTGCGCCGTGAGCGGAGCGTGTTCCTTAAGAAACGTTTCGGTCCGCCGGATCAGTTCCAGGCTTGGAAGGGGTTTCTGCTCGTTCGAACGGGGGACAATGATCACGCCGACCTCGCCCGGCAATGGCTCCCGGGCGAGCGGGTCGGTTGTCAGATTCCGCAACGGAACCGATTTGGCGCGGACCACTTCCGGGGAGGCGAGTTTCGCCAGATCTTCATAATCCTCCATCGTTACCGCCCGGTTCCGATGCCGGATCTCGCGCGGCGACCGTTCGATGAGGGAGTCGAGCGACTCGGCATCGGAACCTCCCTCCGCCGCTTCGTGATTCACCACCTGATCGATATAAGGAACGGTCGTCTTCATCTCCACGATCGTGCCGGCCGGCCGGTTGCCCAGGGCCCCTCCGCCGGTTTCATACCGCGCCATCCGGATGTTTCCATTCCCGCGGGGAGGGATCGATCCGTTCAGGCTGTCGCCGAACCGGACCTCCCCCCTCAGATGATCGAAAACATAGTGCCGGTCGCTCGGTTGCGATCCGTAAAAATCGGAAACCGGATGCCACCGGACCCAGATCTCGGTCGGGCGTCCCGTGGCGTCGAGCGTCGTGGTGATCGCCCCTTCTCCTTCTTCTTTTTTAATCGCCTTCTCCGCTTCGGCGGAGGGAAGCTCCGGCTCCCGCACTTCGAGCTGTTGACCCGCCAGAACCGGCGCGCGGGTGGTTCGAAACGTTTGAAACGCGCTCCCGTCGCTCGATCCCAAGATCTCCCCCGAAAGGGTCTCCCGCTGTGTCGCCATCACCGTGCTTGGGAGGATCTTCCGCAACCGGGGAAGGAAAGAATAGTCGCCGCTTTCCCATCGGATACGAAGCCAGTACCGGTTGACCCCGAACGTGTCAGCCGGGATAAAGTCGGCCGGGGCGAGAAACTCAACCAATCCCGAACGGGTGAAGTTTTCCGATTCGTCGCGGACGGTAAGCCGGGTCCAGCCGGTTTGACCCCGGTATTCCCAGGCCAACCGGGGAGAAGCGCCGGGAGAAGGGTTTTCGGCCGTCTCGCCATAAACGACTTCCGCGAGGCGGAAATAGAGACTGACCGTCCGATTCGGGAAAGAGGTCCGCTCCGGCGGAAGGGTAAACCCGAGATAAAGCGATCGATTCCCGTCGCTTGTCGGCCGGAACGGCGCAAACGGTTGACCGGGGGACTCGATTTTGACCTCAAAATCGTTTTCGGTCACCACCGCCTCCGGCGCCGCCTCTTTCGTGAAACCGTAGTCGATCGTGATCGACCCGATCGACGGAGGGGCGAAGGTCGCCGGGATGAATTTATATCCGACGGTCGAGTTGTCTGGAACATACTTGGCCTCTTCCCCATAGTGTCCGGAAATCAGGCGGGCGCGGATCCAAAAGCCCTCGACCCCGTTCAGCGTCGTGGTTTTGACGCCGCCCGGCAACCGGAAGACAACATCTCCCGATTTGGTGAGCGCCTGCGTGGTCTCTTTGAATCCGGTGGTTGTATTGTTGGTATCTTGTGTCGATTCCCCCGTTCCCAACTCGGTCCAGGTCCGGCCATCCCAACACTCCCACCGCACCTTCGGCGCGCCGGAGGGGGTGGTGGGCGGAATCGGGGCGGTTCGGTTCTGCGGCGCATCTTTTGGATTGATCAAGGTGACATGAAGGGTGACGAGAGCCCCTCCCTGCGAAAAGACCTCCTTGTTCGCCAGGGAAACGGTGTCTCCGAATTTCGGTTTCTCTCCGAAGGGATAGAACTCCTTGCCGAGGTCGACCGGGAGGAGGTTCGTAAAAGCCGTTTCCGGGATCAGCCCTTTCCGGGCAAGCTCCACCCCAACCCGTAATTGCTGAAATGACGGGAGTTGCCCCGCGCGAACCTTTCCGGCTCGAACGTCGGTCGCCGGGGTGATCGGCGTTGTCAGGCGGCAGCGGAGCCAACGGCTGTCAACCGAATGAACCGGCGCCATTGGAATCGAAGGGACCTTCTCGAAGGTGATTATTCCGGACCGGGTCAGTTTTTGGGTTTCGTCGGTCAGCGGGGTCAGGCTTTGCCAATTCGACCCATCCCACCGCTCCCATATCAAGTCGCGCGGATCTTGTAGGGGAGTCGCCAAAGTCATGATCAAGCGTAGTTTTTCGATTTCCGGAAAGCCGAAGAGCGAAGCATTTCCCAGGTAAAAAAGATGATCGATGGCGCGGTCCCCCCGGAAGACCGGCGCCCAAGAGGATGCGCCGGTCTTCAAAATCGCCCCCAGGTCGGCATATCGATCCTCTGCCGGGTCGCGCGTATAAAGCGAGAGCAATGATGCGGCGATCACCGTGACTTCCCGCTCGGTTTCAAAGAGCACCGGTTCGGTTTCTCCTTCTCCCGGCGGAGCGGCCGCCTGTGTTCCTTTCTGCACCACCCCGTCGACGATGCTCCCGGCGGCAAGGGAAAAGGTGAGGGGGACGCGGGCCGGTTGCGGCGGCAGGAGCGACGCTCCCAGGAGATCGAGAAAGGCGAGAAGATTTTTTCTCGGGGCTTGATTGAGCCGCTGAACGGTCAACTCGGAAAAACGGGTGAAGATTCCGATCAGCGCCTCTCCCAGCGGATCGGCTCCGGTCGCATCCCATCCGGGCGCATGGAGCTTCAGCAGGGCCTTCACCTGTTGTGCGATCTCCGTCGCGCTTCGCTTGTCGATCAAGGGGGCCGGTTCGGCCATCAGCCGCCACTCCGTTCAAGATAAAAGGGATAGACCAAGTTGAAGATATTGTTCGTCGCCCGGACCTGGTAGTCGATGAGGATCAGCATCACCTCGCCGTTATTTTCAGACCGGACCTGAAGATCGACGACGTCGATCCGGGGCTCGAAAAGGAGGAGCGCCTCCCGCACCGCTTGAGAGATCCGGCCGGCGGTATCGGCGGTGACATTTTCGAAGACAAGATCGTAGATCCCGCATCCGAAATCGGGGCGCATGACCCGCTCCCCCTTCGCGGTTCCGAGGATGATCCAGATCGACTGACGGATCCGCTCCTCATATTCGGCCCGCTCCAGCCTGCCGGCGGAATCGACCGTGACCGGAAATCCCCATCCCGCTCCCAGAAATGCCTTTGCCATTCTAAAATTACCCTCCGATAAAAACCGTGCCGACGGCGATCACCTTTCCCGCCGGGAGATCGGCGGGGTCGTTACAGGTCATCGCCATATCCCCCATCCGCGCCGCCATCTTTCCGTTGATTTTCACCGTCGTGCTTCCGAGCTTGATCGTCGCCTTGTTCGCTGGCGGTTTCTGAAACGCGGTTCCCGGCGGCGTCGGGATATGGGCTGGACTGTTGTCGGCCGTGCTGTCGACCGTGGCGGCCGGCTTTCCCATGATCTTGACATCGCTGCTCAAACCGCCATTGATCATCCCGACAAAAGGGTGCGGGAGCGGCGTCGGCACCGGAGGTGCTCCCACCATGACGATATGTGTATCGACGGCGAGAATCTGATCCCCCTGTTTTGCTGCCGGCTTCCCCATTTGCGATCTGCCACCTGCTAATTGATATTGACCATCGCCCCTTTGATATTCATCGTCGCGCTTGCCTTGACATCCATCCCGGCCCCCGATTCGATCTTGGTGTCGGCCGACGACTTCATTTCAATCTTCTGCGCCTCGATCTTGAGGGTCCCCTTTGGGGCCGAAAGAACGATGTCTTTTTCCGCCGTGATCGTGATCGTATTTTTGGCCGTATCAAAAATGAGGCTGTTTTTCCCGCTTTTATCGATGATCTCGATCGTCTCTTTCCCATCCTCGTCGTTTAAGCGGATCAGATGTCCGCTCCGCGACTTGATGATCCGGAGGTTGTTTTTGCCGTCGTCGTTTTTCGCGGGAGGGGCGTCTTTCCCGTTCCAGAGGGCGCCGATCACATACGGGAAACGGATATCCCCCTGCTCGAAGACGACCAGCACCTCGTCATCGACTTCCGGAAGGAAATAGAACCCGCGTTCTTTCCCGGCCATCGGCCCCGCGATCCGCGCCCAATCGCTCTCTTCTTGGCTGCTGAGGCAGGGAAACTGCACCTTGACCCTTCCCATCCCATCCGGGTCTTTGTTGTTCGTGACCAGGCCGATGACGACGCCGAAGATCCGGCTTGCCTGCGCTTCCCGCTCGTCGGTATCGATCAAGAGATCAAAAAAGTTCATGAGGCGTTCCTCCGGACGGTAAAGCGTGTTTCATAACCGCCCCGCGGTGTGTATTGATGCACCGCCGTGGTGATATAATAGAGCCCGCTGAATCGCTTTCCAAGACCATCAAGCTGAATCACTTTCCCCCCTCTCAGGTCGGTCCGGCCCCGGCAGAGCCCTTCTCCGGTGATGAAGGCGAGGGCGGCGTGATTAAACCAGGCCCGGGCCATCTGATCCGACTCCCCCTGGGTCATCACCGGGCGGTCGCTGACGACCCCGACCGCCGCGCCGAAGGCGCTTTGCCCTATCTCCGGACCGGTTTTCTTTCCACCCATCCTCGAGGTTTCATTCCCTTTTTTGGCTTTTCCGACGATTTCTTTTTTCTGCTTCGGGTTCCATCCACGAACCGTCACTTCGCTCAACGGGCGGGCCGAGGAGAGGCGGGGGTAAAACGCCACCAGGTCGTCTTGGAAGCTGAGGGTTGCCGCTTGCTTTTTATCGATCGGCACCGGCCTGAAAAAAAGGGTTTTATTTTCGACCACCACTTCATATTCGATCCTCCGGGCCCGTTCCTGCAAGAACTCCATGTCGGTCTGATTTGCCTGGAGGACGTAGTCGTGTATTACTTTGGTGTCGGTTGCCTTTGCCGTTAATCCGGCATCACCGGCGATCTCGCCGGCGATGCCGCTGTCTTTCTTCTTGAGGAAGGTCCGCGTCTTACGGCTCCGGTGAAGGCGATGGCGGCGATCATAACCCCGGACGGTCAAGAAGGGGAGGCGGTCGAACCGATACTCCGGCTCGATCGCGATGATTTCCCCCACAAAGAGCGACTCCAGACTCTCCGCATATCCCATTTTGATTTCGACTTCAAAGCCGACCGAAAAGAGATCTTGACGATCGACCCAAGCGGTTTCCTCTCCCAGGGCGTCCGACCCGGCGAGTCCGAGGGTAAACATGCCGGGAAGGCCGACATCTTCTTCCACCATGACCTCCGTCAAATGCGCCTCGGCCTCGAAGGGAAGGGGCGTTCCATTCACGCTGATCTGAACGGCGGGAACAAGGGGATGATCGGTCTGCGCGGTCGGCATCGTTTAATCCGTTTTTGGGATGGTCAACGTTCGCCCGATTTCCAATCGGCGCGGATCGTCAAGGCGGTTTGCCTCGGCGATCACCCGCCAGCGGGCCGGATCGCCGTAAAGCTCCGCGGCGATGGCGCTCAATGTGTCGCCCCGCTTCACCTGGCGGGTGGTCATTTCGGGATCGGTCTCGCGTTTGTCTTTTTCCGGATCGAGGAACCCCTTGACGCCGACGGTCAAGGTGGCCCGCAGCGGCGTTCCGTCGGCGTCGAACAGGGTGAACCGCTGCGTCAGGGTGTCGACGACCCCGACGAAAGGGAAGTCGAGGCTGTTCGAAGCGTTTCCCCACGAAATCTCGCAGGTCGGCGGCTGCGGAAGTTTTGCATCCCGTTCGATTCGGGTGAGCGCCACGACCTTGTCGGTTTCTTCTCGAACGTCTTTGACTTCCCGGCCGTCGATCGGCTCGGTGACATCGAAGAAAAGCTCCAGCGTCAATTGCCGGCTCCCCCCGCCGCCGAAGGTCAAGACCGGCGCGTTTAATCCGGTCTGGGAAGCCCCCTGCCAACTGACCGTTTTGGAAATCGTATAAGAATTCGGATTGAAGAGGACCGAAAACGCCGGGAGCTTGGATGGCTCCAGCGGTTTGATCGTCAGTTTTTGAGATCGGATCTTGTTTTTTTTTAACGCCATCTCCCGACCCCCAAACGTTCTCGTTCCACCGCCAGACGACGCTTGATTGCGCGGGTCACCGCTTCGGTCAACTCCTCCAGGTCGACCTCACTCCGGCCGGTCTCCGGCCTCACCGTCTCTTCTTCTGTCGCCGCCGGCGTTGGAGTGGCGCCCGAAACGGTGCGCTGGACGATCGAAGCGGGAGAGACCGATGAAACTCCCCCGCCGTTTGTCGAGCCGATTGAAAGCGGGAGAGATCCGGCGGAACCGGCGTCCGTCGGACGAGGGTTTGTCTTTCTCCAGATCATTCCGGAGGATTTACTGGAAGATCCTATGGGAGAAGAAAAGCTGCGCAATGCCTCCGCGGCTGCCGGGGAGGCAGCGTTCTTCCCGGTTCCGATCGGTTCTTTTGGAGGCGCCACCCCTTGAGGTGAAGGGCCCTGATTCGCACCCTCTTCCGTTCTGCCATGAAAAACAAAATCATCAGGAATTTCTGCCGGAACCCCTGATGCAACAGCGGTTGAAAAGCGGTTCTCTTCCCTTTTTCGTTCGACCGGAGAGGCGACGGCGAACGGGAGAGACGGAGCGGGGCGTTCTGCCGGTGGCGCCGCTGTCGTCCGGATGGGAAGGGCCTCTGTGGTGACGGAAGGAAACACCTTTCTCTGGACCAGATGTCCCGTCTCGTCTCCGGAAGCCGCCGGTTTTTGCGGGGCTCCTTCCACTCGATGTGATGAAGCTTTTCTGAAGAGGACGGCGGTCCCGGGGGGACTCCTATGGGGATCTCTCAGGGTCGTCGCGATCGACTGCGAATCGGCTTTTACAAGATTTTCCTTCAGTCTGCCTCCATTCACGGGGGTGACGGGGGAAAAAAAATGGGAGGAGTTTTCCAAGCGGTTCTTCTCTCCCGATGACGCAGGGGATTTCGCTGTGATGGGGTCAACGCGAAGGGTTGTATTGGGACCTGCCTCGGTGTCGGTTTTGAAGAACTCCCCGGCAAGCTGGGGAGGTTGCGGCGCGTTATTCGGCTTCAAGTTGGGAGCCGTCCCCGGCCGGCGGACCCGGAACGATTCCGAATGGGATGAAAGCCGATCGGGAGGGGCCGCCTCTGAAGGGGTGGACCGTTTCTCCGTCGCGTGTGACATCCCGCGTGACAATCGGGCCATGCTCTCTTCATCCGCTCCCGGTTGTGTCCCCGGCGCCGCTGCAAAGACAAACCGCCCTTCTCCCGCCGCGATCTCGTTGTCGGGACGGTATCGCGCGTTCAAACGGTCGAGGAGCGCGAACCGCTGTGCGATCCAGCCGGCCGTCCGGCTAATCTGATGCTTCGGTTGACGGGAGTCGATGATGCCGACCGGCTCGGTCCGGCGCCGATCAAGGCGTGCCGCCAGTTCCGAGGGGATCTGTTTCTCGGCGCTTTCATTCGGCGAGGTTAAGGGGGAATCATCCATTTAAAAAACCTTCCTCAAAAATCGATCGACCCGGCGATTTCGGCCCCAATCCCGGCGAGGAGGGTCGCCAGTCTCGGCCGGCTCAGGCCGCGATGGGCCAGTTCCACACTTTCGAAGATGACATTCCCGGAATCGGCGCGGAGCTCCGGCCCGGTCCATTTGATTGGGAAAGCCTCCTTAAAATCCCACCACATCACCGGGATCCGTTTCTTGTTCAAGAGATAAATCGTTCCGTTTTTCCGGTCGATCTTCCTTTGGGTCACCTCTTGATGCCATCCCCAGAGGCCGTCGATCTGGGTCAGGCCATGCTTGAGAAGGAGGGGGGGATATTTGGTCGCCCCCCAGAAGCGATGGACATATTCGTTCACCCCTCCCTCCCGATAATCTTGAAATTCGATTTCGACCTGCAAGCCGGTACATTCCGAAAAGCCCCCCGCCAGGATCCCTTCGATCTCGACGAGAAAGTTGCACCCCTGGTAGGGGTCTGCCCGGACCCCCAGGAGATTGGTCGCGGCGCTGAAAGCGGCATTGAGTCCCAACGACGGCATGATCTGTTCCTCCTCGACAATTTCTTATCCCTGCTCAGGTTCAGAGGCACAGAGCAGTCTTGTCTTTTCCCTCTTTGTGCCTTTGCCCCTTTGGTCCTCTGTGCCTACCTGGATAGCGCCGCCTCTTCATCGTTCAGGCGCCGGTTGATCTTGGCGATCTCTTCCACCCATTTCCGGCGATCGGGATGTTCGAACGCCAGGATTTTTTCGTGCGGCCAATGGAAATGATAGGCGATATACGCTACCTCCTCGTAGAGCCGCTCCAAGGGGTAGCGTGTTATCCCCCCACGCCGCTCAGCTCCACCTCGAACTCCTGCTCGCAGTGAGGGCATTGCGTCCTCACCCGATTTTGCCCGTTCTCGTTGATCCGCCGGTAAAGCTCCTGCAAATGGGCGAGATCGGCGGCAAACAATCCTTCGATGACTTTGGGGTTGATCTGCTCCATGGTCCCCAGCCGGACGATCACCCGCGACAACAGGATGATCAACAGATAGGCCTGATTGTGATGAACCCGAGGATCCTTGAGCGGGACGATCTCGTCAAAAGCGGTCGCCAGACGCATCACCCCTTCTTTCTGGAGATTCCCCTCGGCATCGACGTAGCCGATCGGCAAGGTGAATGGATATTCGGTCTGAAGCATCTTCCCCTCCATTACGCCTTCTTCACCTCTTCATGGGTCAGTTCCAGCGATTCGACGGCGACCGAATTGCCGGTCGCGTTGAAGGAGGGACCGCTCCATTTCGACGGCCAGGCATTGGCAAAATTCCATCTGATTTTTTCCGTCCCGGTGTCGTCGAGCAAGACGATCGAGCCATTTTTCCGTTCGACCTTCCCGTCAATCACCGTCTTTCTCCATTTCCAGAGTTCATCGGAGTCGGTGATTCCCCGCTTGAGGGTGATCGGAGAATATTTGTTCAATCCCGGCAATTTCCGGACATGGTTTGGATCGGTTCCCTCCCGGTAATCGATCGGATCGGTGGTGACATCCAATCCGCCGCATTCCTGGAAACCGGCCTGGGTAATGCCGTCGATTTCAACGAGAAAATTATATGCGCGATAAGGATCGGTGCGACTTCCTGTGGCCATCGTAAAACCTCCCTGGTTTTAAAGTGGATCGTTTACCCGTGCATTTCAGTGACTGTCATCTCGTCTCGACACTTCCGACGCGATGAATGATCCGGACGACGACGAATTCGGCCGGGGAAAGAGGCGCCAAACCGATCTCCGTCACCACCTCCCCCGACTCCCGTTGCGCCGGTGGATTTGTTTCCGCATCACATTTGATGTAAAACGCTTCTTCCGCCGTCGCCCCTTTCAGGGCGCCGGCCCGCCGAAGACCGGCGAGATAGACCCCCAGCTCCCGTTGGATTCGAACCCAAAGACGGGGATCGTTTGGCTCGAAAGTGGCCCATCTCATATTCGCGTCGATCCAGCGCCCCAAGGTGAGAAAAAGCCGGCGGACATTGACATAACGCCAGTTGGGGTCCCGGCTCAAGGTCCGCGCCCCCCAGAGCCGGATGCCCCGCCCCGGAAAGGGGCGAAGACAGTTGACCCCTTCCGGATTGAGTTGGTCCTGGAGGGCATTGTTGATTTGTATCTCCAGATCGATCACCCCCAATAACTCCTCGTTGGCCGGGGCCTTAAAAACACCGGCTTTGGCATCGGTTCGTGCAACGATGCCGGCGACATGGCCGGAGGGAGGGACCAAGAGATCGGCGGTCCGGACCCAGGGATAATAAAGGGCCCCGTTCACCGGCTCTTCTTGATTGATCATCAGGTCGCCCCGCTGCGCCAAAACCGCCTCCGGCGTGCTTTCGGGGAGGGGGTCTAAGAGGGCAAAGCGGTCTCCTTCCTTTTTGCAGTGTTCAAGCAGCCCCCGCTGTACCCGGAGCACCGCCTCCCGGTCCAATGACCGGTCGGGCTTTCGAAGGGTGACGGCATCGGGCGCCGCCACCAGATCGAGGTCGTTGAGCGGACTCAACCGATCGATCCCTTTCATCAACCCCTGTTCCCGGTCTCCTGCCGGGTCGGCGGCGGAGAGATAACATCGGAGACCTCCGTTATCAAAGAACCCGTTGATCACCTCCGTCAGGTGGCTTTCCGGCACGCTTTCGAACAGGGCCGGAAATTCTTCCTTCCGGTGGAGCGTCACCGGGGATGGAGGGAGCGTATTGTCCTTGGGAATCGCAAAACCGACGAAGCCGGGAATTCCGGTCGGAAGTTTCGCATCCGGCCTGAGAAAAAGGTCTTTCCAGTAAACCCCCGGACTCTTGAATGTGGACGGCATCGATCAGATCCCCTTCAGAAAACGCTTTTTATCCCTTTGAGGGCCCCTGCCACTGGCTGATCCGGAAGATCACGAATTCGGCCGGGCGGACGATGGCGACGCCGATTTCAGTCACCACCTGCCCCAACTCCCGGAGTTCGGGAGGGTTGGTCTCGGCGTCGCATTTGACATAGAAGGCCTCTTCCGGTGTGTTTCCGAAAAGGGCTCCCGATCGCCAGACGTTGGTGAGAAAGGCCGAAACGTTCCGGGTGATTTTTTGCCAGAGGGCCGGCGTGTTCGGCTCGAAAACAACCCACTGCGTTCCCTCGTCGATCGATTCTCGAAGGAAGAGGAGGGTCCGGCGGACGTTGATATATTTCAGGTCGGCGTTGGCGTCTCCCCCCACCGTCCGTGCCCCCCAGGCAAGGATGCTGTCGTTGAGGACCCGGATGCAGTTGACCCCTTTTGGATTGAGGCCGTCCTGGTCGGCCTTGCTGAGCGGTTGTGTGACATTCAGAGCGCCGCGAACGGCTTCATTCGCGGGGGCCTTGTGAACGCCCCGTTCGGTATCGACACGGGCATAGATCCCGGCCAAGTGCCCGGCGGGGGGAACGGCGAGCAGGCCGTCGCCGTTCGGAGCGGCCAGCTTGGTCGCCGGATCGAACACCTTGATCCAGGGAAAATACCAGGCGGCGAAATCGGTCTTCTTTGGTGCCAACCCCGATTCGGCGGCGGTCTTCGTCAACTTGGTTAAATCGGCCTCGGTCTCGGGACCGTCGAGAATGGCGAACCGGTCGGCGGTGGTTTGGCAATGGGTCACCAGCTTGTCGCGCGTTGCGTCGTCGGTTTCTCCGGGGGCGGCGACGAGCGCGATTTCGTCGATCGCCGCGAACGCCTTGAGGGCATCGTCGAGTTCGGTGTCGTCCTTGATCCGAACCACATAACAGCGGCTTCCCCCGTTGTTGAAGAATCCATACACGGCATGGGCCAAGCGGCGGTGGCCCTCGTCGACGGCGGGGCTGGCATCGGTCGTCTTCGCCGCCGTTTCATTGCCGATCAGGTCGCCGAAGGCTTGGGTGAATTGCGTCCAATTGGTGATCAACTTCACCGTTTTGGCCGGCGTTGGAAGGGTGAAATCGACAAATTTCGTCGCCCCCGGCGCACCGGCCGGATCTTTGGCGATCTGATGAATCTTGTCGGGCACGGTCCCGATGAATCCGGGGGTGCTGGTGCTGACCCCGGCGATCGCCTTGATCGCGGAGGGAACCTCTTCGACATAAACTCCCGGTGAAAGATATTGAGGCATGTCACGACTCCTTTCGTGTATGAGATGGTACGTTTATAAAGTGCTTGTGATTGACCAGGTTCAAAGGCACAAAGGCACAGAGCGTCTTGCCTTTTCCCTCTTTGTGCCTCTGCCACTTTGTCTCTCTGTTTTCTACTTTGGTTGATGTGTCAACGGGTCGAACCCACGGGCTTTTTCCTTCAGGTGGATGACCTTCTCGGTCACGAAGCCGACCGCCTCCGGCGGGAAGGGGGTGACGGCGGCGGTGACAACATAGCCGATCCCGGCCTTCAACCTCCCGTCGAGCGCCCCCCAGAAATCCCAGGCGTTCGGCGTCCGGTCGGGCTGGGCGATCCAGGCGCGCAGCGGCAACGGCTGATCGACCATCGATCCCTTCAAGACCTCGGCCGGTAAGATCGGGTAACGAAGGAGGGTCGTCAAGATCTTCCCCAACAGTCGATGCTCGTCGGAAACGTCGGTGGTCCAGACGGTGATCAGATAGGTGAGATCGATCCGGACCGGCGCCTTTGACTCGGTCCCGTTGGCGCCGTTGCGGGTCCGCTCCCGTTCATTGCTTCGTAACTCGTGGTTTTCCCGAAGGTCGTGGAGAAAGAGATTGATCGTCGGCTTCGACACCCCGGCGACCCACTCCTTCCCCGGCATCTCGAACTTCACATCAATCGCCGCGACATCGATCGGCGTTTTCTTGACGAGCAACTCTTTGAGTGTCTCATCCAGGTCTTGAATCATTGCTGTGGATGCTCCAGATGGATGTCGAACTCGCCGTCACTCACCAACCGTCCCATTTTGTAAAGCTCCCGGCGGGTCGCGTGGAGCAGATGGCCCATTTCGACCCTCTTCCCCTCCGCCGCGGCGAGGAACGATGCCGCCACGGCGATATTCCGGATATTCCCGCCGGCCAGCTTAAACCGCCGCGCGATGGCGCCGAGATCGATCCCCTCGGCGAGCGGGGTTTCCTTCGGCCAGATCCCTTGCCAGATCCGAAGCCGATCTTCTTCTTCCGGAAAGGGAAACTCGATGATGAAGCGGATTCTCCGGACAAAGGCGTCGTCGATATTCTGCCGGAGATTGGTCGCCAAAATGGTGACCCCTTCATACTCTTCCATCTTTTGAAGGAGATAGCCGATCTCGATGTTGGCGTAGCGGTCATGCGCGTCTTTCACCTCCGAGCGTTTGCCAAGAAGCGCGTCGGCCTCGTCAAAAAAGAGGATCGCATGGTTCGCCTCCGCCTCCCGGAAAATCTGGTGAAGGCTTTTTTCGGTTTCGCCGATATATTTGCTGACAACCTGCGAAAGATCGATTTTAAAGAGATCGAGCTTTAACTCATGGGAGAGAACCTCCGCCGCCATCGTTTTCCCCGTCCCCGGCGGGCCGGAAAAGAGGACATTCAATCCCTTCCCGAGCGACAGTTTCCGTTCAAAACCCCATCGGCCGAAGACGGTGCTCCGGTGGCGGGCTTGATTGCAGATCTCACGGAGTTGATTCATCGGCTCGGGTGGAAGGACCATGTCGCTCCACCCGTATTTCGGCTCGATCTTTCGGGCCAGGGGGCCCAAGTTCGGACGCTTTTGGTCGCGGCATCCCTGATCGATATCGGCCATTGTCACGGGGCCGTCTCCTCGGAGCGCGGCGGCCCTCCTTGCCCGCTGGATGATCTCTTCCATTTCCCCTTCGGAGAAGCGGTACTTCGAGGCGAGGAGAGCGAGGGTCCGATCGTCGGCGTCGGCGCAATCGGCCAACCGCTCCCGCCACCGTTCGATCTGCGCCGCATCGCCGGGAAGACGGAGTTCCACCGGAAGGAAAAAGTGGGAATCGAGCAGCCCCGGCCAGGACCAGGGGCGTTCTCCGGCGAAAAAGGTGATCCCCCCCATCTCTTCGATCTGTTTTGAAATGGTCTGGAGGTGGAACCGGCTTCGCTCTGGTCCCAATGACCGATCGAAACAGTCGATATATACCGCTCCCCCGTGAAGAAGCCCTTCCCGGAAAGAGAGGAAGAGGCCCTCTTCGAAACCGGCCGGTGATGCGGCGAGCCGTTCGGCATCGACCACCAGGAGGGGAAGGCCGAAATGCCGGCAGATCGAAAGGGCCAGCCCCTTCTTCCCCGTGCCGGCCGGTCCGTGCAGATAGAAGGCCGGTTTTCTCAAGAATCCCTTCTCGCCGAAACACCCCTCGATCGACCGGATCAGTCGCGCCGAGAGATCCGGTCGTGTGGAAGCGTTGCTGGAAGAAGGGTCGGAGATCGAAACCCATTCGGCCTCTTCCCGAAGTCTCGGATCGAGACGACGGTCGCCGAGCAGGAATGAAACGATTGGATCGTCGATCCGGACCGGCCTCGACAGGAGCGGGCCTCCCGCCGCAGGATCATCGATGACCCGAAGGAGGCGATACCGGATCAGCGGCGCGTAGGGAGAAAAAACAGCACGGGCGGAGACACGGTCGACCGGCGCGGGGCAGCAGAGGGAAAGGGCCAATCCGACCGATGGAAGCTTCCGGGTCATGTCATCGTGCAGATAACCGAAGAGCCGTTCATAGCGGCGGTCGAGTTCAGGGGCGAGGGCGATCACCAGGAGTTCCGTTTCAAGTGGAGAAAGGCGGAAGATCCGGGAGAGCGCCGGTAATGGCAGCGGGTTTCCGGCTGCCGTTGTTGCGGAGACCCGCTCTTTGATCTCGCCATCCAGCCGGGCAAGCCGCTCCAGAAGATCGATCTCCTCGGCCGAGATCTCCTCGGTTTTCTCAGACCGAAGCAAGGTGGCGACCTCGTCATCGGTGATCGCCGCCAGGCGGTCCCATTCCCCGTTGGCGGTCCGGCCCCGGCGGAAAACAACAATCTCCCGTTGAATCAACAGGTCGACCCGTTTGAGGAGATCGAACAGATGTTCGATCGGACTCCGATACGGTTGCACCCCCTTTTTGATGAAGACGGGGGAAGCCGGTTCCTTCTCTTTTGGCGCCGGATCGAACGACTCCGATTCCGTCCGCTTCATTTCAACTCGTAAACCCATTCAGGAAGGTTCCTATCTCCCGGAGACGCTCTCGGTTTATCCCATAGATCCGGTCGGAGGAGGGGGTCTCTCTTCCGACGATCCATCCCTTCAGCACTAAAAAATCAAGCGCATTTCGAACCGCTCTCTCCCCCGCTTCTCCCTGAAGCCAAAACCGAAGAATTCCCTCCGGAGCATCCTTGGCATCGGGATGTTCGACCAGATAACGGAGGATCTTCCGGACCACCGCCTGAAGATCATCGGGAAGGTCTTCTTCCTTCAAAGGAAAGCCCCTCTGATCGCGAGAGGATGAGATCTATGGTGAGATGAAAATATAAGCAAACAGGGTGCCGGAAAGAACCGGCTTCGGAAAGGCTTGATTTTAAAAGAAGCGCGCCGTCTTGAAGAAAAGCGGATGCCGCATTTTTGATGCACCCGTTTCTGACTGGTTTTCGATGAAAGGATTGAAAAAGAATGGAATTGTTTACGCCGCCTCAGGGCTGCACCGGTGCAGCCCTGAGGGTGCAGCCTTCATTGGTTGAAGAGGCTACTCAGAAGATAGCGCTTTGAGGGGGGGCATTTGGCGGAAGGGGTGGCGGCTTGCTCCTGGTGCCGGCAAGCCTGTGGAACATTGCGCTGTCAACCAGAAGTGGCCACGCGTCCAAAGTATTCGACCAAATGTTCCCCACATTAATTGGCGTAGGTTTGTCGCACCATATTACACCAGAGCTTAGCCATGGGGTACATAAAGCAATTAAGAAACATAAGGAACTGTCAACTGCACGTGTTAAAGCTGTAATTGGATCATTATCAACTCAATTAATGACTGATGGTAGTTTTAAAGGTACCCAATTGCGGCACATTTTAGATGACGCTTTTAAAAAGGGAGGTAAAAGCTAATACAGGGGAGCGATGCCACGGGAGTACACTGAAGACCAACTTTGCGAGCAACCCGCGATTCAACTCTTCACAGCGCTGGGCTGGCAGACCGTCTCGGCAACGGAAGAGGTCTTCAGTCCAGGCGGCACGCTGGGGCGCGAGACAAAGAGCGAGGTAGTCCTGGGGCCGCGGCTGCGCGCGGCGCTGGAGCGGCTGAATCCCGGCCTGCCGCCGGAGGCGATCACCACCGCAATCGATGATCTCACGCGCGACCGCTCGGCGATGATCCGCGCGGCGGCAAACCGTGAAGTCTACACGCTGCTGAAGGAAGGCATTCCCGTTTCCGTGCCGGACCGGGAGCGGGGCGGGCAGAAAACCGAGCGGGTCCGGGTGATCGATTGGGAGAACCCGGCGGCCAACGACTTTCTCCTCGTCAGCCAGATGACGATCACCGGCCCCCTTTACACCTGCCGCCCGGATCTGATCGGATTCGTCAACGGGCTGCCGTGGGTCGTCATCGAACTGAAGAAACCCGGCGTTCCCGCCCGGCAAGCCTTCGACGACAACCTCACCAGCTACAAAGATCCTCAAAACGGCATCCCGGCCCTCTTCTGGTTTAACGCATTCCTCATCGCATCGAACGGCACCGAGAGTTGGGCTGGCAATATCACCTCCTCACCCGTGACAACCGGCTCGAAACGGTGGCGAAAGACATTGTAAAGCACTTCCTTGGGGGGGGGTTCAGGGGAAAGCGATGGTCGTCTCCATCGACAAACCGACGGCGTTTCGGATGTATGACAAGGTGCGAAAGTATTGGGAGGCCGAGTGCAAGCGAGTGGAGAAGGAGTTGTCCCGGCTGACCCGCTACGGTTTCCGTGCCAACCTCCAACCATTCCCTCCAGGTCACGGGGCGAAGTCCGCCGGACCAGGTGAAGGAGCTTCGCCGGAGGCTCGACCTGATCCAAAGCACCGACATGGCGCTGATCGTCTCGCCCGGCCAAAACGAAATCGCGCAGATGAGGGTGTCAATGGTCCGTGGCAATCGGGTACAGTTTTTTGACGTGACGGTGACAGGCCGACCCGCTGCCTGAATTGATCTCTGCTTGGGAAAAACGTATACTCCGGTCGATTTTCCCCTGGCGGGGCATTCTTGACCGTCTGGTTCGATCATTCGGATTAGACTCTATATCTGTAACATCTACGTTTTTTGCGTAGATCATTGTTGCCTCCGAGCTCGTCACCAGCGAACGGATGAGAGCGTTGAGGGGGAGGCTCCACCCGGCTTTGGCGGAGGGCACGCACAGGCCGGTGGAGGGGGCGACGTAAGCCCCCTTTTTCCGGCGGAGCCGGATTAGAAGTACATAAGCTGATGTACTTTATGCAGGAAGCGGGGGAGCCGTTGCGGCTTCAATATACGAAGGCATCTTACGGGCCGTATGCAGCGAACTTTCGCCATGTGCTGCACGCAGTGGAAGGCCATTTGGTATCGGGTGATGCCGATGGGGGGGATACACCCAACAAGCAGCTCGAACTCGTGCCCGGCGCGATGAAGGATGCCGAGGCGTTCTTAGCGGACGACGCGGCAACGCGCGCGCGACTCAATCGGGTCGCCGATCTTGTCGAGGGCTTCGAGACGCCATTCGGTCTCGAATTGCTCTCCACCGTCCATTGGGTAGTGACCCGCGATGGCGCCGTCCATGTCGATCAGGCCATCGAGTGCACCTACGCTTGGAACGAGCGAAAAGCACAATTCTCGCGCCGCCAAATTTCCCTCGCATTCGATGTGCTTGATGAAGAAGAGATGGCTTGACTCGCCAACCCTTAAAAGAACCGCTGAAACAAAGCAACACCAGTGAAAAAGGACTCAAGAACCTCATCGGCGAGAAAATCGGGTGGACCTCAACGCAATCAGAGAACGGCTGCTGGTGCTTGGCGGCGAGAGAGACGTGGTCGACGATTTCCTGACCCGGATGGACCGAGACTACTTTTCACGTTATTCCCCGGAAGAGGTCGCCGAGCATGTCGCCCTGGCCGCCTGCCTCGACCGCGATCATCCAATTGCCCTGAAGATTGCGCCGAGAGGCGCCCGGGCCTTCCGGATCACGGTCGTCGGCTTCGACTATTTCTCCGAGTTTTCGATTCTCTGCGGCCTCCTCACCTCCTTCGGACTCAACATCCAATCGGGTCATGTTCACACTTTTTCCGATCGGAAGGATGCCCCGCCCCGTCCAGCCGTTCCCCCACACGTTCCTCCGCGACCCGGTCTTCCGTCCGGTCTCTCCCCCCGGAAAATGGTTTCCGTTCCTACCGGAAACCATTCCCAGAAGGTCATCGTCGACGTTTTTGAGGTCGTCTCGGTCGAGGGGAAACGGTTCGATGCGGAGCGCCAACACCGTTTTGAAAAGGAGCTGGTTTCCCTCGTCCACCTATTGAAAGAAGGGCGTTCCGGCGAAGCGCGGAACCGGGTGAATCTCCACCTGATCGCCACCCTTTCACGGGCCGATCTCCCCGCGGAGCGGGTTCTCCAGCCGCTTCGGATCCGATTTGACAACCGCCGGTCGGCGCGATGGACGATCCTTGATATCCATGGAAAGGATACCCCTGCCTTTCTCTACGCCTTTTCAAACGCTCTGGCGCTCCGGGGGATATACATCCACCAGGTCGACATTCGGAGCGTCGGCGCCGATGTGCACGACCGGCTCTCCGTTTCCGACCGGCGGGGTCGCAAGATCGTCGATGAAAAGGAAAAAAGGGGGCTTCGGCTGTCGGCTGTCCTGATCAAGCAGTTCACCCATTTCCTGGTCCGCTCCCCCGATCCAACGAAGGCGATCACCCATTTCGATCAACTCCTTGACCGGGTCGTCGAGGGGAAGGGGAGCCGCTCGTTGATCGCCCTCCTCAGCCGCCGGGAGAGTTTGGATCTCCTGGCCCGACTTTTTGGGAGCTCCGATTTCTTGTGGGAAGACTTCCTCCGGAGCCGATTCGAAGAACTCCTTCCCATGATGCCGATGATGCGATATGGACGGAAGCAACCCCTTCGGGTCGGCAAAGAAGCACTTCGACGGGGATTGGTAAGGGCGCTCCGATCGGCCGAGACCCTGGAAAATCAGAAACAGGTCTTGAATGCCTACAAGGACCGCGAGCTTTTTCGGATCGACATGAAACATCTCCTGGAACCGCCCAAGCGGATCGGCCACTTCTCATCGGCGCTGACCGACCTTGCCGAAGTGGTGATCGACGAAGCGTATCGACACATTCATGCCGATTTGGTGAAGCAATACGGCCTTCCCCGATTGGAAGCAGGCCACGTCTGCCCTTTCACAATTTGCGGCCTCGGAAAACTCGGAGGGGCCGAATTGGGATATGCCTCCGACATCGAACTCCTCTTCGTCTATGAAGGGCCGGGCCGAACCGACGGTCCGGAGCAGGTTGAAAATCGGGTTTACTTCGAGAAGCTGGCCGATCGGATCGTCCATTTCATCGAGGCGAGGGAGAAAGGGATTTTTCATATCGATACGCGGCTTCGGCCCTACGGAACGGCGGGGGTCTTGGCGAATCCGTTCGACCGGTTCACCGCCTATTATTCCGTTACCGGGGAGGCCGCCCCGTTCGAGCGGCAAGCGCTGATCAAACTTCGATGGATCGCCGGAGACAAGCGGCTCGGACGGCGGGTCGAGGCCCATCGGGACCAATTCGTCTACGGCGGGATCGCGTGGGATCTTCAGACCGCCCTGGAATTAAGACGGCGTCAGCAGGACGAACTGGTGCCCCGGGGGAAGATCA
This sequence comes from uncultured Nitrospirota bacterium, assembly GCA_964579005.1. Classification (GTDB taxonomy): domain Bacteria; phylum Nitrospirota; class Nitrospiria; order SBBL01; family Manganitrophaceae; genus CAZOFJ01. The sequence continues at coordinate 43,654 of CAZOFJ010000004.1, forward strand.
ACGTCAAGTACAGCGCCGGCGGCCTGCTCGACATCGAATACGCCGTTCAATATCTTCAGGTAATGCACGGTCACCGGCATCCCTCGCTTCGGACGCCGCAAACCCTGGCAGCCCTGGAACGGCTCCACCGGTTGAAGATCTTGCCGAAGGAGATCCGGACCGATTTCCATGAAGGATATCTCTTTCTCCGCGCATTGATCGACGCCCTTCGGATTGTTCGGGGAGATGCGAAGGACCTGATCCTTCCGCAGGCCGAGTCGGAGGAGTCGATTTTTCTCGCGCGTCGGATGGGGTACGGACACCGCGACTGGGAGCAGGGGAAAAAGGACCTACAAAAGGAGATCGAAGATCGGATGGGCCGGATTCATGCCGATTTTACCCGGTTGTTCCGTGGAGGGAAATAAATGAAGGCGCACTATCTTGGACATGTCGTTTTTTATGTGAAAGACCTCGACCGCTCGCTCGCCTTTTACCGGGACCTCCTTGGATTCCGGGAGATCGGGAAGGTCTTCGGGGAAATGGCGGCGGGGCTGACCTCCGGCCGGACCCACCACGAACTCTTGCTGATCCAGGTCGGCGATGCGCCCGGGCCTCCCCGCGGACGGCGCCGGGGGTTATATCATATCGGAATCAAGATCGGCGACAGCCTCGACGAACTGCGGGCCGCCAAGGAGGAGTTGGAGCGGGCCGGAATTCCGATCGCCGGGATGAGCGATCATACCGTCAGCCAAAGTCTTTATCTCTCCGATCCGGACGGAAACGAAGTGGAGTTATATGTCGACGCGGACGAGGCGATCTGGAAGGCCAATCCGGCGGCGGTCCTCTCCCCAATCAAACCGTTGGCGCTATAAGGTTTTGCCTTCGCGAGTGAGGCGATGCTCGCGCTGTGGGGGACGAAGGGGTTTTCATCCGATCTGTTCTATAAAGCGGAACCCCTCCGCCCCCGTTAGGACCCTCGACAATCCTATTTCTTTTCCATCGTAACAGGCATGAATGGAATAAACATATTTACGACTCCAGCGGGATACGGCTTTTATTTTTGGCAAGCCACTGGTCAAAGGTTTGTAGCGCGGGGTTGAGGACGCGTGAGACGACAAGGTTGCGGGCGCCGCAGAATGCGCCGTAGGCACCGTCGAACGTTTTCCTCATACTCTCCATGTCGTCGATGTTGGCCGCGACCACCTCGACCCCCAGGTTTGCCAGCGCTTTGGCCTTTTCGGAGTTGACGTTTCGGGTCAGCGCACGTACCGTGAAGCCACTGCTCTTGTCACTCATGATGGCGTGGACCAAGCCCCCGCCCTGTGCGCCGGTGGCGCCGATCACCGCAATGATTTTCTTATCAGCCATGATCTCCTCCTTGTTGGATTGAAATAGCCAATGTTCATCTTAGGGCCGCTTCGCCACCAACGAGACGCAGTTTTGCGCCATCGCTTCCGGCAAAACAGAAAAAGAGTGATTCTATTCACAGCCGCAGAGATCTCTTAATGAGAGGACGGTTCGCCAATTCCGGGTGGTGGCAGGAACCCCGAGCGCCTTTTCGAAGAAGTTGTTATTCAGCTTTGTTCTTCCGTACCCGTGCGGGCAGTAAAGGTAGAGCACCTGCCCGATCAAAACCACCTCCTCCCCCGGCTGAGCGGGGAGTGTCAGTTTTTGAAATCGATCCTCCGAAACTGGCTCAAAGAGGAAAGTGCAATGAAATATCTTTTCCTCCCCTTCCAATCGCCGCCGGAGCGGGTTGGCGTCGACAATCTGGTTCAGCTCTTTCTGTGTCAAGACCAGAACTTCAACATCATGTTTGAAGTCTTCGGCGATCCACGCCCTGAGCGCCGCGGCCAGCTTACGCGGCGCGGCCCGCTCGACGCAAAAGACCACGTTTCCGCTTTGCAGATAAGTGCGGATATTTTTCAGTCCCAATGCCTCACAACACCCCTGCAAATCGGCCATGCGTATTTGCTTTTGGCCGGAGACATTGATCCCGCGTAGCAGCGCAACAAACGTTGTCATTTGTATTGGGCGGCACTCCTTTTCATCGCGAAGGGAGATACGTAAACCATTACAAAGAGAACTGTCAAGGGAGAGGGAAAGAGGGAAGGGGTGGTCAAATTGACACCCCCTCCTTCCCATTGTAAGATGGGGAACCTTGATGGCTTTCTAAAAGGAGCGGCCCCCCGTGACCTTCGGGAAACGGTTGCGGTCTTAGAGCGACCACTCCCACAGTCCGTCAGAGGTAGAAACGGAAACCGTGACCCCAAGAACCTTCTATATTATCGACGGCAGTTCCTATTTTTATCGCGCTTATTTCGCGATCCGGGAGCTTTCGACTTCGACCGGCCTTCCCACCAACGCCGTCTACGGCTTCACCCAGATGCTGCTCAAGATCATCAAGGACAAAAAACCGGATTACTTGGCGATCGCCTTCGATTCGAAGGGGCCGACCTTTCGCCACACCGCCTACCAAGACTATAAGATCCATCGCCCCGAGATGCCCAGCCCCCTCGCGGCGCAGATCCCCTATATCCATCGGATGGTCGAAGCCTTCCGCATTCCGGTGATCATCGGGGACGGCTATGAGGCCGACGACCTGATTGGGACGCTGGCTCGGAAGGGAGAGACGAAAGGGTTCAAGGTCATCGTCGTGACCGGCGACAAAGATATGTTCCAACTCGTCTCTCCCGGCATCTCGGTCTACGACACGATGAAAGAGAAGCACTACACCGAGAAGGAGATTTTGGAGAAGTTCGGGACAACCCCGGCCCAGGTCGTGGAGATCATGGGGTTGATGGGTGATTCGGTCGACAATATTCCCGGCGTTTCCGGAATCGGCGAGAAGACGGCGGTCCAGTTGATTCAGCAGTTCGGGACGATCGAAAATCTTCTGGCCCATCTCGACCAGGTGAAGAAGCCGAAGCTGCGCGAACGGCTTTCGGCGGAGGCCGAGACGGCCCGCCTTTCCCGATCGCTCGCTTTGATCGACACCGACTGCCCGATCGATTTCGACCCGGAGCGTTTTCGGATGGAGCCGCCCGACTTCGAAAAACTGATTCCTCTTTGCAACGAACTGGAGTTTTCCAACCTCCTCAAGGGGTTGACCCTCCCGGCGCCGATGATGGCCGATGGCTATCGGATTCTCCCCGCAGGCGAAATCGGCGAGGCGATGGCCACCATCGAAAAAAAGAGACGGGTCGCCATTGAGATGCTGACCACCTCCGACGAACCGATGCGGGCCGAGTGGGTGGGGATCGCCTTCTGTCTTGAGAAGGGGGAGGCGTTTTACATCCCTCTTGAAGATCGAAAGCAGCTTCCGCGGGAGATGAAAACAGTCTTGGAATCGACGTCGATCACCAAGGTCGGGCATGATCTGAAGGTCGCCGAGATTGTCCTGGGACGCCGAGGGATCTCCCTTCGCGGGGCGACGTTTGATACGATGATCGCCTCCTACCTTCTGAACCCCGGCCGGCGCGATCAGACGCTGGAAGCGGTCACCTTCGAATATCTCAAGGAGCGGCTGACCACCGCCACGGAAGCAGCCGGTGGCGACAAGCAGGCAAAAGAGCATCCCCTCTTCGAAGGGATGCCGGAGCGGATCGCCCCCTATCTCTGCCAACGGGCCGACGCCATTCTAAAACTCGCCGAGATCCTGCCTTCTCTCTTAGACCGGCAGGGGCTGATCCCCCTCTTCAACGATCTGGAGATGCCGCTGGTCCCGGTCTTGGCCGAGATCGAGCGCAATGGGGTGAAGATCGATGCCGATCTCCTGTCGGAAATTTCAAAGGAGCTCGACGGAAAGCTCGCCGAGCTGACCGGGCGGATCTACCGTCTCGCCGGCGTGGAGTTCAACATCAATTCGCCAAAGCAGTTGGCCGAAGTCCTTTTTGTAAAACTGGGGCTCCCACCGGTTCGGAAGACCAAAACCGGCTACTCGACCGACGAGGAGGTCTTGACGCAACTCGCTGTCCAACACGAATTGCCTGCGGAGATCTTGAACAACCGCCAGTTGGTAAAGCTCAAATCAACCTATGTCGATGCCCTTCCCAAATTGATCCACCCCGAGACCGGCCGGGTTCACACGCAGCTCAACCAGGCGATCACCGCCACCGGCCGGCTCTCCTCCAAGGAGCCAAACCTCCAGAACATCCCGATCAAGGGGGATCTCGGCCGCCGCATTCGCCAGGCGTTCATCGCCGATCCGGGATGCCTGCTCCTCTCCGCCGACTACAATCAGATCGAGCTACGGATCCTCGCCCACATGTCGGACGACCCGGTGCTGATCGAATCGTTCCGGACCGGCGAGGATGTCCATACCCGGACAGCGGTCCAGCTCTTTGGCCTTCCGAAAGAGGAGATCACGTCGGAGATGCGGCGTGTGGCGAAGACGGTCAACTTCGGAATCATCTATGGGATCAGCCCCTTCGGCCTTTCCACCGGGCTCGGCGTTTCTCAGATCGAGGCGAAGCGCTATATCGACCGCTACTTCGAGTACTACCACGGGGTCAAGCGCTTCATCGATGAGATGCTGACGACCGCCACGAAACAGGGGTACGTCACCACCCTCTTCGGCCGCCGTCGGCAAATCCCCGAACTGGCCAGCAGCAACAACCAAACCCGCGGCCTTGGCGAACGCCTCGCCGTCAATACCCCGCTTCAGGGGACCGCCGCCGACATTATCAAGAAGGCGATGATTGATATTTACCGCTGGATGCAGGAAGCCCAAGTAAAAAGCCGGATGATTCTTCAAGTGCATGACGAATTGATTTTCGAAGTGCCGGAGAACGAAGTCCCGCTGATGAAAGAGAAGGTCGCAGCGTTGATGGAAGGGGTGATTGTGCTCAAGGCGCCGTTGACCGTCGATATCGGCGTGGCGCCAAATTGGGCGGAGGCGCATTGATATGACTCGCGTCACTGGCAGCCGTTCATGATCAACGCAGAGGGTTCATCATTTCATAATGGGTAAATACGAAAAGTTTCTGCTTCGGATTCTCCAGGGGACTTCAGATGCCAATATCTCCTTCGACGAGCTGCGCCAACTGCTGCTCCATTTGGGGTTTGAGGAGCGGACACGCGGAAGCCATCATGTTTTCAGAAAAGAGGGCATCGAGGAAAAGATCAATCTTCAACGTGACCGGAATAAAGCCAAAGTCTATCAAGTTCGCCAAGTCCGGGGTATCATTTTAAAATATAAGTTGGGAGGGGAGTCTTGATGTACAAATACGAGATCATTCTCTATTGGAGCGAAGAGGATCAAGCCTTTATCGCTGAAGTACCCGAACTGTCCGGTTGCATGGCCCATGGGAATACACAGGAGGCGGCGCTTTCTAACGCAAGAGAGGCGATCCAATTATGGATAGATACGGCAAAGGAATTCGGCGATCCAGTGCCTCAGCCAAAGGGGCGGAGATTAATGTTGGCTTAAGGAGTTTGGCATTCTAAACAGGCAAGGAAGAAAGGCGCTCCGAGAAAGATGTCTAAGCTTGTCCGTACATTGCTCATCCTCACCGGTCTGGTGATCTTCTTCTCCTGGGGGTTTCGGCTCTATGTCCTCTTCTCCCGTTGGGAGAACGATCCGTTCCGGTTGCCGCACGCCCTCGTCGCGGTGATTTCGTTTTTGATTGGGGCTTTTCTCCTGTCGATGGGGATTCGAGGGAATAAGGCCACGCGGCGGGACTACACCCTCCTGACCGGCGCCGCCCTCTTCACGATCGTCTGGTGGGGCTTCCGGGCGATCAAGGTTCTCCTCTACCCGGAACAAGACCCCAACCCGACCGCCCATCTCCATCTCTCCAACCTTTTTTTGGTTCTGGGGAGTCTCCTTTTCTGGGTCGGTTGGAAGGGGCGATCTGTTCGGAGGGCGGGGCAAAAGGAAACCTGAGGATGATGCAGATCGGTCTGAATTGGACCGGGTGAACGCAAGAACCGTTCACCCGGTCCGGTTTCATTCGGTAAAAGAGCGCGTGGCTATTCGCCCGCCCTTAAAACATCTCCTTTTTTGAAATCGGATCCATTCACGACATTTCCTTCCGAGACGTTGTTATTCTGATGGCTCGTCAAGGTAATCTCTCCCACCTTCTTTTCTCTCTTTCCGAGCACTCTCCCCGTATCTGGGTCGACCAAGTCCTCTCCCTGTCGATAGACCCCCAGTTTTGCCCCAGAATTCAGCTTGGACCGCGTTCCGCCCTTAAAGAGCACTGTCTTTCCATCGATCAACATGATTCTGCTTTGAAACGGGCGACTGCTTAATTCTTTAATCATGCTTTCAACCGCTTTTGACATGGCGTCCCTCAGCGCACCGTCACGCAGACCGGTATCGGCCGAAGAGCTGGCACCGAGCCCCAGCACTTTTGTTGTTTTCTTACGGTATTCTCCCATGCCCGATTTCGCAACCAATGTTCTCCCGCTTGCAATATCGACAAATGCATAGTCAACACCAACACGAGCCACCTGCTCCTTGCTGGAGGTGATGATTAAATTGTTTCCTTCCTCGACCTCTGAATAGGACGATATCGATCCGGAAACCCTGAAGTCGATCGAATCCATTCCCTCGGCCGCATCTTTCATCCCCTTCTTGACCACACCCGATTGTTGAAGCTCGATCATTTTATCCTGTTGTTTTAACTCATCCTCCGTGAGCATGATCGGTTCCAATCCCGCCTGCTTGATCATGGTTCTTAAAATATCGGTCGCCGCCTCTCCGATTCCCAAAACTTTGGAAGGGGTCTTATTGGCCAACGTGATCACGCCGATGGTGTATTGGGGGCCGGTGTAGTTCGTGCCGGCCGTTTCAAGCTTCCCCGTCTGCCCAGTCAGGGAGGGGTCGTCTTTGACCTGGCCCCCCATCGAGGTACATCCGGAAAAAATGACAGAAGAAATGAATAAAACCGAGAAAAACTGGTTCCTGTTTTTTGTGGCCATGTGATGACTTGCCTCCTTGGTTTTATTTAAACGATTACCGATCATGATTGTTTACTTGGGGACCGCCTGGTTTCCCCCGCCCGGTCCGGAAAGCATACCCGAAGAAAAAAGGATTCGAAGCGCCGCGTTTGTCTCGTATTTTAAACGATTGCCGGTGATCCCATCGATCAGTTTACCTCCCAAACCGGCCGCAAGGCCCGCCACAGCACCTCCCCCGTGAGAACGGCTTTCCAATAGAATCCACTTTCCCAACCCGGGCATCTCTTTCATCGGATCAGAAGAGGTCGGAAGAGAATTGACCTTGTCTTCTTGCGTCGCGTTTTTAATCTGGGAACCGGCAGATACGATCTCTCCGACTCCCCCCGCCTTTTCCTCCCGGCGAACCGCCACACCCCTCCCCCATGCAATCTCTCCGGTCTTGGTATTCACCAATTTCCATCCCATCCGGACCTCATGGCTATTGTAAATCCCGGTGGTCACCTCGTCAAAGTTGATCAGGTATCCATAAAAAACACCGTCAACCCCCAGTGTTTCACCCAGTTTTTGAGCGGTGGTCAGGTCCAATTGTTTCCCCAGGCTGATTCCCATTTGTAAATTTAAAATCTCGTCGGTCTCTTTCAACGGCTTCACATCGTAGTGGTAGTTCTGTATTTTTTCATGAAACAGCACCCTCGCCATTTTTGGACCTTCCACATCATCCGTGTTGTTCAACATCGGAAGGATGGCGATCGTCCGAATCGGATTGCTGCTGTTGACCGGAATGATCGGTTGGTGTAACCCCGCGCATCCATTTAGTTGGAAGAGAACTACGGCGCCGAATATGAGTAAGCCGATTCTACTTTTTCCCATCGTGACGTCCCCTTTGAGAGGAAGACCTATCGTTTAGAGGCCCCCCCGTTCCATCGATTGGAAATCTGAGTCATTAATTTTTCCGCCACTTCCTTTGAAGCCTTTTCGATCGCCTCCGTTCCTCCGGTCATTTCTGAAATATGCCTCGCCACCCCATGCCCCTTTCCTGCCCCAAGAACGGCGCCATTATCGACCCGAAATGCAGTCGCCGTCATATCGGCCAAGTAGGAACCGACATTGCTCCCGGCCGCTTTCGGGCCGGCCTTGGCAAGAACCTTTCCGGTGACAACGATCTTGGCCCCGACATTTTTCCCCATTTCAATCGCCGACTCTTTGGTTAGATCGGCAACTTTATAAGCCTTAGAGACCTTTATTTTTTCGGAAACACTTGAAACATCAATCACCTCAAAACCTTCGTTCATAAAGGCTTCTTTGAGGATCGTCTCGGCAACCGAAAGATCGATCTCTTGACCCCTAAAAGCAATCTCTCTACTGAAAAGGCCCCACCAAAAAATAGCAAACTCCTGTCCAATATTCTGCTCCGCGATCATGAACAAGACGCTCGGTTTTTTAGTTTTGGCCCCTTCCGTTTCTTGATCTTCAGCAAAAGAGCGATCAGGAGCAAGGAGCATCCCCCCGATCAACGCAACAAGAACCATTCCCTTTAGAAAATGAAGCATCGAACCTTTGGCCCAGGGAATGCGACGGCCAGCCCTAAAAACCATTTCTAAGTTTCTCATCTCTTTCTCCATGAGTATCTTTCGTGGACATCTTTTCATGTTTATATCTTGAAAGGTTTTTTGTCAATCCCATTTCTCTGTTCAACGGCATCCCAAAAACTCAGACAGATTCTACGGAGTCAGGACGATCTTCCCGAAGAGGTCGCGGGAGGCCATCTTTTCCTGCGCCTCCCGTGCGCGGGAGAGGGGGTAGACCGAATCGACGATCGGCCGGAGTTTCCGGGCGCCAACGAGTTTTAAGAGGGTCAACAACTCGCCCCGCGTTCCCATCCGGGCGCCCCGAATCGAAAGATCTTTCGAGAAGATGTGCCGCAGATCGAGTGCGGCCGTCGGCCCGGTTGTCGCCCCACAGGTGACGAGGGTTCCCCCCTTTGCCAGGGAGAGGAGGCTCTTTCCAAAGGTCGACGGCCCGACATGTTCGAAGACAACGTCGACCCCCCGTCCCCGGGTGATCTTCCGAATCTCCAGTGAAAAATCGGCCTCGGTGTAATTGATCATGACGTCGGCTCCGACCTGTCGGGCCTGATCGAGCTTTTTCGGCGTGCTTGCGGTGGCAATGACCCGCGCCCCGACCAGCTTGCCGATCTGGATCGCGGCACTCCCGACGCCGCTCCCTCCGGCCAGGACCAGGAGATCCTGTCCCGGTTGAAGCGCGGCGCGACCGATCAGCATGTGCCACGCGGTCAGAAAGGTGAGGGGAAAGGCGGCGGCCTCCTCAAAAGGGAGATCGTCTGGAATCGGCAGGAGATTCAAGGCCGGGACCTTGGCGAATTCAGCATAGCCACCGGGGGGGCCGGCGCCGAAAATCTGGTACCGATCACAAAGGTTGTCCCGGCCCGAAAGACAGTCAGGACAGCGAAAACAAGAGAGCCCCGGCGCGACGATCACCCGTTGGCCAACCGCGACCCCTTCCACCCCCGGACCGACCTCCGCGACGATGCCGGAGACATCCGAACCGGGAATATGCGGGAGCTGAATCCGGTAGGCGGGGACCCCTTGCCGAACCCAGAGGTCGAGATGGTTCAAGGCGCACCCTTTCACCTCCACCACCGCCTCTCCCGGTCCGGCGGTCGGCTTAGGAACCTCTTCATAAACCAGTTCTTCAACCCCCCCAAACCGGTGAAACCGAACCGCTTTCATCAAGAGATCCCTCCTTCGGGAAGATCGGTCATGTCGAGCGATTTTCCATGAAGGTTTGGGTCGGTCCCGGCGGCGGTCGCCAGGAAAAGAAGGGCTGCGGCAACCCGCGACGGCGTTTGGAGCCGGGCCGGGTCTTCCTTGGGATAGGCGGCCGCGCGCATCCGGGTGCGGGTGCCGCCCGGATTGAGGGTGACGACCCGGATGCCGAAGGGGGCCACCTCTTCGGCCAGGGTCTGCATCATCCCTTCGAGGGCAAACTTGGAGGCCGAGTAGGCCCCCCAGGTGGCCCGGCCCCGCCGCCCGACACTCGACGTGATCGAGAGGATCGTCCCGGTGCGGCGAGGGATCATTGTCCGGACAACCGCCTGGGTGATGTAAAAAGTGCCGTTCACGTTGATCCGAATCACCTCTTCCCATGCCTCGGGGGGATAGGTGGCGATCGGTTCGGAGGGGCCCAAGACCGCGGCACAGTGGATCAGGAGGTCGATCGCTCCCCACTCGGAGGTGATCTGGCTGACCATCCGATGAACCTCGCGACGGGAAGCGATGTCGACCCGGAAGGGGAGGGCCATCCCCCCCGCCGATTCGATCTCCTTTGCCGTTCCGAGCACTTCCCCTTCGGTTCGGGCACAGAGGGCCACTTTACCCCCTTCTGCGGCGAACCGTTCGGCCGCCGCCCGGCCGATGCCGCGTCCTCCGCCGGTGATCAAAATGACCTTCTCTTTGAACCCCATGATCTTCTCCCTTCGACAAGATTAATGGAAATGGGGAGACAATTCAATGAAGAATAGAGATGAAGAAGGGGGTCACCCATCGGTTAACCGGACAAAGAGCTTCTTTACTTTCGGAAGAAGGTGTGTTATGAAAAATCATCATTATCCTTCCTTATTTTTTCCTGATTCGGTAATAACGAAACCGGTTCAACCCAAGGTGACGAATGCGTCTTAAAAAATTAGAGATCTTCGGATTCAAGTCGTTCTTCGATAAAACGACGGTGACATTTCAGCCCGGAATCAACGCGGTCGTCGGACCGAACGGTTGCGGAAAAAGCAACCTGGCCGACGCCATTCTCTGGGTGTTGGGGGAACAGAGCGCCAAGAACCTTCGCGGAGAGAAGATGGAGGATGTGATCTTCAACGGAACCGAGCAGCGCAAGCCGCTTGGAATGGCGGAGGTTTCCCTCACATTTGGTGACATCGGCGAGGCGCTTTCCGCCCCGTACAACGCTTATTCCGAGATCACCGTGGCGCGACGGCTCTTCCGCTCCGGCGAGAGCGAATACCTGATCAACAAAACCGCTTGTCGATTGAAAGACATCCGCGAACTGCTGATCGACACCGGCGCCGGATACCGGGCCCACACCATCATCGAGCAGGGGAAGGTCGATGATCTCATCTCCGCCTCCCCGATGCAGCGGCGGGAGATCGTCGAAGAGGCGGCCGGAATCGCCAAGTATCGGCTCCGCAAGGCCGAAGCGCTCCGCAAGTTGGAAGCGACGGAGCAGAACCTCACCCGCGTCCGGGACATCATCGGCGAAGTGAAACGGCAGATCAACTCCCTCGACCGGCAGGCAAGAAAAGCCGAGAAATACCAGAAGTTGAAGGAGGAACTCAAATCGCTTGAACTCTGGGTCGGCCGCGCCGAATGGGAGGAGTGGAACCGAACCCGCGAGGCCGTTGCGGGGGAAGAGGGGGTGCTTCGGGAAACCGCCGCCGCCCAGGAGAATCATCTCTCCGGGTTGGATCTTCGGCGGGAAGAGACTCGGCTTGTCCTGACCGAGCAAGAACAGACGTTGGGACAGCTCAAGGCTCAGATCTTCGAGATCGAAGGGAGAATCCAGCGTCTCGAAGGACGGATCGAAACGATCCGCGCCCAACGAAAGGAGTGGGAAGAAAACGCCTCCCGAAACCGGGAGGAAATCGGAGAGATCCGTCAAACCGAGACGGCCTTGAGGGAAGAGGAAGGGACCCTTGAAAAAGAGAAATCGGAGATTGAACGCGAGATGCCTGCGCGGGAACAGCGTCTTTCGGAACAACAGGAAGAGGCAAGCCGTCTTGAGGAGGCGTTGAATCGGGAAATCGTCCAGTTGGAGAAAGAGAACGGGGTTCTCTTCGAACGGGTTTCCCATCTCACCCAGGCGAAGAACAATCTCCACCATATCGCATTGCGGAAAGAGGAGCTGCTCAAGCGGAAGGGGCGGGGGGCGCAGGAACTCGAAGAGATCAATCGGAAAAAAACGGAAAGAGAGGCGGAGTCTCAACGCTTAAAGGGACGCGTGGAGGAGATGCAACGCCGTCTTTCGGAAAAGCAGGTGGCCCAGGTGGCCGCGGCCGCGCAGGTGAAAGAAATCGAATTTTCCCTCAAGGCAAAATCGGAACGTCTGAGCCTGGCGAAAGAAGAGGGGGGCACCCTTGCCGCCCAACTCGCCTCGCGCGAAGGGTTTTATCGGGGGTTGCTCGGCCCCCAGACCGAATCGCTCCTCCATCTTCGAGGACTTCATGGGATGGTCGCCGACTTCATCGACGTCCCGACCCCCTATGAAAGGGCGATCGAGGCGGTTTTGGAAAGCCGGCTTCGCGGGATCGTCGTCGAGGGTCCCGCCGAGATCCGGGACGGGATCGATCATCTCAGGCAGGCACAACGGGGTCGCGGGACCTTCTTCCCGCGTCAACCCCGGGTCGTCCCCCAATCCGAGCCTCTTTCTAATACCAACCCGGAAGAAGGAGTTCTGGGATGCGCCCTCGATCTCGTTGCTTACCGCGAAGGATATGAAGCGCTCGCCCGTGTCCTCCTCGGAGGGGTCATCCTCGTTCGCGACCTCGACACCGCTTTTCGCCGGTTGGAGTCGATCCCCATGTCGGCCACCGATGCCACGGCCACCTACGCCACACTTCAGGGGGAGGTGATCGATCCTTCGGGCGCGGTGACGGGAGGGGAGCGGGGGGAAGTTGGTCTTCTTGAGCAGAAGCGGGAAATCAAGGGGCTTTCCGATCGGATCGCCTCGCTGCAAGAGGAAACAGACCGGTTGGAGGAAGAACTCGTTTTGGAGAAAGAGCGCCTCCAGTCGACCCGGATGGAGATCGAAACCCTCTCCGCCGAGATCCGATCGATTGAAATGCAGCAGCTTCATGACCAGAAAGATCATACCGCCTCGCTCGGCGAGATCGATCGGCTTCAAAACGCCCTTCAAACCGTCCTCTTCGAACAGGAAGAGGGGGAAAAGGAAGAGAGCGATCTCCTGCAACAGGAGGGACGGGAACGGGAACGATTCGCCGAGGCGCAGCGGCAAAAAGAGGCGGATGAAGCGGCGATCGCCCGCCGGCAGGAAGAGGTGGAAAAACGAAGAGGGGCGCTTGAATCGTCCAAGGAGGAGGGGGTCCGGTTGAAGATGGAGGTCGCCTCCCTCAAAGAAAGATACCGCCACCTTCTCGAAAAAGAGGAACGGCTGGCCCGCCTGAAAGAAGATCTGGCCCAACGGTATCAGGAGAAAGAGCGCTTTCTCGCCACGCTTCAGGAAAAACAGCAGGGGGCCGAGACCGAAGAGGCCGGGGCGAGGAGCGCCATCGATCAAACCGCCGCGGAACGGGAAAAACGGCTCGGTGTCGTCCGGGAAAAAACCGAGACTCACGCCGCCATCCTCATGCAACTACAGCAGATCGAGGAAGAGGTTCGGCAGGGCCGGGGGAGGTTGGATCAAACACAAAAGGATCTTCAGGAGCGGGCGCTGCGGAAAGTCGAGGCGCAGATGACCCAAGAAAGGATCCGGGAGACGATCTTCAGCCACTATCAGGTCGAGATCGGGGAGATCAGACCGTCCCCTCCCGTTTCGGAAGGAGAGGGCACCCCGGATCTCGCTCAGACCCGCGAGCGGGCGGCGGCGCTTCGACGAAATCTCGATGAGATGGGGCCGGTGAATCTCGGCGCCATCGAAGAATATCAAGAACTGGAGAACCGCTACCAGTTCCTGACCGGTCAGGAAAATGATCTGACCTCCTCGATGGAGAGTCTCCGGGAGGCGATCTCGAAGATCAACAAGACGACGCAGAGCCTTTTCACCGAAACCTTCTATCGCCTGAACGAAAAATTTGGGGAGGTCTTTGTCTCCTTTTTCGGCGGCGGCAAGGCGGAGTTGGTCTTGCTCGATGAGGAGCACCCCCTCGAATCGGGGATTGAGATGATCGCCCAGCCCCCCGGGAAAAAACCGCGGAGCATTACGCTTCTTTCCGGCGGAGAGAAGGCGTTGACGGCGATCTCTCTCCTCTTCGCCACCTTCCTGATCCACCCCAGCCCATTCTGTCTCCTCGACGAAATCGATGCCCCGCTCGACGAGGAGAACACCCGCCGGTTTACGCAGGCGCTCAGTAACATGGCGGGGCAGACGCAGTTCATCGTCATCACCCACAACAAACGGACGATGGAGATCGCCGACGTTCTTTATGGCGTGACGATGGAGGAGACCGGTCTTTCTCGGCTCATCTCGGTGAATCTCAACGACCCGAAAGAGACGAACGAAGCGCCGGTCGCGGCCCCCGTGGCCACCGATTCGGCGTAGAGCAGTGCAGGCGGCGTAGCAAAACCGCGTCGATCAGTGGGAGACCTTTCCGACCTCCTCCAGTTCAGCAGGAGAAGAAACGGAAATGGAGGGGAGGAGATGGAGCGGCTGGACTTTCCTTATCACCGCCGGTTCTATCGCCCGATCCTGATACTTTCTGGATGCGGGGTCTTGATCGACTTTCCGGCTGATTTGATAGAGCTTCCAGCATAACCCCGCCATGCCGGCTAAAACCGATGTCACTTCTCTCACACGGCGCCAAGAGAATACGAGCCAATTCTCCCGAGGGAACGTCGAGCGCCTCTCGGAGGGGTGCTTCCGGCGGAAGATGCCGGCCTGGAGTGGATGCACCCCTTCGACAAACATCGATCCGCAAAACCAGATCATCTGTCCCAGCATTTTCCCAACCCTCGCTTCCCCCGAGGCCAGACGCCGGCGGAAAATCGTCTCGATATGTTCAAAGGTATAAAACGATTTCCAAGCGTCGTGATACGTCCGCACCCATTCTTTCTCAGACATCTTCGAGTGCTTGACGCAGACATGCTCGGTGTCATACTTGTTCAGGTCGGGGTCGAGCCAGGCCCCTTCTTTCATCAGGATCTGATGATCTTCCGAACCGGGAAGCGGAGTCAAGACGAAGAACTCGACGAGATCAAGCGGCAGCTCCTTTTTGAGAATCTCCACATCACGCATGACCGACTCATAGGTATCGTTCGGGAATCCGATGATGTAGCCGGCATAGGTGACCGCGTTTACCTTCCGCCACGCCTGGAGCATGGCGCGGTACTCTTCCACATTGTTCTGCTTCTTTCCGGTCTCCTTCAGCGTGTCGGTGTTCACATTCTCCAAACCGATGAAAACCTTGCGGCATCCGGCTTTGAAGGCTTTCTCGATGAAACGGGGCAGCCGATGGCAGGCGGTGTCGACCTGAATGAGCAATGAGATTTTGATCCGGTCTCGCTCACGGAGAAGGATGATTCGATCCAAGATTGCTTCCCAATTCCGGTTCCTGGCAAAATCATCATCGGTAATGAAGTAACAATTCAAACCGCGGCGGTGGTTCTCGCGAATGACCGCCTCGACGTCGTCGGCGCTCCGCCACCGGGATTTTCTCCCCTGGACGTTGATGATCGTGCAAAAACTGCACTCAAATGGACATCCCCTTCCGGCATCGAAAGTGGTCATATTTCCAACCACCCGCGAAACCGTTTCGACCGGCAGAATCGGCATCGGCTGGCCTTCCAGTGAAGGAAGGTCCTTGAGGAAGTTGTAGAGCGGCTTCAATCGGCGGTGAAGGGCGTCTTCCAACAACTCGCCCATCTTCTCCTCGACCTCCCCCGCCACCAGGGTAATCCCCATCTCCATTGCCTCGGTCATCTCTTTCGGAATCGTCTCCAACATCGAGAGGCATCCGCTCACATGGAACCCGCCGATCATCACGGCCAGCCCGCCGGCCCGGAACTCCCGCGCCAGATCAACCGCGCGAGGATACTGATTCGACTGCACCCCCGCCATCATGACAACCCCCAGCACATCGGGTGCCGTCAACTGCCGGATGATTTTTTGAACCGGAATCCGTTGGTTGGTCTCATCATATACATCAATCGCAATATCGACATCGGATCCCAATCGTCCGGAGGTCTTGATCGCGTCGGTGCTCGCATACAGGCAGCCGAGTGTATTGCTCGGGATGCACGATCGCATCCATCTTATGACATATCCTTCGTCATCGTAGTGCGACGGCTTGACCAGAACAACACGGAAGACCTGCTTCAAATGGGCTCCTTTATGGAGAGGGGTTTCTTTGGGGCATACCCCTATGGAAGGATTGGGGTTTAGAGCACTATCGGAGGTGAGTCATTTTGGATGGCGATAAACAGTATAGCAGGTTCTTAAACCGAAATAAAACGCAAAACAGGGGCCCTTTTCTTCTTGTTTTTTCTTTTATTTTTCGGTAAAACCCGTTTGACTCGATCTGCCCCGTCGGAAAAGGGTCCCGACGGGGCATTTTAAATACTTTCACAGCGACACCAACTTTGTTACAATAATCGAAACAAGCATTCGGCTTCGCCGATGCGCTGATACCCGAAGGGTGAGCGCAAGGCGTGGGGGCATCGGAGAGTGTGGGGCGATTCGCAAGTTACCCTACTTAGACCGTAAGCACCTCCACATATCAATATAAAAAGGAGAAAGGCATGGCAAGCATCAGTCAAGTCCGAAACATCGGCATTTCAGCCCACATTGATTCCGGCAAGACAACCCTGACGGAACGGATTCTTTATTATACGGGGAAGATCCACAAGATCGAAGAGGTCCGGGGAAAATCGGGGGTTGGCGCGACGATGGATTCGATGGAGCTGGAGCGCGAAAAAGGGATCACGATCCAATCGGCCGCGACCTATTGCGAATGGAAAGACTACATCATCAACATCATCGACACCCCCGGCCACGTCGACTTCACCATCGAAGTCGAGAGGGCCCTTCGCGTGTTGGACGCCGCCATCCTTGTCCTCTGCGGCGTCTCCGGCGTCCAGAGCCAATCGATTACGGTCGACCGCCAGATGCGCCGGTACAAGATTCCCCGGATCGCCTTCATTAATAAATTAGACCGCTCGGGGGCCGACCCATTTCGGGTGATCAAGCAGCTCCGCGAGAAGCTGGGCCATAACGCCCACGCGATCACCATGCCGATCGGCGCGGAACAGGACTATCAAGGAACGATCGATCTCACCAACATGAAAGCCTACTATTTCGACGGCGACAACGGAGAAATCGTCCGGGAAGAGGAGATCCCGGCCGAGTTGAAGGGGCAGGCGGAGAAACTCCGCCACGATCTGGTCGAGGCGATCAGCGACTTCGACGACGTCATCGCCGAGAAGTTTCTCGAAGACAAACCGGTTTCAACCGAAGAACTCCGCAAGGGGATCCGTAAGGCGACGATCTCCCTTCAATTCATCCCGGTCATGATGGGTTCTGCCTTTAAGAACAAAGGGGTTCAGCTCCTCCTCGACGGTGTCGGCCACTATCTCCCCGACCCGACCGAGGTAACCAACATGGCGCACGATCAGAGCAACAACGAAGCGAAGGTTGTCTTAGAGAGCGTCCCGAATAAACCGCTCGTGATGCTTGCCTTTAAATTGGAAGACGGCCGTTTCGGCCAGTTGACCTACACCCGCATTTATCAAGGGAAGCTGCGGAAAGGAGACACCATCCATAATTCGACGACGGGGAAAAAGATCCGGGTTTCCCGACTGGTTCGAATGCACGCAGATGAGATGAACGACATCGACGGCGCCGAGGCGGGGGATATCATCGCCATGTTCGGCGTCGATTGCGCCTCCGGAGACACCTTCACCGACGGAACGATTCGTTATACCATGACCTCGATGCACGTCCCCGATGCCGTCATCTCCCTGGCGGTCTGGCCGAAAGACAAAGCCGGCGCCGGAAACTTCTCCAAGGCGCTTAACCGCTTCTCCCGCGAAGATCCCACGTTCCGCGTCCACCGCGACGAGGAGAGCGCCCAGACGATCATCTCCGGGATGGGCGAGCTTCACCTTGACATTTATATCGAACGGATCAAGCGGGAATACGGCTGCGAGGTCCAGTCGGGCCAGCCGCAGGTCGCCTACCGCGAAACGATCTCTCAAAAGGCCGAATTCAGCTACACACATAAAAAGCAGACCGGCGGTTCCGGTCAGTTCGCCAAAATCGGCGGATATGTCGAACCGCTCCCGTCCGACGCGGTGGAGGCCTTCGAATTCGTCGACGACATCAAGGGGGGAGCGATCCCCCGCGAATTCATTCCCGCCTGCGAGAAGGGATTCCGCGAGCAGATCAAGGCCGGATCTCTTATCGGGTTTCCGGTGGTTGGGGTGAGGGTCGTCATCAACGACGGTGCCTCTCATGCGGTCGACTCTTCCGAAATGGCCTTTAAGATCTGCGCCATGGCGGCGTTCCGGGAGGTCTATCCCTCCGGCAGGCCGATCATTCTGGAACCGATCATGAAGTTGGGTTGCGAGGCCCCCGTGGAGTTCCAAGGGGGGGTGATGGGGCTGATCAACCAGCGAAGAGGGATCATCACCGGAACCCAAAGCAACGACAGCTTCGTCCAAATCGACGCCGAGGTTCCCCTCTCCGCGATGTTCGGGTTTTCGACCGAATTACGAAGCGGTACACAGGGAAAGGGCGAATTCACGATGGAGTTCTTAAAATATGCACCGGTTCCGAAGCAGATCGCCGAGGAACTGGTCAAGGCCTATCAAGCCAAAAGAGCCGCGGAGAAGAAGTAAGCAGACGGTTCGATTTTAAAAAGCCCCGCTGGGATTTTCCAGCGGGGCTTTTTTGTTTCCTCGCTGAAATCAGAAAGAGGACAACCGGCTTCTTCACCCTCCCCCGCATCAGACGGGCGACTCCCGGCTTGACATCTCCCGCTCCGATCTTCTACGCTGGGACAATGGAGTTGGAGGAGCCGATGGTACTGCGGATACGACGATATTTGATATTTCATCCCCGGTTTTGGATCGTTTTCTTCATCCTGTCGATTGGCGGCTGCGACCCCGGTTCGCGGTCGGTTTCGAAGGAATCCTCTCTGGAACCGTCGATCCAACTGCAACCGATTGTAAGCGGCTTGAACCAGCCGTTGGGGTTGTCCGCCGCCGGGGACGGGAGCGGACGGCTTTTCATCGTGGAGCAGCCGGGGACCATTCGAATCTGGGAGAAGGGAGCGCTTCTCGAAAAGCCGTTTCTCGATATTCAGGATCGGGTCACGGCGGGGGGAGAGAAAGGGCTGCTCGGGCTCGCCTTTCATCCGGCCTTCTCCGAGAACCGCCGGTTCTTCGTCAACTACACCTCCTCCGAGGGCGGGCTTCACACCGTGATCTCCGAATTCAAAGCGGGTCCCCTCCCAAATGAAGCCGACAAGGGGAGCGAGCGGATCCTCCTGACGATTCCACAACCCTTTTCCAACCACAACGGCGGCGACATCCACTTCGGCCCCGACCGATTTCTTTATATCGGAATGGGGGACGGCGGCTCGGCAAATGATCCGCAGGGGAACGGGCAAAACCTATCGTCCCTCCTCGGGAAAATGCTCCGGATCGACATCGACAAAAAAGAGAGAGGGAAAGAATATGGCATTCCTTCCGACAACCCCTTTGGTGGAGAGATCAAAGGTGATCACGCACGAGTCGGAAAGGAGGGGGCTGCGCCGGAGATCTGGGCGTTCGGACTTCGAAACCCGTGGCGGTTCTCGTTCGATCCGGTCGGGGGTCTTCTTTACGCCGGCGATGTCGGCCAGAGTGCCCGCGAGGAGATCGATCTGATCCGAAGAGGGGGAAATTACGGCTGGAACGTGATGGAGGGAACGATCTGTACCCCTGCTGTCAACCCGGTCTGCGACAAGAGTCGATTCGACCCCCCGATCGTCGACTATCCCCGCTCAGAGGGAACAACTGTCATCGGAGGATATGTTTATCGAGGAAAGGTGATCCCGGCCTTGGCGGGGGCCTACCTTTATGCCGACTTCGGAAACGGCCGGGTCTGGATGTTCCGATACGACGGGAAGTCGGTCTCCGACCGGCGCCTCCTCCTTGAAACCGGCAAAAACCTCAGTTCCTTTGGCGCAGACGAGGCGGGAGAGCTCTACCTGATCGATTATGGCGGCAATGTTTTAAAGATCGTCGGGAAGTAAA
Organism: uncultured Nitrospirota bacterium; assembly: GCA_964579005.1. Classification (GTDB taxonomy): domain Bacteria; phylum Nitrospirota; class Nitrospiria; order SBBL01; family Manganitrophaceae; genus CAZOFJ01. Next base: position 63,534 of record CAZOFJ010000004.1, read on the forward strand.
TTTGACCTACGGGGAATGGTTCGAGGAAGAACGGAAACCATCTCAGTGCTCGGCTTGCCGGATCGATCGGACCTCCGCCAGGGTGGAGACGAAGATCTTTCCATCGCCCGGATTCCCGGTGCGGGCGGCGATCTTGATCGCCTCGACCGCCCGGTCGGCCTCCTCCTCTTCTACGACGATCATCAACCAGATCTTGGGAAGCTCTTCATACCGGATCGGGCCGACCTGGACCCCCCGCTGACGCCCCCGTCCGGAGACCGGTTGCCGGGTAAAGGGAAAAATACCGGTTTTTTCAAGGCTGGCCAGAACCTCCGCCTCTTTTTCGGGACGAATCATCGCGCAAATCATTTTCATACAAAAAACCTCCCTGTGCGTGCTCTCCGCCGCCTCTCTTCCCTTGCTTCTTCTAATCCGGCAGAGCCGGAAAGCGGGGGCTTGCGTCGCCCCCTCCACCGGCGAAGCCGGATGGAGCCTCCTCCTCAACGCTCTCTTCGTTCGCTGGTATTGAACCGTTTCTTACGCATGGTTTCCGTTTCCACCTCCAACCATTTCCCGAAGGTCATCGACCAGATCGGGAACCATCTCGACCGTCTCGGCCGCCTCCGGGGAGAGGGGGGCCAAGCGTTGATCAAGAAGCCGCACAATCTCCTTGAGACCGACCCGGTCGACCGCTACCTGAAAGCGTTCCCCCGGCTGGCGGAGCGCTTGAACGATGTCGAGCAGCGCCTCAACGGTCGGGACGACCATCTCCTCGGTGATCCCTTTTCGGACCATTTCCCCCAATCGGATCACACCGAAGCTCTTCCCTCCAAGGTAAAGCTGATAGGAATACCGGCGGGTTTCGCCGACCGGGGTCATCGTCCCCGCCAGCCCGATATCGGCCACCTGGTGCTTGGCGCAACTGTTCGGACAGCCGGAAATATGGATCGTGAGCGATCGAAGGAGAGAGGCCTTCTCGACCTCCAGAGGCTCTGGATCTATTTCAGCGGCAGCCGATTCTGTTTTCCGTCGAAGGTGTTTGATCAAGTCACGCGCCGCCCCTTGCGAATTGGTGACGGCGAGGGTACAGAACTCGGTTCCAGGACAGGCAAGCACCTCCGGTTCCCTTTCTTCCCCCTTCAGCGAAAGGTTCGCCCGTTTCAGCGCCCGGATTGCCGCCCCGGCGGAGAACGCCGGGACCCAGTGGAGTTCGACGTCCTGCCAGCGAGTAAAATGGACCTGTCCGTTTCCAAATCGCTTGGCGATTTTACCCAGCGCCGCGAGCTGTTCGGCCCGGATCTCGCCGAGGGGAACCGCGATCCGAAGGCGGACAAATCCCCGCTGCCGCTGCGGTTTGACACCGGCCACCCCTCCGTCTGCGCCCCCTCCGAATGAGAAGGGGGAGAAAGGAATGAGCATCGCCTCGACCTGTTTGATCGGGGAGGGACGTTCCCGGTCAAACCGGTGCGGGAGGGGGACATCGCGCTGTGCCGGCCGGTTTTCCGTCAAATTCTTCTTTTCGTTGAAAAGCTTTTCGAAGGCGGTCACGAAGCTTTCCCGTCCCCATTGGTCGATCAGATACTTGAGCCGTGACTTTGCCTTGTTCCGGTTCCCATGTTTGGTGTGGATGGCAAAGATCGCCTGACAGGCCGGAAGGGCCTCCTCAAGGGAGATGAACTCCTTGAGCTTGAATCCAAGCATCGGATGCGCCCCGAGGCTTCCACCGGCCCAGAGATTGAAACCGATTTCACCCTTCTCATTGCGGACCACGACGAATCCGATGTCGTTGATCTCCGCCTCCGGCGCGCACTCGGCGCATGCCGCGAAGAAGACGTTCAGCCGATTCGGCATCGTCGGGTTGATCAAATCGGATCGCCTCACAAAATAATCGGTGATCGAACGGGCCCAGGGTTGAACGTCGATCAACCCGTCGGGGGCAATTGCCCCGTGCGGGCAGGCGGTGACGTTCCGAAGGGTGTGGCCGCAGGCGGAACGGGTGGAAAGGCCGAGCTTCTCCAGCTTCTCGAAGATCTCCAGCGATTCCTCGACCCGGACCCAGTGGAGTTCCAGGCTTTGCCGGACGGTCAGATGTCCCCACCCCCGGCCGTGGGTCTCGGCAAGATCGGCGAGCCCAGACAGTTGCTTGGCGGTGACAACCCCGCCGGGAACCCGGACCCGGAGCATGAAATAACCGGGATGTTTCTGGCTGCAAATCCCATATGTTTTCAGACGGTAATAGTCTTCCGGGGCAAGCCCCCGCGTGCCAACCTCCCGCAGATAAGAAAAGTCGATCCCGAGCCCTTCCTGTTTGACCTTCTCCAGGTCGAGCGTCTTGAGGGCCATTGGACCGGTCTTGACCGGCGGCTTCCCCGCCGCGGGGAGAACCGGTATCGGGGTTCCCTTTGTCGCCCCGGCAATGAGATCGTCGACCAACTGGGTGCAACTGCCACAGCCGGTGGTCGCCTTCGTCACATTGGCAACCTCATCCCGGGTGGAAAGCCCTTTCTCACGCATCGCCGTTAGAATCGCCCCCTTGGTCACGCTGTTGCAATTGCAAATCAGGTCGGCGTCGGAGAGGAGGGCCACGCCGCTTCTCGCTTCGGCGGCGCCTGAAATTCCGAGAAGCGATCCCTTCACGGCGGAAAGATCTTCTCCCCGTTGAAGCAGGCCGAAAAGGCGTGCGCCATCCCGGTTGTCACCGAGGAGGATGAACCCGACAAGCCGATTCTCCCGGAGGAGACATTTCTTGTAGAGGCCCCGGTCCGGGTCGCTGTAGACGAGCTCTTCCGTCCGGCGATCGCCGAGGAAATCGCCCGCCGAGGTCAGATGGACTCCCGCCACCTTGAGGGTGGTGGCGCAGAGGGTTCCGTTGTAACGCCGTTTTCCTTCGCCGATGATCGCATCGATAAAAACCGCCGTTTGGTCGGGAATCGGCGCAATCAATCCATAGGTTTTTCCGCGATGTTCGATCACATCGCCGATGGCAAAGATCCCGGGGCAACTCGTCTCCATCCGGTCATCGACGAGAATCCCCCGGTTGGTTTTGAGCCCGGCCCGTTGCGCCAGAATAAGATTCGGTCGGATGCCGGTGCAAACAATCACCATCCCGGCGGGAAGGTCCTCTCCAGTCGTCAAGCGGACGCCGGTCACCTGGCCATCCCCCACGATTTCGGCGGCGGTGGCGTTCAGAATCACCGGAATCCCCATCCGTTCCATCTCTCGTTTTAACAACACGCCCCCGGCCGGATCAAGTTGCTGCTCCATCAACCGGTCGACCAGATGAACGACGGTGACCGAGACACCGTGATTGATCAGCCCCCGCGCCGCCTCCAGCCCGAGCAGCCCGCCGCCGACAACAACCGCTTTCTTCTCACCCTCCTTCGATCGGGCCGCCGCCCGGGCCGTTGAGATGATCTGCTCCGTCTCTTCCATTGTCCGGAAGACGAAAACCCCTTCTTTCTCCCTTCCGGGAATCGGCGGCACAAACGGAAGGCCGCCGACCGCAAGGAGAAGGAAATCATACGGGGTCACGCCGCCGGCGGCGTCGGTGACCGACTTGGCTTCGGAATTTATGGCGGTCACCGGAAGCCCAAGCGTGAGGTCAACCCCTTGTTCGGCATACCACTCTTTGGAATGAGTGATGATCTTTGCCGGGTCGCTCTTTCCGGATAGAACGTCGGAGAGAAGGATTCGATTATACCCGGCGTGCCGCTCGTCGCCAAAGACGGTGATCGAAACAGAGGCCTTCCGTTCGAGGAGCGCCTCGACCACTGCCACACCGGCCATCCCGTTTCCGATGATGACCAGCCGTTTCTTTTTCCCGGTGTCGGACAGACTATCCACCAAAAACCACCTCCATTCGAATCCGTCCTCCCTCCTCCATCGGCGCACCGCCCGATGGGGCAAGAACCGGCTCCACCACCGAGCGCGATCGAAGAACAAGACTCAGAAAAGCGACAAAAGCGATCGCGGCGAAAAAGAGAAACCCCCCCGTGTACGATCCGCTGAACCCCTTGATTCTCCCCAGCAAGGTCGGGAGGAAGAATCCGCCGACGCCTCCTGCCGCCCCGACGATGCCGGAAACCATCCCGATCTCCTCCCGGAACCGCTGGGGGATCTCCTGAAAGATCGCCCCGTTTCCCATGCCGAGGAGCGCCATCCCGCAGAAAAAAAGGACCAAGGCCAGAGGAAGCGGCGGGAGAAAGGCGATCGACCCGAAGAGGATCATAACCCCGAGATAAAGGAACGTCCTGACCTTGGCACCGCCGACCCGGTCGGCGAGATAACCTCCGATCGGGCGGAAGAAACTTCCGGCGAAGACCGAAAGAGCGGTCCATCCCCCCGCCGTCACCGCCGGGAGGTGGTATTGGTCGTTGAAAAAAATCGAGAGGAAGCTTGAAAGACCGACGAATCCGCCGAAGGTGACGCTATAGTGAAAGTTGAACCACCAGAGGTCCGATTGTTTCAGCAGGCCCAAAAGGTTTGCCGATGGAGCCGGTCGTCCGGCCGGCTCTTTTGCCAGGAAGGTAAAGAGGAGAAGGACAATGACGACGGGAAACATCGCCAAGCCAAAGACGGCGTGCCATCCCATCGACTGCGCCAGAAGGGGCGCCAACAGGACGGCAATCATCGTCCCGCTGTTTCCCGCTCCGGCAATCCCCATTGCAATCCCCTGATGCTCCGCCGGATAGGCGCGGCTGGCAAGCGGGAGGGCAACTGCGAAGCTCGCCCCGGCAATCCCGAGAAGAAATCCAACCCCGAGCAGGGCCGGAAAGGAATGGACCCCCTGCCATCCCCAGGCAAGTGGAATCAGGAGAATCGAGAGAGAGGCCACCCCGATCCGCTTCGGGCCGAATCGATCGACCAGGAGTCCTAAAATGATTCGGAAGAAGGCCCCCCCAAGGAGCGGGACCGAAACGGCCAATCCCTTTTGGGCGACGCTGAGATGGAGGTCTTTTGAAACAAAGATTCCCAACGCCCCGATCATGACCCAGATCATGAAGCTGATGTCGAAGTGGAGAAACGCCATCAATAAAGTCGGTGCATGGCCACTCCGGATCGCCGCGATGATTTTTCCCATTACTTGCTCTCCTTTTCTGTTTCTCCGGTCCGGATGGTGACCATCCGGTGAATCGGTTGGACGAAGATCTTTCCGTCACCGGGATGACCGGTCGCTCCCCCCTTTTCGATCGCCTCAACCGCCTTGGAATAATCTTTTTCCTCGACCGCAAGAAGAAACATCGTTTTTGAAAGGGCGTCATAACTGACGGCCCCGACCTGAATCCCCCGCTGACGGCCCCGGCCCAAAACCGGAAATTTGGTGACGGCATACAGTCCGGCCGCTTCCAACTCTTTCAGTACCGCTTCCTCGCGCTCGGGGCGAATGATGGCTCGAATCAATTTCATTGATGCGTCCTCCTTCTTACAGTCCAATATATCAAATCGCTTCTCCCCCTCGTTCGCCGCTGCTGATCCGGACCGCTTCGTCGATCTCCGTGACAAAGATCTTCCCGTCTCCGACGGTCCCCTTCCCCGTCCGATTGGCCCGGATCAGGGCGTTGATCGTGGCATCGAGACGTTTTTTCTCGACCACAATCGAGAAGTACCGTTTTGGAAGAAAGCGGATCGCCACCGTTCCACCGGAAGTCGATTCGAACCGGAGTCCGCGCTGCCGGCTTCGACCCAAGACCTCCGCCGTGGTATAGGAGTAAATCCCCGCCGCGTCAAGCGCCTGGCGGGTGGCCTGATGCTTTCCGGGCCGGACGATGGCGATCACCTCCACCAACTCTCCGACGCCCCGCGATCCTTTGGAGGCCGGATCAAGTTTCCCCTCGATCGGTACAAGAGGAGTCCGAGGGGAGAGTTCTTCGATGACCGCTGGAGGGGTCAGCGAAGGGGCGAGAAGGGGAGGATCTCCTGCTTTTCCAGCGGGGGGGGTGATCCCGTACTTCTTCAGCCAGCCCTCGTTGAGTTGTCCGGTTGGGCTTTGTCCCAAGAGCCGTTTAATCCCAATCGGATCATGTCGAAAAGCACGGACGGCATTGACCCACTTTACACTTTTATATCCCTGAAGAAAGGGGACAACCAACCGGAGCGGCCCGCCATGCACCTCCGGCAGGGGAGATCCATTCAGACCATAGGCCAACAGTACCCGTGGATCGCGCGCCTCATCCCTCGACAACCCCTCGAAAAAACCCCGGTCGCGGGAATAGAGGCCGAAGTACCCCTCGGGGTGGGTGTCGATCTTGAAGTAATCGAGGAGGTCGACCAGGCGGATTCCCTCCCATTCGACCGTTTCGGCCCAATTGAAGATCTGACAGATGAGAGGGACCTTCAGTTTGACCCTTGGAATCTCTTTCAGCATCGGCCAAGAGATCGAGCGCGGATGTTCCTCAAGGCCGCAAAGATCGAGCCGCGTCTCCTCCAGGGAAATTGAAGGAGGAATCGGATAGAGACAAAGAACCGGAAGGGGGGTCGCATCGAAGTCGATCCGGAAAAATTTGTCCGCAAATTTGGGAGAGATGATTCCTTCTCGCACGTGGGCTGCTCCTAACAATACAAGTATAAAAAATGAAAGGCGCCTGGAAAGATCCGATCTTTCCAGGCGCCTTTGCCTTTGTTCACAACGATGTGAATCAAAATCAGGTTATAAACAAAGCAATGTTCGTGCCAATATAATGACAAGAATAAACTTTAATGAAATTGGTCTGTTATTAACTGTTTATCTCTTCAATCTTGACGATAAACCGACCAGGTAGGGTAAAAATGATGACATTTTTGTCGCTTCTCCGACGAGAGGGTCGGACAACCGGCAATGACGGGTCTTCGATATTACCGGATCGCACGAAGTTGTTGGCGGGATAACTTGGCTCTAAAAGAGGTCTTGCGGGCGGCATCGAGGGCCGGGCCGATCTTCTTCTGTTCTCCCAAATCGACCGCTTTTTCGGCTGCTTGAAGGGTCGCCTTGAGAGAGGCGACGATTGTCTTCTTTTTTTGCTTCAATTTGGAGGAAGGGTGAGATTCTACCTGTTGAATCAGGGGCTCAATCCGCTGGATCAGATCCCGGCCGTAGCCGACGATTTCATCCGCGTGCCCCTCACTCCCGTGAGTGATCATCTCCTGAGAAAGTCGGTAGACCTCATCGGCAAGCTGATGAAGAGGGCGGAGGGACGCCTCTTCCGCAGCGGCGATCAAGACGGTCGGGAAGATCCAAAATGCGAGAAGAAAGGTGCAACAGTTCATGTTTACGCGAACAGCAACACTCCGATCAGAACGGCGACCAGGTTCATCACCTTGATCATCGGATTGATGGCTGGCCCGGCCGTATCTTTGTAGGGATCGCCGACGGTATCACCGGTGACCGCCGCCTGGTGCGCGGGGCTCTTTTTTCCGCCGTAATGTCCTTCCTCAATATATTTCTTTGCATTGTCCCAGGCCGCTCCTCCGGAGGTCATCGAGATCGCCACGAAGAGCCCGGTGACGATGCTTCCGACAAGGAGTCCACCGAGCGCCTTGGGACCCAACACGACCCCGACGACCAGAGGGGCCAAAACCGGAATCAATGAGGGAACCATCATCTTTTGAAGCGCGGCGATCGTCACGATATCAACACACCGGCCATAATCCGGCTTGCCGGTTCCCTCCATGATTCCCTTGATTTCCCTGAACTGCCGGCGCACCTCCTCCACGACCGACCCGGCCGCTTGGCCGACCGCTTTCATTAAAAAAGCAGCGAAAAGGAAGGGAAGCAGCCCTCCGAGAAAAAGGCCGACCAAGACCATCGGATCGGAAAGATCAAAGACCATCGCCGCCCCCCCTTTGGAAACCGATCGGGTATATTCCGAAAAGAGGACGATGGCGGCCAATCCGGCAGAGCCGATGGCATATCCCTTGGTCACCGCCTTCGTGGTGTTTCCGACCGCATCGAGCGGGTCGGTCACGTCGCGAACCGCTTTTCCCATGTTCGCCATCTCGGCAATCCCTCCGGCGTTGTCGGTGATCGGACCGAAAGAGTCGATCGCCACCACGATCCCGGCCATTGTCAACATTGCCTCGGCAGCAATGGCCACACCAAAGAGGCCGGCCAAGGAGTGAGCAGCAAGGATCGCTCCGGCGATGACAAGGACCGGCAGCGCAGTTGATTGAAGCGAAACAGCCAATCCGGCGATGATGTTGGTCCCGTGTCCGGTGATCGACGCTTTCGCGATCTCTTGGACCGGACTGAATTTCTTGGCGGTGTAATAGTCGGTGATCATCACCAAAGCCAAGGTCACACCCAGACCGATCAAGGCGCAAAAATAATAGTTCATGACGGAAACATTTCCCACCCCATTCATGAGCCATGCGGTCACCGGGTAAAAGGCGATGGCGGAAAGAATCCCGGTTGCCCCGAATCCCTTGTAAAGGGTTGGCATGATTCCTCCCCCGGGACTGAGTTTAACGAACCAGCTTCCAATGATCGTCATTAAAATTGCCACCCCTCCCAAAACCAATGGAAAAAGGAGAGCATTTTGGGATTGCGGAAAAAGGAGTTGGGCCAACGCCATGGTGGCGACGGTTGTCACCGCATAGGTTTCAAACAGGTCGGCCGCCATCCCGGCACAGTCACCCACATTGTCGCCGACGTTGTCGGCGATCACTGCCGGGTTGCGCGGATCATCTTCGGGAATGCCGGCTTCGACTTTTCCAACGAGGTCGGCCCCGACATCGGCCGCCTTTGTATAAATACCTCCACCCACCCGAGCAAATAGGGAGATCAGACTCCCCCCAAGTCCCAGCGAAAGAAGGGCTGGGATCGCCTTTTCATCCCCGGCCACTGCAGAAGCCAAGGCGTAGAACCCGGTGACCGCCAATAATCCCAACCCGATCAGAAGAAGACCGGTTACAGCGCCACCGCGAAAAGCGACATAAAGCGCCGCATCCATTCCCTGATGAGCCGCCTGCGCGGTACGGGCGTTGGCTCGTACCGCCACCATCATGCCGACATAACCGGAAATAGCCGAGGCCACTCCTCCAACCAAGAAACCAAGCGCCGTCAATAAACCAAAATGGTCGGACCATATTCCGGCAAGCCAGAGAAGAAAAAAAAGAATCGCCGCGACCACAGAGATTGTCTTGAACTGCCGCACCATATATGCCTGGGCCCCTTCTTGTATTGCCGCTTGAATCTTCCGCATCTCCTCATTTCCCGGGTCAAGTCTCATCACCCAGGCTGAAAGATAGAAGGCATAAGCCACACCAATGGCGGCACAAATAAGGGAAAAGGCAAGGATCAAGGATCTGTTGTCCATGTACGACTGCTCTCCAAGTTTTAAAGCGGTCATGCGCAGAAGCCTCGCATTGTATGGAGAACCTTTAATTTTTGTCAAGAATTTTTCTATTTTTTACTTGGTACCGATTGAAAACCTCTCAATATCTTAATTAGATTTAAAGCAATCATTACTTATGTTTTATTTTTTAAACCATAGATTAAAAACAGTAATAGTAGTAGTAAGGAGGAGATAAACCTTGAGAAACGGGCTATCCCTTTTATATTGTTTATAAAAAGAAGGGGATGGAGATGTGGATTATTTTCTCCTTTTTAGTTTGGAATGTTAATCATATTGATTCATGGTTGGTGGTTTGATATAGTAACTTGTATATTCACTCTTTTTTATCTCATCCAGTCGGTATCTTCACGGATCGCTCCTTATCCTCTTGAAAATTAAAGCAAAAAACTATTAACATCTGTTGATAATACTGTGTGTAAGTCTGAGGAACAGGGATGTCATTAGATCAGGTTTGGAAAGAGCTTTTAACCCGGATTGAGCCACACGTCAATCGCCAAAGTTTTGAGACATGGTTAAAACCGACGTCGCTTATCTCTTGCTCAGGGAAGGAAGCTCAAATTGCGGTTCCAAACCGTTTTTTTGGGGAATGGATCAAGGAGCACTATCTTTCGTTGATTCAGGAGATCCTCGGAAAGCAGTTGGGGGAGGAAGATTTAAAAATTCATTTTATTGTTGACGAAAAAGAGGATGCGACTGTCGTTTTGGAACGGGAGCGGCGGCGCGGTACACTCAATCCAAGATATACTTTTGATACATTTGTTGTTGGATCGAGCAACCAATTTGCCCATGCCGCTTCCCGGAAGGTGGCCGAACGGCCAGGGACTTCCTATAATCCCCTCTTTCTTTATGGAGGGGTTGGACTCGGAAAAACACATCTCCTTTGTGCCATTGGAAACTTCCTCCAGGCCAGGAATCCGCATCTCCGAATCGCATATCTTTCGTCCGAGCAGTTCACGAACGACGTGATTAATTCCATCCGCTATGACAAAATGATCGAATTCCGAAATAAATATCGGAATGTTGACGCACTTCTGATCGATGACATTCAGTTTATTGCGGGAAAGGAACGGACACAAGAAGAGTTTTTTCATACGTTTAATACCCTTTATGAGGCAAACAAGCAGGTCGTGATGTCAAGTGACCGCTCCACCAAGGAGATGTCGGAGATTGAGGAACGTCTTCGCTCGCGGTTTGAAATGGGGCTGATTGCCGACATTCAGCCCCCCGACCTTGAAACCAAGATTGTCATCCTCCGCCGGAAAGCGGAAACAGAAGGAATTCCTCTTCCGAACGACGTCGCACTTCTACTGGCAACCCATATCAAAACGAACATTCGCGAACTGGAGGGGGCCTTGATCCGATTGGGAGCCTTCAGTTCTCTGACCGGTCAGGAGATCGCGGTGGAGATGGCAAAGCGGGTTCTCCGCGACACCATCCACGAGAAAAAAAAAGTGATCACGATAGAAGATGTTCAACGGGCCGTGGTGGAGCGATTTCAGATCAAGGTGATCGATCTCAAATCAAAGAAACGGACAAAAAACTTCGTGGTCCCCCGCCAGATCTGTATGTACCTTTGCAGGGAGCTGACCAATCTTTCTTTCCCGGAGATCGGAAGGCAGTTCGGTGGCAAGGATCACTCGACCGTGATCCATGCCTGCAAACAGATCGAAAAGGGGATGAAAGAAGATTTTAATTTGAAAACGACGCTCGACAGCCTGACCCAAAATTTGAAGGAGGAGTGAGGATGAAGATCAATATCGATCGGAGGGAATTGCTCACCGGGATCCAACGTGTGCAAGGGGTCGTCGAAAAACGGAACACCATGCCAATCCTTTCACATATCCTCATGGAAGCCGGCCGCGATGGGATTCTCCTTTTTGCCACCGATCTTGAAATCGGGATCCAGGGGGCCTATCCGGCGGAGACGGTCGAACCGGGTCGGCTGACCCTTTCGGCCCGAAAACTCCACGAAATCGTGCGTGAGTTTCCGGACGGGAAGGTTGAGATCGAGAGCGAGCCGAAGAACTGGGTGACGATCCGGTCGGGGAAAAGCCGTTTTCGGATCGTCGGGCTTCCCCCCGAGGAGTTTCCAACGCCGCCGACGGCGGACGCGGAGAAGAAGATCGTTCTGGATGCGGCGGTCCTTTCCGATTTAATTGGACGAACCCTCTACGCAGCCGGGGAGAACGACACCCGCTATATTTTGAACGGCGTTTTGATTCAGCTTGAAAACGGAGCGGAGTCCGACCTTGGTAAGGTTTCCGTGGCTACCTCCAACCATTCCCAGGAGGTCAAAGAAGCCGCTCCCCGAATCCGTTTTGTCGCCACGGACGGCCACCGTCTTTCTATGGCGGAATCCCGCATCGATCGGCCGGAGTCGGGGAAAGACGCGGCCGATTTTCCCGAAGCGGATGGCACGCACATGCAGAACATGATCGTTCCGAAGAAGGCGATCATCGAGATCAAGCGAGCCATCGACGAAGGAGCCGAAGGAGGATCGATCGAGCTGGCCATCGGAAAAAACCAGGTGGTCTTCCGCCGCGGGGCTTTCGTCCTCACTTCCCGACTGATGGAGGGAAACTATCCAAACTACCGACAGGTCATCCCGGTCGGCAACGACAAAAAGGTGGTGGTCGATCGGGCGGCCCTGGAAGGGGGGCTTCGTCGTGTTTCTCTTCTTGCCCGCGAGAAAACCAACGCAGTCAAGTTTGAACTGGAAAGTGGACGGATTGTCATCAGCTCGAGCAACCCCGAGATGGGAGAGGCGCAAGAGGAAATCGGCACCGCCTTTGTCGGTGAAGGGTTGAGCACCGGCTTCAATGCCCGCTATCTTCTGGATGCCCTCTCCGTTCTCAAGGGGAAAGAGGTCATCTTGGAGCTGAAAGATGCCCTCTCCCCCTGTCTCGTGAAGGAAGAAGGGAAAGAGTTTCTCGCCGTGGTGATGCCGATGCGGGTCTGATCAATGACCTTCGGGAAATGGTTGCGGTCTGAGAGCGACCATTCCACAGTCCTTCAGAGGTAGACACGGAAAGCGGAGGTGGAACAGAAACCATTTGGTCGCAAGAAGCCCAAGAAGCCAAGGTCACCGAAACGATGAGGCCGAAACAATGAGGGATGATATAAGAATATGACCGAACAGACGAATCAGTATGATGCAGGAAAGATCAAGATCCTCGAAGGACTCGAGGCGGTTCGAAAACGCCCCGCCATGTATATCGGTAGCACCGGTCCCGATGGGTTGCATCACCTTGTCTACGAAGTTGTCGACAACTCGGTCGACGAAGCGATGGCCGGTTTTTGCACCGAAATCAATACGACCATCCATATCGACGGCTCCGTCACCGTTATCGACAACGGACGGGGAATTCCGACGAATCTTCACCCTGATAAAAAAGTCTCCGCCGCCGAGGTGGCCCTCACCGTGCTACATGCCGGGAGCAAGTTTGATAACGAGACCTATAAAGTGTCGGGCGGATTACATGGGGTCGGGGTTTCGGTCGTCAACGCCCTGTCGGAGTGGCTTGAACTGGAGATCAAACAGAACGGCTCCGTTTTTCAGCAGCGGTATGAACGGGGGAAACCGCAGGGGCCGCTGAATGCTACGGGGAAGACGAAGAAGCGGGGGACGCAGATCACCTTCAAGCCGGACGGCCAGATCTTCGAGCAGACCGAATTTTCATGCGACGTCCTGACCCAGCGCCTTCGTGAACTCGCTTTCCTGAATAAGGGGTTGCTGATCACGCTGGAAGACGAGCGGACCGAGAAGAAACAGGAGTTCTGCTACAAGGGGGGGATCGTTTCCTTCGTCGAGATGCTCAATGAGAGCAAAACACCGCTTCACAAACCGATCTTCGTCGACAATGAGAAGAGCGGTATCTTGCTTGAGCTCGCCGTTCAATACAATGACAGTTATTCCGAAAACCTTTTCTCTTTCGCCAACAACATCAACACGAAAGAGGGGGGAACCCATCTGATCGGGTTCAAATCAGCCTTGACCCGGACAGTGAACAGTTACGGCACCGCCGGAGGGCTTCTAAAAAACGGCGAGACGGTGAGCGGCGAGGATGTCCGTGAGGGGTTGACCGCCGTGGTATCGGTCAAGCTTCCGAATCCTCAATTCGAGGGGCAGACGAAGACCAAGCTCGGTAATTCCGAGGTCAAAGGGATCGTCGAGGGAGCGGTCAACGAGGCGTTGGCGGAATATTTCGAGGAGAATCCTTCCGTCGCCAAGAAGATTGTCGAAAAAGCGCTCAACGCGGCCCGAGCACGCGAGGCGGCTCGAAAGGCGAAGGAGTTGATCCGGAGAAAGAACGCCCTCGACGGCGGCTCCCTTCCGGGGAAACTGGCCGATTGTTCGGAGAAAGACCCGGCCCGAAGCGAGATCTACCTGGTGGAGGGAGACTCCGCCGGCGGCTCGGCGAAACAGGGGCGCGACCGTCGGTTTCAGGCGATCCTCCCGCTCAAGGGAAAAATTCTGAACGTCGAACGGGCGCGGTTCGACAAGATGATCTCCTCCGAAGAAATCCGTCTTTTGATTACCGCGTTGGGATGCGGCATCGGGAGCGACGACTTTAACATCGCAAAGGCCCGCTACCACCGGGTGATCATCATGACCGACGCCGACGTCGACGGAGCGCATATCCGGACCCTGCTGCTGACCTTTTTTTACCGCCAGATGGCCGAGATGATCGAGAAGGGTTATATCTATATCGCCCAGCCCCCCCTCTTCAAGGTGAAGCGGGGAAAGACCGAGCGGTATATCAAAGACGAGGCGGCGCTCCGGGAATATCTGATCGGGATTGCCGGGGAAGAGGTTCGCATCGCCCGAGAAGAAACCCGAGAAAAGGCGCAAGAAAAGGCGAAGGAAGAGGGGGCCAAAGAATGGATCTCCGGTGCCAAGGTGAAACCCCTCTTGAAGAAGCTGGCGGCATATGAGGCGATCGTCGACCATTTTTCCCGGAAACAGATTGATCCGGACGTGTTGCGGGGCTTGGTTCAATATGAGGAACTGCAACCGGAGTTGCTTCGGGATCCAAAACGGTTGAACGGATTGGTCGAGAGCGCGAAACAGTATTGGGCGACCTATTATCCGACTGCGGTGATCACCCCCATCCTCACCCCCGACGAGGAAGACAAGGGGTTATTCCGACTTGAGATTCAGGCGCAAAAGGACGGCGCCCCGCATCAGATGAAGATCGACGAGGCGCTTATCGGCTCGCCGGAATTTCGGGAGCTGCGAAATCTTTCGCCGTTGCGGCTGGGACTCGGCAAGCCTCCTTACCGGATTGCCGATGTCGATGGGGAGAAGGTGTATCCGACCCCGGCCGGGATCGTTCAGCATGTTCTGGACCGGGGAAAAAAGGGGCTCTCAATCCAGCGTTACAAAGGGTTGGGTGAGATGAACCCGAATCAACTCTGGGAGACGACGATGAACCCGGAGAACCGGATCCTCTTGCAGGTCCGGTTGGAGGACACGGTCGAGGCCGAGCGGGTCTTCTCCGTCTTGATGGGGGACGAAGTCGAACCGCGCCGCGCCTTTATCCAAAAGCACGCCTCCGAAGTGAAGAATCTCGATATTTAGCCTTCTATTTTCACTGAATTTTTTAAGGAGTGATCATGCCGGTTGATGAACAGCGAACCACGGTTAATCTTGAAGCCGAGATGAAGTCGGCCTACATGGATTACGCGATGAGCGTGATCGTCGGCCGCGCCCTTCCCGACGTCCGGGACGGGCTGAAGCCGGTCCACCGCCGGATTCTCTACGCGATGTTCCGAGAGGGGCTCCTCTCCAACCGGCGCTATTCGAAATCGGCCGGTGTTGTCGGAGAGGTGATTAAAAAATATCATCCACATGGAGATTCGGCGGTCTACGACTCAATGGTCCGGATGGCGCAAGACTTCAACATGCGTTATCTCTTGGTCGATGGCCAGGGAAATTTCGGATCGGTCGACGGCGATCCCCCCGCGGCCTACCGATATACTGAGGCGCGCCTGACAAAAATAGCAGAAGAGATGCTGTCAGACATTGACATGGAGACGGTCGATTTCAGCCCCAACTTTGATGAACAGGTCTTGGAACCGATGGTCCTTCCAGCCCGGATCCCGCAACTTTTAATGAACGGTTCTTCCGGGATTGCCGTCGGGATGGCGACCAACATCCCGCCCCACAACCTCACGGAACTGGTCGATGCCTTGGTCCAGTTGCTCAACCATCCGAATACCACGATCGAACAGTTGATGCAGATCATCAAGGGGCCCGATTTCCCCACCGCCGGCTTCATTTATGGAATGAAGGGGATTCAGGACGCTTATCAAACCGGTCGTGGGTCGATTCAGCTCCGCGCCCGCGCGGTGATCGAGGTGAACGAGCGGACCGAAAAAGAGACGATCGTCGTCACCGAGCTTCCCTATCAGGTCAACAAGGCAAGGCTGATCGAAAAAATGGCCGAACTGGTCCGTGACCGGAAGATCGAGGGGATCTCAGACCTGCGCGACGAATCGGACCGTGACGGGATGCGGATCGTCATCGAATTGAAACGGGGGGAGATCGCGTCGATCATCCTGAATCAACTTTATAAGCAGACGCAGATGCAGTCGTCGTTCGGCGTGATCATGCTGGCGCTGGTGAACAATCAGCCCCAGGTTCTGAATCTCAAACAGGTGCTTCAGTACTTCCTCGATTTCCGGCGCGAAGTGATCGTCCGGCGAACCCGGTTCGAGCTGCGGGAGGCGGAGGCGCGCGCGCATATCTTAGAGGGGCTCAAGATTGCACTCGATCATCTGGACGAGGTGATCGCCCTCATCCGGCGCTCGGATTCTCCGGAGGAGGCGAAGAGCGGTCTGATGCGGCAATTCGGTCTTTCGGAGCTCCAATCCCAGGCGATCCTCGACATGAAGCTCCAGCGGCTCACCGCGTTGGAGCGTGATAAACTGATCACCGAGTATCGGGAGATCCTCCAGAAAATTGAGCGGCTCAAGGCGCTTTTGGCGAGCGACACCCTCCTTCGAAAAGTGATTCAGGACGAGCTGGCCGAGGTAAAGGAGAAATATGCCGACGAACGGCGAACCGAAATCATTCCCGAAACGGGCGAAATCCGGATCGAAGACCTGATCGCCCCGGAGGAGATGGTCATCACCGTCTCCCACACCGGGTATATCAAGCGGACCCCCTCGTCGGTTTATCGAAGCCAGCGACGCGGCGGCAAGGGAAAGATCGGCACCGGCCTCAAAGACGAAGACTTCGTCGAACATCTCTTTATCGCCTCGACCCATGACTACCTCCTTTTCTTCACCGATCCCGGCCGGGTTTACTGGTTGAAGGTTCACCAGCTTCCGGAGGCGGGCCGGGCGACGAAAGGAAAGGCGATCATCAATCTTCTGCAGATTGCCCAAACCGAAAAGGTCACCGCCATTCTCTCGGTCGATCAATTTGACGAGGGGAGATTCGTCGTCATGGCGACCCGAAAGGGATTGATCAAGAAGACCGTTCTCTCCGCCTATAGCAACCCGCGCGCGGGGGGAATCCGGGCGATCAACCTCGAAGAGGGGGATCGTTTGATCGCCGCCCGGTTGACCTCCGGGAATCATGAGATTCTATTGGGGACCAAGCTCGGTCTTTCAATTCGGTTCCATGAGGAAGAGGCGCGCGCGGTCGGCCGTGTTTCCACCGGGGTTTGGGGGATTCGGCTTGGCGATGGGGACGAGGTGATCAGCATGGAGACCCTTCCGCCCAATTCCCAGGCGACGATCCTCACGGTGACCGAGCGGGGCTACGGCAAGCGGACGGAGCTGTCGGAATATCGGACGCAGGGACGGGGAGGCCACGGGATCATCACAATTCAAACGACGCCGCGGAACGGCCCGGTTGTCGCGGCCTTTCAGGTTCAAGCCGAAGAGGAGGTGATGCTGGTGACGACCATCGGTAAGATTCTCCGGCTGAAGGTAGCAGACCTCCGTGTCATCGGCCGGAACACACAAGGGGTTCGTCTCATCGACCTCGAAGGGGAGGAGCGGGTCTGCGGCGTGGCCCTCCTCGCTGAAAAGGGGGAGAGTGCCCCGACGGATGAGTCCGTTGCCGATCCCGATGCCGGCGATGCCGAGACGGAAGGGTGAGGGTCTGGCCGATTTATAGAATTCCGAAGTGGCAACTGAAGGCGCTTCTGTGGGCGACGGGCGTGGCGGCGGCTCTTTTTGTGACGGGATGGGTCGTCTGGTCGAATGCCGAGCGGATTCCGAAATACTATCTCGAAGCGGCCGAGCAAAAATGGCGGGCTGCCGATTATCTCGGCGCCGTTCGGGAATATGAAAAAATCGCCGAGGACCACCCCCGAAGCAGGTTGGTTCCGGAGGCGACCTTTTGGGTCGGCGTTCTCTATTATCTCTATCTTGATGACCTTCCGAAGTCGGTCGATGCCTTCCAGAAAAGCATCCGGTTGTCCGCCTCCGCGCCGGGCAACCTCCATGCCATCTCTTCTCATCGCTACCTCGCCGAAATTTACGAAAAAAAATACGACAAAGCGCGCGAGGCGATCTCTGAGTTGGAGAAAGTAATGGAACTTGCTTCCGATTCCGATCTGGTCTTGGAGAGCCAATACAAAATCGGCGAGCTCTATGTCTCTCTCGGAGATGCCGACCAGGCCCGGACGGAGTGGGATCTTCTGATCAAACGGGACCCCAAGAGCAAATGGGCGCCGGCGGCCCTCTACCGGCAGGGGAGCACCTATTTTGTTCAGGGGAAATGCAAAGAGGCGATCGGTTACTATCAGAAACTGACGACCGGCTATCCTGAGAGTGAAATGATCCCCTTTGCCCAGTTTCGGACGGCCAACTGTCTCGAGGAGGAGGGGGAAAAGAAAGGGGCGCTTGATCTCTATCGGGCATTGATCGGCCGGTATCCGAATAAAGAGCTGGTCGAAGCGAAGGTGGCGCAGCTTGAAAAGGGGATGCCGAAAGAAGAAATGCCGAAGGAGACGCCGGAAACGCCGGTGGCCGCTCCTTTTACCGTTCCTTCCGAACCGATCAATCCTTCCTCGCCGGTTCTCCCACAGAGTCCCTCCGAGTGAGATGTCTTCGGAGCGCCTTCCGAATCGTTTCCTTCAGTACCGGGTCGGCCAGGGAAGCGGTCTGCGTTTCGATGTAGGCTGTCTCTTCTTCCGTGCAGGGGCGGCCCGGTTCTAACCGTTCGTCGGGGGGTTCAGAAGAAGGTGGGAGGGGACCAGATCGGAGGCGAAGGTTCTGGATTTCGCTCTCCCCGAAAAACCGGTTTGTCTTTTCGATCAGCTCCTGCTTCAGGAAGGAGAGCTGGTGTAACCAGACGGCGCTGTCGACGAGGAGATAGAGGGTCCCAAAGCGGATCTTGATCGGGTGGGTGTGCGCGGCGATCCCGGGGCCGACCACTTCTCTCCATCGCGCTTGAAGCCTTCCGGCCGCGATCTCTTTTTCGAGGCCGAAGTTTTTTGCAAGGCTATTGACGGTCGGCATGATCGATATCGGGAACGATCTCTTTGACATGGGATCGATGGTATAATGACGACCTAAGCGATGTCAATGACAGGTCGGGCGGATCGGTTTTGCAAGCGAGCGACCGGCTTTGCCGGCGCGAGCGCGGGGGGTGGGGGTATCGGAGGACCTGTTCTTTAGGTCATCCGCACGGGCCCCCACATGAAAGGAGCAGTGTGGCGGATCGAAAGGGAAACGATTCGGTTGTGGTGACCCACCGCAAGGCTTACCACGATTATTTTATCGATGAGACGATCGAAACGGGACTGGCCCTCACCGGGACCGAGGTCAAATCTCTCCGGGAGGGGCGGATCAACCTTTCGGATAGTTTCGCCCGAGTTGAAAAGGGGGAGGTCTTCCTTTATAATTGCCATATCAGCCCTTACAGCCACGGAAACCTCTCCAATCACGATCCCACGCGGAAACGTAAGCTGCTTCTTAAAAGAGGAGAAATCGAGCGGCTTTTTGGAAAGGTCCAGCAGAAGGGGATGACCCTGGTCCCGTTGAAGATTTACTTTAAAGGGAGCTGGGCCAAGGTCGAACTTGGGTTGGCGCGTGGGAAGAAACACTTCGACAAGCGCGAAGCCGACGCGAAAAAGACGGCCCGCCGGGAAATCGAGAAAGGGATGAGGGGAAAGGGACAAAGGTAGAAAGGCGAGCATCTGGCTTTGCCGATGCGAGCCGCGGGTGTGGGGCATCGGAGGACCCTCTCTTTGGGGTTCGTCGGACGGGCCCCACATAAAAATAAACAGGGGGCGATTGGATTCGACGGGGTTAAGAGGTTAAGGAACGCATGCCGAGGTCCCATTGGGCTCGTTAAACAAATGGGAAAAACATAATTGCTAATGAACAATTAGCTCTCGCTGCCTAAACGCAGTGACATCGACTTTCCGTCGCCTGTGCGGGGGGAAGATGCCAGATAGCAGGCTGGCCTGACTTTTCGCCTTAGGAAGTTGGGTGAGATTTTATGAGGATAGCGGAAGAGGGAGCCTGTCTCCGGGCGACCTCCAACGCGAACTCCAAATCAGAGACTAAGCATGTAGTGTTCTTTTTCTGAATATCTTCGGACGCGGGTTCAATTCCCGCCGCCTCCACCAGAAATAAAAAAGCCCGGATAACCGGGCTTTTTTATTTCTGGATCATGTCGAGGTGTCGGCATGATCTGCGTTTGGCGCTGAACATCACTTTAATCCGAGGGGGTTTAGAACCGATACAACGCCTCGACCAGGAAATACCTTCCCATCCTTGGAAGATCTTTCGGAATCACCGGCGGGAGCGGGTCGGTGTACTCCTTGTCTAGGAAGTTATGGACCGACCCCCGGATCTCCAGCCCTTTGTAGAACTCCGCGGCGATCAGCGTCAGATCCAAGAGCGCATAGCCCGGCGCGTCCGATCGAGGATCGCCCAACGCGCGCGGCTTCTTCCCGACCATGAAGAGATTGGCGTTGATATTGAAGTGCTTCAACAGGAAGGAGAATGTCCTAAACTTAGTTGAGAATTGAGAAGTGGCTCCTGGTGTGGTGAAA
>CAZOFJ010000005.1:0-68625 GCA_964579005.1 uncultured Nitrospirota bacterium
AAGACAAAGTTGTTGTTGTCAGAGCCTTCCCCTCTTTTTAGATCAGGCTGCCCGGTATTTTGATAGGGTGAATTAAGAACGGCTGATCCAAATAGTAGGCACAAAATCAACGGGAGGTGTCTCGCCATCATTAACAGGCACGACCATCAACAGCGTCACCGTTTCAAGCAAAGAAGGCAAGCAAACCTCAAGTACAACCGATGGAAATTAAGGGAGGCATCATGAACAAGTCACGTAAGGCTATTTCAAAGGTCCTTCTGACCTCCTTGCTGATTCTTTCAACGCAAAGCGGGGTCTGGTCCGCGGAGGGGGACCACGCGGATCATCTCAGTGGCATGCGCATGCCGGAGCGCGGCGCGCCGAGCCCGGTCCCGGCGGGGGCCGTCCAACAGGCAGCCGGCCCGGAAATGTTGAACAGGCTTTCGGAGAAGCTCGATAAAGAGATCCAACGGGCCGGAGGAAATTTGGGGGGATTCACCTCCAGCGCTCAGGCCCATACGGCGATGCAGGGAACGCCGCTTCAGATGAGCAATGAAGAGACGGTCACACAGGCTGGACGCTGTCCGTCGGGTGTGCCGGTCAAGACATTCGATATCTCGGCGATTAATGCCGAGATTACGCTGAACCGATTTATGGATTTCTTCCCCGGCTATCTTTATGTATTGACCGACGAGCTTGACAGAGTCCGGGCGGAGGAAAAAAAGAATGCCGAGGCTCGCAAGAGCGAGGAACCCTTCCCGGCCGCGGCGGTCTCTCTCGGTCTTCAAGGGGATGCCATTCAGCCGCTCACGATCCGGGCCAATGCCGGAGACTGCGTCCGGATTACCCTTCGGAACAAAACGGAAAATGATGAACCGGTGAGCATCCATATTCACGGTTCGAGCTTCATTGTAAAGTCGACCGGCCAGGCGGCGACGATGACCAATAAAGATGCGCTGGTGATGCCGGGGAAGAGCCAGGAATTTGAGTGGTATATTCCCGGCGATGAGCCGGACAAGGCCCATCATTTTCACAGCCATGCTGTCCGCGATCAGTGGTCTCTTGGCATGTTCGGCGCATTGGTGGTCGAACCCCGCGGCTCCAAGTATCTTGATCCATGGACCGGCAAGGAATTGAAGAGTGGCTGGATGGCGATGATCGAAGATCCGAACGGCCCCGACTTCCGGGAATTTGCCATCTGGTATCATGAGATCGGCGACGAGGTCTTCCGGATTCTGGACCGCAAGGGGGAAATGCTCGCCCAGCGGGATCAGGTCACCGACGCTTATCGTCCCGGCGGGCGTGGACTCAATCTCCGAAGCGAACCGCACGGCACCCGTCTGGCCCTTCAGGCCGAGCGGCACGGGATCCACGATGAATCGATGGCGTACGGCTCTTATACCTTCGGAGACCCCGCCACAACCGTTCCCCGTTCTTATTTAGGCGATCCGACCAAATATCGGATGATGGGCGGATCGGAAATGGTTCACTCCCACCATCTCCATGGCGGGGGCGACCGCTGGCCGCGCTCACCAGAAGCGGTCACCAAGGCGGAATTCGATTTTGCCGCCCTCTCCGCCGGAACCGGTCCGGTGAAATTCCCACCGATCCGGACCAGTTCCGAGCGTCTGGACGTCCAGGCGATCGGCGCGGCCGAGTCGTATAACCAGGTCATCGAATGCGGCTCTGGCGGCTGCCAATATGGGGCCGGAGATTACACCTTCCACTGCCACATTCCCCAGCACTATGTCACCGGAATGTGGGGCTTCTGGAGAGTCTATAATACCCTTCAGGTGTCCGGCTCTCAGGATGATCTGATGCGGCCTCTGGTGGAGCTTCCGGACCGGCAAGGAAAAATGAAACCGGCGGTCGATTCTTCCAAATTGATCGGGAAGACGGTCGATTGGTTCGGCGGACAGAAGTTTAGCATCACGGCCGACAAGACCGACTGGAAGGCGAAGCCGACACAAGTCTCGATCAAAGATTGGGTGACGATGATGCTTCCCGCTCAGGGGCTACCAGGGGGGAGTGACGACGAGCACAAACAGGTGGTTTCCCACGACGCTTCGGTGCTCAATTGGAAATGGGATGGGAACACGGCACTGAACGAACCGGAGACCAAACAGGTTTGGGTCAATTACAAATCGTCCACCCCTGGGAAACAGCCTCCCTTCCGGTTCGATCCGATCACCGGGAAGCTCTCTATTCCACACCTAAGGCCCCATCTGGGGAAGCGGGTTCTCTTCTCACCCGAGCATAACCCGGCGCCGTTCTTCGAGCCGATTCGGAACAAGGTGACGGAACCGGCGCTCCCCGGACAGAATGGTCCTTGGAGTCTCTGTCCGGACCGTGCTCCGCGTAAATTCTACACCATCAACGGGATCACCCTTCCGATCACACTGAAGAAGGCGACCGCCAAGACACCGGCGATCGTCGATCCGGACGGTCTCCTGTATGTCTTGGAGGAGGAAGAGGCGGACGTCCGTGCCAACGACGCCATGAAGGTTCCACTGACGATCCGGGCCAACGTCTATGATTGCGTAGACGTCATCTACAAGAGCAAAATGGTGGACAACGCCAGAACGGTCCACTCCAACAAGACGAACATACACCCCCATTTCTTCCAGTTCGACATCACCGCGTCGGACGGGGTGATTATCGGCTTCAACTACGAGCAATCGATTCGTCCTTTCACGATCTTAAAGCCGGAGGACAAGGCAAAGGGACATGAACATGATGGCCTTCCGGTGCCTCAGAACACCACGTTGACCAAAGAGGTCAAGGCGGGGGATGCGTCGATCGAGATCGCGTCGGCCGTGCGTCACATCGACACCCACGGCACCAAGTTCGACGCCCCGATGTTCCATCCCGGCATCACGATCGGATTGAGCCTGGACGGGGTCGACACATTCGAGGCGGTGAAGATCAAGGAGATCAAGGGAAACACCGTGGTTCTCACCGAACCGGTCAAAAAGAGCCACAAGAAAGGGTCGATTGCCAGCACGGAGTTCGTCCGCTACCGGTGGTATCCCGATGTGGACCTCGGGCTGGTTTTCTGGCATGACCATGTCTTCGGTCTCGACGGCTGGGGCCATGGATTATTTGCCTCCCTTATCGTTGAGCCAACCGGGTCGACCTATCATGACCCGGTGACCGGAAAAGAGGTCCGAAGCGGAACCGTCGTCGACATTCACACCACCGACCCGGTCTCCGCCAAGGTCTCGGGAAGCTTCCGGGAAATCGTGATGCAAACGATGGATTCCAACCCGAGAACCGCCGAGCTGATTACGGCCGACAACCCGATGGCGGGAAGACCTTCCGTCGATGGGACCCCATCGGCCGTCTATCCTTCACGGCTGAACAAGTCGGCGATGACCTACCTCAACGGTGGGGAAGCGACGACGGGTGGAGGGTTTGGATTGCGGGTGGAGCCCCTTTCGGTCCGGCTCGCCAACAACCCCGATCCTTCGCAACTTTTCTCCAGCAAGGTCCACAAGGATCCCGAAACGCCGCTCGTCAAGGCGTATTTGGGGGATCCGATCGTCTTCAGGCACATCGGGTGCTGCAACGAGGTTCACACATGGCATGTCAGCGGCCACTGGTTCCCGATGGAGCGGTACAACGCTGATTCCCTGCCGCGTACCTCCTTCCACATTACCATCGGAGAGCGGCTGGATATGGTGATCCCGGCTGCCGGAGGCCCGCAGAAGATGGCGGGAGATTACCTCTACTACTCCGGACGGGCGTCTCATTTTTCCGGAGGGGCCTGGGGGCTGATCCGTGTCATGGATAAAGCAGATAAGTCCCTTCAACCGCTTCCGTCGCGGGAAGAGATTCCTGCCTCGGCCAAAGAGCTCTGTCCTTCCGATGCCCCAGTGAAAAACTTCAGCGTGTCGGCGATTGATTACGCCATGAAGTTCAACAAAGGGGTTCCGGAAGCAATGGAGGTTGATCTGGGCCGAAAACTCTCACTTGGCAACGGGAATGGTAAGGTCTACGTTCTCGATGACGAGGTCACCAAGGTCAAGGGAGGGATGCTGCAACCCAATCCGTTGACCCTCCGGGTGAATGTCGGCGATTGCATCAAGATCAAGCTGACCAACCGGATGGCCAAGGAGCGGGCCGGGCTCCATGCCGATATGCTGGCATTCGATCCGAAAGACTCCTACGGGGTCAACGTCGGAAACAACCCCGGCGATCAGACGGTGGCTCCCGGGCAGAGCAAGAGCTACACCTTCTATGCCCATCCGGAGTATGGCGAGAATGGTGCCCTGATCCAAGACTGGGGGAACGTCGTCGACAATCCCAGAAACGGTCTCTATGGCGCCATCATCATCGGTCCCAAGGGGTCGAAGTATCGTGACCCTGCCACGGGCGAGGATATTTCGCTGAAGAACGCCTGGCAAGCCGATGTGATCGTTGACCGGACTGTTCCGGGGAACGAAAACAAGAAGAACTATCGGGACTTCGCCCTGATGTTCCAGGATGAAGACAACCTGATGGGGACCAGCTTCATGCCGTATGCCCAGAAGATCGGCGGGTTGACCGGGGTGAACTACCGGGCCTCCATGCCGATGGACTTTGCGCTGGAAAACGGCTGCTCTGTCGGAACAATCTTTCAGTGTGTCTCGGAGAAGGGGGGTATTAATACCCCGATCATCGAGGCACACGCGGGAGATTCGGTCCTGATGCATGTCTTCGGGGCCTTCAACGAGCAGGTCGCGGTCTTTGCCTTGGACGGACATGAGTGGGCGGTCGACAAATTCCGAGGAGCGCATCTCCACAGCTCCTTCGAGTTCGGCGGCAGCTCCTATCTCCGTGTTGATCTACGGGGAGGGGCCGGTGGACCTCATCAGCTTCCGGGAGACTATGTCTACATGAACCATCGTCCGGCCTATACTGACGCCGGCCAATGGGGTCTCGTGCGGGTGCTGCCAAAGGGGGACAAGAAAATCTTGGCCCTGAACCCGGTCGATTCAGATATCCGGACCGTCTCCGTCGGCTCGAACGACCGGTAAGGTCGGAGGAGATGGACGGGAGTCCTAAAAAAACAAGGAGGGGCCTAAAAAACCCCTCCTTGTTTTTTGGACGATCGTCATCCGACTCGAGAAGAGGGGGTCATTTCCCAAATCTGATTGAAATGGGGTTTGAAGATGGAGCAGAGTAAGAAAGATAAGACGGTTGATGAAAAAAGGGGTCCGACGGAACTGTTAAAAGAGGAACACCAGACCACCCTTCTCAAACTCGACCTCATGGAACGTTCGCTCCACTATCTCTCCAAACCATCCGTAGAAACCGCTCTCGACCGGGTTGAGGTAGAGAAGCTCCTCCTAAAAGATCTGGCTGTTGCAATTGAAAAAGAGATTGCCCTTCACTTCCGAAAGGAGGAAGGGGCTCTCTTTCCGGTCCTTGCCGAATATATTGGGAAGGAACATGGAGCGATCGAAGCGATGCTCCATGAACATGAAAAAATCCTCACCACCTTCTTCCATTGGAAAAAGACTCTTCCTCCTTTTTGCAGGAGCATCGAGCCGATTGACGAAGGTCTTCGAAAAGCGGTCATTGATCCTGGACTCAAGGTCATCGGCCTCCTCCGACAACATATCGGAAAGGAAGACGAAATTCTCTTTAAAATCTCCGAGGCCTCCTTGACGGAGAGAGAAAAAGGAGACCTCGCCGAAAAATTAAAAAGCATGGATAAAATGTCATAGTTTTTCCTCTCACTTGCAGCCTCAACACTGTCTATCAGATGTCGATCGTTGACTGAGCCTTTGGATCATCAGACACGCCTCGCCTCGGTAAAGCCCGAGGGCACTTCTCTATAAAAAAAAGGAGTTAGCCGGTGTGCGCTAACTCCTTGATGATTTTGGTGGAGCTGAGGGGGATCGAACCCCTGACCCCAAGACTGCCAGAATGTTGCTCTCGCCTACATTAATTCCTTCCTATTGCTTTTCTCTTGCATTATCAACTGTTTCACGATACCTTAATTCTTGTGGATTACGACAAAGTACCCTCTATTTCTCCCTCTACTGCCTACACCATGCCTACACGGGGCGGACACAAGGCTATCCCAAGAAGGTATCACGATGAATCTGACAAAGAGAATCATAGATCAAACGGCGTGTCCTGAGAGCGGTCAAATCTTCCTTCGGGACAAATCGCTCCCAGGTTTCGGGGTCCGACTGACAAAGGGGGCGAAGACGTTCATCCTCGAAAAACGAATCAACGGAAGAAATAAAAGGATGGTGATCGGCCCCTATGGTCCTTTGACCGTCGATGAAGCGAGAAAGAGAGCGGAGAAGCTGATCGGGCGGATTGCATCGGGAGAAGATCCGGCCGAGGAAAGATCCGAGAAGCGGAAAGAGGCGGCATTCAAAGACCTGGCGGCGGCGTACCTGGACTATGCGCGGATTCACAACCAACCATCGGCGAAGAATTTTGAGTACGCCATCAACCGGCATCTTCTCCCCGCATGGGAGAACCGGAAGGTGACGGCGATCAGCAAGGCGGACGTGTCGGCGCTTCATTCCAGGATCGGGAAGGATCATCCTTACGGGGCAAATCGATTGCTGGCGCTGATTGGCCGGATATTCTCCCTGGCGGTCGAGTGGGGATACACCCCGGAGGATCACCAGAATCCGGCGCGAGGGATTCAGAAATTCAAGGAGCAATCGCGCGAGCGATGGGTGACGGAATCGGAGCTTCCGAAACTTGCGGCGGCGATCAACAAAGATCCGAATCCGTTCGTCAAGGCGGCGCTCTGGTTATATCTTTTGACGGGATGTAGAAAGAATGAGTTGTTTTCTGCGAAGTGGGAGCAAGTCGATTTTGACCGAGCGGAATTAAGACTCCCGAAGACGAAGGCGGGGCGGTCGCACTATATCCCCCTCTCCGAGCCCGCTATCCGAATCCTTCGGGCGCTCCCTCGATTCGAGAACAACCCCCATGCCTTCCCCGGCCGCTTTCCGGGCCGACCTCTGCAAGGGATACGGCGCCATTGGGACGCGGTGAAGAAAGAGGCGGGGCTCCCCGACGTTCACATTCACGACTTGCGGCGGACCCTGGGGTCATGGTTGGCAACATCGGGCGAATCTTTGAACCTCATCGGGAAGATCCTCAATCACAGTACCCCGAGGGTGACGGCGATCTACTCCCGCTTATCGGAGAACAAGGTCAAGACGGCTCTGGAAGATCATGGCCGGCGGCTGCTGGCGGCGGCAGAGGTAAAGGAAGATCCGGCTGAAAAAATGGTCGATGCGCTGTGGAGGGCGAAGCAATGAGCCGACCCAAGAAAGTGTCGTCCGCCGAGGAGTGGCGGCGAGCGGGGCTCCCGCCGGAAGTCCTATCTGAAGAGCTTGCGGCGGAAAAGCGCATCCGCACATCTATTGAGGTGAAGAAGGCGGTTGAATCCCTGATCGATCGAGGGCTCCCAAGAGAGGGCGTCAATTCCATCATCAAAAACGCTCCGGGGATTATCTCAGATTTTAAGCTGCGGGTCGGCGGGGCTACTCTGGCGGAGCGGCGGAAGCGAGATAGGAAATTGGCGGCGCTCTTCCGGAGGGCAATCCCCCTATTAGAATCCTATGGCGGCGGCGGTGAGGCTCACTTTCTCGTATTCATGTCCGCTATCGCAGAATCAGTAAAGCCGGATGATCCTACCCTCCCGCTCCCGTGGCCGTTGGCGAAGATGCTCAATCTCTATGTTTTCTGGCTCACCAATGCAGGGAGTTTCTCCCCGTATCAAAATATTCAGGCGGGGCGGCCTAGAAAAGCGAAGGGGCCAAGCGGGCTTACTATCTATGCCGTGCAGCGAATTCATTTCTCGCTGATCGAGCTCGGAAAGCGGGAAGGGATTCGGCGATCCCAGACCGGTTTCGGCGTTCCAAGCTATAATCAGGAGACGGCCGCTATCGTCTCCGCCCTTCTCTCCAAAAAAATCACTCCCAATTTCGTCTGCAAAAATTCTTAATCTCCCTCCCCCTGCGGTGCCGATTCGATAATTAAAATATCATAATCGGCACGTTTTCTTTTTGCTGACTCGTTTCGATGTAAAGTTGCTCCGTGATGCTCAAGCTTTCTTAATTTTCGCGGAGGTAGCTATGAATCTCGTGAACGAAAACGGCGCAGGGAATTTCCTCAATGTTTCTGTTCGATCTCTTCAACAATGGCGCGTAAGAGGATACGGCCCAAGGTTTATTAAAATCGGCAGACTGGTGCGGTATAGCTTGGATGATCTCCGGGACTGGGTTGAATCGCAGAGGCGGACCTCAACCTCAGATCCTGGAAAGGGATAGGTGACCGATGGCGCGGCGCGGTAAAGACCCCATCGAGCAGCCTCCTCCTCATTCAATCGAGATCGAGCAGGCGTGTCTTGGTTCGATCTTTCTGATGGAGGAGAGTCAGGTCCTCGACATTCTCCCAACGATCGATAACTCGCTATTTTATCGGCAATCTCATCGGATTCTGATTGAGGCGATCAAGGAACTGAGAAACGGTGACTATCTTCTCATTTGCTCTCACCTCCGCGAGAAAGGGCTGCTCGATCAGGCCGGCGGGGTCTCATACCTCGGTGAGATTTTAAATTCAACAACAACTTGGCGAAACATCCGCTTATACGTGAAGACGCTCCGCGAGTTGGAGGTGAAACGACGGATCGAGACCATCCTTTTATCGCGTCTTGACGAAAACCGCAACGGGACCCCGGCGGGGGATCTGATCCGGGATCTCTCCGGGGAACTGCAGGGGATCTCTGAGGAATCAAGGACCATTCCTCATCTTTCTCAATGCCTACTCACGCCAGAGATGTTGAAAACTATCAATATACCGAAACGGGAAGATATTATTGAGCGAGTTCTCCCCACGCAATCGCTTATGATGGTGAATGCCCAACGGGGTAAGGGTAAGACGTGGCTCGCGCTCGGGATAGCAAGAGCATGTGCGATTGGAGAAGGGACCTTCCTGGGATGGGCGATAAAGCGGAAAGCGAACGTGCTCTATATCGACGGAGAAATGCCCCTTTCCGATATGCGAGAGCGGATCAACCAACTCGAAATCCCTGGGAAAAATTTCCTCCTCCTCTCGGCCGAGTGGATGATCGTCAACGGAATTCAGCGGTGTTTGAATATCGCCGATCTGGAAGGGCAAGACGCGCTCGATAAAGTGATTGCGGACTTATCCCGGGGCGGATTTAGGCCCGACGTCCTGATTCTCGATAACCTCTCCGCTTTAATTCGTGGGATAAAGCAAAACGACAATGATGAATGGGACGGCATTAACGGATGGTTTATCCGGAAGCGACATAATGGCCTTTCTGTAATCGTCCTCGACCATGCAGGGAAGGATGAGACGCGGGGGTCAAGGGGAGCCAGCCGGAAAGAAGATGTCATGGACACGATCATTCAACTTTCGGAGGTGAAGGGCGCCGAACCGGATGAATGCCGATTCACGATCGAATTTACGAAGACCCGAGGCCGGAAACCTTCCCCGATGAAATTCGTTGCTTCGCTGAGGGGGGCAGACTTCACGACGGAGGAGATGGACACGAGCAAGCTTGACGAACTGGTTCGGCTGGTCAATGAGGGTGTGGAGCGGCAATCTTTTATTGCCCTCGAACTGAGGATCAGCCCGGCACATGTCTCAAGGCTCGCAAAGAAGGCCGTTGAGCAGGGGTTGATCCGAAGAATCGGGACTCGCTTGGAACCGACTCCGAAATGAAAGTTACCTGTTACCTCCCCATAGAGGGGGAGGAGGTAACTTTCAGGATGTTACCTGAGAAAGTTACCTGGTAAGAGTAGGAAAATCAACAGTTTACAAGAAAAAGTTACCTGAAAGTTACGTTACATGGCATGGATGAAAAGTTACTCACTGAAAACCATTAGGAAACCATCTTTCTCCACCTCGCGTCCTCCCCCCGGAAGAGTACCGGCGCGGGAAGGCGGAGCGGAGACGGAGGCAATTCGGGCAGAGGGAGGAAAAGAGACATGGAGTTATCGAGAGGAGAGACTTTATACAACGGGGCGGCGGAGTTTTTAAAAAAGGAGAGGGAAAAATGACAAAAAAAGAGTGGGACCCGATGTTTTTACCCCGCCTGGACGGGCCGTGTGAGGAGTGCCTTTCGACCCGGGCCGAAAGAAACAGCATGTGGATTCTGATTTACTGTGAGCATCGGCAGTCGGCGGCGTCAATGTTGGTCGGCCCGGATGGAAAGCTGATTCCAATGTGGCGGATCTTCACGCCGATCGGTCGGGAGGACTTCGAGGTCATCCGAGAGACGATGTTGCTGGAGTTGAAGCGATTAAAAACCACTCTGACCGGAAAAAAAGAACCGGATGAGAAATAACCCCCTTGACCCCGGAAGACTTTCTAAGTATAATTCGTTTCACAAGCGCAAGGAAAGCGCTCTTTCAACCTTCGATGGGGACATCGGGGGCACATATTTTCATTCCACTCTCTGCCGTCCGGGAACGGAGACGCGGGGGGTCAAGGAGTCGCGGAAGCGCCTCCGGGAAAGCATGACATTCCTTTTCGGGATTGTCCTGTCTTACCGGAGGCGCTTTTTTTTGGCCTTCGGCAAGCCGCAATCATAAAATCATCATGAGGGAAGACTATGGAACCAAAAATCGATGGACCACTTTATCGCGCGTTCGACCTGGACCGAAAAGCGATCGACAAGGAAGCCCGAACGGTCACGCTCTCATTTTCCAGTGAGACGAAAGAGGTTGAACGCTGGTTCGGGGTTGAAATCCTGGATCATTCTCCGGGATCGGTTCGACTTGGCCGGCTGAAAAGCGGTGGACCTATCCTCGACACTCACGGCGGGGATCAAATCGCCGTTGTCGAATCGGCGGAGATCGGTCCGGACAAGAAAGGTCGAGCTCGAATTCGGTTTGGAAAGTCGAACCGAGCGGAGGAAATTTTTCAGGACGTAATAGACGATATCCGAAGAAACGTTTCTGTGGGATATCGTGTTTTTAAGATGGTCTTGGAAGAAGAAAAGAAGGGCGAGTTACCCGTTTATCGAGCGGTCGACTGGGAACCCCTCGAGATATCATTTCAGCCTGTGCCGGCGGACGTTTCGGTCGGCGTCGGGCGATCAAAAAATTTTAAAACTGAAGGAGAGAAAAAAATGGAAAAGACATCGTCCGGCGCAGGAGCCGAGGAAAAGACACGCATCCTGGAAATTCAGGCGGTCGGAGAGTTTCACAAGTGTCAGGCCGAGGCGAAGCGAGCCATCGAGGGAGACTGGTCGATCGACGATTTTAAAAATTGGGTTTTGAAACACAAGTACAAAGCGAAGCCCCTCGATCTCGATCTCAATATCGGGATGAGTGAGAATGATATGCGGCAGTTTTCGTTCGTTCGCGCGATCAGCGCCCTTCAGACGAAGGATTGGAGCAAGGCGGGGTTTGAGCGAGAATGCTCCGAGGCGGTTGCCCAAAAGCTGAGACGATCCCCCCAGGGGATGTTCATTCCGTTCGATGTTCTTTCCCACGGTCAGCGCGACCTGACGAAGGGAACCTTCTCGGCCGGCGGTGCCCTGGTGGAAACACAACTTCTGAGCGGATCGTTTATTGAGATGCTGAGAAACGCTTCGATGGTCAAGCGCCTGGGCGCGCGTGTCCTCACCGGCTTGGTCGGAGATGTGGCAATTCCTCGGCAGAGCGGCGGGGCAACGGCCTACTGGGTCGGCGAGAACGTCGCCCCGGCGGAGAGCCAGCAGGCTTTTGGGCAGGTCGGCATGACGCCCAAAACCGTCGGGGCCTTCACCGATATCTCCCGAAAACTTCTCATTCAGTCTTCTGTAGACGTGGAGGGGCTCGTTCGGTCCGACCTGGCCGCGCTTTTGGCGACCGAGATCGATCGGGTCGCGGTCAACGGTCTTGGATCGGCCGGGGAGCCGCTCGGAATCCTGAATACAACCGGGATCGGGGACGTGGCCGGCGGGACCAACGGCCTTGCCCCCACTTGGGCGCACATGGTCGATCTCGAGGGCGAAGTGTTCGTTGACAACGCGGCTACCGGGCGTCTTGGATATCTCACCAACGCCAAGGTGCGAGCAAAGCTCAAAAAAACCGAAAAGTCGGCAAACACCGGGATTTATATTTGGCCGGATATGCCAGAACGGGAGGCGGGAATCAGCACCCTTAACAGCCACCCGGCGGCGACTTCGAATAACGTTCCGAGCAATTTGACCAAGGGAACCTCTTCCGGGGTCTGCTCGGCCATCCTCTTCGGCAATTGGGCCGATCTGGTTATCGGAGAGTGGGGAATCTTGGATCTCCTGGTTGATCCCTACACCGGCGGAACATCGGGAACGGTCCGGGTCCGTGTCCTTCAGGACGTGGATGTCGCGCTTCGGCACGCCGAGAGCTTCGCCGCAATGAAGGACGCTCTGACGACGTAAGCCTTACGCCATGCTGGGGAGGCGCGGCGTCCCTGCCTCAGAGCCCTGCTCCGGGCGTATCACAGGGGCGCAAGTCGTTCGACGAAAACGGCGACCCCTCTCTCGCTTCGTGCCCGACACACGCGGCGGGGGAGGGGATTTTTATGGGTCCTCCCTGGGGGTTTTTATACGGGTGAATAAGGGCCGCATAAAAAACCTAGGCACACCCCCCAAAAAGCAGGTGACAGTTGACAAGGAAAAAGTTGACCGGGAAAAAATCGATGACCCAGGCCGAATACGCCCGATACCGGGGCATTTCTCGCCAGCACGTCTCGCGGCTGGTCAAGCTTGGCGCGATCCGGCCGGATAAAGCCGGGAAGATCGACCCCGTTGAGGCCGACAAGGCGCTTGATCGGGATTCCCCGATCGGCGGGAAGGAATCTTTTTATGAGGCGCGCGCGCGGAAAGAGGCGGCGCTTGCATCTCTCCGGGAATTGGAGCTTCAGATCAAGCAAGGCGGATACCTGCACGCCGAGACAGCCGAGCGGATCTGGGGGGAGACGATCTCCCGCTGTAGGTCTCGCCTTCTGGCGATCCCGACGCGGCTGGCACCGATCATCGTCCATTGCAAGACGCCAGCGGAGGCGCAAGCGAAAATAGAGACCGTCATCCATGAGGCGCTGACCGAGCTCTCCCAGATGGACGCGGAGGAGATCGTCAAGGAGATCCCCAAATGACCCTGCCGGACGGTTGACCGAAGCACACGACTGAGGTATGATGGAGAACGATAGAGTACCATTGAGTGCTATGGAAGGGGAGAGAATGAGCGAGCTTGTTTTTCTTGTCGAGGATGCCCCGGAGGGGGGATACACGGCCCGATCCCTGGGGGAGAGCATCTTCACCGAGGCTTCGGACTGGGACACCCTGAAAGAAAGGATCGTTGACGCGGTCGGCTGTCATTATGCGGATCGTTCAGGCGCTCCGGCGGTCGTTCGTCTGCACTGGGTCAAGGATGAAGTCATGGCGGTATGAAGCTGCCCCGCGATCTTGACGCGGCGGACCTTTCAAGGAGGCTGTCGCGTTATGGTTACTCCGTCACCCGTCAAACCGGAAGTCACCTCCGATTGACAACCACGCAAGGAGGAGAACACCATGTAACCATCCCGGCGCATGGTCCCCTCCGAGTCGGAACCCTGAACGGCATCTTATCGGATGTTGCTGTCCACCTGAAAAAGCCAAAAGAAGAATTCCTCAAAGAACTGTTCGGCTGACCCCCCACTTATTTCGCGGCCGGTGTCCCGGCATCGACGCCCCATCCCTCTTCGATCATATCCAGGAGGATGCGCTCCCCCTCTTCGGTCCTGGCTGTGGCCCATCTTCCGTTATCTGAGACAATCACCCCATAAGCCCGGAGATACCGGATCGTCTTGACCCGGGACCCCCAGGGGATCGTAAGGCGGACCGTCTTTCCGGTCGTCACGGCTACCCTTTCTTCGCTTAATTCGCACCCCCGGAGGTCCCACAAGCCGATTCTACGGGGGTCGAGATCCGGAAGGCCCCGAAGATGGCCGGAGGGGAGAAGTCTGCACAGAGGGGCACCCGCTTTTTCAGGGGTGCCTTTTCTTTTGTCTACTGCCTACACCATGCCTACACCGACAAAACCCCACTGGAATAAAAAAGGGGTTGATCTCTCAACCCCCTGTAGTTACTTCTGTTTTTGGTGGAGCTGAGGGGGATCGAACCCCTGACCCCAAGACTGCCAGCCTTGTGCTCTCCCAGCTGAGCTACAGCCCCGTTTAAATTTTGATCCGAAAGGAAATGGCGGGGAGGATGATATCACCCGATCGGGGCGTTGTCAACATCGCGAATCGTTGTCTTGACATTGAAACCGATAATCCCTATGATGAGGTCGCTCGCCATGGCCGTCACGGCCTTTTTTTATGGGTTTAACCTCGGTCCTTTCCGAGATCATCCGATCTAAGAAGGACCTCTGTTGAGGCATTGAGATTCGCATGAACCTGGTTGTCGTCGGAGCGCAGTGGGGGGACGAGGGAAAAGGGAAGATCGTCGATCTCCTATCGGAATCGGCCGAATATGTGGTCCGTTATCAGGGAGGACACAACGCCGGCCATACGGTCGTCGTTGGCGACGACGTGATTGTGCTTCACCTGATTCCAACCGGACTCCTCCATCCCGGAAAGATCGGCGTCATTGGGAACGGCGTGGTGGTCGACCCGGGGGCCCTTTTGGAGGAGATAGAAACTCTTGCCTCGCGTCGGATCTCCGTCTCCGGCCGCCTCTTCATCAGCGAATCGGCCCATCTGATCATGCCGTATCACAAGGCGATCGACAAGGAGAGTGAAAAGGCGAAAGGGGCGAGAAAAATTGGGACCACCGGCCGGGGAATTGGTCCCGCCTATTCCGACAAGATGGCGCGTGTCGGGATTCGGGTGGTCGACCTCCTCGATCCCGACCTTTTCCGTGAAAAACTGGCGGTGAACCTGGTGGAGATGAACTATTTCCTGGAGCAGCTTTACAAGGCGAAAGGGTTTGAGCTGGAGAAGGTCTACCAAGAGTACATGGGGTATGCTGACCAGATCAAACCGTATATCGCAGATACGGCCCTGTTGCTTGATGAGGCGATTGGTCAGGGCCGGCGTCTCCTTTTTGAAGGGGCGCAGGGGACCCACCTCGATGTCGATTTGGGAACCTATCCTTATGTTACCTCGTCCAATGCCGGGGCCGGTGGCGCCTGCACCGGAACGGGGGTTGGTCCGACCCGGATCGATCAGGTTTTGGGGGTGGTGAAGGCCTACACGACGCGGGTTGGGAGCGGGCCGTTCCCTTCCGAATTAAATAACACGATGGGAGAGGCGCTTCGGGCGAAGGGGAGGGAGTTTGGCGCAACGACCGGGCGTCCCCGTCGATGCGGCTGGTTTGATGCGGTTCTGGTCCGATATGCCGTTCGAGTGAACGGCTTGACCTCTTTGGCGATGACCAAGCTCGATGTCTTGGATGGCTTTCCGGAAATCGACATCTGCGTTGGCTACGAATATGAGGGCAAGATCTATCGGGAGATGCCGGCCTCACTCCGAATTCAGGAAAAATGTACTCCCCTCTTCGAACGGTTTTCCGGGTGGAGCGAGCCGACGAATGGAATCACTTCGTATGATCGGCTTCCGAAGAATGCCAAGATCTATCTGGAAGCGATCTCCGAGAAGGTCGGCTGCCGCGTTGACCTCATCTCCACCAGTTCCAAGCGGGGAGAAACGATCGTCCTCCGAAATCCATTCCAGTAGTCTAATCCGGCTTCGCCGGAAAGCGGGGGCTTGCGTCGCCCCCTCCATTCGGCGAAGCCGGATGGAGCCTCCCCCTCAACGCTCTCTTCGTTCGCTGGTATTGAAAAGATCTACGTTTTTTGCGTAGATCTTTTCAACACAGAATCTAATCTCGATCTTTCCAAGTCATCTTCCCTTTCTGAAAACCGATTCATAAAAAATCTCAGCCATTTTTCGATATCCCGCCGGGGTGAGGTGGAGACCATCCTGGGAATATTCCGCCATCAAGCGCCCGGAGGCATCGGCCGTTGGGGTCAAGAGATCGGCGAAAGGAAGTTCCATCCCGTTTGCCGTTTCTTGAATGCGACGGTTTAGCTCCATGCGGGGAGGGATGAAGTCATCCGCGCCGAGGAGGGACGGGATGGCGCAGGCGACCGGAACGATGTCGGCCTGTTGCGCCATTTGGTACATCCGGGTCAGGTTCGCCACGATCTGATCGATCGAGACCCCCCAGCCGAGATCGTTCGTTCCCCCCAGGATAATAACATCGTCCGGTGCATTTTGAATCACCTGCCGATCGAATCGCAGAAGCATGTCGGCGGTCGTTTCCCCACTGACGCCGGCAACATCAATTTTTGTTTCCGGATCAAGTAAAAGTCGGAGAAATTCAGCGTAAGGAGCCGCTTCAAACGGAGAGAGATATCCGACCGTGAGGCTGTCTCCGAAGGCAATGATCTTCATCAGTGGCCCCTCCCTGCGGGATTTTATCTTTGGAGGCTGCGAATAAATCCTCTCCCGTTGCTGAGCGCCCAATGCGCGGCGCATCGCTGCGTTGCTCCTCCTCAACGTAGCCGCTGGCTAGGCCGCGTGGGCGGGTTGTTGCCGGGGTCCCCAAAACGCCTGCTTTTGGGGGTGGGCGCTGCTTGCCCTCAGCCGCCCAGCCCGGTCCAAGGATCTACTCACAACCTCTTGGCTTAAATTGATCTTCCAGGCATCTTTTCGGGGGATTGTGCCTTAACTTCAATGAGCCATTATAGCTTGATAAAAGCCGCGTTTAAAGGGGTATTGGCGCTGCCTTTCCGAGTGGTGCCCGATCGCCGGCGTCGCCCAGATGGAGATGGGGTGTCCATTTAAACCTGACCAAGTGACTGTCTGACTAAACAAAAGTAGACAGAGAAGGATGGCCCACTGCTTCTTTCATCCGGTGATGGAAATCATCCCAAATCGTTGATTTCCAAGTATATCTTTATCTTGATCCTGGTTGGGCATCCCTTTTGCTGTAATTCCCTTCCCGTAGACATGAAACCGCAATCATTTCAAAAAAAGCATCCGCCAACGCCGATTCGTCTGGAAGGGATAAACCATCCGGTTTCGGAGCCTGATTTTTCACATACCACGCAGTACCGTTATGAATAAAACGAGAAAAATGGGAGGGGACATGCATACCGAAGGAAAATGTCTTTGGAAGAAGATAGGATTTGCTTTCTTATTGATTCTTTTAATGCAGGGGCGCGTCCTTGCCGAGGAGGCAACGCACCACGACATGCAGGAAATGGTGCAACAAATGGGGATGCCGGAGCGAGGAGCACCGAGCCCGGTGCCGGCCGGAACCATCTCTCAAAAGGCCGGGACGGAAATGATGAATCGGATGATGAACCGGCTTGATCAAGAAATCGATCGGGCGGGAGGGAAACTCGGAGGGTTTACCGCAGGCAGCCAAGCGCATGCGACAATGCAAGGAATCCCTCTCCAGATCAGTAATGAGGAGTCGGTGAAACAGGGGGGACGCTGCCCGGACGCGGCCCCGGTGAAGACGTTCGACATCTCGGCTGTCAACGTGGAGATCACCTTGAGCCGCTTTCTCGACTATTTTCCGGGATACCTTTACGTCCTGACGGAAGAACTCGATCAGGTCCGGGCGGAGGAGGCGAAGAACAAGGCGGCCCGTGAGAGCAACGATCCCTACCCGGCTGCGGCGGTCTCCACGGGACAACAGGGAGACATGATCGCCCCGTTGACCATTCGGGCCAACGCGGGGGATTGTGTCCGGATTACGCTGCGGAATAAGCTGGAGAGCGAGGAGCCGGTCAGCTTCCATCTCCACGGTTCGAACCTCATCGTGAAAACGAGCGGCCAAGCGGCGACGATGACCAACAAGGACGCGCTCGTCGCCCCCGGAAAGTTTCAAGAATTCGAGTGGTACATCCCGGCTGACGAGCAGGACAAGGCACATCAATTCCACAGTCATGCGATACGGGAACATTGGAACCTTGGGATGTTCGGCTCTCTGGTGGTGGAGCCGCGCGGCTCTCGGTATCTCAACCCCTGGACGGGCAAGGAGTTGAAGAGCGGCTGGATGGCGATGATCGATTCCACAGACGGCCCCGACTTCAGGGAGTTCGCTGTTTGGTATCATGAGATCGGCGATGAGGTCTTTCGGATTTTAGACAAGAAAGGAGAAATGCTTGGACAGCGCGATCCGGTGACCGATGCTTACCGTCCCGGCGGCCGAGGTCTAAACCTCCGAAGCGAGCCGCATGGCACCCGCCTGGCCCTTCAGGTGGAGCGCCACGGAATTCACGACGAGTCGATGGCCTACGGCTCCTACACCTTCGGTGATCCGGCCACGATGATTCCCCGCTCTTACGTCGGCGATCCGGTCAAGTTCCGGATGATGGGGGGATCGGAGACGATCCACTCCCACCACCTCCACAGCGGGGCGGGGGCCCGGTGGCCCCTCTCGCCGAACGCCGTCACCAAGGCGGAGTTCGACTTCGCCGCCACCCGAAACGGGACCGGTCCGGTGAAGTTCCCCCCGATCCGGACCTCTTCGGAGCGGGTCGACGTCCAATCGATCGGCGCCGCGGAGTCTTACAATCAGGAGATCGAATGCGGTTCCGGCGGCTGCCAGTACGGGGCCGGAGACCATGTCTACCACTGCCATATCCCGCAACATTATGTTACCGGGATGTGGGCCTTCTGGCGGGTCTATAACACGCTGCAGACCGCCGACTCCAAAGATGATGTGATGCCACCGCTGGCCGAGCTCCCCGATCGGAAGGGGATGCAGAAGCTGTCGGTCGATTCCGCCAAGCTGGTCGGAACCACGGTTGACTGGTTCGGCGGGACGGCGTACAAGATCACCTCCGGCGCGAGCAACTGGAAGGCGAACCCGCCCGAGGTCAACATCAAGGAGTGGGTGCAGATGATGCTTCCGCCGCAGGGGCTCCCCGGTGGAACGGAAGACGAGCACAAACAAGCGGTCTCCCACGACGGCTCGGTCTTCGACTGGAAGTGGGATGGAAATACCGCGCTGCACGAGCCGGAGACGAAGCAGGTCTGGGTCAATTACAAGTCGGCAAATCCCGGGAAGCGGCTTCCGTTCCGGTTTGATCCGAAAACGGGGAAGCTCTCGATCCCCTGGAACCGGCCTCACCTTGGCAAGCGGGTTAACTTCACCCCGGAACACAACGGGGCGCCGTTCTTAGAGCCGATTCGCCGGATCGCCGGCGACACCGAGCCGGCGACCCCCGGCGAGCAGGGGCCGTGGAGCCTCTGCCCCGACCGGTCGCCGCGAAAGGCATACACCGTCAACGGGATCGAGCTTCCGATTACCCTGAAGAAGGCAACCGCCAAGACACCGGCAATTGTCGATCCGGACGGCCTTCTCTATGTTCTTGAAGATCAGGAGGCCGCGATCCGGGCCAACGACGATCTGAAAAACCCGTTGGTGATCCGGGCCAACGTCTACGACTGCGTCGACGTCATCTACAAGAGCAAGATGAGTGACAGCGGGCGGACGGTCTGGTCGAACAAGACCAACATCCACCCCCACTTCTTCCAGTTCGATATCACCGCCTCCGACGGGGTGATTGTCGGCTTCAACTGGGAGCAGTCGGTCCGTCCCTTCACCATCATGAAAGCGACCGATAAGGAAAAGGGGCATGAGCATGACGGCTTGCCCGTCCCGCAGAACACCCGTCTGGCGAAGGCGGCGAAGGCGGGGGACACCTCGGTTGAAATCGAATCGAACGTCCGGCATATCGATATCCACGGGACGAAGTTCGACGCCCCGATCTTCCAGACGGGTGTCACCTTCGGCCTGGACCTCGACGGGGTGGACGAGTTCGAGGCGGTCAAGGTCAAGGAGATCAAGGGGAACACCGTTGTCCTGACCCGGCCGTTGAAAAAGAACCATAAGAAAGGGGGGATCGCCAGCGTCGAATTCGTCCGTTATCGCTGGTATCCCGATGTTGATCTGGGGATTGTCTTCTGGCACGATCACGTCTTCGGTCTCGACGGCTGGGGGCATGGGTTCTTCTCGGCCACGGTGGTCGAGCCCCCCGGGTCGACCTATCACGACCCGACCACCGGCAAGGAGATCCGGAGCGGCCATATCGCCGACATCCACACCACCGACCCGGTCGGTCATGCCGTCAAGGGGAGCTTCCGGGAGCTGGTCAGCTTCGTCGTCGACTCGAATCCGAGAACATCCGAGCTGATCACCGCTGACAATCCGATGGCGGGGAGACCTTCCGTCGACGGTACCCCGTCGGCGAAATATCCGGCGCGGCTCAACAAATCGGCGATGGCCTTCCTCAACGGAGGGGAGGCGACGACCGGGGGAGGATACGGAATGCGGGCGGAGCCGCTTTCGGTGCGGCTCGCCAATAACCCCGATCCATCGAAGCTCTTCTCCAGCAAGGTCCACGGCGATCCGGAAACCCCCATTCTCAGAGCCTACCTGGGAGACCCGATCGTTGTCCGGCTCCAACAGGGGTCGGCCAACGAGGCCCACACCTGGCACCTCAGCGGGCACTACTTCCCGCTGGAGCGCTACAATCCGGATTCCAAGGCTCGCAACACCATGCACATCATCATTGGCGAGCGGTTCAACTTCGTCATCCCCGCCGCCGGAGGCCCGCAGAAGATGGCGGGGGATTATCTCTACTACTCCGGCCGCGCCTCTCATTTCGCCGAGGGATCGTGGGGAATGATCCGGGTTTTGGACAAACCGGATAAGAACCTTCGGTTCCTGCCGTCGCGGGAGGAAATCCCCGCTTCGGCGAAAGAACTCTGCCCGGCGGATGCCCCCGTGAAGGAGTTTGGTGTCTCGGCGATTGACCATGCCATGAAGTTCAATAAGGAAGTGCCTGAAGCGATCGAAGTCGATCTCGGACGAAAGCTCTCCCTCGGCAACCAGAGCGGGAAAGCCTATGTCCTCGACGATGAAGTGACCAAAGTGAAAGGGGGGATGCTACAACCCAATCCATTGACCCTTCGGGTGAACGTCGGCGATTGCATCAAGATCAAGCTGACCAACCGGATGGCCAAGGAGCGGGCCGGCTTCCATGCCGACATGCTCGCCTTCGATCCGAAAGACTCGATGGGGATCAACGTCGGAAACAACCCCGGTGATCAAACGGTGGCTCCGGGGCAGAGCAAGACCTACACCTTTTACGCCCATCCGGAATATGGCGAGAACGCCGCCCTGATCCAAGACTGGGGGAATGTCGTCGACAATCCCCGGAATGGATTGTACGGCGCCATCGTTGTTGGTCCGAAGGGATCGAAGTACCGTGATCCCGCCACCGGAGCGGATATCAGCACGAAGAACGCCTGGCAAGCCGATGTGATCGTCGACCGGGGCATTCCGGGGAACGAGAACAAGGAGAACTACCGGGACTTCGCCCTGATGTTCCAGGAAGAAGACAACCTGATGAACACCTCCTTCATGCCGTATGCCCAGAAGATCGGGGGACTGATCGGGGTGAATTATCGGGCTGCCATGCCGATGGACCATGCCTTGGAGGTCGGCTGCAATGTCGGGATGATCTTCCAATGCGTGTCGGAAAAGGGTGGCGTTGCCACGCCCATCATCGAGGCCCATGCGGGAGACAAAGTCCTGATCCATGTCTTGGGAGCGTTTATGGAGCAGGTCGGGGTCTTCGCCTTGGACGGGCATGAGTGGCCGGTCGACAGCTTCAAAGGGGCGCATCAACACAGCGCCTTTGAATTCGGGGGGAACTCCTACCTCCGGATCGATCTCCGGGGCGGAGCTGGCGGACCGCATCAGTTGCCGGGAGACTATGTCTACATGAACCATCGTCCGGCCTATGCCGACGCCGGGCAATGGGGATTGCTTCGGGTATTGCCGAAAGGCGACAAAAGCATCCAAGCGCTCAACCCGATAAACACAGAGGTTCGGCCCGTCTCCGTCGGTTCCAATGACTGATAGGCGGCCTCTTCAATAAGCAATAAAAACAAGGAGGGGTCTCGAAAGCCCCTCCTTGTTTTTTGAAGTTTTTTAAAGTTTATCGATTGATCCGGGGAGGTTTGTCAGTCAATTGACGGTAGAGTTCATGGAACTGATCGGTGGTCAGCGTTGGGTCGGAGAGCCGCTTCAACTCCTCCAGGCTGACCGGGATTTGAAAGGATTCATCGAAGATTGAGACGGCGATCCCAACATAGTGGGCGGCAAGGCGTTTCTCTGGAAGAAGAAATTGAATCCCATCGTTGTAAGTCAGCGCCAGACGGATTGCCAGTCGGGCCACGTCGGCCGGGATCTCTTTCCCGAAACCGACGTTTTGAGGAGGATGTCCCTTCCGGAAGACTTGAGCGCGGACCTTGGTGATGGAAACCGTCTCGAATTCTTTTTTGATCGCATCGATGTCGCCTTTCCGTTCCGGAGAAAGGAAGAACTCCACCAAAATGTCGCGGTTCTTCTCCTCCTTTTCGGCGACGGGGAGGGGATGATTTTCCATCAGGGGAATCGGTCTGCTAGCCGTTCCATTTTTTAGGCTATCGGCAAGCCCGTCCGGATTGCTTCCGGCCAGGATGAACGGAAAAAGAATCCCTCCAAGGAGTCGAGGGAGGAGGATCGGTTTTTTCATCAGGTTTTCCTTCTGTTTTTATTTTAAGGTGAGGGCGTCTGTTTCGAGACATTCTAACAAAAGAGCGGCCCCTTGAGAAGGAATATCTCGCATGCCCCTTCGGTAAAGAAGGATTTTTTTGTCAGACCCAAAGACAACCAAATGAAAAAGTTGGACCGAATGTCAACCAACACAATAAAAGGAGACGGAGATGAGAAAGATCCTTCAGATCGCAGTGATTCTGGTGGGGTTGGTCTCATGGGGAACGTCGGCGTTGGCGGAGATGGGGGGGCAGGTCTTCTACCGCTATGGCTCCGCTTCGCTTCGGGACGACCGGGGGGGAGAGGTTTTTACCGATACAGCGAATGTTACCGGAGCAGGACTGAATAATGACAAGGGGGGTTATGCCATCGGGGCCGGACTGGATATCCCCTTGGCACAGTTGTTCGGAAACACCCTCCTCGGGGAGGTGATGGTGGAGTATGCGAAGTTCTCGGACAAGGAGGTCCTTCAGACGACCAGCGCCTTGGATACAGCAGTGGGGGTGCTTGGCCCGTCGAAATCCAAAGTCGTTGTCTCCGGCCTCGCCGTGGTGATCGCCCCGAAGTATCGTTTCGAGATGGGAAAGCTTCGTCCCTGGATCATCCCGATCGGCCTTGCCTTCCTGGTCAACT
Organism: uncultured Nitrospirota bacterium; assembly: GCA_964579005.1. Taxonomy (GTDB): domain Bacteria; phylum Nitrospirota; class Nitrospiria; order SBBL01; family Manganitrophaceae; genus CAZOFJ01. Next base: position 23,186 of record CAZOFJ010000005.1, read on the forward strand.
CCCCTCCTTCCAACGACACGACCTATCTTGACTTCGGGCCGCACTTCGGGGCCGGCGTCGAATACCGTTTGATCGATCTTGTCAGCATCGGGATCGACTATCGATTGAACCTCGGTTCCGGACAGTCCCGGACGAAGAACGACTATAGCACCTTCGGGGGATATGTCGGGATCAATTTCTGAAAAATGAGGCGCCCATTGGACAGGAGGAGAAGCGGTGGCCAGTGTTTTCATTCGAACGAGCGAAGATAAGATCTTCGGCGAAGAACCGGTCGCGCGTTATCTGCACGACCGGGGTATTCTTTATCGATGTTGGGGGGTCGATCGGATCGACCGTCGCCTGAAAACTCTTTACCCGTTTTGTTTCAACGAACAGCGCGCGCTCCTCGACCTCTACGCCGAGGAGATCCTCGAATTGAAGGCGAAGCAGGGATATGTGACTCAAGATGTCGTGGCCCTCTCCGCCGAAACGCCAAACCTGGAGGAGCTCCTTGAGAAATTCAGGCGGGAGCATCACCACCGGGACGACGAGGTCCGGTTCATCGTCGACGGCGGCGGCCGCTTCACGATTCGGCAGGGCCCCCTGATTTTCGACATTCGGGTCGAACCGGGCGATCTCCTCGTCGTCCCGGCTTATACCCGGCACTGGTTCGACCTGACCGAAGCGCGGAAGATCCTTTGCATCCGGATCTTCAAGGACCCCGCCGGATGGGAGGCGATCTACGACGAACGGACCGGGAAATGGAGCGGCCATCCGTCGGCCGAGGCGGTTCTTTCATAACCATAACGATAAAGGGGAAAAATGTTTTGGATGATTTTAATTTGGATCCATATCCTTGCGGCGATGTTTTGGATCGGAGGGATGCTCTTCTTCTCGATGGTCTTGGTCCCTTCCCTTCTCGGACTTCCCAGCGAGCAGCGTACCGAGCTGATCAGCCGGATCGGTCAACGGTTTCGCAAGGCAGGCTGGATCTCGCTAGGCATCCTCCTGGTCACCGGGCTTCTCCAGGTCTATCATCTCGGCTTGCCGGTGTTCATGGAGGGGTGGCTCTGGGCCAAGCTGTCGATGGTCATCCTCATGGTCTCCCTCACCCTTCTTCACGATTTCGTCCTCGGTCCCCGGGCTGTTGAGATCAGCCGCGCCAACCCCGGCCCCCGTTCCCTCCGGGGTACGGTCCGGTGGTTGCCCCGATTGAATCTGGTGGTGGGGATCCTTGTCGTTTTGGCCGCCGTTTATGTCGCCCGCGGGTACTGACCAAATCCAATCAGGGGAGGTGGAGATGGAACAAAAAGAAAATGGGAACAAAATGGTCGAAGAAAGCAGGGAACCGACCGAGTTACTCAAGCAAGAACATCAAGCCACCCTCCTCAAGCTGGAGTTGATGGAGCGTTCCCTCGGATATCTTCGCTCTCCTCACAAGGAAACGGCATTGGAACGCACCGAAATGGAAAAGACCCTCCTGAAGGATCTCGCCAACGCCCTTGAGAAAGAGCTCGGTTCCCACTTCCGCAAAGAAGAGGAGGCCCTCTTTCCTGTTTTGGCCGGATATATCGGGCGAGAACATGGACCGATCGACGTGATGATCCATGAACATGAAAGAATCCTCTCCGTTTTCTCCCATTGGAAAAAGGTCCTCCCCCCGTTCTGCCGAAGCATGGAACCGGTTGACGAAGGGATCCGAAAAGCGGTCATCGATCCGGGGCTGAAGCTGATCGGACTTCTACGGCAACACATCGGGAAAGAAGATCAGGTCCTTTTTAAAATTTCCGAAGCTTCTTTATCGGACCAGGAAAAGAAAGATCTGATGGAAAAACTGACTGCGATGGAAGAGGGGTAGTCACCCCTGCTCCCACAGTCTCAAAGCCCCTAAAGTGGTGCGTGGCAATCTCAGCTCACAGCGAGATCGCTTCACTTCGTTCGCAATGACGGCCTTCTATCTCCGTATTAGGGGTTTATCTCCTTGTGAACAGAGAGTAGTTTGTGAATAATGAGATCGAGCGCCCAGAGACCGGGTGTTGCGCTGGAAGACCCGGCATCCCCTGTTTGGACCGTGCGTGAACCTAAAAAAGCAATTGGCGATTTTGTAGGTGCGAATTTATTCGCACATCACTCAGGAGGGTCGAATGGCATCGGTGGTGGCGTGCTGGAAGCGGGGTCGATTGGCGATTGCCCTTATCATCTTGTTGACGGCCGGCCTGGCCGCCTGTAGCAGCGAGGGGGGCGGCGGCGGGAGCCCTGCCGAGATGGGGAAGGTGACCCTCTCCCTTCCCTTGCCGGGGAGCGCCTCCCGTGAGAAGGCCGGTTTGCCGGCGGGCTTCTTTGCCCCGGCCCCCGACACGGTTCAATCGATCCGGGTGGAGGCGAGCGGGCCAGGGATTGCCACCCCGGTCAGCCGACTCCTGGTTCGAGGGGTCGATTTCACCGAGAGTACCGACCCGGTCACCGTCACCCTGGAAGTCCCGGCCGGGTTGGACCGGGCTTTTGTCGCCCGTGCTTTCGCCTCCTCCGACGGGAGCGGGGAGCCGATTTATCAAGGCTCCACCGTGGGGGTGACAATCGTCGCCGGGCCAAACCGGGTCGACATTCTTCTCTTCACCCCGCCGTTTGCCTCGCCGACCCTCGCCGACTTCACCCCGACTTCCGGTTGCAACGGAACGACTGTGACGATCAATGGAACCAATTTTGATCCGATCGCGGGGAACAACACCGTTCTCTTTCTGGGAGAGATAAACGACCCGGCCGATGACCGGATGGCGACGGTTGTGCGGACGCCCACCCCGACCCGGTTGACGGTGATCGTCCCGCCTGGCGCCCTCTCCGGGCCGATTCAGGTCGGCAACCTGCGTGGGAACGTGGTCAGCGCCGGTTCCTTTACGGTATCGACCTGCGCCCAGGGGTCGCTCCTCTTCGGAAACCAGATCAACCTCTCGCACAACGCCGGGAACTCTGGCGGTTCCTCGGTGGCGGCCTCGGGGAACAGCGTCTTCGTCGCCTGGGCGGATGAGACGCCGGGGAATGATGAGATCTTTCTGGCCCGCTCCGCCGACGGGGGAAAGACCTTCGGCTCCCCGGTCAACCTTTCCAACAATGCCGGGATCTCTGCCGCTCCCTCGGTGGCGGTCTCGGGGAATACCGTCGTGGTCGCCTGGTATGATGAGACGCCGGAGAATAGGGAGATTTTTCTGGCCCGTTCTACCGACGGGGGAAAGACGTTTGCCTCCCCGGTCAATCTCTCCAACAACGCCGGGTTCTCTATCTCTCCCTCGGTGGCGGCATCGGGGAACAGCGTCGTCGTCGCCTGGCATGATGAGACGCCGGGGAATTCCGAGATCTTTCTGTCCCGTTCCACCGATGCAGGCAAGACCTTCACCCCTCCGGTCAACCTCTCCAACAACGCTGGGTTCTCTTTCTCTGCCTTTCCCTCTGTGGCGGTTTTGGGGGACAGCGTCTTCGTCGCCTGGCATGATCAGACCCCGGGGAATTTCGAGATCTTTTTGGCCCGTTCCACCGACGGGGGAAAGACCTTCACCCCCCCGGTTAACCTCTCCAACAATGCCGGTTTCTCTCTCGATCCCTCTGTGGCGGTTTTGGGGGACAGCGTCTTCGTCGCCTGGATGGATGAGACACCAGGGAACTCTGAGATCTTTCTGGCCCGTTCCACCGATGGGGGGGCGACCTTCAGTCCCCCGGTCAACTTTTCCAACAATGCCGGCCTCTCTGGTGGTGTCTCTGTGGCGGTTTTGGGGGACAGCGTCGTCGTCGCGTGGATGGATACCACGCAGGGGAATTGGGAGATTTTCCTGGTCCGCTCTACTGACGGGGGAGCCACCTTCACCCCCCCGGTTAACCTCTCCAGCAACGCCGGGTTCTCTGCCAATCCCTCTGTGGCGGTTTCGGGGGACAGCGTCGTCGTTGCCTGGACGGATGACACACCGGGGAATCAGGAGATTTTTCTGGCCCGCGCCGAATAGCCGCGGTTGCGGGGGGGCGATTTCAAGTTGTGTGGTAGATCGAGCGCCCAGAGACTGGGTGTTGCGCTGGAAGACCCGGCATCCCCTGTTTGGACCGTGCGTGAGCCTAGAAAAAGCAATTGGCGATTTTGTAGGTGCGAATTTATTCGCACCTAACTCAGGGAGGGTCGAATGGTGTCGATGTCGGCGTGTTGGAATCGGAATCGATTGGCGATTGTCCTTATCCTCTTGTTGACGGCCGGCCTGGCGGCCTGTAGCAGCGAGGGGGGCGGAGGCGGGAGCCCCGCCGAGATGGGGAAGGTGACCCTCTCCCTTCCATTGCCGGGGAGCGCCTCCCGTGAGAAGGCCGGTTTGCCGGGAGACCGCTTCGCCCCGGCCCCCGCCGCCGTTCAGTCGATCCGGGTGGAGGCGAGCGGGCCGGGGATTCCCACGCCGGTCAGCCAACTGTTGGTTCGGGGGGTTGATTTCACCGAGAGCACCGACCCGGTCACCGTCACCCTGGAGGTCCCGGCCGGGTTGGACCGTGTCTTCGTCGCCCGTGCCTTCGCCTCTTCCGATGGGAGCGGGGAGCCGCTCTATCAGGGCTCCACCGTGGGGGTGACGATCGTCGCCGGGGTGAACCGGGTCGACATCTTTCTCTTCACCCCGCCGTTTGCCGCGCCGGCCCTCACCGATTTCACCCCCTCCTCCGGTTGCAACGGAGCGACTGTGACGATCAATGGAACGAACTTTGATCCGATCGCGGGGAATAACACCATTCTCTTTCTGGGAGAGATAGGCAACCCGGATGACGACCGGATGGCGACGATGGTGGGGACGCCGACCCCGACCCGGTTGATGGTGACCGTCCCGGCCGGCACCCTCTCTGGGCCGATTCAGGTCGGCAATCTGCGTGGGAACGTGGCCAGCGCCACCGACTTTACGGTATCGGCCTGCGCGCAGGGGTCGCTCCTCTTCGGAACCCAGGTCAACCTCTCACACAACGCCGGCTTCTCTGGCAGTCCCTCGGTGGCGGTTTCTGGGAACAGCGTCTTTGTTGCCTGGCATGATGGCACGTCGGGGAATTTTGAGATCTTTCTGGCTCGTTCCACCGACGGGGGGAAGACGTTCGGCTCTCCGGTCAACCTCTCCAACAACGCCGGGGAGTCTTTCGATCCCTCGGTGGCGATCTCTGGGGACAGCATCGTCGTCGCCTGGGATGATGCGACGCCGGGGAATTTTGAGATCTTTCTGGCCCATTCCGCTGACGGGGGGGCCACCTTCGGCTCGCCAGTCAACCTCTCCAACAACGCCAGGAATTCTTTTGCCCCTTCTGTGGCGGTCTCTGAAAACAGCGTCGTCGTTGCCTGGAATGATGAGACGCCGGGGAACCAGGAGATCTTTCTGGCCCGTTCTACCAACGGGGGAAAGACCTTCAATTTCCCGGTTAATCTCTCCAACAACGCCGGGACCTCTTTTGACCCTTCTGTGGCGGTTTCTGGGAACAGCGTCGTCGTTGCCTGGAATGATGAGACGCCGGGGAACCAGGAGATCTTTCTGGCCCGTTCTACCAACGGGGGAAAGACCTTCAATTTCCCGATTAATCTCTCCAACAACGCCGGGAGATCTTTCACTCCCTCCGTGGTGGTCTCGGGGGACAGCGTCATCGTCGCCTGGAATGATGAGACGCCGGGGAATTTTGAGATCTTTCTAGTCCGCTCTGCCGATGGGGCGGGCACCTTCACCCACCCAGTCAATTTCTCCAACAACGCTGGGACCTCTTTAAACCCCTTGCTGGCGATCTCTGAGGACGGCGTTGTCGTCGCCTGGGATAATGAGAGGCCGGGGAATCATCGGGAGATCTTTCTGGCCCGCTCTGCCGACGGGGGGGCCACCTTCGGCCCTCCGGTCAATCTCTCGCAGAACAACGCCGGGGCCTCTTTTGGCCCCTCGGTGGCAGTATCGGGGAACAGTGTCGTCGTTGCCTGGAATGATGAGACGTCGGGGAATTTTGAGATCTTTCTTGCCCGCATCGAATAGCCGTAGTTGCGGGGGCGGCGATTTTGTAGGTGCGAATTTATTCGCACATCACTCAGGAGGGTCGAATGGCATCGGTGGTGGCGTGCTGGAATCGGGGTCGATTGGCGATTGTCCTTGTCCTCTTGTTGACGGCCGGCCTGGCCGCCTGTAGCAGCGAGGGGGGCGGAGGCGGGAGCCCCGCCGAGATGGGGAAGGTGACCCTCTCCCTTCCATTGCCGGGGAGCGCCTCCCGTGAGAAGGCCGGTTTGCCGGGAGACCGCTTCGCCCCGGCCCCCGCCGCCGTTCAGTCGATCCGGGTGGAGGCGAGCGGGCCGGGGATTCCCACGCCGGTCAGCCAACTGTTGGTTCGGGGGGTTGATTTCACCGAGAGCACCGACCCGGTCACCGTCACCCTGGAGGTCCCGGCCGGGTTGGACCGTGTCTTCGTCGCCCGTGCCTTCGCCTCTTCCGATGGGAGCGGGGAGCCGCTCTATCAGGGCTCCACCGTGGGGGTGACGATCGTCGCCGGGGTGAACCGGGTCGACATCTTTCTCTTCACCCCGCCGTTTGCCGCGCCGACCCTCACCGATTTCACCCCCTCCTCCGCTTGCAACGGAGCGACTGTGACGATCAATGGAACGAACTTTGATCCGATTGCGGGGAATAACACCATTTTCTTTCTGGGGGAAATGAACGACCCGTCCGACGACCGGATGGCGACGATGGTGGGGACGCCGACCCCGACCCGGTTGATGGTGACCGTCCCGGCCGGCACCCTCTCTGGGCCGATTCAGGTCGGCAATCTGCGTGGGAACGTGGCCAGCGCCACCGACTTTACGGTATCGGCCTGCGCGCAGGGGTCGCTCCTCTTCGGAACCCAGGTCAACCTCTCACACAACGCCGGCTTCTCTGGCAGTCCCTCGGTGGCGGTTTCTGGGAACAGCGTCTTCGTCGCCTGGCATGATAACACGCCGGGGAATTGGGAGATCTTTCTGGCCCGTTCCACTGATGGTGGGGCCACCTTCAGTCCGCCGGTCAACCTCTCCAACAACGCCGGGAGCTCTTTCAATCCCTCGGTGGCGGCCTCGGGGAATACCGTTGCCGTCGCCTGGACGGATGATACACCGGGGAATCGGGAGATCTTTTTGGCTCGTTCTGTAGATGGAGGGGCCACTTTCGGCTCGCCGGTGAATCTCTCGAACAACGCCGGAGACTCTCTCACTCCCTCGGTGGCGGCCTCGGGGGACAACGTCTTCGTCGCCTGGACGGATGGAATGTCGTGGAGCGGAGCGCTCCTTCTGGCCCGTTCTGTCGACGGAGGGGCCACCTTCGGCCCCCCGGTTAACCTCCGGTCCGGCTTGATCGAGAACGATCTCCGTCCCGAAGTCGCGATTTCGGGGAACACCGTCGTCGTCGCCTGGTTTGATGTCTCAGTGGGGTGGGATATCTTTCTGGCCCGTTCTACTGATAGGGGGGAGACCTTCGGCCCCTCGGTTCACCTCTCCAGGAGTGCCGGCTTCTCTTCCACTCCCTCGGTGGCGGTTTCGAGGGGCAGCGTCGTCGTCGCTTGGGGGATTTTCACATTGGGGGATCGGGAGATCTTTCTGGCCCGTTCTGCAGATGGGGGAAGGACCTTCAATTCCCCGATCAACTTCTCGCACAACGCCGGGAACTCTTCCAGTCCCTCGGTGGCGGCCTCGGGGAATAGCGTTGCCGTCGCCTGGACGGATGATACGCCGGGGAATAACGAGATCTTTCTGTCCCGTTCCGCCGACGGGGGGACCACTTTCAGTCCCCCGGTCAACCCTTCCAACAATGCCGGGAACTCTTCCAATCCTTCTGTGGCGGTTTCGGGGAATAGCGTTGTCATCGCCTGGGCGGATGACACGTCGAGGAATAACGAGATCTTTCTGTCCCGTATCGAATAGGGCGGTTGTGGGGGGGGGGTATTGAGTGGCCTTGGGAAAAAAGGCCGTTTTGTTGCACTGACCGCAGGTTTCCAATATAATCCCGAAAATGCGCCCCCTGGTTTTAAACGGCCACGACTTAACCCGGTCTGATTTTTATGATGTCGTCTTTGACGGCCGGCCGGTTCGCCTCGGCTCCCCCGCCAAGAACAAGCTGATCCGTTCCCGTCGTCTGATTGAGAAGATGCTCGCGGAACATCGCGTCGTCTACGGGGTGACGACCGGGTTTGGCAAACTCGCCGATCAGAAGATTCCGGACGATGATCTCCGCCAACTTCAAGTGAATCTGGTCCGAAGCCATGCCTGCGGCATCGGCCCCCCCCTCTCCGAAACGCAGGCGCGAGGCATCGTCCTTCTTCGCGCGAATGTCCTTGCCTCCGGTTACTCCGGTGTCCGTCCCGTTGTGGTCGAACGTCTGATTGAAATCCTCAACCGTTCGGTTTGCCCCTTGATTCCCAGCCGTGGGTCGGTTGGAGCAAGCGGCGATCTCATCCCGTTGGCCCATCTGGCGCAGCTTTTGATCGGAGAAGGGAGCGCCTTGGTAAAAGGGAAGATCGTTCCAGGGGGACGGGTTCTTCGTTCAAACCGGATCGCGCCGATCGTTTTGGAGGCGAAGGAGGGACTGGCGCTGGTCAACGGAACGCAGGCGGCGCTGTCGTTGGGGCTTCTGTCGCTGCGGGCGGCGGAACGGCTGGCGGAGAGCGCCGATGTGGCGGGCGCCATGTCGATCGAGGCGTTGATGGGAACGCCGGCCGCATTCGACCCACGCATCCAGCGGCTTCGTCCCTACCCCGGACAACAGGAAGTCGCCCGGAGAATCCGGGCACTGCTTGCGAAAAGCGAGATCCGGGCCTCGCATATCTCCTGCAATCGGGTGCAAGACCCCTATTCTCTCCGCTGTATGCCGCAAGTTCACGGCGCCGTCCGGGATGCGATCGACCATGTTCGGACGGTTTTAACAACCGAGATGAACAGTGTTACCGACAACCCGCTGGTCTTCGCGGAAGAAGGAGAAGTGATCGCGGGGGGAAACTTTCACGGCCACCCGATTGCATTGGTACTCGACTTTCTGGCGATTGCGTTGACGCAGTTGGGGACGATCTCGGAACGCCGGATCGCGCAACTGGTCGATCCGGCGTTAATCGACCTTCCCCGGTTTCTCACGCGGCGTCCCGGCCTTCATTCCGGACTGATGATGCCCCAGGTCGCCGCCGCCGCGTTGGTCTCCGAGTGCAAGGTGCTGGCGCACCCCGCCTCGGTCGATTCCATTCCCACATCGGCAAACCAGGAAGATTATGTCAGCATGGCGATGGGGGCGGCCCTCAAACTCGACCAGATTGTTTCGAATGTCACCGCCGTTCTCGCGATTGAACTGATTGCGGCGGCGCAAGGGGTCGACTTCCATGCACCGCTTCAGCCTGGGAAGGGGGTGGCCGAGGCGATCAAACGGCTTCGGTCGAAAATCCCCCCCCTGGAAGAAGATCGCTCTCTCCACGAGGAGATCAAGGAGGTTTGCCAGCTGATCGGCGACGGTTTTTTTGTCTTTAGGGATTGATTCGAGAAGAAACAGAGGGTTCCGCGCTTCCGAAATAGCGGTGATAAAGAAAAAGGTTGGCCAAGATGAGCGCGACAAAAAGAACGAGTGAAAAGGCGAAATAATACTTCATCCGGAAGCGGCGCCAGCCTGTGCGTGCTCTCCGCTGCCGTCTCATTACCCTTTTTCCTTCGCGAGATGGGCCAGCTCCGTATAGAGGCGTCGCTCTTCGGGTGTCAATTGTTGCGGAATATTGATCCTGAGAAGAACATAAAGATCCCCCCTCCCCTCCTTCCGGATCGGAAGCCCTTTTCCGCGAAGGCGTAACCGCTGCCCACTCCGGCTTCCCGCCGGTACTTTGAGAAGCCCTTCACCGTCCAGGGTTCGGATCGGCACCTCTGCACCCAGCGCTGCTTCCCACGGCATGACCTCGACCTCGGTTTGAAGGTGATCGTCCACAATGGTAAAACGGGGATGCGTCCGGAGATGGACCCGGATAAAGAGATCGCCGGGTGGGCCCCCGGCCTCTCCCGGTTCCCCTTGGCCGGCAAGGCGGATCCGGTCGCCGTCCCGGACCCCTGCCGGGATATGAACCGTCAACTTTTTTCCCTCGGCGATGCGCCCGGTCCCGCCGCAGCGAGGGCAGATCCGGGACCCGACAATCCCTCGGCCATCGCAGTCGGGACAGGGAGAAGAGGTCGCCAGCCGGACCTGTCGGGAGGCTCCATGAACCGCCTCCTCCAGGGTTAACTCTATCTCCGATTCGACATCACTGCCGCGGCGCGGGCTGGGCCGTCCGGCACCTCTTCGTCCGCGCGGCCGTCTCCCGCCGAAGAGTGTCTCGAAGAAATCGGAAAAATCTCCCATCTCTTCAAAGTGGGCGGTTTCCGCGGTGGGTCCCCCCGCCCCGGGAGGGGGGGTAAACTCCATCCCCTCCTGCCAATGAGGACCGAGTTGATCATACTTGGCCCGTTTCTTGGGATCGCCCAAGACCTCGTAGGCTTCATTGATCTCCTTGAACTTTTTCTCGCCCTCTTTTTTCCCGGCGTTGGGGTGGAGGTCGGGATGATACTTCCGCGCCAGTTTCCGGTATGCTTTTTTAATCTCTTCGCCGGAAGCGGTGCGGGAAACACCCAACAGATCGTAGTAGTCTCGAAACTTCGTAACCATCCGGTCTCCAAGGGTAAGGATTTAATACGAGAGTTTGTGATTAAATCCCCTCACGGCTACGGCCGCCTCTGGGCGCGCCTGGCTGCGTTGCGAGGCCCCCAAGATCTGGTCATGTAGCGCTGCTACACTCCCAGATCTTGTGCACCCCCGCGCCTTGCCAGCCACACCCAGTGACGCCCTCGCTTCGCGTTGGGATTTAATCACAAACTCCGAGGGGAAAATGCGAACTCCGTCAGATTCTAACATCATCAAACGACTGAAAAAAAAGGCTGAAAAAAGTTATTTTTCTGCGGGATCTTTCGAGAGGAGACCGAGCGGGATCGGTTCGAGGGCGACCGCTTCCGCCGCTTTCCTTCGGAGGGAGCGGCTGGTCTTTAACCCCAAGAGCATGACGAAGGTTCCCAAAACCATATAAAAGAAAGCCAAATAGAAGTGTGCCCTCAGATCGATCGGGGTCCGCATCGACTTGGAGACGAGGTAGAGCCGGTAGCTCCAGATCATGAGAAGGATCGACCCGGAACGGATGAGGGAGAGGGCGGCGCGGGGGGTGATCTCTTTTTTTCCCAGACCGACCCGCAGGATCGAGGTGGCGATCCAGACGGAAAGAAGGGTGACCATCAGATGTGGCGCAAAAAAAGGATCGTCCGTGCGGGCGCGGAAGAGGGCATAAACCCGCATCAGTCCGACGATGCAGAGAAGAAAACCGGAAGCAGCAAGAAACCGTTGAACCCGTTTGGACATGACGCTCCTTTTTTTTGAGGGGGCATCATAACATGCCCCTTCTTTCGGGTAAAGGGGAAAAAGGCTTGACACTTCCCCCGATGGATCGGTATGATCCACCCATCCTAAAACAAGGTCCGGCCATGCAACGGGGATCTCCCCTCCTAACCCTTTTTTTCTCTTTTTTCGCGATCTTTTATTCTGCTACTTGCCCCGCCTTCGCGGAAGCGCCCGCCCCTCCCGCCCCCTCTATTGAGGTCAGCAAAGATATCTATTACGGTACCCCGGGGCCGGTTTCCGGTTCGCCGGCTCCCAAGATGCGCTATCCGGAGAGTTATGGACGGAGCGGGTGGATCGACGGCCGTTCCCTGCTCTGGCTCTTTATCCAGCAACATTTTTTCTTGGGGAGCTTTATCCTCGGGGTTCCGATGATCGCCTGGATGATCGAGCTTTTCGCTCATCTCCGTCGGCGAGGTCACCCGGAGGCGTCTGGAAAACAGGATCACCTGGCGCGTGAAATCATGGAAATCGGGATGCCGTTTTACCCGATCTCCATCTTCTTCGGGGTCGCCTTGTTGCTCGCTTTCCTCTTCCTCTACAATCAATTTTTTCAATACATGGCGTCGCTTTTCCGGCCGGTGGTCTATCTCTATGCCCTCTGTTTTCTCCTGGAGAGCGTTCTTTTATATGCCTACACCCTGACCTGGGGGCGCTGGAATCGTGGAGATAAAAAGTGGTATCACCTGAGTTTAGGGGCCCTCACCTGCACCAATGGGGTGATCATCGTTTGCCTCGCCAATGCCTGGATGGCGTTCATGATGTCTCCGGCGGGGATCGATGCCGAGGGGCGCTACCTGGGCAACATTTGGAAAGTCATCCAAACCCCCTTCTGGAATCCCCTGAATGTCCATCGGGTCTTGGCAAGTATCATGTTCAGCGGGGCGGTGATCGCCGCCTATGCCGCCTACCGCCTGCTCACCACCCGCGACCCGGCCAAACGGGCGCACTATGACTGGATGGGGCATGTGACGATGATGATCGCCATCGTCAACCTCTTTCTTCTCCCTTTTGCCGGATATTGGTTCGCCAAAGTCATCTTTATTTTCCGGCAGCGGATGGGAGTGACGCTGATGGGGGGGCAGCTCTCTTGGCCGTTCGTGGTTCAAGCGATGTTGATCGGCCTTATTTTCATGACGGTGACTTATTACCTCTGGAGAGGGACGGCCCGGATGAATGGCGCGGAACGGTATCACCCGTTCATCAAATATCTCCTGATCATCCTCACGGTGTCGTTTATGATCTGGACCACCCCCCACACCCTCCCGGCGAGCCAGAGCGAGTTTAAGATGATGGGGGGGGCGCAACACCCGATCGTCGGCTACTACGGAACGATGGCGGCGAAAAACAGCGCGATCAATACCATGATCCTCACCTTTGGCCTCTGTTTCGTCCTCTTCCAGCGTTGCAACAAACGGATCACCGTCCCTTGGAGCCGATGGGGAAACATCGCGTTGATCGTCTTTTTCGGCGGGGCGGAGGCGATCGTCGTCTATTTGGGTGTTTACGGTTTTTACGTGCCGGCGAATGTTCGGGTCAGTTTGGCCTTCCCGCAATTCATGACCGCCATGACGGGGCTGATCGTCGGTTACGGTATCAACGGGTTGATGCTTCGGCGGGCGGAATCGCTCGGGCCGATCCGATGGGGAAGGCTTCCTTTCGGCGGCGCGGTCGCCCTCTTTTTCTTGGCGGTTTTTATCACGATGACGATGTCGTTGATGGGATTTATCCGCTCCTCCGTTCGGCTCAACTGGCATATCACCGAGGTGATGGAAGATGCGACCCCTTGGGCGCAGACCCCCAGCCTCACCTACTCCCTCGGGATGGTTCTTCTGAATGTCGCCATCTTCTGGCTTCTCGCCGCCCTGATCTTCTGGGCCGGAAGCAGCCGGAGATCGGCGTTCCCCGCTCCCTCCGCCTCCGGCGCGGGCGAACTGGCCAATCCCAAAGAATCATTCCCGTCGTAACCAGTGGCCGCCGGCGCCAACCCTTGCAATAAGAATGGAGAATCGATGAAGCTGTATCAACACCCGGCAAGTCCTTTTTGTATCGGCATTGCCGCCATTTTAAAATGGCGGAAAATCCCGCACGAGATCATGAATATTCCTTATTCCGACCGCCGGATCATCGTTGAAAAAACGGAAGGAAGATATTACCGAGTCCCCCTTTTGGAGGATGGGGAGAGGGTGGTGTGGGATCGGACCCCCTTCGGCCAGGAGATCGCCCGCTATCTCGATCAAAAATTCAATCTCGCTCTCTTCCCTCCCCATTTGGAAGGGATTCAAGCGATCCTGTCCAGATATATCGAAAATGACCTCGAAGCGATCGGTTTCAAGCTGAACGACATCCATTATCGCGCTTGGCTTTCCGACCTCTATGATCGGACGATGTTCATCCGACACAAGGAGCGGAAATTCGGAGACGGGTGTCTCGACGAATGGCAACAACAGAAAGACCGATTACAGGAGACATTCGAGTCGCTCCTGGCTCCCCTTGATCAAATGTTACAGGAATCTCCCTTTCTGATCGACCGGCGTCCGCGGTTTGTCGACTTTAACCTTCTCGGAATCTTGGGAAATTATCTGTTCAGCGGTCAGAACACCATCCCAACCCGTTTCAAGGCGATCGAAAAATGGAAGGAGGGGATCTTCCTCGCCCCGCCCTCCGGTATCTGATTTTGGTTTGCAACTGATTCTAACGAGAACCTTTTTAACAAGAGGATGATCATGGCAGAAATGAAACCAGCGGAAATGATCGAGCAGCAGCGGCAAGATTGGAACCGGGTCGCCCCCGCTTGGGAGAAGTGGGATGCGCTGCTCCAACGGAATTTGTCTTTCCTCAACTACCGACTGGTCGGCGATGCCCGGATTCGACCGGGGCATCGTGTATTGGACCTCGGCTCCGGCACCGGCTATCCCGCCATCGTCGCCGCCGAGGCGGTCGGAAACCAAGGGGAAGTCGTCGGCCTCGACCTGGCGACCGAGATGTTGGAGCGAGCCAAGCGGAAGGCATATGCCTTGGGGCTCTTTCATCTGGACTTTCGCGTCTCCGATGTGACCACCCTTTCCGAACCGGATGCCTCCTTTGATGCGGTGATCAGCCGGTTCTGCCTGATGTTCCTGCCCGACATCCCCAAGGCGGTCGGGGAGATCACACGGGTTCTCAAGCCGGGGGGCTACCTTGCGGCGGCGGTCTGGTCGACGCCCGAAAACAATCCGTTTGCAAAAATCCCGATCGATGTCCTCAAGCAGTTTATCGAGATTCCCCCTCCGCTGCCAGACCAGCCGGGGATCTTCCGGCTTGCAAAACCGGGAGATTTGTCGGGGATGACCGAGAGGGCGGGGCTTCAGAAAATCGCCGATGAGGAGATTGTTGCCGACGCTCCCTACGATTCGGCGGAGATCTATCTCGAAAATCTTCTGGAGATGGCGGCCCCTCTTCAGCCGCTCTTCGCCAAGCTTTCTCCCGCTCAGCGGAGCGAGGCTGAGCGGCGGATGAAAGAGGCGGCAGAGCGCTATCGCCAAGGAGACGAACTGGCCCTTCCAATGGCGATCCGGGTCGTCGTCGCCCGAAAGCCTTGGTCTTAAACCCCGATCTCTCTTCCTTGTGCTAAAGTCGGATGGACCCTGTTTCGTCGTCCATCGTCTTGGATCGAATCTGAAGTTTTTTTGTTCGAACGATCAAAGGCCATGGACCGAATCCGTGGCCTTTTTTATTTTTACACAGAATGGGAGAAAAAAATGCCGCTCCATTTTAGTGACAGCAAAGAGATCGATGTCGACCAGGTTCTGGCGCTTTACCGTCATACCGATTGGGCCAAAGACCGGACCCGTGAAGAAACCGGGGAGATCCTCACCCGATCCAGCCTCGTTTTTGGGCTTTGGGAAGGACCGCGCCTGGTTGCCTTCGCACGTGTCTTGACCGATTTTGTCGCCCGCGCCGGAATTTATGATGTCATCGTTCATCCGGAGGCGCAAAAAAAGGGGGTCGGCCGGATGCTGATCGAACAGATGCTGGGTCATTCCTCGCTCCAGAAAGTCCCTGTTTTTCACCTTCTTACCAAGGACAAACGGCTGTTCTATGAAAAACTGGGCTTTGTGACCGCCGGCGAACGGGGATACAGCGCGATGATCTTCAATCGAGAAAAGGAGAAGAAAAAGTGAACCGATCGTGTTTGCTACCGTGTGGGGGAGGATGGGTTGGTTCCGGTTGACAGATTCTTAGGTGTTCCTCCCCCCTTGCGAAGAGAGAAGAGTGCGGTTAAGATTAAAAATAGAGAGTCGACTTTTTGGGGAAATCATATGGAAAAATCATTAGAAGTACTAAAGGGAAAGCTCCTGGTCGCCATGCCGATGCTTCCCGATCCCAACTTCAGGCAATCGGTAGTTTTGATGTGTGAACATGGGCCTGAAGGGGCGTTGGGGCTTGTCCTGAACCGCCCGACCGAAGTGGCGGTCTCGGTTTTGATTGAAGACTTTCCCAGGCTTGCCGGGGGTGAATGGGTCTACTCGGGAGGTCCCGTTGCAAAGAACGGGATGCTGGTCCTCTGCCGTGGTGAGACCCCCTTTGAGGATCATCCGGTTTTGAAAGATGTCTATTTGGCGAGAGACCTGGAGAAACTCAAAATGCCGGGGGCCTTGGGGGCCGACGGCGAGATCCGTTGTTATTTGGGATATGCCGGTTGGGCCGCGGGGCAGCTTGAAAGCGAAATGGAGTCGGGAACCTGGAGGGTTGTTCCGGCCGATACCGCTCTTATTTTTGACGCCGATCCGGCCCTTCTCTGGCCTCAGATGATGCGGCGTCTCGGCCCGGAGTGGGCCTTTTATGCAACCATGCCGTTCGACCCGAGTATGAATTAATTTAATAGAAGAGATCGGCCCCCCTTTTCACCCCTCTCATTAGATCGGCTCTTACTCCCCCCAATGGCGCTGTTTAGGACTCTCGTGACTTCAGGTTGGATGATCCGAATCCGGTGGTTCGCGGAATCGGCGACGTAGATCTCTCCCTTTGGATCAATCGCAATCCCGTTTGGAAGATTGAAACCGGACGACGGCCCGATCCCATCAAGGCCGCCCGGCTGGCTGTTTCCCGCAACGGTTGTGACCCGCCCCGCCGGAAGGGTGATCTTCCTGATCCGATGATTCTGGCTGTCCGAAAGGATGAGATTCCCCTCCGGATCAATTCCAATCCCGCTTGGATGGGAAAAGGCCGTTTCTGAGCGGAGGCCGTCTTTGTCGCCCGGTTGGCCCGATCCGGCCACCGTCATCACGATTCCATCCCGATCGATCCGTCGGACCGTATGGGAACCGGTGTCGGAGATGTAAAGATTCCCGACGTCATCAACCGCCACGGCGACCGGTTCTTGAAATTGTGCGAAATAACCGAGGCCATCTCGATAGCCGGGCTCGCCCGATCCAGCCACGATCATCACAATCCCATGGGGAGTGAGCCGTTTGATCCGATGTGCCCCTTTATCCGCGATATAAAGACTTCCGTCGGGCGCCACCGCCACCCCGGTCGGCTGGACGAACTCCGCCTCCAGAGCCGGTCCCTCCTTGTTCCCCGGCCGTCCACTTCCCGCGACCGTGGAAACCGTCCCATCCGGGGTGATCTTGCGAATCCGAAAGTTTCCGGCATCGGCGACATAGAGGTTCCCTCTCGGATCGACGGTGATCATTTCCGGATCGTGAAAAAAGGCCTTTTTCCCCCTTCCCTCTGAAAACCCGGGGCTCCCTCCACCCGCGAAGGTGGTTACCCAACCGAACCGATCGATCTTGCGAATGAGATGATTTTCACGGTCACTGATGAACAGTTCTCCCATTCGGTTGACGGCCACGCCAACCGGCCGGTTGAAGCGGGCGGTCCTTCCCGATCCGTTCTCATTTCCCGGTTGTCCCGATCCGGCCAGGGTCGAAACGATCCACGGGGAGGGCCCGGCTCCCAGTTGGAAAGAAGAAGTTTCCTGGATTGAATGAAGGGACGAAAACGATGGCCTAGAAAATGGTACGGCCACCAGTGGGGGGGCGGAGAAAAAAGAGAGAAATAGAAACGTCAGGGGCAATGGGATCATCACACTAGAGAGCAAAGATCGCTTCAAGTCAAAAAGCCTCCTCCCATACCGGAAAAAGAGGGTGAAAGAGATAAAATCGGTTTTGATAGGCTCTTAAAAGAGTTCTCTTTTGGAGAGGCTATTCTATGGGAAGAAGAGGATGAGGCGCAAGGGGCGGGTGAGAGAGGGCCGATCTGATGAGCCACGTTATCTTCTGTGTTGCGCCAAGCGGTGCCGGCGATTCCAGAGAATGATCGGGTCGACAAGCTCGCCGCATTGGACGCAGCGCCGCGCCAAGAGGTCGATATAACCGCTGTCTCTCAGAAGATAGAGACATTCTCCGATGATCATGAGCCCTCCGCACCGCCAACACCGCGGCTTGCTCACAAATTTTTTCCACTCGGCGTTCACCGCCTGTTTCAGATCGTTTCCTTGAAGTTTAGCTACTTTCGGCATCAAAGCTTCCCCTTCACTTCAGTGCTTGTTGCCGCCAATGGACACCAGCGATTTTCTCTTCGGGACTAATCCGGCTCCGCCGGATTAGTCGACATGAGCATCTATTGCGGAATGATCATATTGATCAACCATGACCGTCATGGCGGTTCCTTTTTTTATGTCGATCATTTTCCCCGTCATGGTGTCCTTCATCGTATAAGATTGTGATGTCCCGTTTTTAAGTTTGAGCGTGAAGATCTTCTTCTCTTGGTCACATTCAATGACCTCACCATGAATCAATACCAACTGATCTTTTTGACCGATATGAATCATGTCGATAATCTGATTCCCTTCATCAAATTCCAATAAGACACGATCCCCGGGCTGAAGAGGAGTGATCGCCGTTTTCTTGGCTTTTTTTGGGGTAAAGTGGCGGGTGGTTCCCCCCTCTATCTCCAATGAGACCCTCTCTTCCGTAGCCTTACGGACTGTGCCGATGACATTATGTAGAATATTGGGAGCCCTCACCCCGTAAACCTGCCCTGCATGCGATCGGCGGAGTGAATATCGCCCGCCGCGATGGTTCTGTTTTCATCGGATCTTGCCTATCGGTCATCTTTGTTTCCCGTGAGTAGCAACACGATGCCTCCGGCCAGTGCGATCACTCCCGCAATCGGCGGGGGTGGGACTGCTCTTGTCGTCTCACTCGCCACCTCGGGATTGAGATGAAGCCTTTTTTGTCGCATGAAAGCGACCCCTTGATAAGCAAAGGTCACAACTCCCACGGCAATAAAGAGGAGGGCGACCAGTCTGTCCGTTTTCATTTCGCTCAACCTCTTGATTTTGGTGTTCCCGGAAACAACCCGGTTTTCAGAAAAAACCATCGGAGAAAAAACAGGCCAAGAACCCAGAGCGGCCAGAGGAGAATGAGAAAGATCAAGAAATATTGGAAAAGGTCCTTTGCTGAGACGATCATTGAAAACCCCGGAAACCTTAAATTCTCTGTTCTGGTTTGAAGCCGCACAAGGCGCTACGAGTTTACCCTAGACCCGCGGGTCTTAAACTTCATTATGACGATAAAAGAACAGAAGATCTGATCAAAGTTGCTCACTTTTGAGATTTTGAGAAATGGACAGAAGGGGGTCGATTCTTGATGGGGATGGGAATATTGGGGAGTGTAAACATTCTGTTAAATGGGATGACCTTTCGAGG
The DNA here is from genome assembly GCA_964579005.1 of uncultured Nitrospirota bacterium. Lineage (GTDB taxonomy): Bacteria > Nitrospirota > Nitrospiria > SBBL01 > Manganitrophaceae > CAZOFJ01. The sequence continues at coordinate 42,299 of CAZOFJ010000005.1, forward strand.
GGAATCGCTCCTTTAAAACTTCAGGTCAGGAAGGACCCCAAAACCAGGCTGTCAGGGTCAATCTTCCTGATACCTGGCTTTGGGGCGTGAGAGAGCGTTGGTATTCACGGGAGTTATGCTCCTACGAGGAGCTCTTCCGTCATCTTCGGAGCAACCAGAACCTTGGGGGTGATGCGTTTCGCCCCATTCATCAGCGTCCCCTCTTCCATTTTTTTAAGATCGAGACGAACCACCTCGAGCCCCGGAGGGGTGTTCATCGTAAACGTCCAACCCCAAAGCAGATTAATATATCCAAAGGCGACAAGCACCAATCCGAACTCCAAAAATCCTGCATTCATAGTAGATCTCCTCTGAAACGGTTTTTTTGTTCTTACACTTGGTATAAGAGCAAAGACGATGCCAAAGAAGACCACTGAGAAATATCCTTACCATTGAACAGGTTACGGATGGGTCGGATCTGTCGGCCGCAGAAACAGCCGCAAACTGACGCAAGTTGCAGCTTCATTGTGAAGCACTTTTTGAGTATTTGATTCCGAACGCCTTCAAGCGCCTCGCAAGGGTCGAGCGGCTGATCCCAAGCGTCTGAGCCGCTTTGGTCTGATTCCAATCGGTCTCTTTCAATACCTTCATCACCGTGGCCCGCTCTTGTTCGGCCAAGACGCCCCCTTCGGTTTGTAAAAACGTGGGAGGTTCTTTCAAAGAGAACGTGGCCGATCTGGGAAGATGTTCGATCAGGAGGGTTGGTCCCGGAGAGGTGACGAACGCATGCTCGATCATATTCTCCAGCTCTCTCACATTCCCGGGATAGTCATAGGAGAGAAGATACTCCAGCGCCTTCGGCGAGATATTCATGATCTGTTTCCCCGTCTCCCGGCTGAACTTCGCCATGAAATGTTTAATCAACGGAAAGATGTCATCTTTGCGCTCGCGCAGCAGCGGGACAACGATCGGAAAAACCCGGATTCGATAATAGAGGTCTTCTCGAAAACGCCCCTCCGACACCTCTTGGGCAAGATCCTTGTTTGTCGCGGCGATAATTCGAACGTCGACGCGGACCGTCTTCGTCCCCCCGACCCGTTCGAACTCGTGCTCCTGCAACACCCTTAGGACTTTGGCCTGCGCCGCCGGGCTCATATCTCCGATCTCATCCAAGAAGAGGGTGCCATGATCGGCCAACTCAAACCGGCCGGGGCGATCGTAAATGGCGCTGGTAAACGCCCCCTTCATATGACCGAACAGCTCGCTCTCAAGAAGATCGTCGGAGAGAGAGGCGCAGTTGACCGCAATAAACGGCTTGTCCCGCCGCGGTCCGGTCTGATGAATCGCGCGGGCGATCAGCTCTTTTCCGGTGCCGCTTCCCCCTTCCAACAGCACCGTCACATGAGAAGCGGCGGCCGATGCGACCAGATCAAGCGTCTCCAGGAGTTTTTTGCTTTTGCCGATGAGCGATCGAAGACCGGTGGGACGCGGATCGCCCTCTCCCCGCACGAACGACGCAGCAGTGACTTCGCGAATACTCTCAAATGCCCCAATGACCTTCCCATCCGGATCTAAGAGGAGATCGATATGAATATGGACCGGAATCGAAATGCCTTCCGCGTCCCTCAAGATCGCCTCATGCACCGAGACGATTTCACGTTGGAAGATCGCCCGGTCGAGGAGAATTTCATGATTGAGGGCAAGAAGACTTTTACGGAGGACTTTTTGAACGGTGTCGAGATCGACCTGTTCGGGGTGCTCATGAAACAACATCCGTCTCAAAACGCGATTCGCGAAGATCACCTTCTTGTGGGTATCGATGGCGAAGACCCCCACATTCATGGCGTTTAGTAGTTCGTGAGCTTCAAGCATCGTGTAAGGTTCCTAATGCAGTGAGTCGTAAATTTCTTGACAGTCCCGTTCGTGGTGAGCGTGTCGAACCATGAACGGAAACCATTGATAGGGTTCACCCTTCGACAGGCTCAGGGTGAACGGAAGAGGTAAAGAAGTGTTCGGTTCGCTCTATCATGTTTTCCTCAAGTCGATCGCCGCGTGGCTGTACTCGCTGTGCAGAGATCAACTCTCCATCATCTCCAGCCTGGCATCGAATTCATGTCCACACTGGGTACAACGGATGCAATCGCGCTCCACGGTCGGTTCATCGGAAGAAATGCACATACCGCCACAGTCATGACATCTTGTTAAATGGACCACCTGATCGTCCGAGGTTTCATGCCGGCTCTCTTGCAGGCAATACACCGGTTTATCGTCCAGTAACCAAGGCTGACCCGCATTATCCAGGGTGGGTAAGGCGAGATAGTGATGGATCGCATAATCTTCCTGCTCCTTTCGCGTGGCGAGTCCATCCTGAATCAGTTTGCCGGTTTTCACGTCATACAGGGCGTTCCCTTTCACGATTACTTTCGTGGGTCCCATCTTGCGCCTCCGGGTTATTTGATGATGGTATCAAACGTCATTCAGCGGGATATCAGTCCATGATGACACTCCCGTTGTCGAAACGCTTCGCCTCCCTTCAAGCCTTTTGGGTTTCCATGACCTTGCCCTTTACCCATTTCTTTCCATGCTTAACAATCCTGCTCACCCTCTGTTTTGCCTGATGAGCGATATCTTCCAAATGCTCTCCTGCTTCATCCACAACCCCCCCCAGTCGCCTACGGGTTTCCCGCCCTGACCGCGGGGCCAGCAGCAACCCCGTTCCTAAGCCTAAGAGGAGTCCCATTAAGAATGGTATTGCGCCGAAGAAAAAACGTATTGGATTTCTCATTTCTCCCTCCTTTCCCTCCGAGTACGAAGATAGGCCGACACTTTCAGCTACCTTGTATTTTATCTTGGGACAATCCAGGAAGAATGGGCAATGCCCCAAAGGGGGGGGTACGAAATAGGAATCATGGGAATGGGACCTTCCGGCTGCATCATGACCGGACCGGCAACAGATTAAAACGGTTTCGATCGGCGAACGTTGTCGCAACCGATTGTGGAATGGGCATCTAAGTTATTTTGTCACGGGCCCTTGGGTGCCGAGGTGTTTCTTTAGCGCCGCGTTCTCGGTAATTTTGGGATTGCTTCCGCCAAACTCTTTTGCCTTCTGGCTCCCGCGATTGGGATCGTCTAAGTCCCGATTGGTTTTTCAACCGGATGGGATGGTTCTATCGCGATGGGAACCGTAGGTTGTCCTGATTCTCTTTTCTTAAAAAGCGATCCGATTTTCAGGACGAGCAGTCGGAGAAAGAAAAAGGCGAGAACCCACACCGGCCAGAGGATGACCAGGAAGATCAAGAGATAGTGAAAAATATCTTTCATTGTCAGAGTGACCTTGAAATATCATTATCGTATATTTTGTGAGCCCCGTTCCATCTGAGGCGGTTTTCTACTCTCTTCTCACAATGACATTATGGTGCTTCGAGGGCGGATTGTCTGATCAAAATTGCTCAATTTGGAAGAATCATTAAAGGTTGGAGAAATAATCGTGTGGCAAAATGAAAGGGGAACTTAATCGTGCAGAACGATATTCAGGAGGGAGCTATGGACGCGCAGACCCCCGACGTTGTCGATGAAGCCGAGCTTTTTAAATTTGTTCATGAAGAAGCCAACTTTGGAACGGGTGGTTCCGATCTTATCGGCGAGCGTCTCCTGGCTGATCTTGGGCAGGATGATCTCGGTCTTGCTTCCTTTCCCAAAGTGGGCCAGCAGAAGAAGCACTCGGGCCAGTCGCTTTTCGCTTGAATTAAAGAGCTGATCGACCAGATCCTCTTCGATCCGGATATTGCGAGAAAGCAGATAGGAGATAAACAGCTCCGAAAAAGTCGGCTCTTCATGAAGCACGCGGACCATGGTCGCTTTTTCGATTCGAATGACTCTGGACTCTGTCATAGAAGTCGCGGTCGCGATGCGAACTCGCTGCGCAGTCAGGCAGGATTCACCAAAAAAATGAGAACGTCCCAGAACACCGACGAGCGCTTCTTTGCCTCTTGGTGAGACCACGATCAGCTTGACCTTCCCCTCCAAGATATAGAACACGGCATCGGAGGCGTCCCCTTGTGAAAAAAGGATTTGATTCTTCTTGACCCTCAGGATCATTTTTCCGCTGTCGACGACGGTAAGGAGGGTCTTAGTGTCGAAAAGGGGGACCCGTTTGTTCACTCTTTTGCGTGTCATTGATACAACTTTCTCCTGTTGCATTTTTTTTGCCTTGAGCGGTTGCCTTACAGTAACAATATTATGCCAGTAAGAAAGTTTGGAGTCTGGTCAAAACTGCTCAGTGTCTCTGGGCGGCCGCAGCCGTGAGAGTTTGTGATTAAATCCCAACGCGAAGCGAGGGCGTCATTGGGTGTGGCTGGCAAGGCGCGGGGGTGCACAAGATCTGGGAGTGTAGCAGCGTTTACATGACCAGATCTTGGGGGCCCCGCAACGCAGCCAGGCGCGCTCAAGGGCGGCCGCAGCCGCGAGGGGATTTAATCACAAGCTCTGAGGGGATTTAATCACAAACTCTGAGGAAAACTAATCGTGCAGGACGATATTCAGAAGGGAACTGTGGACGCGCAATTCACCGTTGTACTCGATCAGGCCGAGCTTCTTGAACTTGTTTAAAAAGAAGCTGACCCTGGATCGGGTGGTGCCGACCATCTCCGCCAGCGTCTCCTGGCTCATCTTCGGGATGACAAGTTCCGTTTTGCCTTCTTTTCCAAAGTGAGCCAGGAGAAGAAGCACCCGAGCGAGTCGTTTCTCGCTTGAATTAAAAAGTTGATCGACCAGATCTTCTTCGATTCGGATGTTGCGGGAGAGCAGATAAGCCATGAATAGCTCCGAGAAACTGGGCTCTTCATGGAGCACGCGGATCATTACACTTTTTTCAATCCGGACGATCGTGGAGTCTTCCATCGTGACCGCACTGGCCATTCGGACGAGTTGTCCTCCAAGACAACCTTCCCCAAAGAAATCGGTGGAGCCCAGAACTGCCACGACCGCTTCTTTGCCTTTTGTGGAAACCACGGAGAGCTTGGCCTTGCCGGTCTGTATATAGAACACGGCATCCGCCGCATCCCCTTGCGAGAAGATATTTTGTTTCTTTGGGAGTTTCAGAATTGTTTTTCCGCTGCCGACGATGGTGAGGAAATTCCCGACATCGAAAGGAAGAGGCCGTTTACGTGTCATCGGGTTCTACCCTATAAAAGGAGTGTGGTCTTCATGTTGGGGCATTATCGCACTTTCCAGCCATATTTGGAAGGCATCGATTCGAGTTCCCTATTGCTCTTGTTCTGCATTGCGAGTAAACTCCAAACAGGTCCAGCAAACAAAATCGAGATGTCATCGTCCTCTTGATTGTTCCAGATCGTTCCCCCTTTTTGAGAGGAGATGACCATGATTGTGATCACCCACAAAATTTGCAGTGGACCGGCTCTCGAGACCAACTCCCTCGAAGCCGAAACCTGCGCCATCCTGGCAGAGGATTTTCCCTTTACCTGCTTTACCTGCCTGGATGATATCCTCGAACAGACGGAGTTGCGGGTTTCCGAGGAAGTCAGGATGTAAGTCGAGATCCAATCAAACCATCAGGAGCGAAAACGATGAGCAAGGGCAAGGACGCGAAGAAACAAGAGAAGAAAAAACCGGCCAAAACCATGAAAGAAAAAAAAGCCGCAAAAAAGGCTGCGAAAGAGACACGGGGTTCCATCAGGTAAAACGGTTGAAGTGATTGAGCCTTCGATCCAAACGAAGGTGAGGGTATGGACCAAGAAGAAGCAAAACAAGTGATTCTCAATTTTTATCAAGAAATCGGCGGGAACCAAGACGAACTTCTCTTTGCGTCTGATTGGTTTGACGGCGCTTCTTATAAAGTGACCCGGAAGGGATATGGTTATAAAGAAATACGCAGAACGTACATGGATGATTATCTTGATTCCAAAGACGAATCTGCAGAAGACTTTATAAAAGGAAAATTAGAGAAACTGTTAGAGATGTCGTTCACTGCGTAGGGACAACGGTCATCCACGACCCAGTAACAGCGTAACAGCATAAAGAATTCCAAGGACCGCCCGGTGAGGGTTCGTTCACAACCTCGGAAATTTGCCCGGTGGATTGCCACCGGCTTCGGAATCGGTTATGTTCCGATCTTTCCGGGGACGGCCGCCAGCTTTTTCGCCCTTCTTCTCTTCCTCTTTTTCCGCCAGCTTTCCCCAATTTCTTACGGACTACTCCTTTTTTTTGCTGTTTTTGGAGGGGTTTTTGTAGCCGATCGATCGGAATCTTTTTTTGGAAAAAAAGACCCGGGAGCGATTGTGATCGATGAGATTGCCGCCGTGTTGCTGGTTTTGCCGTTTGTTCCCGCTTCTTTTGGTTGGTGGATCGCCGGAGTCGTCCTGTTTCGTTTTTTTGATATCGTAAAGCCCCCGCCGGTCCGTCTTTTCGAGCGTCTTCCCGGGGGATGGGGGGTGATGGCCGACGATCTGGCGGCGGGAGGATACACGCTTTTTTGCCTTTGGGTGGTTCAAATCATCTTTCAGAAGTTTGGATAAGAGGGAGCAGAAATGGACCGCCAGAGTGATCCGCTTTCTGAAAATGACCGAAGGGACCCAGTATTGGAGGAGGTTGTTGGAAAACTCCTCTGGGAGAAGAAAAAACGGCTCGCCATCGCGGAGTCATGCACCGGCGGTCGGATTGCCGCGCGCATCACCCGTATTCCGGGGAGCTCGCGTTATTTCGATGCGGCCTGTGTCGCCTATAGCAATCGCTCCAAGGAGGAATTTCTCGGCGTTCCAAAAAAGCTTCTGATCGAGTGGGGGGCGGTGAGCGCCGAAGTGGCGATGGCAATGGCGGAGGGGATTCAAAAACGGACTGGAGCCGATCTTGGGCTGGGGGTGACCGGGATTGCCGGTCCCGAAGGGGGCACCCCGGAAAAACCGGTCGGCCTGGTCTATATCGGTTTTTCGGATGGGAAGGAAGCCACCGTGGAACGGCATCTCTTTGAGGGGGATCGGGAGGCCGTTCAGACCCAGGCGGCGGAGAGGGCGTTGGAGCGGATCAGGAATTATTTGGTGATCAGAAAGCCTTCAAAAAAAAGAGAGAAAATGGTATAAAAGGGGATCTTTCTTGCGAAGGGCATGATGAAAGTCCGTCTGTTTATCGCCTTGCCGATCTCGGACGAGATCCAAAAACAATGTGAGGTGTTGCAAGAGATCGGTCGGCAGATGAGTGCTCCGGTTCGCTGGGTTGCTCCACGGCAGATCCATCTGACCCTTTTCTTCTTGGGATCGACCGACACGGCGCTTCAGTCGATGATTGAGGCGGAAATGCGGGAGGCGGCGCATCAGTCGGCCCCCTTTTCGGTCGAAGTGACCGGTTTGGGCGTCTTCCCCCATCTTTCCGCGCCCAAGGTCATCTGGGTTGGCCTTTCAAGCGAACCGATGTTGCTGACGCTTCAAAAAAACATCTCAATGAGAATGGCAAAGATCGGTTTCCCTCCGGAAGAACGTCCATATCGACCCCATTTGACCTTGGGGCGGGTGAAAGGGGTTCCCTCGGATACTTTTTCCCGCTGGATCACCGAAGGGCGCGCCCTTCGGATTGGACAATGTGCCATGAAGGTTGTTTCTTTGGTGGAAAGTTGCAGGAGTTCCGAGGGGTCGGTTTATATTTCCCGATTTTCCTCGCCGTTAGGGGGTGCCTGAGAGAGCGTGACCGGAGGGTCGGAAAGCGTGTCGGAGTTGCGATGGTGCGATTGCACGAAACAATAAGGAGAATCTATGGCGGAACGTGAAGTAAAAGAAAGAGATGCCCACCGGGAAAAAGCCCTCGAATTGGCCATTTCCCAGATCGAAAAGCAGTTTGGGAAGGGGGCGATCATGAAGCTGGGGACCGGAGAGGCGGGAACGAGTATCCCGGTGATCTCGAGTGGATCGTTGGGGCTCGACATCGCCCTCGGGGTCGGGGGGATTCCTCGCGGCCGGGTCATCGAGGTTTTCGGGCCGGAATCGTCCGGCAAGACGACCCTTTGTCTCCACGCCATCGCCGAAGCGCAAAAAGCGGGGGGGGCGGCGGCGTTCATCGACGCGGAGCATGCCCTTGACATTCACTACGCCGGACGCCTCGGGGTAAAGATCGACGATCTCTTGGTCTCCCAACCGGACACCGGGGAGCAGGCGCTTGAGATCGCCGAGACCCTCGTCCGAAGCGGGGCGATCGATATCATCGTGGTTGATTCGGTGGCGGCCCTCGTTCCCCGCGCCGAAATCGAAGGAGAAATGGGAGATTCCCACATGGGATTGCAGGCGAGGCTGATGTCGCAGGCGCTTCGGAAGTTGACGGCGGCGATTTCCAAATCCCATACCTGCGTCGTCTTCATCAACCAGATCCGGATGAAAATCGGGGTGATGTTCGGGAATCCGGAGACGACCACCGGCGGTAACGCACTGAAGTTCTACTCTTCCGTCCGGCTCGACATCCGGCGGGTGGAAGCGATCAAGGAAGGGCAGGATGTCGTCGGAAACCGCGTCCGTGTGAAGGTGGTGAAGAATAAGGTCGCCCCTCCGTTTAAACAGGCCGAGTTTGACGTTCTCTTCAATGTCGGAATTTCAAAATGGGGGGAGATTCTCGATCTCGGCGTCGAAAAGAAGATCGTTGAGAAGAGCGGGGCCTGGTATTCTTACAAGGGGGAGCGGATCGGACAGGGACGGGACCAATCGATCGCTTACTTGAAGGAAAACCCGGTGATTGCCTCGACCATCGAGCAGGCGATCCGGGAAGAGGGGGGACTTCCGGCGCCGGCAAAGAAAGAGGCGGCGGCCACCCCTTCTCCGGTGGGGGAGCGGGGGAAGCGCTCCTGACCAGCGAACGAAGAGAGCGTTGAGGGGGAGGCTCCACCCGCCTTCGCCGGTGGAGGGGGCGACGCAAGCCCCCGCTTTCCGGCGGAGCCGGATGAGATACTTATTGAGGATGATCCCGAATCGTGAGATTGAGATGGTAAAATAGAAGGGATCCGGTTTTGCCATCCATCATGAGGAGGAGAGATGAAGATCGATGAGTTGTTGAAGGCGGCAATGGATAGGGGATCGTCCGATCTCCACCTCAAGGTCGGCGTTCAGCCGATGTCGAGGGTCCATGGGGCCCTGATGCCGTTGGAAAAGTTTCCGAAATTAACCCAGGAGGAAGCGATCCATCTCGCCTTCTCCGTCATGAATCCGACCCAGAAGGAGCGATTCAAGGAGCGCTGCGAACTCGACTTCGGCTATGGCGCCGCCGGCTTGGGGAGGTTTCGGGTCAATGTCTTTCAGCAGCGCGGAACGATCGGCATGGTCCTTCGGGTGATCCCAACGAAGATCCTCTCGGTTCAAGATCTTCTCCTTCCGCCGGTCATCGAGAAGATCGCCTCCGAGCATCGCGGGTTGATTCTGGTTACCGGAACAACCGGGAGCGGAAAGTCGACCACCTTGGCCTCCATTGTCGATTACATCAACCAGACCCGGATGGTCAACATCATTACGATCGAAGATCCGATCGAGTTTCTCCACCGGGACAAGCGGGGGATCGTCAGTCAGCGGGAAATCGGACATGATACCGAATCGTTCAGCGTTGCCCTCCGATCTTCCCTGCGGCAGGACCCCGATGTCATCTTGGTTGGGGAGATGCGCGATTTCGAAACGATCTCCACCGCGATCGTGGCGGCCGAGACGGGGCATCTGGTTTTAAGCACCCTCCATACCCTCGATGCGGTGGAGACGATCAACCGGATCATCTCGGTTTTTCCGCCGTATCAACAAAAACAGGTCCGGTTGCAGTTGGCTTCAATCATCCGCGGGGTGATCTCGATGCGGTTGGTCCCTCGGGCCGATGGACGGGGCCGGGTTCCGGCGGTCGAAGTGATGGTCGCCACGCAGACGATCCGGGAGGCGATCATCGATCCGGACAAAACCCGGCGCATCCATGACATCATCGCTTCCGGGACCTCGCAATATGGGATGCAAACGTTCGATCAATCGTTGTACAATCTTTATAAACAGCAATTGATTTCGTACGAAGAAGCGCTGAAGTGGACGAGTAATCCGGAGGACTTTGCCCTGAAGGTCAAAGGGATTCAATCGACCAGTGAAAGCTGGGATGAGTCGAACGAACGGAGCGAAGGGGATGAGAAACTCCAGGTCGACCGGTTTTAGCCCGCAGACCGTCGATCGTGCGAAGCAGGTCGCTTATCGGATGCTTTCCTACCGTGACCGGAGTGTCAAAGAGATCGAAAACAAGCTTGCGGAGAAGGGATTTTCAGAGGAAATAACCGCCGGGGTGGTTGCTTTTCTGAAGGAAGCACATTACGTTGATGACGATCGCTTTGCTTGGGAGTGGGTCTGTTCCCGGTCGGCGCATCGGCACCTCGGTCCGCTCCGCTTAAAGAGGGAACTGCTTGAGAAAGGGATTTCCATCGATGAAGCCGATCAGGCCGTCGCGCGGCTGACCCGAGAGTACGATCTGCTTGAACAGGCGGAAACGCTTCTCCGCCGCCGCTGGAAGGATCCTGCTTTCCTTTCCGATTTAAAAAACAAACAGAGGGCGTACCTCTTTCTGCAACGAAAAGGCTTCGATGGAGAGACGATTTTAAAAGCGATAAGGAAGATAAAAAGTCAATGACCTCCTCAGAGATCCGATCCCGATTTATCCGATATTTCGTCGAACGAGGCCATGCCGAGGTGGCAAGCGCCTCCCTGATCCCGGAAAAAGATCCGACCCTTCTTTTTACCAACGCGGGGATGGTTCAATTCAAATCGGTCTTTCTGGGAGAGGAGAGACGCCCCTATCGCCGGGCCGCCTCGTCCCAGAAGTGCATGCGGGCCGGTGGGAAGCACAACGACCTCGACAACGTCGGGCAGACCGGACGGCATCATACCTTCTTTGAGATGCTTGGCAACTTCTCCTTTGGTGACTATTTTAAGGAAGAGGCGATCACCTATGCCTGGGAGCTGCTCACACGGGAGTTTCAGCTTCCCCCCGCGCGGCTTTATGCCACTGTTTTTCGCGACGATGACGAGGCGGCCGATCTTTGGAAAAAACATGTCTCGCCCGACCGGGTTCTCCGGCTGGATGAAAAAGACAACTTCTGGCAGATGGGGGAGACCGGCCCGTGCGGCCCCTGCTCCGAGATCCTGATCGATCAGGGAGAACAGGTCCATCCCGGCTGCCCCGGCATCGGGCGGTGCGACTGTGACCGGTATCTTGAGATCTGGAACCTCGTCTTCATGCAATACAATCGGGATGCCGATGGGAAACTGACCCCCCTTCCCAAACCGAGCATCGACACCGGGATGGGATTGGAACGGATCACCGCGGTTTGCCAAGGGGTGTTGAACAATTACGAGACCGACCTCTTTCAGCCGGTTTTCAAGGCGATTTCGGAGCGCGCGAAAAAGCCTGAGAAGGAAGTCCGGGGAATGATGGCGGGGCGGGTGATCGCCGACCATCTGCGTGCCATCACTTTCCTCATCAATGACGGGGTCCTCCCTTCGAACGAAGGGCGGGGTTATGTCCTTCGTCGTGTCCTCCGTCGGGCGGCCCGGTTTGGAAAACAGCTCGAATTCCACGACCCGTTTCTTCACGCGATGACCAGCGTTGTAATAGATGCGATGAAAGGGGCCTATCCGGACCTGGAGCAACGCCAACGGCAGATCGAGCAGGTGGTTCTCTTGGAGGAGGAGCGGTTCGTTCATACCCTCCATCAAGGGGTTCAGCTTTTGGAAGCGATCCTCGCCGAGGTGAAGGGGCAAGGGGATACCATCGTTCCGGGGGAGAAGCTCTTTACCCTTTATGATACTTATGGTTTCCCCCTCGACCTTGCTGTAGAGATGGCGCGGGAGGCGAAGCTCGGAGTTGATGAGCCCGGCTTTCATGCCGCGATGGAGGTTCAACGGGAGCGGGCCCGGAAATCGTGGGTCGGCGCCGGGGAAGGGGAACGGGGCGAACCGATCTATCGGGCCCTGGTGGAAGAGACTGGAAAGAGTCGATTCACCGGATATGAACATTTTGAGGAAGAGGTCACCCTCCTGGCGATTCTCAAGGGGACCGAGCGGGTCTCATCGGCAAAAGGAGGTGAGACGGTCGATCTTGTTTTCAACCCCACCCCGTTCTATGCGGAGGGAGGGGGACAGGTTGGCGACCGGGGAACCCTCTCGTCCGGGACGGCGTTGGTTGAAATCGACAACACCGTCAAGCCGGTTTCCGATCTTCATCTACATCGAGGCAAAGTGATCCAGGGAACGATCACGGTCGGTGTTCGGCTCCATGCCGCCGTCGATCCCGAGGCGAGAAAAAACGCGGCGCGGAATCATACCGGGACGCACATCCTTCATGCCGTCCTACGGGAGATCCTCGGCGATCATGTGAAGCAGGCCGGTTCGCTCGTGACGCCCGATCGCCTCCGGTTCGACTTTTATCACTTTGCTCCGCTGACCGAAAAAGAGATCGACCGGATCGAGGTGCGGGTCAACGAGCGGATTCGGCAAGATGCCGATGTCGAGACCGAAGTGATGGAGACAAAAAAGGCGATCGCCGCCGGGGCGATGGCCCTCTTCGGTGAAAAATATGGCGAGAAGGTCCGCGTGGTCCGGGTCGCTGATTTCAGCCGGGAGCTCTGCGGCGGCACTCACTGCCACGGCGCCGGTGAGATCGGTCTCTTCAAGATCGTGAAGGAGGGGAGCGTCGCCGCCGGTATTCGCCGGATCGAGGGACTCACCGGTCCGGCCGCTTATGACCATGTCAAGAATCAAGAACGCGCGCTCCGCAATCTCTCTTCCCTTCTTCGGGCCCGACCCGAAGAGGTCGTTCAGAAGGTGGAGCGCCTGAATACCCAGCTTCAAGAGAAGGATCGGGAGATCGAGCGGCTGAAGTCCCGCGCGGCGACGCCGACCTCCGACCCCATTGCCGATGTCCGGAAGATCGGGCCGGTTTCGGTGATCGCTCAAAAAACTCCTCCGGCCGAAATTAAAGAAATCCGCGCCCAGGCCGATCGGCTGCGCGATCGTCTCAAGTCGGGGATCATCGTTGTCGGCGCCCCTGATCCAAAAGGAGAAAAGGTCTCAATCGTCGTGATGGTGACCCTCGATTGGGCCCCACGGATTTCGGCGGCAGCCATTGTCAAGGAGATCGCCGTTTTGATCGAAGGGACCGGCGGCGGAAAGCCGGAGATGGCGCAGGCCGGGGGCAAACGGGTCGAAAACCTCGATGCCGCGCTCTCCGAGGCGGCGAGGGTGGTGGAAAAGATTCTAGGAACAGGTTAAAAGCGCTTAGGGAGGAGCCATGTTGACGACACTGAAGAAAGCGGCCCTGATCGGACTCGGTTTTGCCGAACGGGCCAAAGAGCTGGTCGACGAGTTGGCCAAGCGGGGAGAGACAAGTGAGAGCGAAGAGGCCCGGCGGGTCCGGTCTTTTTTCGAAACGGCCGAAAAAGGCGGGAAGGAGTTCGGTCAGAAATGTTCTGACGTCGGCAAACGGATCGCCGGGAGTATCCGGATTCCTTCCCGGTCCGATATCGAGCGGCTGGAAAAAGAACTGGCCGATCTCACCGCGCAGTTCCACCGCTGGGAGGCGGGACAGCAGGGGAAGGGAGATCGGTAGGGTATTTCACCCGTTGACGGTATATCCATGTGTCTTAAATTGTGCAAAGCCACTTCTCGCATCGTGAGCTAGCCAACCATCATGACCAAGTTTTTATTCACGCTTCTTTGTCTCACCCTCTTCGTCGCGGTCGGCGCTGTGGGGGGGCTTTTCTTTCTCAACGATCCTCCTTCACAAGCCGAAACATATAAAGTCGTTGAAGTTCCCGAAGGGACGACTTTCAGCGCCGTCTCCGATCTCCTCAAACGGGAAGGATTGATCACGAACCGGGTCTATTTCCGTCTTCTCGGCATCTGGACGCAGAGCGAGAAGAAGATCAAACCGGGGGAGTATGCCTTCCATACGGCGATGCGGCCGACCGAAATTCTTGACCTGATGGTACGGGGGAAGATCGTCCAGCATCAGGTGGTGATTCCGGAAGGATCGACCGCGCGTCAGATTGCGAGAATCCTGGAAGAGGCAAAACTTGCTTCCAGCGAAGCGTTCCTGAAGGTCGTCGAAGATCCGACGTTGATGAGCGAGGTCGGCATCGAGGGGGAAAACCTGGAAGGGTATCTCTTTCCAGATACCTACCAATTCGCGAAGAGAACCCCGCTCCGCGATATCGTCCGGCGGATGCTGATGCAATTCGTGATGGTCTACGACGAATCGCTCCGGAAACGGGCGCAGGAACTCGGAATGACGCAGCAGGAGGTGATGACCCTCGCCTCGATCGTTGAGAAAGAAACGGGTCATCCGTCGGAGCGGGCATTGATCGCCGCCGTTTTTCACAACCGGCTCAAGAAAAAGATGCGCCTTCAGAGCGATCCAACCGTCATCTTCGCGATGGCCGACTTCAACGGCAACATCACCAAGAAGGATCTGTCGATCCCTTCCCCCTACAACACCTATCGTTTTGGAGGTCTTCCCCCCGGCCCGATCGCCAACCCGGGAAAAGAGTCGCTCCGCGCCGCCCTTTATCCGGCCGAGGTCGACTACCTCTACTTTGTCTCGAGGAACGACGGCACCCATTTCTTCTCCAACACCCTTCGGGAACATAACGGGGCGGTCAACAAATACCAAAAACAACCGCGCAAGAGAGTGTAAGGTTTAAACCGATGTCTTCTCGCACGAGGAAAAGGGTGATCCTCCTCGTTCTCGACGGGGTTGGCGTCGGCGCCCTTCCCGATGCCGATTTATACGGCGACGCCGGGAGTGACACCTTGGGCCATCTCTCTCGCGCGGTGGAGCACTTTCGCCTACCGATGCTGGAGAAATGGGGGCTAGGACGAATCGGCCGGTTGGCCGGGGTCTCGCCGGTGGCCGATCCGATCGCCCACTTCGGCAAGATGGCCGAACGGTCCGCCGGGAAAGATACGATCATCGGCCATTGGGAAATGATGGGGGTGATCACTCCGATCCCCTTCCCGACCTACCCGAACGGTTTTCCGCCGGAAGTGATTGCCCTTTTCGAAGAGGCAATCGGGCGAAAGATCTTGGGGAACAAGGTTGCCTCCGGAACGGAGATCATCCAGGAGTTGGGCGGGGAGCATCTGGCGACCGGCGCGCCGATCGTCTATACCTCCGCCGATTCGGTCTTTCAGATTGCCGCGCATGAGAAGACAATCCCGCCGGAGAGTCTCTATCAAATTTGCCGGATCGCGCGAGAAATTCTGAAGCCGCCGCACCAGGTCGCCCGTGTGATCGCCCGACCGTTCGTCAGCGCGCCGGGGCGATTCGTCCGGACCGACCGCCGGCGCGATTTCTCCGTCGCCCCGCCGACCGAGACGCTGCTCGACCGGCTTCGGGCCGCATCGATCCCGGTGATCGGGATCGGAAAGATTGAAGACATCTTCTCGGGCCGAGGGATTTCCGAGGCGATCCACACGCACGACAATAACGACGGCATCGACCAAACGGTCCGTTCCCTTGAACGGACCGACAGCGGATTGATCTTCACGAACCTGGTCGATTTTGATATGCTCTACGGCCATCGCAACGACGCCGTCGGTTATGCCAAGGCGCTGGTCACGTTCGATCGACGCCTTCCAGAGATCGTCTCGAAAATGCGGAAAGATGATTGGTTGATTCTCACCGCCGACCACGGGAATGACCCCCTCTTTCCCGGCACTGATCATACGCGCGAGTATGTGCCGCTGTTGGTTTTTCAAAAAGGAATTCAGTCCGGCGTTGATCTCGGCACGCGATCGACCTTTGCCGACCTGGGCCAGACACTCGCGGAGATTTTCGGGGTGGGACCGCTCCCGGTCGGAGAGAGCGTTCTTCCCCAGATCGAAACACCCTTCGGAAAATAAAAATTTTATTGGAGAGTCCCTCGATGGAATACGAAAAGAAACTGCAATCGCTCGGATTTACCCTTCCCCCCCCGCCCAAGCCGGTGGCAACCTATGTCCCGGCGGTTCGAAGCGGGAACTTTCTTTTTCTCTCCGGGATGATTCCAATGGTCGAAGGAAAGATGGCGATGGTGGGAAAGCTGGGGAAGGAGCTGACGGTGGAGCAGGGGCAGGAGGCGGCCCGGATCACCCTGCTCAATGCGTTGGCGGTCATCAAGGCCGAGCTCGGCTCGTTGGATGAGATCAAAAAAATCGTCCGGATCGGCGTCCATGTCGCATCGAGTGAAGGGTTCACCCAGCAACCGGCGGTCGCCAACGGCGCGTCGGATCTCCTGGTCCAGATTTTCGGCGAAGTTGGCCGCCATGCACGCCTGGCGCTCGGCACCGCCGAACTGCCGCTCGGCGCCCCGGTAGAGTTGGAGATGATTGTGGAGGTGGGGGGATAGAAGATTGATCTTTCATTGACTCATTTACGTCAAGCTGGTATGTTGTTGAGGTGTCTTCCAAACCGGTCCGATATCACCGCCACGCCAAGAAGCGAATGAATGAGAGGACGGCCACCTCAGTGGAAGTGGAAGAGGTCCTCAAAAATCCAGATCGATTGGAACCGAGTGTCAAAGGAAGGTACAATGCTTTTAAGTTTATGAATGGGCGGTTTGTGAGGGTGACTTATCAGGAGATTGCGGATCATTTTCTGGTGATTACGGTCGTCGTGAGAAGAAGGCCCTTTCAGGGAGCAACGAAATGAAGATTGAATACAGTAAAGATATCGATGCACTCTATATCAAGCTAAAAGAAGCGAATGTTGCTGACTCATTGGACATTGAAGAGGGAGTCACGGTGGATCTGGATGAGAATCGCCACATCATCGGGATTGAAATCCTCGACGCCAGCGAGAAGTTGGAACTCTCCAATCTCGTGAACATCACCATCGAAAACCTTCCTGTCGAAAAGGTGTCGTAAGTTCCATGATGACCCCCCATCATTTCAACACCCAATGACTTTCCCTTCCTTTTCCATTTACTGATCTGAATTACTCCAGCAGGAGATCCCCTCATGGCTCGCCGGAAGAATACGGGGTCGAGAAGTCTGACAAAAAGCCGATCGTTCAATATGACCATCCTGGAAAAACACGTAGGAAAGATTCTTTTACCTTAACCTGTCCGTTGCTCAAGCGGTTTATCGAAGCGCCTTCTCGATAATGGCCAGCCCCTTCCGCATCTCCGGTTCGGAGAGGGTCAGCGGCGGGGCGATCCGGACGACCGTTTCGGTATGGAGGGTCCAGCCGAGGATCAGGCCGGCCTTCCGGCATCGACCGACGAATCGCGCGGTCCGCTCCGGGTCGGAGAGTTCCAGACCGATCATCAATCCCTTTCCCCGGACGTCGCGGATCGCATCGCTTTTTTCGGCCATCTTCCGAAGCGCGGTTCGAATCTTTTCCCCGATCCGGCTGGCCCGCGCCGGGAGGTTTTTTTTCACGACCAGATCAAGCGCGGCAAGCCCCGCGGCACATGACACCGGATGTCCCCCGAAGGTGGTGACATGGGAGAGGGGAGGATCGACCGAGAGGGTTTTCATGATCGCTGGGCTTGAAATGAAGGCGCCAAGCGGCATCCCTCCCCCCATCGACTTGGCGACGGTGAGAATGTCGGGGACCACCTTCCAATGTTCCATCGCGAAGAGCTTGCCGGTTCGTCCGAAGCCGGTTTGAACCTCGTCGAAGATCAAGAGCGCCCCGACCTCGCTGCAGCGGGCGCGAAGGGCGGGAAGAAACCGGTCGTCCGAGATTCGAATCCCCCCTTCCCCCTGGATCGGCTCGGTGATGACAGCGGCGACCGACCGGTCGATCTTGCGAAGCGCTTTCAGATCATCGAACGGGAGGAAGACCACCTCCGGAAGAAGCGGCTCGAACGGCTTGCGGTAGACCTCCCGGCCGGTGACGGAGCAGGCGCCGTGGGTGTCGCCGTGAAAGCTCCCCTCAAAACCGATCAGCCGTTTCCGCCCGCTGAACTTCTTCGCCAGTTTCAACGCCCCCTCGTTTGCCTCGGTCCCGCTGTTGGTAAAATAGACCTGGGAGAGCGGTTTCGGAAGGAGCTGTGCCAATCGGGTTGCCAGATCGATCTGGGGGGCCTGAAGATATTCGCCGTAGACCATCACATGGAGATATTTCTTGGTCTGGGCTTGGATCGCTTTTACGACCGCCGGGTGGGTATGGCCGATATTTGCCACGCCGATGCCGGAGATGAAGTCGAGATAGGCCTTCCCGTCGGTGGTGTAAATGTACGACCCCGAGGCGCGCTCTATTTCAAGGCCGATCGGGTTGGGGGAGGTTTGACACAGGTGTCTGAGAAAACGGCGGCGGAGGGGGGTCATGGTTTCCGTGTCTGTCTCCAACCATTTCCCGAAGGTCACGGATTTTCCCAGTCAACGAAGCGGAGGAGGTCGAGGAGCCGGAACCGTCCGTCGTGATGCCAGGTGAGGGGGGGCGTCTGCATTTCTCCGATCGGGCAGATGCGACTGACCCCCATCGAAGCCAAGGCGGTGACGATTTTTCCCTGCCGTGCCTCCGGAATGGCGATTCCGACTGCTTGAAGAAAAGACCGGATCGGTTCGAGAAAGCGGATCACCTCGGAAAGATCGGGGAGCGGCTTGACCCAGACGGTTCTCGATAGCGGGGAAACCGAGAAGGCCGGATCGGGATCATAGAGGACGGTCCAGTCGCACCCTTGGGGGCTTTCGAAGACCCGGCCCCCCGCGAGCGGGATCGTCCCCCGAAGCTGCTGGATCCGGGACGCCTCGCCGGGAGAGGTCATTCCTTTAGGGAGTTGAACCGCGGCGGTGGAGAGTGCTTCTGCCAGCCATTGGGCAAATTCGAGGGGGGTCGATCGGCCCCCCGCTTCGACATAATAGAGATGCGGCGAGAGGCATCCGCGCTGATCGTAAGGAACAACGTCGGTTGCCGCCCGCGTAGCAGCATCTTTGTTGATCAATTCCCGAGCGATCACTCCCAAGCTCAAACGATGGCCGTGAAAGAGTGTCCGGGCCGTTGCGGGGATCTCCTTCCGAAGTGTCTCAATCGTCTCTCCCCCCCCATAAAGGATGACGCAATCGGCCTTCCGCAAGACGGCACGGGTCAGTTCGATTGCCCCGTTTTCCCAGGTGAGGATCGCCAGGCACTTCGCCAGATCGGGGTGGATTTTCAAAAGCGACTCGGCGAAGAGGACCGGCAGGAGGAATTCTTTCCGGCTGACCTTCGCAAGGCTCGACGACTTTGTAAGGAGGGCGCAGACGAGGCTGAGGATGGCGGTTCCCGGGAGATTCCCCGGGAGGATGTGCGCGGTCAGCCGGGGACCGACGGCGCGGGTGAACCCGACTCCTTTCGGCTTCGGCCGGAAATGATCGAGGAGGGAGGGATCGCCCAACTCCGCTTCGAGAAGCTGCATCAGGAGCGGACGGGTCAACTGTTTGAAGAGGTCGTCGAGGGCGAATCGGACCATTTGGGGCGAATCGCCGGTGATCCGGGGGAGGAGCGATTCGGCCTCCCGCCGGATCGAGTCGTTCGGATCGGTCCAGCAGCGGGCGGCGGCGTCGATCCAGTCGACGATCTTGAAGATCGATTCGGCGGCCAACCGTTTTTGAGCCGCGATCAGCCGATCCGAGAGCAAAACCATTTCCGATGCTGTAAGACACGGAACCCGGATTGGAACACCCCGGTATTCTTGTTCCTCTTCCTCAACGGAGAAGGCGGGTAGATAATACCCTTTCATCTTTCTTTCGCCTCCCTATCAGTTTGCAATAAATCATCAAGGGTGATGGAGCACCCCTTCGCTTCCGCCCCCGGCGCCCGGCCAAGGAGAACAAATCCCCCCTCGACCTCCCGGCCAAGATCCTCGGTGAGAATCGCCAGGGCTGAGTCGATGTTGGCGAGATCGTAGTGGGCGAGAAGGCCGACCTTCCCTTTGGAAACCGGTTCCAGTGTCTCCGGATGAAGAAACCGGGTTCGAACTTGCGGCGGGGCGACATAAACGCGCCGGCCCGATCTTCCGGCGATGCCGTCATAAAACTGAGAAGAAATCTCCGACATTCCATATTCGTTGATACAGTATTCGGGGGAAAGGCCGAAGTTTTCTCGGTAGAGGGAATAGAGTTGCTCGCGCGGGATCTCCCGCGATCTTCCCTTGAAGCCGCCGGTGTCCATCAACCGGCTTCCCGCCGGGAGTGGCAGGCGGAGTGACCGCTCCCGCAAGAAGTCGAGGAGGTGGACGAAGGAGAACGAGGTTCCGAGGAGGGCCACCGGCTCCCGGAGTGTTGACAATGCTGTGATCAACGGCTCGAAAAGGAGGCGGCCGTTCTCAATATAGTATCGGCTTTCATCGGTTCCGTAGGCATCGCGGACCACCCCCATCATGTGCGCCAGAGAAGAGTCGGGGGTCTCTTCCGGAGACGGGGTGAGAATTGCCATCCGGATCGGTTTTCCCTCCGGCAGCAGGTGTCTTTGAAAATAGCGGAGAATGGCGGCTCGGGCGAGTTCGAGATCGAAGAGCGCATGGCGGCTCCGCTGGCCTAAAAAATATGAAGGCCCCCCGTCCCTTCCAATCGGTTCGCCGAGAGTTCCGCCGGTCGTCCCGCTCGACCGGAAGATCCGCGATGCCTGCGCGATCGGCCGGCATGAGATCTCCGCGATTTTGAAAGCGGTCGCCGGGAGAGGTGGAATCTCTTGCCACGATCGAACGGTTTCCGGATTCCGGTTTCTGGAAAGACAAAACTGCCGGTAAGGGGGATTCTGATCGAACTGGTATCGGAAGAGGTCGCGCGCCGCCTCTTCGAAGCAGGGATCGGGGAGGGGTGCCTCCTTCGATTCGATGATCTGCCGGATCTTTTCTCGCATAGGTTGTGATACACCATGCGCCGAACGGCTGTCAAGATCACTTCGAAGGCCCACCGCGATCACCAGACTCGATTCGATACACCCCGTATCTCTTTCCCTCGATCACCGTCCTCGTTTCTAAATGATTTTACCTAAGATACTTCTTGTGTATTTCTCTTTCTCACTCGCTTATAACCTGGTTCTTAGGGGACGGCATTTTGATTGCACTAAACATGTAATAAATGAAGAAAAGGCGCGTCGTGAGGGACAACCACGATAGGGAAGGGAAAAAGGAGGTGGCCATGTCAAAAGTCAAATTGTTTTGGGACCCGGTTGGATTTCAGCTCAACACCCTTGGCACGAACAAGCTTGTCCGGATCACCGACGGCGATACGCCGTATGTGTCGATGTCAATCCGAATGCTCAGCATCGATACGCCGGAGGTTCATTACCCCGGGAACAGTGATCCTTCTCTCCATGATGAAAAATTGGTTGAACTGGCCGATTGGATTCAGACCGGAAAGGCCCCGATCCATTCCGGCCTGGCCGCTTATCTCCATCCCAAGCTTGCCACCGGAAGCGCCGGCAGTCTGCAGAAACAACAGGGAGACGCCGCGACGGAGGAGTTCCAACGGCTTTTGGATGCAAAACTGACCCGGCCAAACGGAGAGAAGCGCTCCCTCTTCCTCCGCACGGCCAACCGTCCGTTCGATGAATATGGTCGGTTGCTGGCCTATGTCTCTCCCTCTTACACCCAAACAGAGCTGGCGTCGCTGAGCCCGCGGGAACGGGCGACCTTCAACCTGATGCTGATTGAATCGGGGTGGGCGGCCTCGTTCCCAATCTATCCGAGTCTTCCCCGATACACCGATCTGACCCTCCTTCAGGAGGTTGGGAAGGAGGCACAGGAAGGGGGGAAAGGGGCCTGGTCCGATCCGATGATGCTGACCGGCTATGAGTTTCGGATGTGTTTCAAGCTCTGGGAGGTGACGAAGAAGCTCGTCAAGGGAGAGAAGATGACGACCAAGGAGAAATATGGGTGGATCGATCGGTATTGCGCCGATATGACCACCGGCGAAATTTTCTTCCCCCAGGAATATTACCGGGTGTCGGCCTATAACCGAATCTTTATTTGGCCCCAGGATGTGACAGAAGCGGTCGGAAAACTGAATCTTGTTCCGGGGGGATAGGGTCAAACGGATAACACGTATAACGAGGAGAATCACGAATGATCTCTGAGATCATTCGTGCAATGGGAAACCACCCGACGCTTTCCTTTTTGCTTGTTGCCGGGCTGCTTGTTTTCATGACCGGGTTGTTTCGAACCATCGGTTTCTATGCCTGGTATGTCGTGGTGATTCTGCTCGCCTGGGGCGGTGCGTTCTTGGCGGGGAACTTTCTTTATTTCTGGGTTTTTGTGTTGGGAATGGCGACCGCCTTTGCCGAAATCAGTTGAACAAACCTCACCGGTTCGAAAATTAGAGGCGGTCGGAAGTTCTTAAAGAGCGATATTGCCGGTTTAGAGGGGACGAGCATGTGGGAAAAACAGTCAACTCATTTCAAGGTCGATGAGCAAGCGTTTTTGCTCGATGAAGCGCGGATGCGCCTCTCTCATCGGTATTCTTCTCGGATTGGGGTCGATCCCGGCTTGGAGCGGCTGACCGATATATTGAGCGGGGCCGCGCTGAACGGTTTTCTCGCAAAATACCTCCCGATCATCGCGGCAGCCAGAAAGCTTTTTTCCGAAGTCTATCAACTGCTCCCCGATCCATCTTGCGCGTTTGTCTTGACCGATTCCACGGGACGGATGATCGACCTCTTTTCGGCGCCGGAACTGATCTTCCTGTGTGCCGAAAAAGGGGTTGTTCCCGGGGCCTCTCTTTCCGATCAGAGTTGCGGGACCAACGCGGTTGCATTGGCGCTCGACGATGGCCGGCCGGTCATGGTCAAGGGCCGACAACACTTTTGCCGCCTGTTCCACGACTGGTATTGTGTGGCGGCGCCGGTCCTTGACACGGCAGGGGAGCCGGTGGGGTGTGTCGATTTTTCAACCGGTCATGAAGCTGGAATCGGCGAGAAGCGGCCCCTCTTGACGATGCTGGCGGAAAAACTGGCGGCCTGGTTTCCACGCGAAAACGATCTTTCCGCGGAGGTGACCCCTCATCCTGCAGCGCCCGCGGCGACACCCATTTTTTCTTCGCGCCAGATGAGAATCTTGGCGATGGTGGCAAAAGGACTCACGAGCAAAGAGATCGGGGCGGTGCTTGCGATTTCGGCCCGGACCGTTGAGACCCATCTCGAACGGATGCGGACGAGAGCCCGGGCAAGAACAACCGCCCAGTTGGTCGCCCTGGCCTTTCATCCCGACCGGATCTCGATCTGACCTGTAGTAATCCCCTAGAACTGGATAGGTGGCTTAGTGACGAAGTATGATCCTGTCCAAGAAAGGGGGAAGAGATGCAATGCAGGAGATTTAGGCCTTCCACTATCATTGGAACCAAAATGTAGGTTAAGGATCTGTAAAATGATAATATGCGACCCCCGCGTTGAAGGACAAGTACCGGCCCCGGAACCGAGAGTTTCTACTCTTTTAGACCTTCTTTCCGTTTTCAAAGAGCAAACTTTAAACGCGATCGCAAATGTTCGGCAAGGGTCTCGCCTGCTCTGGACTTACAGGCCGTTTGCAGCCCAATTCTCCACATGACTTTTTACGGGACCATCAGAACTGGTTACACACTGTATTCTATCGGTTGGCTCGCTGCAGCACCATCTGCGGCTCGACGTTTTCAACATCGGCGATCCTCTCCAGCGCCGAAATGTCTGTAAGCGCGTCGGCGATCTCTCCCGAACGCGCCTGCAGCCAGGCCGCGTGCGGCGCATATTCGAGGCGCTGCACAATCTCGTAACCGGCTTGCTCAATTTCCTGGAGGCGTTGTTCAACCGGGATCTTTTCTTTGAAGCGGATGAAGATACGCCCCGTCGGGACGGCGGGCGCGCCGCCTGGTGGCAGCGTGTAGACCGGGCCGATTTTGCCGGGGGCGTTGTTCTTCTTTTCCGCTTCCCCTCGGAATATCTCGATCCGATCTTCTCCTTCACCCATCGCGAGGACCGGGTTTTCAGCGGGGGGCCGGTCGGGCTGCGGGCCATGGACGGCGTAGTGGTCGGGCAGGCGGGTATAGACCGTGACGGGCGGTTGCGTGCGGCTCCGCACTTCACGGGGAAATTTGGGAAGGGGATTTTTCTCGGAAGCCATCTCAACACCTGCAACGGAGATGAAGCCGGCAAACGCCGTTCCGTTTTGAATTTGGATGCCTGATCAGTTTTATATATATAGAGAGGATACGCGCCGTGCAATCAAAAAACAACCCACACAACAGGAGGTCAATCTATGTACTCGTTCCGATATGGTGGCAAGACCGGCAAGCGGTACTCCCTCACAACGAGCAACGAACACGTTGTGGTCCGCACAACCCACCGAGCACCCGTGCTTACCGAAAGAGCGTTCGAGGTAGCACCGGTGTCGGCCGAAGCCCGCGCCCTTCTCCGTAACTTCGACCTGGCGGTCCGCTTTCGTGAGGCCGGGGTCGATGTCCTGCGCGCGATGCCGACCCGCCGCGCCAAGAACCTGCGCGACCGGGCGCGCGAGGTGTTGAAACACGAGCCGGAGATCGAATTTGCCGGCCGGGTTCTCGTCGATCCGAAGGCCGGTCG
The DNA here is from genome assembly GCA_964579005.1 of uncultured Nitrospirota bacterium. Lineage (GTDB taxonomy): Bacteria > Nitrospirota > Nitrospiria > SBBL01 > Manganitrophaceae > CAZOFJ01. Next base: position 66,797 of record CAZOFJ010000005.1, read on the forward strand.
GCCGGTCATCTATACCGAAAACTTCTTCGTCAAATTCGACGGCGACGAGAGCGCCACCGCCTGTCGGAAGATCATTAAAAAACACCGGTTGGAGATCAAGCGGGTGCTGGAATATGCCCGCAACGCCTATTTCGTCGCCGCGCCCAAAGGGACCGGCCTGAAGATTTTCGACATCGCGGAGGCGCTTCTAGAAGAATCATCTGTTCAATTCTGCCATCCCGAGCTGATTCGCGAGGCGCGCCGGCGCGCCGCCTTCCCGCAGCAGTGGCACTTGAAGCGGACCAGCGTCGGCAGCCAAACGATCGATCAACACGCCAATGTCGAAGCGGCCTGGCCGTTGAGCGACGGGACCGGAACGATCGTCGCGGTGATTGATGATGGCGTTGATCTGGACCATCAGGAGTTCCGCTCCTCGGCCAAGATCGTCGCCCCCCGCGACGTGACCCGCCGGACGAACGACCCCCGGCCGGGCAATGGCGACAATCACGGGACCGCCTGCGCGGGGGTCGCCTGCGCCGACGGGAATTTCGGCGCCTCGGGGGTTGCGCCGCGGGCGCGGCTGATGCCGATCCGCTTCGCCTCCAATCTCGGCTCTCAGGCGGAGGCCGACGCCTTCGTCTGGGCGGCGCAAAACGGCGCCGATGTGATCTCCTGTAGCTGGGGACCGCCGGACGGCGATTTCACCGATCCGAACGATCCGGGCCACCATCAGGTTGTGCCGCTCCCCGACAGCACCCGTCTGGCGATCGATTTCGCGATCCGGAACGGGCGCAACGGGAAGGGATGCGTCATCTGCTTTGCCGCCGGCAATGGGAACGAGAATGTCAACAATGACGGTTACGCCAGCTACGAAAAGGTGATCGCCGTCGCCGCCTGCAACGACAAGGGGAAGAAAGCCCCTTACAGCGATTTCGGTCCCGCCGTCTGGTGCGCCTTTCCGAGCAACAATGTCTTCCCTTCGCTCACCCCCGGCATCTGGACGACCGACCGCTCCGGTCCGCTCGGCTACAATCACGGAAGCCCGACTCTCGGTGACACGGCGGGACATTTTACCCACGACTTCGGTGGGACCTCCAGCTCTTGTCCGGGGGTCGCCGGGGTCGCCGCGCTGATCCTCGCACGCAACCCGAACCTCCGTTGGGATGAGGTGAAGGATGTGATTAAGCACTCGTGCGACCGGATCGACCCTTCCGGCGGGAAATACGATGCGAGCGGCCACAGCCACCTCTACGGCTACGGGCGGGTCAACGCCAAAAAGGCGGTGGAGCTTGCGATGCCGGCGCAGCCCGACACGGTCGCCATCCGGACGGTGGTCCGCGACGTCCCAATCCGGGATCTACAGACCGCCCGGCTCGACCTGCCGGTCGCCGACACCGGCTTCTTTAAAAAGATCAAAGTCACGGTCGACATAGAGCACACCTATATTGGCGATCTGATCGTCAGCATCAAACCGCCGACGGCGACAGGTGTCTCCGCCATTCGGCTTCACAACTTGGAGGGGGGATCAACCGACAACCTCAAGAAGACGTATGACCAGATCAATGCGCCCGGCCTCGTCGCGTTGAATGGAAAAAGCCCGAAGGGAACGTGGACGCTCGTTGTGGAAGACAAGGCCCGTCTGGACACTGGGAAGATCCGGAGCTTTACGCTTGAAATGACGCTTTAATCTGGGTGAGGGGAAGCAAGTTTTTGAGGTCGAGATCCTAAAAACCTCCAGGCTGCTGGACTCTCCGTTGAGGCAAAACGGGAGGTGGTCCGCACTCAGGGACTTGGGGCCAAGGGATTTGGGGCCAGGTCTATGAATTGGGTATTAGAAATTTGTTGCGACC
>CAZOFJ010000006.1:0-68109 GCA_964579005.1 uncultured Nitrospirota bacterium
TGATTAACGAGGGAAAGGAAGTATTCCGGACACAGCATATTAACTCAAATGAATTATCTGCCAAATTAAAGCAACTAACCACTCACTAATCCGGCGAAGCCGGATGAGATGATCAGTAGAGAGAGCAACGAGGAGATGCATGGAGAAATGAACGAAAAGAGGAACAAGGTGTCGGCCGATCCCGGAGAGGAGCCGTTTCTGAAAGTGTTAAGACCGTTGGTCGAAACTTTCTATGCCTTCTTGAGTAAGGATGATCGGCATGTTCGCTCCCTCGGCCTGACGTCGTCCCAGTTCGACGTGATCGCTACCCTCGGCGATACAAACGGGATGACCTGTAAGGAGTTATCGGATCAGACCTTGGTCACCAAGGGGACCTTGACTGGGGTATTGGACCGCTTGGAAGGGAAGCGTTTCATCGAACGGGTTCCTTCGAAAGAAGATCGGCGGGTGACGATTATTCGTTTAACCCCGGACGGGGAAAAGAAGTTTAAAGAGGTCTTTCCGAAAGTTATTTATCATCTCAAGCCCTACTTTGAACGTGCACTGAAGCCCGCGGAGATGAAGATCTTGCGGGAGCTCCTCTTGAAGTTGAAGGAAAGCTTCGAGCGGGAGGAGTCGAAATGAAATCAACCATCACCAATAACAAGGAGGATCGTTATGGCGACGCAAGTAAAGATCAATGATCCAGTCAAGGCAAGAGCCTATTTCGAGGCGAAGATGGCCTTTACCACCGGTCCTGTCGAATTGGAACGGATGATCGGGGCGGGGGAGGTCCAGGTGGTCGATGTCCGCGCCTCGGAAGATTATGCCGAGGGACATATTCCGGGGGCGGTCAATCTGCCGAAGGATCGCTGGCAAACGCTCCAGGGGCTTCGGAACGACAAAGTGAATGTCCTCTACTGTTACTCGCATGTTTGCCATCTGGCGGCCGCGGCGGCGGTGGAATTTTCCGGCAAGGGCTATCCCGTCATGGAAATGGACGGGGGATTCCGCGCTTGGAAAGATCACGAACTCGATATTGAAAAATAAGATCGACCCATGATTGACGAAGATCGGCAGCGGGTTCGGTCCGCCTGCTGCCGATCCGAATCGTCATCCAACGTTGAGGGGAGAGATGAAAGCACTTTTCGAAACGGACGAGTCGTGGTCAAATTTAATTTTGCGGGTCATGACGGGTCTGGTCATGTTTCCGCACGGGGCCCAGAAGTTGTTGGGATGGTACGGCGGATTCGGATTTTCCGGGACGATGGGTTTCTTTACGGAGAAGATGGGGCTTCCATGGATCATCGCTTTTCTCGTCATCATGGGAGAATCGATCGGCGCCCTGATGTTGATCGCCGGTTTCCTCACCCGGTTTGCCGCCGCCAGCCTCGCGATCATCATGATCGGGGCGATCTGGCTGGTTCATCTATCGACCGGCTTTTTCATGAATTGGTTCGGCAAGCAGGCGGGGGAGGGGTACGAGTATCATCTCCTGGTGATCGCGATCACGGTCGCCTTGACCTTGGCGGGCGGCGGGAAATGGTCGGTCGACCGGATCATTGCGCAAAAAATGAACGATTGAGTGAAAAGGGAGACCGCATAAACAGGCTATTTCAAAATAAACCCGAGTTCTTCGACGAGGCCAAGCCGCCGGGCCTGCAAGGACAAATAGTTAAGGTCGAGCAGCTTGTCACAGTTCAGCACAAGAGCGCTTGCATCTTCAAAATCGCGCGGTCTCCCGACGCGAAGCTTCATGAGAATGAGATCCTCGGGGGAGGCGACCCAAACGATATTCTTCCCAAGGTGCTTTCGTCTTCTTCGTTGAAGAATATTCTGCTCGAAGATCCCTTCCGCGCGTCTTAAATCGACCAACACCGATCCCATCTTGAGGCGGATCTGTTGCCTTCGAAGGAGAGGATTTTCATCTCCCCATGTCTGATCGATTTCAAAGCCTGCCGCCGGAGCCGCTCCGACCAAATCGTCTAAGTTTTCAGGAGAAACAGAAATCAAAAAATCAATGTCGAGTGTGGTTCGGGGACGCGCCCAGAGGCCGACGGCCAGGGCGCCGATGAGAAGGTGCGGAACCTTCTTATTCCTGAGGAATTTGAGGACTTCCAGAAGGACCGTTTCAGGACGGTCGCCTCTTTTTTGCTTCACGCCACTTTTTCCATGCGGTTTTCCACATCTGATCCAGCCGGTCTTGGCGGCGCATCCAGGTGGAGAGGTCTTCCCCGGTTGCACGGCGTTGCGCCGATGCCATGGTGATTCCCAGGGCCATCAATTCAAAAATTTGACGGGATCGCTCTGAAGCGGAGAGGGGGGGGAGCGCCCGATATTCCTTCCTGACCAGATCGAGACGGCGCAGCCAAAGCGGAAGAAGATCTGCATCGGTCCTGTTTGGCATCGATTAACTACCGGAAGGTTTGAGTTTCACAATCTCTTCTGGTTTGAATGCCCCCTTTTCGGTGATGATGGCGGTGATATACCGTGCGGGGGTAACATCGAAGGCGGGGTTGGCGATGTTCACCCCGGTGGCGGCGATCTGCTTTCCGCCCAGGTGGGTTACCTCGACGGGGTTCCGTTCTTCGATCGGGATCTGATCTCCCGAAGCGATGCTGAAGTCGATCGTGGAGGTCGGAGCGGCGACATAGAAGGGGAGCCGATGCTCCTTCGCGAGAATCGCCACGCTGTAGGTCCCGATCTTGTTGGCGGTGTCCCCATTGGCGGCGATCCGGTCGGCCCCGACGACGCAACAATCGATCTTCCCTTGCTTCATAAAAAAGCCGGCCATGTTGTCGGTGATCAATGTGACCGGAATGCGATCCTGCACCAATTCCCAGGCGGTGAGTCGCGCCCCTTGAAGGACCGGCCGGGTTTCATCGGCGAAGACCGAAATATTCTTCTGTTCTTCCCAGGCGCGGCGGATGACGCCGAGCGCGGTTCCATAGCCGCCGGTGGCAAGGGCACCGGCATTACAGTGTGTCAGAACCCCGGCCCCCTGCGGAATGAGCGCCGCGCCAAACCGTCCGATCGCATGGTTCATTTCGATATCTTCCCTAAGGATCGTATGCGCCTCCTCCAGTAAGATTTTTTTGAGGGCGTCCGGCGTTTCATTCCGCCGGGACTGCGCGGTCGTCTTCATCCGTTCGATCGCCCAGAAGAGATTGACGGCGGTCGGCCGTGTTGCAGCGAGGAGATCGCAACTGGGGAGGAGTTGCCGGTAAAAGTCGTCGAAAGAGGGGGCGGCAATTTTCTGCGCCGCCAATGCCACCCCATAGGCGGCGGTGATCCCGATCGCCGGCGCCCCCCGAACCCACAGCTCCTTGATGCCGCGGGCGACCGTTTCAACCTCTTTGCAGTCGACATAGACGACTTCCGTCGGGAGTTTGGTTTGATCCAGGAGGCGGACTGCCCCTTCTTTCCATTCGACCGTATTAAACATCGGGCCATTGTATGGAAAGGGGCCAGCGGTGTCAAACGATTTGTAACGACTCAGGTTCTCCATCGTTTGCTCCGTGGCGGCGTTGCTGCGGTGCGACACTCCTCTACACAAGTTGAAATCTGTTTTTCAAACTGTTATAAAATGGCGGCCATTTCCACACGAAACAGACACGGAGCGAACCATGTCGTCCTATCGATTTTGCGACAGTAAGGAGATCGATTCCAAACAGGTCTGGGGACTTTATCGTGATACCGAGTGGGCCAAGGATCGGACCGTTGAAGAGACCCAAGCCATTCTCGCCGAGTCGAGCCTCGTGTTCAGTCTCTGGGAAGAAAATCGACTTGTGGCTTTCGCGCGCGTCCTGACCGATTTTGTTGTTCGCGCCGTGATCTTCGACGTGATAGTTCATCCGGACAGCCAGGGGAAAGGGCTTGGACGTCTTCTGATGGAAAAACTGCTGGCCCATCCTTCGTTGGAAAAGATGCCGGTCTTCTTTCTGCTGACGAAAGACAAACAGCCGTTCTACGCAAAACTCGGCTTTCTCAAATCAACCGACTACAGCGTAGACGCAATGCTCCTGATTCGGGAAAAGGTAAGAACCACGTCTGCGTTGGAAGTGGAGGAGGGCGCTGGTGGATGACGTTTCAAAGGGTCAGCAATGGAATCCCGATCTGTATGATGACAAGCACGCCTTCGTCTGGAAGTTCGGCGCCGAACTGATCGGGCTGCTCTCTCCCAAATCGGGCGAGCGGATTCTCGATCTGGGCTCCGGAACCGGCCATCTGACCGCCCGGATCGCCGCCTCCGGGGCGGAGGTGATCGGGATCGATTCCGATCCGGGGATGGTGGAACAGGCGCGAAGGAGCTATCCCGATCTGCGCTTTGAGGTGGCGGATGCCAGGGATGTTTATTTTCCCGAGCCGTTTGATGCCGTCTTCTCCAATGCGATGCTCCACTGGATTACCGAGCCGGAGAAGGCGGTCTGCTGCATCGCACAGGCTCTTAAAGCGAAAGGTCGGTTTGTGGCCGAATTCGGCGGAAAAGGAAACGTTCAAACGCTTTTGACCGCGATCGGTGCGGAGTTGCGTGCGGTGGGTTGCGCAATCGAACCCCGTTGGAACCCCTGGTATTTTCCGAGCATCGGGGAGTATGCCGCCCTGTTGGAGGCGCATCGATTACAAACCGTCCAGGCGATCCTGTTTGATCGGCCGACTTCCCTTGAGGATGGAGAGGCCGGTCTCCGGAACTGGCTTGCGACATTTGCCAACGGCCTTCTGAAGATCATCCCCGCTGATCGACATCCGCAGCTTGTGAAGCGGATCGAAGATCGATTGCGGCCGATGATGTACCGGGATGGGGTCTGGCAGATCGATTATAAAAGGATCCGGGTGGTTGCGGTGAAGGAGGAGTGAAGGAGACCAAGACGAAAAAAGACGACAAGCGTGTGTCGAGAGAAGACAAGGGCAGGTAGGAAAAAACCTTATGACTCCGGTTCCTCTTTCTTTTTGGAGGTTTCTGTCGGGTTGGAGGCTTTTGTGATCTCTTTTTCTCTTTCTTCGGTTTTTTGAAGCAGGGAAAGCTGTTGCTCTATTTCCGGAAATCCGGGGCGTCGCTCCAGGACTTTTTTAAACATTGCAATGGCCTCTTTGGGTTTCCCGGTATGGTGATAGATGTATCCAAGTTGGTAATAAGCCCACCAATTTTCCGGGTCGAATGGAATAGACGCTTCCGAGAGCTTCACCGCGCGGCTGTTGTCTCCAAGATAGTGAGCGCCCCATCCGACCAGGTTGTAGAGTTCGTAATTCTGTTTTTTTGAGAGGGAAGCCTGTGATAGGAAAGGTTCCAACAGTGCAATCATTTCTGCGTTTTGATGTGCTTGCCCAAGGACGGCTGCGGTCCCTTTGGCGAATTCATAGTCTTTTGGATAGATCTTGAGGTAATCCTCTGCCGTCTCTGCAGCCTGTTTCCATTTTTTGCGGTCGAGATAAAAACGGGTGAGATCTTTCCATGTTTCGGCAGCGTTCGGGACCGCCTCTAAAATTTTTTGATAATATTTTTCTTTATCCCGTTCAAGTTTGAAGACCCACGGAATGCCAAAGAGGCCTTGTCGAATCTGAATCAAAACAGGTTGGCCAGGCCAGATCCACTCCTTTTCTCTCCACCCGAGGAGAAGATGTTTGCTCTTGTTTTTGCCCTCCCACGAGGTCAGCTCCACCCAGGGAAGCGCCGAGATCGATCCAATATTCAGTCTGTTTTCATTGATCGCCACGACGGTTGCCGTATGTTCAATGGGAAGTGTCGTGTCCGATCTTCCATTTACGAAAATAACGGCGCTGTAAATAAAGAAAAGGAAAATGAGGTTGGTGATCCCCCGTTCAATCTGTTTGAGCAGTCGGCGAAGTGGGTCATCGGAAGGCAATGAGATCAGGAAATGGGACAGCAATAAAATGAAGTTCAACGCTGTCAGCACAACCCCGATCGAGGGGAGAAGAATCAGAATAATGGGGCCGGGAACCCGGTAATTCATCTGAATGAAAACAATATAAGTGCATACAGCCAACATCAATCCATATTTGAACGTTAAAAACAGCCGAAGGTTTTGAAAAATCATCCGGATCTGGATTGGGATCATCAGTTTTTTTGTTGCTCGATGCTAAGGTTGTAACGTATTTCAGGAAGAATACGTTGTGCCAAGGTGTTGTGAGGGTCTATTTTCAGAACCTTCTCAAAACAGTCTACCGCCGTTTGAAACTTTGAGACGAGATGGTAGGCCATACAGAGGCTGGCCCGGTTGTCTATTTTTCGGTCGCCGAGATTGAGGGCCGTTTCATACTCCGAGATCGCGTCGAAGTAGCGCCTTTCGTCATAATAAATGCTTGCGAGCCGGGCATGAGGCTCAGCACGGCCGGGAGCAATCGATACCGCCTCTTGAAACGCCGCGATCGCCTTGTCCGTTTCTCCGAGCCGGTCAAAAGCAAACCCGATTCCTTCAACAATGGCCGTATTTTTAGGTTCCAAAAGGGCGGCTCTCCGGTAATAAGAAATCGATTCCCGATACTCGCCCAGACTTCCGTAAAGAGAGCCAAGCCGATCAAGCGCCTTTCCATTATTAGGATTTATTTCCAGCGCCTTTGATAAAAGGTTCCGCGCTTCATAAAAATCCCCAAGCTGCTCTACCAACACATGGTCGAGTCCATCGATATAAAAAGGATCCTCCGGTGAAGCCTCGAAGGCGGCTTTCATCATTCGGTATTCATTGAGAAGATCTCCCCGCTCATAATAGAGGACCCCGGCCCATCGGTTGGCCTCTGCATTTTGGGGGTTTACCTCAATCGCCTTCAGCATGAATGACAACGCCTTTTCTCTCTTATTTTTCTTATCGTAAATGATTCCGATGGTCAGATAGGCGTCATCTGGCTGATCTCCCGAAGCGATGGCCTCTTTTGCCGCTGCGAGTGCGAGCCTTGCATTCGATGGATCATGAATCCGAAGATACCGATAATAGTGGGCCAGCAAACAGGGAAATTTTGCCTGATCGGCCAGATCTCCGGCTGTCCCCAAAGCCCAGAGAAAGGAGGTGATTCGAGATTCGGCCCTGTTTGTCCGAAGCGCCCGTTTGAGAAAATCGATTGCCGTTTGAGGGGCGCCCAGCCGGGTGTGAGCGACCGAAGAGAGAAGAAGGGCGTCAAAGTGACCGGGCTCTTTCTCAAGGATCCGCTTGAAGAATTCGATCGCTTGATCCGGTGCTCCTTTCTCCAGGGCGATCTCCCCCAAGTTGAGGAGCGGGACGAATGCGTCCGGATCACGTTCAAGTTTTTTTTGGGAAATCTCTTCCGCTTCTTGAAGGTTTCCTTTGAGAAGGGCGTTCCATCCCGGATCGGAAGCGGTTCGCTCTGTCGTATAGGCTTCCATCAGATGGGTTCGGTAAGCATCCGCCGCCCCGCGATAATTTCCCATGATGTAGAATGCCAATCCTTTTATTCCGAGGGTAGAAGGCTGAAAAAACCGGCTGTCCATTTGAGAAGTTTGCCGACTGATGAAGATCCAAAGGAGTGTGAAAAAGAGGGCAAAAAAGATGCGTCCTTGACGGGTTATTGGAAATGAAGAGAACTTGAATGACATATCATCTCTGTCTTCACGCTGGATATTGATATCGAGCTGTTCCGGATCAATACTCTTAATAGGTATGATTTCAGTTTAGCTAAATTTACTGATCGGTCAAGAAGGTTGTTACCGGTTTGTCCGTAACAATGGAAAGGGGGGAGAGGTGTCAAACAATTTTAAGATGGAGAAAAAGAGATTGAAATGAGGGCAAGTGAGATTGTTGGGCGATCCAACGAACTGACAGAAATTTATCTGAAGTCATGCTCCCAATCGCACGAGAGACGGATCGGTTAAAGTGATCGTTTTCTTACTTACGGAGGGCTTTCTCCACCGCCGATTCGATGGCGCTCTTCTTCCCTATTCCGCCGATAAACCGAACGAACCTCCCTTTTGAAAAGAGGGCGAGGGCTGGAAGGGATGAGATTTCATATTCGGCGGGGATCTGATGGTTTTCCGTGACGTCCATTTTATAGATGGAGATCTTCTCCCCCTTCTCCTCCTTGAGACGGTCGAGTTCATAAAGAAGGGCCGTGCAGTTGCGGCAGATCGGAGACCAAAATTCGACCAGAACCGGGGTGGGGCTGTTCTCGATGATCCGATCAAAAGAGTGGTCGGTCACTTCGGGGATCATGTTCATGTCCGAAAAGAAGGGTTTTCCGCCGGTTTGAGTTTTGTTTGAAAATATTTCTCGCCGGTGGCGGTCAAGTACCAACTCTTCATCCCATTCTGTTTTTGATCTTCCTCCGCCAGCCAGCCGTTTCGCGCGCAACCGGCGAGGACATCGGAGAGGTTTTTTGGTTTTTCGGCGCGGCACTTTGAAAGGCGTTCCGATATCTCCTGAACGGTAAAGGAGGGGACCTTCTCTCCATGAAGGAGATGATAGGCGACGGTCACGACGGCGTCGGTATAGGCCTTTGGATGGATCGATGAAAAAAATTCGTTGATCGGGGGAAGTGGCTTCGGCGTCGATCTTTCAGAGTGCGGTTCCTCGGCGGCCCGGCTTTCTCTTCCGTTTCGAAGCAGTTCGGTCAGAACGACCTGAAAGGCGATCCCACGATAGGGCTCCCCCAATTCCTCGGTTGATTCAAAGGCTTGTTGAATCCGCTTCTTGATGAGATCGGTTTCCACGCGTCATCTCCCAAGGAAAGAGGGGCGGGCCCATTATATCCGATTTTCGGTCGATCAAAAAGAATTTTTACGAATTCTTTTTATTTAGAAAGAGGCGGGAAGGAGCTCGCCGAAATGCCGAATCGATTGGAAGTATTTCGACCCGTCCCTTAAAATCCGGCTGCTGGCGTCGGTTTTGAAAAAGAGGTGCCTGATTCCAAACGCTTGGGCGGCGAAGAGAACCGCTTCGTTATCGTCGACGAAGAGGGAGCGCTCTTTGTCGAATTCAAGGGCCGCTTGCGCCCCTTCCCAAAAACGGACCTCTTCTTTCGGCAGACCGATATCGTTCGAGCAAAGGATGATGTCGAGATAAGGGGAGAGATTGGTTTGGCCGAGTTTGATCTGAACCGTCTTGGGGTGGGCATTTGTCACCAGGGCGATCTTTTTCCCTTTTTCCCGCACGAAGCGGAGGAAGGGTTCGACGCCGGGATGAACCTTCACCCGCCCGCGGATCTCTTGCTTGAGAGAGACGATGTCCAATCCAATTTCCTTCGACCAATAATCGAGATCGGTCCAGGCGAGGGTCTGCTCCGCGGCGCGAAAGGCGGCGTAGAGCCGCTCTTTTGCTTCCGCAATCGGGACCCCCGTCGTTTCGGCGAATTTTTCCGGAACAAGCTCTTCCCAAAAATAATCGTCGAATTCTTTGTCGAGAAGGGTTCCATCCATATCGAGCAGAACCGATTCGATCTCTTGCCACGCGACCATTTAAACCTCCGCTTTCTGACTTACCTTGGACCAGTCTATTGGATCTTCCGCTTGTCGTCAATCTACAATCGAATCCTTGACGGCGGAGCAGTCCGCCGAGTAGAGTGAGGCGGGGGGTGGGGGCATGGTTCGACAGGCTCACCATGAACGGTCATCCTGAGCTTGTCGAAGGACGCACGGGCCCCCACATGAAATAGTGAGATTATTTGTGGGGGGTACAGAGCAATCGATGGAAAAGTCGACGAAGTGGGATCTGGTGATCGTGGGGGGGGGCGCCGGGGGGTTGGTCCTCGCCCTGACGCTGGCGAAGCAGGGGATGCGGATCGCCCTCCTCGACCGGGCGCCGCGGCATCACCCTCTTTCCAGAGGTGAAATCATTCAGCCGAACGGTCTCGGCATTCTCGATCGACTCGGGCTGCTTCCGGCGCTCCTTGAGGCAGATGTTTACCGGAATGAGCGGGTCGTTTTCTATCAAACCACGGGGCCCCGCCTTTGCACCATCGATTATCGTGTCCTTCCGTCTCCTTACGATTATTCGTTGATCGTTCTTCCAAAGGTCGTCCAACAGGTATTCCTCGACGAGATAACACGGGCTCCCAATATCACCCTTCTCTGGGGAGCGGCCTTCCAAGGCTTTTTATATGAACGGGGGAAACGGGTCGGGGTGGAGGCCGACTGTCGGGGGGAGCGCCTGCAGCTCTTCGCCCCGATGGTGGTGGGGGGGGACGGTGTTCGATCTCCTCTTCGGGCGGCGATTGAAATTCCACATTGGGTTGATCCCTACCTCGACGGCTATCTGACGGCGGTGGTCGATCGTTCCGGTCGATTTGAGGGAGATTCATCCTACTTCCTCGGCCGGCGGATGATTTTTGGCGCTTTTCCGGTTTCAGATGAAAAGTTATACCTTTTTTATATGATTCCCTCTCCCGACTTGGAAAAAGTGCGGGGAGGCGGGATCGACGCCTTTAAAAAGAAGTTGCTGTCACTGCATCCCTCCATTCCCGATTTTTTGGAAAAACCGCTTCAGGCGATTGTTTCTTGGGAGGAGGTCTCCTATATGCCTTGCTTCCGCGTTCGATGCGAGCGGTGGGTCGATGAAGGGGCGGCTTTGATCGGCGACGCGGCCCATGCGATGAACCCGCATGTGGCCCAAGGGAGAAACGCGGCGATGGAAGACGGCGTCGTTTTGGCGGAGGTGTTGGAGGGTTGTTTTAAGAAAGGAGATTTTTCACGAAAAGCGCTTTCCGAATACGAAGCAAGGCGGCGTCCCTCCATTGAACACCTTCAGCGCCTTGGCGATGAATTGACCTGGCTCTGGAACAGCGGGTTCCCTCCGTTGGTCTCTGCGCGGAACCGGGTTTTTCGCTCCATCGATTTGAAGAGGGATCTTCACGATAAAATCGTTGGGACGATTGCCGGGATCAAACGAACCCCATTCAATCTACTCGATCGTTGGCGCGCGCTTCATCTCTGGGGAGCCCTTCCAGACCGGACCCGCCCACCTGTTTGAACCTCAAAGGACCTATCCGGATAGGTCCAAAGTAGCGGGAGGTTTGAAGGGGAGGTTCAGGTCTCTTTGAAGTCACCTCCGAGCCGGTATTTCTCCATCCGATTGGAATGGGTCCGCGTTCCTCCGGATGTGTACTTCAACGGCATGCTCTTGTCGATCGTCCACAAGAGAAACCATCTTCTCCGGCTGCGCGATGCCGTCGACGGTCACGCTCATCTCTTCGATCTTCTGAACGGTGGCGGAAACCGTCTGAAGAAATGTGATCTGGTAAGGGGTGCTCCGGTATCGATAGTGGACCTTGAAAGTTTCCCCATCTGGAGGAAGACAGGGCGTGAAATACAGCTTGTCCACTTCAAGCTTCAGTCCGAGGAGTGATTCAATGATCAGCCGATACATCCAGCCGGCCGATCCGGTGTACCAGGTCCATCCGCCGCGGCCGGTATGTGGAGAAACGGCATAAACGTCGGCCGAGACGACATACGGTTCAACCTTATAGGTGGCCATCCCTTCGGCAGAACGGGAATGGTTCACCGGGTTGATCATCTTCAACAGCTCCCAGGCACGCCGATGGTCTCCTAGTTTTGCGAACGCCATCACCGTCCAGATGGCGGCATGGGTGTATTGGCCTCCGTTTTCTCTCACCCCCGGGACATACCCCTTGATATAGCCGGGATCGAGGCTTGACTTATCAAACGGCGGATCGAGAAGTTGGATCAGCGCATGATCCGGTCGAACCAGGCGCTGATTGACCGCCTCCATCGCCATTCGGGCCCGTTTGGCTTCTCCGGCTCCGGATAAAACAGACCAGCTTTGAGAAATGGAATCAATCTGGCATTCCGGATTTTTCGCGGAACCGAGCGGGGTGCCGTCGTCAAAGTAGGCGCGGCGGTACCATTCTCCATCCCATCCATGCTGCTCCAGGTTGATGCGCAACTGGGCCGCTTCTTTCTGGCAGCGCTCGGCAAAGGGGAGGTCGTCCCGGATGCGCGCGACCTGAGTGAACTGGTTCAGCAAATCGTAAAGGAAGAATCCCAGCCAGATACTTTCGCCTTTGCCCTGTTCGCCGACCGCATTCATTCCGTCGTTCCAATCACCCGAGCCGATCAGCGGCAGGCCATGTTCGCCAAACCGGAGCCCTCTTACGATGGCCCGAACGCAATGGTCATATAGACTGGTTGTTTCTTGAGAGCGGATTGGAAGATCATAGTAGGAGTCCTCGTCGACGTTAACAGGCCGGCCTTCGATGAAGGGGACCGATTCGTCCAAGACCCCTGTCTCTCCGATGCTGAGAACATAGCGACAGGCCGCCAGCGGCAGCCAGAGGAAATCATCCGAACAGTGGGTACGAACACCCCGGCCCAAAGGAGGATGCCACCAATGCTGGACATCTCCTTCCGGAAACTGACGGCTTGCGCAGAGGAGGAGCTGCTCGCGCAAGAGGCGAGGGTCGGCATGGATCAGCGCCATGGTATCCTGTAACTGGTCTCGAAACCCGAAGGCCCCCCCCGATTGATAATACCCGCTGCGCGCCCAAAGCCGGCAGGCGATCGTTTGATACAACAGCCAACCGTTGGCCAAGACATTAAGGGCCGGGTCGGGGGTTTCCACTTGCACCACCCCCAGCGTCTGTTCCCAGTGCCGGTGCACCGCTTCGAGCGCGGTGTGTGCTGCGGTCGATCCACGGAAGCGGCGTGCCAGGTTGCCGGCGTCAGTTGCATCTCGGCCGACCCCGAGCCTAAAAATAATTTCCTGCTCTTGGCCGTCGGCCAGTTCGAATGGAACCTGGATGGCGGCGCAGGGATCGAGACCCGCCCCCACCTTGCCGGAAAGCCGCGCGCGGGTCATCGCGGCCGGGCTGCGAAGCGTGCCGTTCCGTCCGATGAACTCCGTGCGGTCGCCGCTGAAGGTCCGCGGCATGTCGTCCACATCAAAGAAGGCGATCTGGTCAGGGAACTCTGTGTTGTAGCGATTGCGCGCAATGAACACGCCGGTATTCGGTTCAACTTCGGTGAGGAGGTGCATGGCCGATTTCGACCGCAGATCGCCCAGCACCCATTCTACGTAGCCGGTCGCGGAGAGCCGGCGTGGCCGGCCCGATTGGTTTCGTATTTTCAATACAGAGAACTTGATCGACGCATCCAGCGCGACGTAAACGGTCAGCTCCGAGTCGATGCCATCCTCCTGGTGTTCAAGAACGCTGTATCCGAATCCATGCCGACAGATGTAATCGCCGGCTCCAGGGCTGGGAAGCGGGGTGGGGGACCAGAAGTGGCCGCTCTCTTCATCGCGGAGGTAGAGGGCTTCTCCGCTCGAATCGCTCACAGGGTCATTCTGCCAAGGGGTGAGACGGAACTCGTGGGCATTCTTGCTCCAGGTATAAGACATGCCGTTTTCGGAGAAGACGGTTCCAAAGTGAGGATTCGCCAGCACATTGACCCACGGCGCCGGGGTCGCTTTTCCTCGGCCGGTCGTGATGACATATTCGCTCCCATCGGGAGTGAACCCGCCCAGCCCGTTGGAAAGGATCAGATCCCGGCGGGGCAGGTCGTCCGAGGGACGGGGAAGACGATGTTTTCGCGTCGGGATGAGGATCGGAGCGCGTCCTTCCGCCGGGGAGCGGCGGTTGATCTGCTCCGCCAGCGTTCCCCCGCTGTCGGTGATAATGACCCGGGCAACCGATTGGAGGAGAATCCGATCTTCGTTCGAAATCTGATCCGCCGGCCGGACGAAGACCCCGCCTGGTCGATCGATCACGTTGGCCTCGATGCCCGAGGCGATCAGTCCCATCATTTGCTCCTGCAGCAACTGCCGGTAACCGGCATGGTCTTCGTTCCAGATCACCAGGTCGACCGCCAGTCCCTTTAAACGCCAATAGGCATGGGCCTGCACCAGCCGGCGGACGAGATCGATATGCTCCGCGTTGCCGATCTGCAGAAGGACGATTGGAAGATCGCCGGAAATGGCGTAACCCCATAACCCCGATTGTCCTCGGCGATTTTTGATGAGGACGCTCGGCTCGGCACGCAGGTATGAATGGGCATAGAGGATCGAATTGGCAAGACGCGCATAGAGCTGGGCATCGGCCTCGTCGGCATTGAGCTGACGAAGGACCACTTGACTATGGGTCCACGCCAGGTCGAAGACCCGATCCGCCATGCGACGATCTTGATACTTCTCGACCAGACGTAAGGCGGTGTCGCGCGAGTCGCCGATTCCAGAGACCATATCGAGGGTGACCGATCGTTCCGGATCGAGGCGAATGCGATGGCGTATTGCGGCAATCGGATCGAGGACCGATCCCTGACTTCCCGAGAGAGTGGCCGTCCCGCTCATCGCTTGAGGGGCGGTGGTGCTGTTCCCTCGGCCGATGAACTGCATCCGGTCTGTCTCATACGAAATTTCTCCGAGCTTTTCTCCGTCATGCACCGCCATCAGATGAAACATCCAGGGCGCCTGCTCGCCGGCGGAGCGGGGGCGGCGGGTGCAAAGGATCGCTTGCTGATGGTCGATAATCTCCGTCTGAACGAAGAGATTACTGAAGGCCGGATGGAGCGCGTCTGAGTCCACGGGGGCGAGAACCACTTCGGAGTAGCTGGTGACGTCGATCGTCTTCTGTTTTCGGGAGCGGTTGGTGATATGAATCCGCCGTAATTCAATATCATCCTCCGGTGAAACCACGATCTCGGTGTGTGTATCAAAATCGTGATCGCGGCGCCGAAACTCCGCCCGCCCTTCGGAGAAAATCGCTTCGTAACGCTCCGGTTCTTTTTGCGTCGGCTGATACGTATTTGACCAGAATGCTCCGGTAGCGGTGTCTCGGAGATAACAAAATGTTCCCCAGTTGTCGCAGGTCGTGTCTTCGCGCCAGCGGGTCACCGCCAGGTCTTTCCAACGGCTGTAGCCGCCCCCCGCATTCGTCACCATGAGATGGTACCGGCCGTTTGATAATAGCTGCACTTCCGGCATCGGTGTGTTCGGCGTGTTCAATACCCGGACCGGCGTCTCCGGCGCGGCGGCGGTCGTCAGCAGGTCGGAGCGTTCGGAGCCGTGTGAATAGAATGCCGTGGCTCTTGGAATCCGCTCCTGGAGGAGTAACAGCGTCGCCTGGAAGAGGGGGTCGGTTTCGAAACGCTTCTGCATGGGACGGTCCAGCAAGAGAGAAGCGAGGGAGAGGAGACTCATTCCCTGGTGATGGGCCATGAAGGAGCGGACGATCGACCGCCGTTCGCGGCTGCGGAGACGGGAGGGGGTGTAGTCGATCGCTTCATAAAATCCGAATTTTCCTTCAAACCCTTCCACCGCCATCCGCTGCAGATTGAGACAGGCCGCCTCCGGGGCGACCATCAACGCGAGCACCGAGGCATACGGCGCGATGACCAGATCCTCGGCCAGTCCCCGTTTGAGTCCGAGACCGGGAACCCCGAAGGCGCGGTATTGGTAGTTGAAATGACCATCCACCATGTTGTAGCCCGATTCGGAGATCCCCCAAGGGACGCCGCGTTGCCGGCCATATTCTATTTGTCGATGGACCGCCGCTTGACAGGTCTGGTCGAGCAAGGTGTTTTCGTAAGTCGGCATGACCAGGAGTGGCATCAGGTATTCGAACATCGAGCCGCTCCATGACAGAAGAATCGGCTCTCCCGCGCTGCTGGTGAGCAGGCGCCCCAGGGCAAACCAGCTTTCTTGCGGCAGGTGTCCCTGCGCGATGGCCAGGAAGGCGCACAACCTTGCTTCCGAAGCGAGCAGATCATAATAACTCGCGTCCCGGCGCCGGTCGCTCACGTTATAGCCGATGGCCAAAAGACGCCGTTCCTTGTCGAATAAAAAGTTGTATTTCATCTGTGCGAATTCGCCGGCCAAAAGCGCGAGGCGTTCGATCTCGGCCAGCCGTTCTTGGGCGCGTCGGCTCCCCTCCGCGATCCGCGGCCGCAATTCTTTAAGCCGGTCGCTTTCCCCGGAATTCGCAGCGATGCCGAGCCGCTGTTCGATTTCGGGAAGCCATCTCTCCTCGGCCGCGGCGAGGTTCCGCAGAGAAGGAATCCCGGCAGTTTCGGAAAAATCGGTTCCCTCTGCCGGTATTGCGAGCGAGGTCCAAGGGGTGAGGAAGGTCAGATCATCAAGGAGGGCAGCGCATTGAGAGGCCAGCAGCCGAGCCCACCTTTCCGGTTCTGTCTCGGAAGCCGCGTCGAAACGATCGGCAAACCTTGTCGCCTCTGCCGTGAGGCGCTCAAGGCAGTTCCGAGCCCCAGTGAGGGTGGCCGGTGGGGATTCGATTGCAGCGTCGAGCTCTGTCTGAAATGAAGCGAGCGGCGCCGGCGGGGCCGCTCCGTCGGCGTCGGCGAGGACCCGCAGCGTGTCTCGAAGCCCCTCAAACGCCCTTGGCCCCAGAATCGGTTGATCGGAGAGGGCGAGCAGCCCCGGACGCAACGTCAGCAGATGGCAAGCGAGGTTTCCACTGTCGACGGTCGAAACATAGCGGGGGTGGAGTGGCTTCAGAGATTGGGTGTCGTACCAGTTGTACCAATGTCCTTCGTATCGCTCCATCTCCTCCAGGGTGCGGAGGGTTTTCCCCGTCCGGTCGAGGAGGGCTCCCGCGGGAAGGTAGCCGAAGTCGTACGCGGAGAGGTTTGCGAGAAGTGCAAGCCCGATATTGGTCGGCGAGGTCCGGTGGGCCACCGCCGGCCCCCGGTACTCCTGATAATTATCGGGCGGCAGCCAGTGATCTTCCGGTCCGACGAAGGTCTCGAAGAAGGCCCAGGTCTTCCTCGAGATCCTTCTGAGAAAAAGGATCTGATCCGGTGTGAGCCCGGTCTCGCGGCGAACCAGCGGCCGGCTGATCCACTCGGTGATGGCGGGAGAGACGAGCCATAAGAGCAATATCGGTGCGGCCGGCAACAGCGCGGCGGGGTTCGAGAACGCCAGAAAGAATGCGGCGCCGAGGGAAATCACAGGGGCGATCCACATCGATCGGAAAGAGGCGGCGAGGTCGGCGCGGTCATTGCGGTTGGCCTCGCTCGACGGGTTCCATTCCAGAAGCCGTCGGTGGCTGAACCCGATCCGCCATGTCGTCCGCAGAATGGCATCGAGGCTGAAGAAGGCTTCGTAGGGAAGCCCGATGAGTGTGAGGGCGGCATGGGAAAGGCGTCCGCCCGTCGAATCGATGGCAATGGAGAGGTGCTGGCTCCAGAGCGCATCGGACGGTTTTTGAAGCAGGTCCAGCATCGAGGGGATCAGCAAAGGAATTAAAATCATCCCGATGACCGAGCCGGTCCAAAACCAGGGGGAGGGGAGAACGGTCCAGCCGAGCAGCAAGAGGAGGGTCACTGCCGGTGAAACGAGACTGCGCCGAAGGTTATCGAAGAGCTTCCAGAGAGAAAGTGCGGAGAGTGGATTCTTTTGGCGTCGTTTGCCGGGCCCCGGAACACGTGGCAGCAGCCATCCCGCAATCTGCCAGTCGCCGCGAATCCAGCGGTAACGCCGGTTCATATCGGCACTGTAACGTGGAGGGTACGCTTCGTAGATCTGAACGTCGCTCAACAGTCCGGAGCGGATATAACATCCCTCCAGTAGATCGTGACTGAGGATTCGGTTTTCGGGAAACCGTCCGTTGAACGCTTTCTCGAAGGCATCGACATCATAGATTCCCTTGCCGATGAATGAGCCTTCCCCAAACAGGTCTTGGTAGACGTCCGAGACGGTGCGGGTATAGGGGTCGATGCCGGCATCACTGCCGCAGAGCCGCGCATAGAGTGAGGCGTTGGAACCGGGCAGGCTCGCGGCGACCCGCGGCTGAAGGAGACCGTATCCGGCGGTGACACGCTGTTTCTTCTCGTCATACTGCGGTCGGTTCAAGGGATGGGCCATCGCCCCGGCCAGCTCCCTTGCAGAATCACGCGGCAGTTCGGTGTCGGTGTCGAGGGTGATCACATACTTTACCTTCAATAAAATGTCGGTGTCGCCGACGATCAGAGAGAAGGGATCCCTGCTCCCGCCGCGCAGAAGCGAATTCAGGTCGGCGAGCTTGCCGCGCTTCCGTTCATAGCCCATCCAGATCCGTTCCTGAGGATTCCATCGGCGTGGACGATGAAAGAGAAAGAACGGATCGCCCTCTGAGCGGCCGTATTTTTCATTCAGCGCGTCGATACGAATTTGGGCCAACCGCAACAACGGCGCATCTTCGGGAAGCGTCTCCTCAACGGCATCTGGAAAATCGGTCAATAAACCGAAGTGCAGGTGGGGGTCGTGATTCGCGAGGTACCGAACTTCGAGCGCCTCGACCAGCTCGCCGAGGTTCTGAGGGCTGGTCAGCAGGGTCGGCACGACGGCGAGCGTGCGCGATTCGGGCGGGATACCTCCGGAGAAGTCCATGCGAGGCAGGGCGTGTGGTGTCGCAAGCAAAGTCGTCAGCCAATTCACGAGTGCCACCGCCAGATGGCTGGTGCAAAACAGAGAGAGGAGGCCGACCAGCGCCAGCGCTCCGCCCTCCAACCCATCGGCGTTCGCCTTCCAGAGCAGGCCTCCGGTGAAGATCGCCGTCATCGCGGCAATTGCGCCGAGGAAAAGGAGCAAGGGAGCGCGGCCAAACGATTTCCGAAGCGCCTCGGAAACGGGTCGCTGTATGTCCACTGCCTGTTCGAGCTGCGACCGTCCTTGGTCAATCAGGTAAAAACCGACGTGCGCCTTCCGATGGGTCTCTCCATTTACGGCGGCCCCCTCCTGTGCGAATAAAACCGCTCTGCGCGCCACGTCGTCTTCGGAGAATGGCGCGCTCCGGGCGATCTTTTCCACAACGTGACGGTATCGGTCACGGGTGGCGAAATCCATCTTGCTGTAAACGCCGGCCGGATCCTCGCGGAGGGTCTGTTCGACACGGCTCATCGTCTCGACGAACTCCGGCCAGTTCATCCCTCCGAGGGATCGAAGGCCCCCGATGCTGTTGCCGATCGACACCTGGTCGGTGGCCTGTTGCTGCGTCTCCGCCTGAACCAACTGCTGAATCGTCAGGTGAGATTCGGAGAGAAATTGCTCCATCCAGGTGAGCGGCAATGCCAGCGCCGCCCCCCGACCTTGCAACCGACGGGTCAACTCCGCGACAAAGGAGCTGACCATCGGCGGCTTCGAGCGCGCCATGTCGGCGATGACGAGGATCAGGCTTTTCGGATCTTTCTCGGCGGCCTCCGCCATTTGATCGGCCCAGGCGCCGGCGAGATCCCGGTGGAGCCTGTTCGCGGCGATCCGGACGGCGACGCGGCGCAGATTCTCAATCAGCGCCAGACGGAGCATGATCGGAATGGCCCACAATTCGCCGAGAAGAAGCGGGGTGACGCTCTGATAGGCCGCGACAAAGCGGCTGAGATTTTCGGGGTCGACCCGTCCGTCGCCGTGCGAGATGGTTTCCAGCGCGATGTCATACACGCGGGGAAGCCCGGCCGAGGGACCCTCCGCGAGGCGAGGGAGCTCCCGGCTGTAACCTTTCGGGAGATGCTTCTTGGCGGTGTGGATCTGCTCTTCAATCAGGTAAAAATTGTCGAGCAGCCATTCCGCGGCCGGCACGATCCGGCCGTTTGCTTTGACCGCCTCCGTCAGTAAATTGCAGACCTCCGTCAAAACCGCTTCATTCGTGGCAAGGCGCGCCAGCAACTGGTCTGGAGCGCGTCCTGGTGTCAACTTGTGCGAGGCCGCGAGACGTCTGCCATGCTGCTCCATTTGATCGGCACTGAAGAGCTCCGATCGCAGCAGTGGCTCTTCGTTCGGAGGCTTTCGTGGAACGCCGATTTTGCGGAGGCGTGTCTTCAACCAAAGGAGAGCTCCGAAGAGGGTTGCACTGATTTCCTTCAATATTACGTTCCCTTTCCGAAGTGACGTCACAGTGGGTCCAGATCGTGCTTAGGTTGGCGGCTTCAATATCACCTTGGAGACCCCGATAAATCGGGAGTCGCTGTTTATTCCATTAGAAGGCGTCAGTGATAGGAATGCGCATGCAGGTTTCCCAATAATGATAATGCGCAGAGGGCAGGCTTCCAAACAGCTTGACTGTAGGGTCAGCATATCACAGATGGAGATCTGATAACCACCGATGGAAGGCCCGGTCCACTTTACTTCATGGCGTGGATGAAGTGTGATTTATCGCGGATTGGCCTATCAGGAGGGGTTAACCGATGACACGACGTTATGCGCTGAGGGATGATCAATGGGAACAGATCAAAAACTGATTACCGGGCCGAGAAGAGACGGTTGGCGTCACCGCGAAAGCCAATTGCCTGTTTGTTGAAGCGGGGACGGACATAAGGAAGGTCGGTAACACAAGAAAGAGGCCGATGCGAGCCAGAGCCATCGGGCCGTCGGGTGCCTTCTTTATTTATTTGCGCCGTTCTTTGCCTTGGGATCGAAGGTGCTTCATGATCGGGTCTTCAGCGCTTGAAGAGGCTTTTCAGGAACGACTGCATCTCGGTCCAAGAGGCCCGGTCGGCCTCCGCGTTGTACTTTAAAGGGAGATTGAATTTTTTCCCCATGATATCGGCCTCTGGAACGGTAAAAGCGTGAACCGCCCCCGGATAGGCGATGAAGCGGTAATCGACCCCGGCCTTCTTCATCTCGTCATTGAATTGGGCGACCTGCTCCTTGGGAACGAAGGGGTCGTCGGCGCCGTGAAGAACCAGCACCTTTGCCTTCACCGCCCCCGGCTGTGCCGGCCGGGCCGTTCCAAGACTTCCGTGAAAACTGACGACGCCGGCCAGATCGACCCCTTCCCGCGCCATCTGTAAAACAACCCCGCCGCCGAAACAATAGCCGATCGCCGCAATCCGCTGTGGATCGGTCATCGGATGTTTCTTCAAGAGATCGAGCGCAGCCACAAAACGCGCCTTGCTCAATTCGATGTTCTGGCTGACCTCTCCCGAATGCTTTCCAGCATCATCGGGGTGAGACACCTGTTTCCCATCGCCGTACATGTCGACGGCCAGGGCGGTATAGCCGAGCGCCGCCAGCATGTCGGCCCGTTTGCGGGCATAGTCGTTGTGCCCCCACCATTCATGGACAACCAGGATGCCCGGACGCTTGGCGGGGGTGCCGTCGTCATAGGCGAGGTATCCTTTCAGTTTGGTTGTTCCGGCCTGGTACTCAACGACTTCCCCTTTGACTTTCGCCAGGGCCGAATGAGTTGCGGTCAAGAGAATGAGCAGCGTGAAGATCAGTTTTCGCATGGAACACTCCTTTCTTCATACTCCCGGATCTTCTGTTCTTGTTGCAGGGTCAGCCCGATGTCGTCGAGGCCGTTCAGCAGACAGTGGCGGCGGAAGGGGTCGACCTGGAAGGCAAAGTCGATTCCGTCGCCTCCGGTGACCCGCTGTTTTTCCAGATCGACCGTCAGGCGGTAACCGGTCTTCGCCCGCGTTCTCTGGAAGAGGGTTTCGACCTGTTCCTCGGAGAGGGTGATCGGGAGCATCCCGTTTTTAAAGCAGTTGTTGTAGAAGATGTCGGCGAAAGAGGGGGCGATGATGGAGCGAAAGCCGTAGTCAAGCAGCGCCCACGGCGCATGTTCCCGCGAGGATCCGCAGCCGAAGTTGGCGCGGGTGATGAGGATCGTTGCCCCTTTGTAGCGGTCGGTGTTCATTTCAAAGTCGGGGTTCGGCGTTGTCCCATCGATCAGCCGCCAATCGTAGAAGAGGAACTCTCCGAAACCGGTCCGCTCGATCCGCTTGAGGAACTGCTTCGGAATGATCTGGTCGGTATCGACGTTCGGGAGGTCGAGCAGGGTGACGAGGCCGTCGAGTTTGATAAAAGGTTCCATCTACTCTCCTTCTCAATCGTTTAAATCATATTGGCGAACGTCGACGAAACGTCCTTCGACCGCCGCCGCAGCGGCCATGATCGGACCGACGAGATGGGTTCGCCCCCCTTTTCCCTGACGTCCTTCGAAGTTGCGGTTGGAGGTGGAGGCGCATCGCTCTCCCGGTTTTAAGATGTCGGGATTCATTCCGAGGCACATCGAGCAACCCGACTCGCGCCAATCGAACCCCGCTTCTCGAAAGATCCGGTCGAGCCCTTCTTCCTCGGCTTTGTGTTTGATCCGTTGAGAGCCGGGGACGATCATCGCATAGACTTTCGGCGAGACCTTGCGTCCCTTCACGAACCGGGCAACCCGGCGGAGGTCTTCGATCCGGGAGTTGGTGCAGGAGCCGATGAAGACCCGTTCGATTCCGATCTCGTCGATTCGCATTCCCGGCCGGAGTCCCATGTAGTCGAGGGCCCGCTCGGCCCCTTTTCGGTCGTTCGGATCGGTGAGATCGGTTGGGTTCGGGATGCGGGCATCGACCGATACCACCTGGCCGGGATTCGTTCCCCAGGTGACCTGCGGAGAGAGTGACCGCGCGTCGATTCGAAGGGTCCGGTCGAACGTCGCCGCCGGGTCGGTCGGAAGCCGTTTCCATCGGGCAACGGCGGCATCAAAGTCGGCGGGGGCATATTTTCTTCCGCGGAGGTATTCGAACGTCTTCTCATCGGGGGCGACCATCCCGGCCCGGGCGCCGGCCTCGATCGACATATTGCAGACGGTCATCCGCTCCTCCATGCTGAGATCGCGGATGGTGTCGCCGGCATATTCGATCACCGTTCCGACCCCGCCGCCGGTTCCGATCCGGCCGATGATCGAGAGGATGAGATCCTTCGCCTCGACCCCGTAGGGACGGGCGCCGGTGACGTCGATGAGAAAGGTCTTCGGTTTGTCCTGAAGGAGACACTGTGTGGCGAGGACATGCTCGACCTCGCTGGTTCCGATCCCGAAGGCCAAGGCCCCGAAGGCGCCGTGAGTGGCGGTGTGGCTGTCGCCGCAGACGATGGTGAGGCCGGGAAGGGTGAGCCCCAACTCGGGTCCGATGACATGGACGATCCCCTGTTCAGGGTTGTTCAGGTCGAAGAGGGTGATCCCGAACTCCTTACAATTCCGGGCGAGCACGTCCATCTGTTGCGCCGAGATTGCATCTTCAATCGGTAGGGCGCGGTTGCTGGTCGGGACGTTGTGGTCCATCGTGGCGAAGGTGAGGTCGGGCCGCCGGACCTTCCGCATGGCAAGCCGAAGGCCGTCGAACGCCTGGGGAGAGGTGACCTCGTGAATCAAGTGGCGATCGATATAGAGGAGGGTCGGTTTTCCCGATTCTTCGTGAACGACATGGGACTCCCAGATCTTTTCGAACATCGTCTTTGGCTTCATGGCGCTGGTCATCACTCCTGTTTTTAGCAACTACTCAGGTTCAGAGGCACAGAGATTCAAAGGCACAAAGGGATCTTACCTGTTTCCCGTTTCACTTTTCTTTGTGCCTCTGGAGTGATTGCGATTATAACGGATGCGAGGTTTCGTTGAAAAGCGTTTTTTTAAATGATCGACTTTTATTTTTAGAGCTTGTGAGGAAATCCCAGCGCGAAGCGAGAGCGTCACTGGGTGTGGCTGGCAAGGTGCCTACCCCGAAAAGCAGGCTTTTCGGGGACCCCGGGTGGGTGCACAAGATCTGGGAGTGTAGCAGCGCTACATGACCAGCCTGCACTGTCACACCGTGATCTTGGGGGCCCCGCAACGCAGCCAGGCGCCCCCAGAGGCGGTCGCAGCCGTGGGGGGATTTCCTCACAAGCTCTTAGGCTCGGAATTTGTGAAGGACATCTTGTAGGTATCGCCCACTTTGGCATCGATAATATGTCTTTGCGTTGACAATCGTTTCGATGTTTGTTACAGGTAGTTTGCGACCGGCGCCCTTTTTTCGGGGTTGTTTGAGTGGTTCCCGCGAAGGATGAAGTTGTTAAGATTGAAATTGAAGTTGTTAATGAAGGGAGGAAGATGAAAAAATTTTTGAAGAACCCCGCCCGAGAGGGGCGGGGATTCTTCGACTCGAAAGGAAAAAGAACCTCTTTATGTAATTTGCTCGCTAACCCCATCCTAAAAGGGTGGGGATTGCGCTCGCAATGCGTGTTCAAAATGCGGTATCTCTTTGGAATTCTCACTCCCCTTTTTCTCACCCTGTTTTCAATCAGGGTCGATGCAGCCGAAAAGCTCCGGGTGGTTGCCACCGTCGCTCCCATCACCAACATCGTCAAGAATGTCGGTGGAAATCGGATCGATCTCCACGGCGTCATTCCGGAGGGGACCGATTCGCATACCTTCGAGCCGGCCCCTTCCGACATCAAATACCTGGCCCAGGCCGACCTGTTGATTTTCAACGGCCTGAACCTTGAGACGCCGACGGAGGAGTTGACGAAGGCGAATAAGAAAAAGGGGGCCAATGTCTTGAAGTTGGGGGACAACACGATCGGGAAAAAAGAGTGGGTCTTTGATTTCAGCTTTCCCGAGTCGGAGGGAAACCCGAATCCCCATCTCTGGCTCAATGTCGTCCATGTAATGCGGTATGCCGAACTGATCCGGGAGGCCCTCATCGCGCTCGATCCGGAAGGGAAGGTGTATTATGAGCCGAGGGCCGCCGCCTATCTCGCCCGGCTGAAAAAACTGGATGAGGCGATATTGAAGACAATGGAGACGATCCCTCCAAAAAATAGAAAGCTCCTTACCTATCACGATTCATGGGCCTATTTCTGTCCCCGGTATGGATGCAGGGTGATCGGTGCGATTCAACCGTCGAGTTTCTCGGAGCCTTCTCCGAGAGAAATGGCCCGGTTGATCGATCAACTGAAGGCGGAAAAGGTTCCGGCCATCTTCGGTTCCGAAGTTTTTCCGAGCAAGATTTTGGACCAGATCGGAAAGGAGGCCGGGGTCCGATATGTCACCACCCTCCGTGACGACGATCTCCCCGGCGCTTTGGATGCGCCGGAGCATACTTATATCGGAATGATGATTGAAGATGTTCAGACGATGGCCCATGTTCTCGGGGGAAAGGACGATCTCATGAAAGGGATCGACCCCCAAGACCTGGCGCCTTGAGGCTCCTTGACAAGGCACCGGTTTTATAGCACACTCTCAAAAAAAGTGTTATTTTTTGGAGGGAGGGTTTGTGGCGAAACTGGTTCGATTCGGCGTCTCGATGGATGCCGGTCTTCTCAAGCAATTTGACGAACTGATCGAAGAAAAAAAATATACCAATCGTTCCGAAGCGTTGCGAGATCTGATCCGAGACCATCTGGTCGAGCAGGAATGGGATGAAAACAAGGAGACGATCGGAACGATCACGATCGTCTATGATCATGGCGTTCACGAATTGATGGAGAAATTGACCGACCTACAGCACCACTATTCAAAATTAATCCGTTCCACCCTTCATATCCATCTGGATGAGCATCGATGTCTGGAAGTCCTGGTGGTCCGAGGGCGAAGCGGGGAGATTAAGAAAATCGCCGATTCATTGATTTCGACCAAGGGGGTCAAACACGGCAAACTGACCGCCACAACCACCGGGAAGGACCTCGATTAGCGTGGCGGTTCATCCCGATAAGAAACCGTTGGTTGCTTTTCAAGGGGTGACCTGCGGGTATCAGAAAAAAATTGTTTTCCGCAATCTTTCTCTGGAGATCTATCCCGGCCAGTTTGTTGGCCTGGTCGGTCCCAGCGGCACCGGAAAATCGACCCTCCTCAAGCTGATTCTCGGCATCGTCCCGGCCCTTTCGGGGACGGTCTCCGTTTCTGGAAGTCGAGTCGATCAAGGTTCTCCCCCGCGGATCGGTTACGTTCCGCAGATCGAGACGGTTGACTGGGAATTCCCGGTCACGGTCGAGCAGGTGGTCGCGATGGGATTCTACCGTGAGTCGAGCCGCCTCCCCTGGTTAACAAAAAATGAGCGAAGCAGAATCCACGCCTTGCTCGATCAGCTCGGTATCGGCTCCTATGCGAATCGGCATATCAAGGCCCTTTCGGGGGGGGAACAGCAACGTGTTTTTCTGGCACGGGCGTTGGTCGGAAACCCTCAATTACTTGTTCTTGACGAACCGACCTCCGGCGTCGATCTAAAGACCCAACATGCCATTCTGCACCTGCTTGGGGAACTCAATCGGAAAGGGGTGACGATCCTGTTGACGACACACGATCTGAACGCGGTGGCAAGGCACCTCCCCTGGGTGATCTGTTTCAACCAGAAGATCATCGCGCAAGGGCCTCCGGAGGAGATCTTCACCTCGGCGGCACTTTCCAGAACCTATGATTCCGAAATGTCGGTTGTTCGCCAGGGCGACGTTATTTTGGTCGACGACAGTCCCAAGGCAGGCCTCCACTTTAAACCGCATTCTCACTCATCCTCTCCGGGACCGAATTGAATTTCCTGACCGCGCCCCTGCAATATGAGTTTTTCGTCAACGGCTTGATCGCGGCGTCGCTGGTCGGGGCGATCTGCGGTTTGGCCGGGGTCTACATCGTCTTGCGCCGGATGAGTTACATTGGGCACGGGCTGTCACACGCGGTCTTCGGGGGGGCGGTGGTTAGTTATGTGATGAGCTGGAATTTTTATCTCGGAGCGGGACTGTGGGGGTTTCTGTCGGCCCTCTTGATCAATCTCGTGACGCGCAAGAAGAAGATCGGCGCCGACGCCGCCATCGGGGTGATCACCACCGCGAGTTTCGCGGTCGGAGTGGCGATCATCAGTCAGTATCGTCGCTTCACGAAGAATTTCGAGGCGGCCCTCTTCGGGAATATCTTGGGGGTGACAACGCAAGATCTTTGGGCGATCGGCGGGGTAACCCTTCTCGCAGGGGCGCTGATCTTTATTTTCTATCGGCAGTTTCTCTTCACGACCTTCGACGCGGAGGTGGCCAAGATTTATGGCGTTCCTTCCGGTTGGGTCGAGTCGCTGTTCTCGCTGATTCTCGCCGCGACGATCATTGTCTCGATGCAGGTGATGGGGGTGACGATGATCGCCGCGGCCATCGTTATTCCGGCGGTCGCCGCCCGTCTTTTAACCGACAGTTTCAATAAAATGGTTTTTCTCTCAACGTTGATTGGATTTCTTTGTGGTTTATTTGGAATGTATACCAGTTTTTATTTTGATGTCTCGTCGGGGGCGACCATCGTCCTCGTCTCGGCCCTTTTTTTTATCATCGCTTACGTTTATCATCTGATCAAAGAGCGCGCCCATCCGGCGGAAAAAGAGATCACCGCGCCGGTCGAGCCGCTTCCAACCCATGAGCATCCCCACGAACATGACGGATTGGGTCATGTGCATGAACACTCCCATCCGGAGCCTTCCCCCCATCACCAGGGAAAACCCCAGGACCAAGACTGAGTCCTCTCCCCGGTTCGTGGATTTACTCACTTCTGGGAGATTGCATTTTATGCTTAGAAAGAATGAGTGCTGTTCCTCAAAAAAAGCCTGAGGCAGGAGAACTGATTCTGCCTCAGGCTTTTTTGTAACACTGTCGTTTTTTTATGCGGCGATGGTGTCCAGGATCGTATTCAATGTCGGGCTTGGACGCATCGCTTTGGCCGTCTTCTCCGGATCGGAATGATAATAGCCGCCGAGATCGACCGGTTTCCCTTGGGCGGCCTTCAGCTCTGCAACAATCTTCGCTTCGTTCTGTTCAAGCTCCTTTGCAACTTTGGCAAAACGCGATTGAAGGTCTTTGTCTTCCGTCTGCTCCGCCAAGGCTTGCGCCCAATAGAGGGCGAGATAAAAATGGCTCCCGCGATTATCCAACTCACCTACCTTGCGGCCGGGCGACTTGTTGGTGTCGAGGAATTTTCCGGTGGCCCGGTCGAGGGTGTCGGCCAAAAGTTGCGCTCTGGGATTTTTAGAGGCTTTGGCGAGATGTTCCAACGAGGCGGCCAGGGCCAAGAATTCTCCGAGAGAGTCCCACCGCAAGAACCCTTCTTCCTGAAGTTGCTGAACATGCTTGGGGGCGGAGCCGCCGGCGCCGGTCTCGAAGAGGCCGCCGCCCTGCATCAACGGAACGATCGAGAGCATTTTTGCGCTGGTCCCGATTTCAAGAATCGGGAAAAGATCGGTGAGGTAATCTCTCAACACGTTTCCGGTCACCGAGATCGTATCTTTCCCCTCCTTGATCCGTTCCAACGAAAGCCGGGTGGCCTCCGCCGGAGACAGGATCCGGATGTCGAGGCCCTTGGTGTCGTGATTCGGCAAATACTTTTCGACCTTCTTCATCAGCTCCGCGTCGTGCGCCCGATTTTTATCCAGCCAGAAGACCGCCGGTGATCCGGTCGCTTTCGCTCGATTGACGGCGAGTTTTACCCAATCCTGGATCGCCGCGTCCTTCACCTGGCACATCCGCCAGATATCCCCTTCTTCCACCGTGTGCTCCAGCAACGTTTGTCCGGAGGTGGTGACCACCCGGATCATCCCGTTTCCGGGCGCCTTGAAGGTCTTGTCGTGCGATCCGTATTCCTCGGCGGCTTGCGCCATGAGGCCGACGTTGGGAACGCTTCCCATCGTTTTCGGATCGAGGGCGCCATGTTTTTTGCAGAATTCGACGACCTCCTTGTAGACCGGGGCGTAGCTGCCGTCGGGAATGACCGCCTTGGTATCCTGAAGCTTGCCGTCGGGACCGTACATTTTTCCGGAGTCGCGGATGACCGGCGGCATCGAGGCGTCGATGATCACGTCACTGGGGACGTGGAGATTGGTGATCCCCTTATCGGAGTTCACCATCGCGAGCGCGGGCCGCTTTTTATAAACTTCCTGAATGTCGGTTTCGATGGCGGTGCGTTGATCGTCCGGCAAGGTTTTGATCTTCGCATAGAGGTCGCCGAGGCCGTTGTCGGGATCGACTCCGAGCTTCTGGAAGGTGTCGTTGTATTTTTCGAAGACCTCTTTGAAGAAGACCGAGACGACATGGCCGAAGATCTTGGGGTCGGAGACCTTCATCATCGTCGCCTTGAGGTGGACGGAGAACAAGACCCCCTGCTTTTTGGCGTCTTCGATCTGCGCCTCGATGAATTCGCGCAGGGCGCGGCGGCTCATGAATGTGGCGTCGATGACCTCGCCCGCTTTTATGGAAAGCTTCGGTTTCAGGACGGTGGTTTTTCCGTCTTGACCGACAAACTCGATCCGAGCCTCGGTTGCCTCGTTCACCGTCGTCGATTTCTCGTTCGACCGGAAATCTCCCTGGGTCATATGGGCGACATGGGTCTTGGAGTCCGGGGTCCAGGCGCCCATCTTGTGCGGGTTCTTTTTTGCGTAATTTTTGACCGAGAGGGGCGCCCGGCGATCGGAGTTTCCTTCACGCAACACCGGATTGACGGCGCTTCCCAACACCTTGGCGTATCTCGCCTTGATCTCTTTCTCCTGGTCGCTTTTCGGGTCTTCGGGATAGTCGGGGATTTTGTAGCCCTGCGACTGTAGTTCCTTGATGGCCGCTTTCAACTGGGGGATCGATGCGCTGATGTTGGGCAGCTTGATGATATTCGCCTCCGAGGTTTTGGCGAGCTCTCCCAGTTCGGCCAGATCGTCCGCTTGTTTCTGGCTTGTCGTCAGGTTTTCAGGAAAGGCGGCGATGATGCGCCCTGCCAGCGAGATATCCCGTTGTTCAACCGCCACGCCGACTGCCTTTGTAAAGGCGCTGATGATCGGGAGAAGCGAGTAGGTTGCCAGCGCGGGCGCTTCGTCCACTTTTGTATAAATGATTTTGGATGCTTTGGTTGTCATGGCTTTTCCTCACGTGAAAGAATTTGGATCTTGACGAAATTTTTTTAGCCTAATAGATTCATTGTTTTCTTGTCAACCATTTTTCCCTGCGATGTCAAGAAAATTAAAAACCGGAGGGGTCCTGGTTTTGACCTATCGGCAAAATGTAAGATATAAAGTCATTTGTTTCCCTCTAAGGAGAAGAACGGCATGGCGGAGGTTCGGGATCTTCATCCCTGGAATGTTGCGCCGCAAGAGGCGATCGAAATCCAAAACCGGCTCCGATCGCAACTCATTCTCGATCGGGCGCCGGGAGAGATTCGAACGCTCGCCGGGGTCGATGTTTCGAATGACCCCGGCTCCAACCGGCTCTTTGCCGCCGTCGTGGTTTTCGATTTGACCCAACACGGCCTGAAAAGTTTTCCCGTTATGGAGATACAAACCGCCTCGCTGGAAGTCCCCTTTCCCTATATCCCCGGCCTCCTTTCTTTTCGGGAAATCCCCGTTGTCCTGAAAGCCTGGAAGAAGCTGCAAAACCGTCCCGAGGGTCTGATCGTCGATGGGCAGGGGATTGCTCATCCGCGCCGGTTCGGAATTGCCTCCCACCTTGGCCTGCTCGTTGATCTCCCGTCGATCGGCTGCGGAAAGAGCCGGTTGATCGGCACCCATGCCGATCCGGGAGTGTCGCGCGGCGATTGGACCCCCCTGGTCGATCGGGGCGAGAGAATTGGCGCCGTTGTTCGAACCCGCGAAGGGGTTGCACCGGTTTACATCTCCTCCGGCCACAAGATGATTCTCCCTTGTGCGATCGAGATCGTCCTCTCGACCCTCACCCGTTATCGCCTCCCGGAACCGATCCGGGCCGCCCATCGAGAGGTCAACGCGGCAAGGCGCGAGGCCGGGTCGTAGAGGTAGAGTTTGCCCTACCCAGGAAGGGCGCGACAAGCAGCTCCCCTACGTTGGGGGATGCGGTGCTCTCTTCACCCCGCGCGCCAAGAGCTCCGCCTCCAAGTTCAAGAGCGCGGCGCGGCCGGTGTTTCCCTCGAAGACGTTGGCGAGAGAGTCGTCGGCATAGGCGATGTTTCTTTTGGCGAAGGGGTCGGGGGGGGTCCGTTTTGCGTTTTCCCAGGCTTTCAGGCAGGCCCTGGTAATGATCTTCCCGAGCGGCGGGGGGTTGTAAAGGAGTTTCTTGATCATCAGCGGGTTCATCGAGAAGGGGTTGTAGTTTCGAGGGAGATATCCTTCCTCCGTCAACCGTTCGGCGAGACCGGTGTGCGGCTGGATCCCGAGAAAAAAGAGGGCCGGGTAGACCTGTTTTTCCCCCATGATGCCGACGATTTTTTTGTACGAGGCGACGCTTTCCATCAAGGTCTCCTCGGTATCTCCGGGGGAGTTGAGCGAATAGTTCAGGATGATCTTTCCTTGGAAGCCGGCCGCCTTCAAATGCCGGCAGCCCTCGTAAAGTTTTTCCAGTTGAAACCCCATCTTCAGTTCGTCCAATACCTTCTGCGAGCCGGAGGTGATTGCGACTTCCAGATCGCCCAAACCGGTCCGTACCATCAAATCGGCCAACTCCGGCGTGATCAGGCTGGTCCGGATGTAGGCCCCCCATTCGATCTTCATTCCGCTCTTGAGAATCCGTTCCAATGTCTCGATACAGTGGGGATAATATTTCGATCCCGGAATCCATTGCGCATCGGCGAACCAAAAGTGGCGGGTTCCCCATCGGTCGTAAAACCCCTTCATTTCGGCAACGACATTCTCCGCCGGCCGGGTATAGACCCGTTTCCCTTCGATATAAGGATAGAGGCAAAACTGGCAATCGTAGGGGCAGCCCCGCTTGGTCTGAATCCCGATCGGTTCGTTGAGATATTCCTTATATTGAGGGAAGATCGACTCGATGTAGGCGGGGTCTTGAATGGAAGTGTCGAGCTTCACCGGTTCTTTTTGTATTCCGGTGAAGAGACGGTCTCCCTTCCGGAAGATCGTCCGGTGGTTGAGGAGCGGCTTCTCCTCGTAGAGATCGAGGAGGGCATCTTCCCCTTCGCCGATGATCCCGGTGACCCCTTCCGGCAGCCGCCGGATGATCGGTTCGGAGAAGACCGAGAAGGCGCCGCCGCCGACGACCATCTGAACGCGCGGAAATTCTTGATGAACCTGTTCAAAATAGGTGAAGTGTTCCCGGAGATTGCCATAATAGATCGAGAGCTGTTTCAAACCTTGGAACGCCGCGATCATCTTTCTAACGGGGTTCCAGGAGTGGTAGAAATCGAAGGCATACTTTAGCGATCCGTCCCCCTCGTGCGGGGCGAAGAGTTGGATGTCGCGCCAGGAAAAGGCGATCAGGTCGGGCTGAAAGTTTGAGATCGTCTCTTGAAGTGCGGCATGTCGCTGCGAGCGTGAGATCAGAGAAAGGTCGAGAATACGCTGTGGTGCTTCGGGGTGGTGTTGATGAAGAAAATGGGCAAGATAGGTGATGCCGAGGGGGTAGACCTTCTTGCAGGGGAGGAAGACATAAAGGATCGATTTCGGCCGCATTTACTTGGCTCCGCGTTCCGGGAAAGATAACACAGTCAAAAATGGAACGGCAAGATTTATCGGCGTGCGGACCGGGCTTACCGATCCAATGATGATCGGCTCGTAAAAAGTCAGGAAAAGTGTCTTTGCGAGCGCAGCGAAGCAATCTCATAGTTCACAATTCATTGAAAAACCAAGATTGCCGCGTCGCTTCGCTCCTCGCAATGACAACACGGGGGACTTTTTACGAGACCATCAATGATGATCGGCTCATTTTTTTCCCTTGTGAATGGCGACGATACCACCTGTCAGATTTTCATAGATCACTTCTTGGAATCCGACCCTTTCCATCCGTTTTTTCAGCGCCTCTTGGTCGGGAAACTTTCGGATCGAATCGGGGAGATAGGTGTAGACGCCGGTGGGGTCTTTCGAAATCCAGTCGCCGATTTTGGGGAGGAGGGTGAAAGAGTAGAAGTCGTAGAGTTTTCGGAAGATCGGACCGGGGGGGGTGGAGAACTCCAGGCAGACTATCCGGCCGTTGGGTTTGAGAATCCGGTAGATCTCGCGAAGCGCTTGATCCAAATCCGAGACGTTCCGCATACAGAAGCCGGTCAAAACGGCATCGACCGACCGGTCGGGGAGCGGGATCTTCTCGGCGTTACCGAGCGTGCAGAGCGATTGTTTGATTCGCCGGGCCGCCAGCTTCTTTTTACCGATCCGGAGCATCGGTTCATTGAGATCGATCGCGATCACCGATCCCTTCTCCCCGACCGCTTGAGCGGCAAGGATCGAAAGGTCGGCGGTTCCGGCGCCGATGTCGGCGACCCGTTCTCCGATTTGTAGTAAGGCGCTTTGGATGGCCCGGAGTTTCCATCGATGGTGGAGGCCGAATGAGAGGAGGGTGTTGTTCAGATCGTAAAAGCGGGCGATCGAGGAGAACATCCTCTGGACCGCTTTTTCTTTGTCGGGAAGCATCATTGCGGAGGGCATGGCTACCAGGAGATCGCCCGATCACACGCGGCGATCAGCCGGGCGATCTCGGTGTAATCAACAACGCGGAAAGGAGGCTCGATTCCCCGGGCGGCCAGGTCTTCCCGGCAGGCGTAGGTTTCGGGGGGAAAGGGGCCTTTGGCGAGAACCCCGTCTTGGATCAAGAGGAGGATCGGGTCGGGATCGTTCCGGACCGTCTCGAAGGCGAGGGGGTCGTTTGTCTTTCGAACGATGTGAAGGGTCTTCATCGAAAGGGGATCACCACCTCCATTTTTAAGAGAAGATCGGGGAGATCCTGATGAGAAATCACGATTGTTTCCTCCGGCAGGGGTTTGATGTCGCGATCGGCGAGCGCTTCTGCCTCGGCATAGACTCGAACGCCGACCTTGGGAAAATATTCCATATAAGTCTGAATCGACGGCTGGCCAATTGCCTCCGCCCGGAGCGGGAGGAGGTGGAAGACTCCGTCCCCCGTCAGGAGCAGGGAGACCTCGTTGTCGGAAAGGGTCAGTCCCATCGCCATTCGAAAGGCCTCGCTGCTCCTGACGGTGTTGAACGGGCCGTCCTGAACGATGACCAAGACGCGCTTCATCGATTAAGCCCCGAATGCAAGGAATCGGTCGGAACGGGCGACGATCCGGGAGAGTTCGTGTTGCGACGTCCATCCGATACCGGGAAGGGCGTTGGCCTCGAAAACACCCCGTCCTTCCGCCGACTGCGTGCAGAGGGAAAGGGTGAGCCCCTTTTCCAGGAGTTTTTCGAAACGGCTGGAGGGGCTGTTTGCCGATTCGATTCGGAAAACATTGTAGATCCCGTCATCCATCAAAAAGAGGGAGACGGCGTGTCCTTCTCCAAGGAGCGCTTCGATCAACCGACTGAGGGTGTGTGTGTTCTGGTGCTCCGGGCCGGTGGTCAAGAGGAGGCCTATTTTGAATGGCCCCTCGTTTTTCTCTGGATGCGTTTTCATCGGATTGGGGGGTTTTATCACACGGGTCAGGGATTGTCAAATCACTTGAGTCATTCCGGAGGGGAGTTTGTCCACATTGACGTTTCACAGAAATATGCTAGATTTTGATCAGCAAGAAAGGGGAAAAAATCTTAAACCAAAACCACGGAGGGAGAGGAAAAAATGGGGAATGTGAAGCAGTGTCTGGATGAAGCGTTACAAATCGACGGTGCCATCGGCGCCGCCTTGGTTGACCTGAAGAGCGGGATGTGCCTTGGGACGGCGGGGGGAGGGAGCGCCCTCAACCTCGATATCGCCGCCGCGGGGAACACCGAGGTGGTCCGCGGGAAACTCAAGGTGATGGCTGATTTGGGTCTGAAAGACCGGATCGAAGATGTTTTGATCACCCTCGGGAAGCAATATCATTTGATTCGGCTGTTGAGCAATGTTGGGCATATATTCATCTATGTTGCCCTTCATCGAGAAAAGGCAAATCTGGGGATGGCCCGCCACAAGCTTTCGGAGATCGAGGGGAAACTGTCGCTATAACGGTTCCGTCTGAAATCCCCCATCGAGAAGAAAACAAGGCCAGTCCTACCTGATGGACTGGCCTTGTTTTATCGGCTCAGAAGGTCTTATCAAAAATCGAGGTCTGAAATATTCATGGCACTGGATGGGACGCTGAAAGATTTTTCCCCTTTTAACCTTTTTCAGGTTTTCTCCGCCGAGAAGAGATCGGGACTGCTCACCGTGGCCTCTCGGGACGAAACCGTGACAATTGGCCTCGAGGGGGGAGAGGTTGTCTTTGCCGAGTCGTCGGTGAAACGGCCGGAAATCCGCCTCGGGGATTTCCTACTCCAATCGGGGAGGGTGACCCCCTCCCAACTCGAGACGGCTTTGGAGATACAGAAGGGGACCACGCAACATCTCGGCCGCGTCCTCTGTGACCTGAGTTATTGCTCGCAAAAGGAGGTCTCTTTTTGTCTTGCCCTTCAGATGAAACGGATCCTTCTCCCCGTCTTTCAGTGGGAAGAGGGAAGTTATATTTTTGACACGCAAGAGACCCTCGATTATTGCCGGGATCTGGTCACCCCGCTGAATGTCGAAACGATATTGATGGAAGCGGCGGTGATGATGGATGAGAGGGCGAGGGTTGATCGGATCGTTCCGTCGTTCGACCGGGTCTATCAACGGGTGACCGGGATCGGTCCGGTCCGGGTTGTTCTCGATAAAGACGAAGAAGATTTCCCAATCGGCCAGGAAGGGGGGGCTGGGATCCCTTCGACCCAGAAAAAAGTGATTCAGGTTTCGGCGACCGAGTGGACGATTTATGAACTGGTTGACGGACGCCGGACCCTTCGGGAGATTTTCTCTCAGACTGTGTTTGGGGAGTTCACTTGCCGAAAGACATTTGCGGAGATCATTCAAAAAAGACTGATTGAAGAGGTTACCCCTTCCGACGCGCTTCATCGAGTTTCGGCGATTCCATCCGAGACGGAGGGGACAACAGAGCCGTTCCCTCCGTCTCAAATAATTTCATCGCTCCCCCTCGGTCGGGTTTTGGATGCGATGCCAGCCTCTTTTGTCCTGAAGATTCCGATCTCCCAAGGCCGGGGGAGTGTATTACAGGGATCGACCGATCCGGCCGTTTGGCCGCATCCGGTCCGGTCGATCTTCAAGGCGATCGAACCGCTCCTCGGCAGCGCGCGGAAGGGGACTTTTGAATGCGCGATCGGCGACGTCGGGGTCGCCCTTTTTTGGAATTTGGAAAACGATGAGATCCTGGCGGTGATCACCCCGCTGGGGAATCAGGGGAGCCTTTTCAGATTTCGCGCCCATATGGCGATCTTTTCCCGTTTTGTCCGAGGGAAAGGAGAGAGATCTAGATCTCAAGAGTAAGAAAGGAATGTCATGAAAGCGGGCGATGAGGTTTGTAAAACATTGCTTGACCGAGTGGAGCAGTCGGTTGCCTGCGGCATTCTCGATCTTCGGGAATCGGCTTACTTCGGAAGCGCGCAAGAAGCCGGCAGTCGGGTGGTTTTGAATGAGACCGTTGCCGCCGTCTTGGGACGCTTGATCGATGGACCCGATCTGGGCGAAGCGGAACGGAAGGCGCATGTCGCATTCGAAATCCCTCAAAAAGACCGGCGAAACTTTTTGGAAATCCACTTTGCCTTCGATTCCCTCTTCTATTTTGTGAAGGTGATCAAAGAGGGGAAGGCGGCGTTGATTTTGGTGGCCGGGGAGGAGGCGAATATCGGGATGTGCTGGAGCCAGTTGAAACTCGCCGTTCCGGCGGTTGAAGAGATCCTCCCGTCATTGTAGGGGCGGACCGGGGGGGCCGCGCTGATCTTCCTTATTTTTCCTTTCCATTCTTTCTCTTTTATCCTCTGCCAAAAATTCGATCGGTTGTGTCCTGTCCTGCTTGACATCTCGGGAGAGAAATCATTTAATCGTTATCCGATGGTTCCAGTGAAATATTAAAGAAGAGGCGAGTTCTTGGGGCGGTTCTGTTGTTGGATGATGGCGTGGTTTTGGGTCGCGATGCCGATCGCGCTTTGGGCGGGAGCTCATGCGGAAGTCCATGACCTTCGGGGAATGGACGGAGGTAGGAACGGAGTCCATCACGAAATGAAGGTTCGCCTGATTCCAACCGACCACCGGATCGAGGTCGAAGAGACCGTCACCCTCCCCGGCGGAGGTCCCTCCTCCGGTCAAAAGATTCGATTTCTCCTCCACGCCGGCCTGACGCCTCGGTCGCCGACCGCCGGGGTGAAAGTGGTCCGCGAAGAAAAGCCAGATTTAAAACGCTTCGGGATCGATTCCGAAATATTCGACCCCGGAATTCCGGTTGAAGGGTATACCCTTTTTCTCCCCCCGGGGACGACGAGATTGATCCTCGAATACCGGGGGGAGATTCATCATCCCTTCCAGGAGGGGGAGGATGTCAGGGGCGGCGGCGAGACCCCCGGAACCCTCTCGACCAACGGCGTCTATCTCGCCGGATCGACCCTTTGGTATCCCCGATTCAGTCCAGATCCGGTCACCTTTTCCATCGATGTGACGGCGCCGGCGGGCTGGGAGGTTGTCAGCCAAGGAGCGCGGACGGCGCATCGGAAGGAAGAGACGGGGGGAGAGACTGGAATGGAGGTCCGTTGGGAGTCGCCCGAACCGCAGGAGGAGATTTTCCTCGTGGGGGGACCCCTCACCGAATACCGCCGGGAGAGAGAGGCGCGACAAGAGGATGGGGAAGGAGCGGCGCGGGAAGAGGAAGTGCGGATTGATCGGGCGGGAGAAGGGGAAGTGCGGGAGGGAGAGGTCATTGATGCGGTCGCCTTTCTTCGAACCCCCGATCCGGAGTTGGCCCGAAGTTATCTCGATGTAACCGGTCCCTACATCGAGATGTATCAGAGGTTGATTGGCCCCTATCCCTATAAGAAGTTCGCCCTGGTCGAAAATTTTTGGGAGACCGGTTATGGGATGCCGTCGTTCACCCTCCTCGGATCGGAGGTGATCCGGCTCCCCTTTATCCTTCATTCGTCTTATCCGCACGAGATTCTCCACAACTGGTGGGGGAACGGCGTCTATGTCGATTTTAAAACCGGGAACTGGAGCGAAGGGTTGACCGCTTATTTGGCCGATCATCTTCTCTCGGAGCAGAGGGGGACGGGGGCCCTTGCCCGCCGGGCGTCGTTGCAGAAGTATGCCGATTATGTCGGGGAGGGGAAAGATTTCCCGTTGACCGCCTTTCGCGGGCGTCACAACGCCGTCACCGAGGCGGTCGGTTACGGGAAGACGTTGATGTTTTTTCATATGCTTCGACGGGAATGGGGAGATGCGGTTTTCCTAAAAGCGTTACGGATCTTTTATCAGGAGAACCGGTTCAAGCGGGCGGCTTTCTCCGATCTGGAACGGGCCTTTAGCCGCGCGGCGGGGAACAATTTGAAAGGGGTCTTTTCCCAATGGGTCGGGCGGGTCGGCGCCCCCGAATTGGCGGTGAGCCGGGCGAAGGGGAAGCCGGAAGGGGAGGGCTATTTGTTGACCGCCGTTCTGGAGCAGAGGCAGCCGGGTCCCGCCTATACCTTGGCGGTCCCGGTGGCGGTGACGTTGGCCGATCGGGAGGAAGCCTATCAGACGACCGTGGAGATGACGGGGAAACGGGTCGAGTTCTCCCTTCCTCTGCCGGCGCGGCCGGTTTATCTCGATGTCGATCCCGAATTCGATCTCTTCCGAAGGCTCGACCCGGCGGAGACCCCGCCGGCCCTCTCTCGGACCTTCGGCGCCACAAAGGCGCTGATCCTCCTTCCCGCCGCCGCCCCCGGACCGATGCGGGAAGGTTATCGCGCGATGGTGGAGGGATGGAAACAAGGGGGGCCGCAAGGGAGTCCGGAAGAGATTGAGATCAAGCTTGACAACGAGGTCGAGACCCTTCCCGCCGATCGGGCGGTCTGGCTCTTCGGATGGGAAAACCGGTTCCGGCAGCAGATCCTCTCACAACTTGCCGATCAGGATCTCCAAGTCAACAGCGCCACGATCCGGATCGGCGAGAGTCAGATCCCCCGGCGGGGTCACAGTTTTGTTCTCACCACGCGGCATCCGTCCGACCCCCGCCTTTCAATGACCTGGGTTGCCGCCGATCTGCCCGCGGCCCTTCCGGGGTTGGGCCGGAAGCTTCCCCACTACGGCCGCTACGGATATCTGGGATTTCAAGGGGAGGAGCCGACCAACGTGGTGAAAGGAGAATGGTCGGCGGTCCACTCCCCCCTCTCGATTCCGGTTGTCCAAGCCGACCGGACTGCCGTCAAAGGAAAACGGGGAAAGTGGGCCCCCCGGACACCGCTGGCAACCCTTCCGCCTCCCGCAACCCCCTGAACACTTCTCTATGGCATCGCCACGACCGATTGCAAGAACATCACGTCTCGGATACCGACTCGTTGCCGCTGCTCTGTTAAAGCCAAAACCGGAGCAGATCAAAGGAGAGCTGGCGATGATGTTTGATGGAAAGAAAAATGATTTGGGCTTCCCGTAGAAGGTAAAGGAGAAGATATTTGTCCACCACGAACTCTCGGAGATCATCCCCTTTTTTCATCTTTACCTTGAACTTGCGGATGAAGTTTCGGCCCTCCTGAGAGCGGACCGGATGCGAGAGAAAAGAACGACCCGATTGAGGGTAACGGAGTAGCAGGGGAACGATGTCATCGAATAATCTGTCAAGCAGATGGCTAAAATGGCGGGTCTCCTCCGGACTCAGAAAGGACTGGATCGCGTCGAGGTTCCGAATGAAGTTTTCGGTAAAGACCGGTGTCCGGCGTCTACCGGCCATAGCGGGTTTTCAGGCTCTTGAGCGAAACCGTTTTTCCCGCCTCGGTCTCCTCGAGACCCCGGATCACCTCTTCCAGGAGGGTCAAGTGGATATGCTCCCGCTCCAAACGGTGGTAATGATCGAGCCGCTCCGCGTCGATCAGGGCGGCGCAGCTTTCGCCGTTTTTCGTAATGACCTTCTCGACTCCTTCGCGGTGAACCTCCTCGCAGAGCTCGGTCAGTTTAGCGCGGGCCTTGGTGAGCGGAATGATGTCTTTGGGAGAGATGGGCATGAGAACCTCCGTTCTGTTGTGAAACCAGTATAAATAACGTACAGAATTCTGTCAATTTTTAAACTGGAATTCATGACTGGGGTCGTGTTCGCCATGCCGAATCCGGAATGACAAAAAGCCCAAAGAAAAAACGCCATGGGTTCAAATTTTATTTTGATTTTCCTCTTTTTTGCTGCTCTCTCCGAGCCTGTTCAACAAGTAACTTTGTCGCCCCCCAAGCGTTTTCGCAAAAGGATTTAAACTCCACCAATTTATCGGGTTCCGGAAGGAGCGGCATCCCTTTCTTCACCATTCCAACCAGAAAATCATATTCGGAAAGAAACCGGATATATTCCAAACGGCTTTCATTGGGGATGATGATTGGAGGGTAGCCCGATTTTAACACCGGCACGTTCGCAAGAAGTCTTGCCATCCTGCCATTTCCTTCAAAGAAGGGGTGAATTCGAACGAAGGAAACATGAAGATCGACATAAGCGGAGAGAGCGGCCATCTCTGAAAGATTTTCAGCCATCCGGCTATTCAGCAGGCCGATCCATACTTTCATCAAGTAGGGCACATCTTCAGGTGAAGCGAAGTGAATGAATACCTGCTGATTGTTGATCACCGCATTGGTTCCGTTCGGCTCCTTCTTCCATGCGCCGACGGGTTTGAAGATATCCACGATGACATTCGTCTGAACCGCCTTATGGAGCAAGAACAAATCCTGCTCCGTGATGGCCGTGTTACGCCGAAGCAGATCATAGAGAAGGCCGATCGCCTTCGCATGGTCGATGACCTCTTGGTGATCCTTAACCGGCTTCCCTTTGATCGTAAGCCCTTCGCCGATGACGAAAGCCGTCTCTCCCAGAGTGAGAGAATTTCCCTCAAGAGCGGTTGTTGTGTGCGTCCAGAAGTTCCGCAATTGTACGATGAGCCCATTACGGATATCTGGATCGAGGTTGTCTAGAAAGCGCATCATTTGACCCTCAATACAATTTTTCGCTACAAGTCGGTTCTCTCTATAGACGGTATCAAACCTCCCTCTCTCAACATCATAGGACAGAAAGAGAAACGAAACAAGAAAAAGACCGTCGGGCTCGGTTTTACATCATTCTCGGGCCGTGATAAAATCACCTCTTCCAAATCGGAAACCGATCGATCCCGAATCGGTTCAACTTCGGAGTGAACCGGTGACCTCCGGGAAATGGTTGGAGGAGCAACGGAAACCATGACCTCCGCGGAATGGTTGCAGTCTTAAGGCGATCATTCTCACAGTCGGTCAGAGGCAGAACGGAAACCATATGTTCGCCCGTTTTTAAGGTTTTACATGAAAGATCAAAAAATCGTCATCAAGGGGGCGCGGGAGCACAACCTCAAGAACATCGATCTTGAGATTCCGCGGGATAAGCTGGTCGTCATCACGGGGCTCTCCGGTTCGGGGAAGTCGTCGATCGCCTTCGACACGATCTATGCGGAAGGGCAGCGGCGGTATGTCGAGTCGCTTTCGGCCTACGCCCG
Source organism: uncultured Nitrospirota bacterium (assembly GCA_964579005.1). Taxonomy (GTDB): domain Bacteria; phylum Nitrospirota; class Nitrospiria; order SBBL01; family Manganitrophaceae; genus CAZOFJ01. Next base: position 41,015 of record CAZOFJ010000006.1, read on the forward strand.
CCAGTTCCTCGAGCAGATGAACAAGCCCGACGTCGACGCGATCGAAGGGCTCTCCCCGGCGATTTCGATCGAGCAGAAGACGACGAGCAAGAACCCCCGTTCCACCGTCGGGACGGTGACCGAGATCTACGACTACTTCCGCCTCCTCTATGCCCGGGTCGGACACCCCCATTGCTTCAAGTGTGGCAAGGAGATCACGGCGCAGACGATCCAGCAGATGGCCGATACGATCATGCGGTTTCCCGCCGGTGAAAAGATCCAGCTCTTGGCCCCGATCGTCCGGGGGCGGAAAGGGGAGTACCGGAAGGAGTTTCAGTCGATTCGTCAAAAAGGATTCGTCCGGGTCCGGGTCGACGGGAAGATGATCGACCTCTCCCAGGAAGAGCATCCGATTCAGGAGAAAAACAAGAAACATACGGTCGAGGTGGTGATCGATCGCCTGGTCGTCAAAGAGGGGCTGGAACGGCGGCTGGCCGATTCGCTCGAGTTGGCGGTCAAGATGGGGGAAGGGATCGTCGTGATCCTCAAGGAGAAGGAGGAGTTGCTCTTCTCGGAGCATCTCGCCTGCGTCGATTGCGGCGTGAGCTACCCAAAGATCGAACCGCGTGCTTTTTCATTTAATTCCCCCCATGGCGCCTGCCCTTCCTGCGACGGTTTGGGGACGACGCTCGATATCGATCCCGACTGGGTTGTCCCGAACAAAGAGCTCTCGATCCGAGAGGGAGCGATCCGGCCGTGGGAGCGGCGGAGCTCGATGTTTTACTACCAGATGCTCGAGGCGCTGGCCGAGCATTATGGTTTCGACCCCCGGACCCCTTTCAACGCGCTTGCCCCGGAACATCAGAAGGTCCTCCTTTACGGCTCCGGATCGGAAGAGATCCGTTTCCAATACGAGCGGGAGGGGCGGCGGGAGTCTTACCGCCGTCCGTTCGAAGGGGTGATTCCGAACCTCGAACGCCGATACAAGGAGACCGATTCCGCCTACATTCGGGGAGAGATCGAGGTTTATATGGGGATGAGCCTCTGCCCCGCCTGTCAGGGAAACCGCCTCAAGCCGGAGAGCCTCGCCATTCGAATCGCCGGGAAGTCGATTGCCGATGCAACCCGGTTGTCGATCAGAGAAGCGCACCGTTTTATTCAAGCGATTCCGTTTTCCGAAAGGGAACAAAAAATCGCCGAGCGGATCTTGAAGGAGATCCGGGAGCGGCTTGGATTTCTGGTGAACGTCGGGGTCGATTACCTGACCCTCGACCGATCGGCGGGGACCCTCTCCGGGGGGGAAGGGCAGCGGATCCGGTTGGCGACCCAGATTGGATCGTCCCTGGTCGGGGTCCTCTATATCCTGGATGAACCGAGCATCGGCCTCCACCAACGGGACAATGTCCGGCTCCTCGACACCCTTCTTCATTTGAGAGACTTGGGCAATACGGTTTTAGTGGTGGAACATGACGAGGAGACGATCCGGAGCGCCGATTGGGTGATCGACATGGGACCGGGCGCCGGCGTTCATGGCGGGGAGGTGATCGCGCAGGGGACGCCGAAGGAGATCATCGACCACCCCGATTCCCTCACCGGAAAATATTTATCGAAAGAGCGGACGATCTCGCTTCCGCCCCGCCGGCGCGAGGCGAAAGGTTTTCTCAAGATCAAGGGGGCCACGGAAAACAATCTGAAGAACCTCTCCATCGATATTCCACTCGGGTTGCTGACCGCCGTGACCGGGGTCTCCGGCTCCGGAAAATCGTCCCTCGTCCTGGAGGTTCTCTATAAGAATCTTGCCCGGCGTCTCTACAAAAGCGGCGATCGGCCGGGGGCCTGCCGGGGGGTCGAGGGGATCGATCAGATCGACAAGGTGGTCGACATCGACCAGTCTCCGATCGGGCGGACCCCCCGCTCGAACCCGGCGACTTACACGGGGGTCTTCACCTTCATCCGCGATCTCTTCGCCCAGCTTCCCGAGTCGCGGATGCGGGGATACCGGCCCGGCCGCTATTCCTTCAACGTCAAGGGAGGACGGTGCGAGGCATGTCAGGGGGATGGGGTGATTAAGATCGAGATGCACTTTCTCCCCGATATCTACGTCACCTGCGAGGTCTGCAACGGCAGGAGATACAACCGGGAGACCCTCGACATCCTCTACCGGGGGAAAAGCATCGCCGATATCCTGGAGATGACGGTCGAGGGGGCGTTGGAGTTTTTTCAAGCGATTCCGTCGGTGCGGGAAAAGTTGATGACGTTGCAGGAGGTGGGGCTGGGTTATGTCAAGTTGGGGCAGTCGGCGACGACCCTTTCCGGAGGGGAGGCGCAGCGGGTCAAGCTCTCGAAAGAGCTTTCCAAACGGGCCACCGGAAAGACCCTCTATATTTTGGATGAGCCGACGACCGGACTTCATTTTGCCGACATTCAGAGACTGCTGGATGTCTTGAACCGCTTCGCCGAGTCTGGGAATACGGTCGTCGTCATCGAGCATAATCTGGATGTCATTCGAAATGCCGACTGGATCATCGACCTCGGACCGGAGGGAGGGAGCGGGGGAGGGGAGGTTGTTGCAACCGGCGCTCCGGAAGAAGTGGCGGAGGTCGAGCGCTCTCATACGGGGCGATTCTTGAAAAAGATGTTGAAGGGATAAGAAATTCTTGAATTCGCGGCGGGAAATGGGGTATAAGAGCCTATCTTAAAAATATGTAACGACTCATTTGATGATTTTGAGATCATTACTACAGGGGGATTGCATGGTGGCAGATTTGACAGATTTAGAAGTGAAGCTCGATCCAAAAAGGACGTCCGACGCCGTGCGGCAGTCGACGCTGGAGAAACTCGTCTACAGTTCCACGCCGCCCGACCCGAAGATCGGGCCGGTCTTGATCGCGATGATTCCAAAGGAGCCGGTGGAGTGGATTCAGAAGTTGGAGATGCGGCTTTTGAAACGGCTTTCCTTATATCCGGAGACGATCAGCTCCATCGCCGCCCTCCTCTCGGCGCCTCAGAAGGAGGTCCGCCATGAGACGGCGATCCTTCTCAGAAACACCATCCTTCAACTGGCGCAGGAAAAACGGGCAGACGACCGAAAGGCCTTCGAGGAAAAGCTCCGCGAACCGTTGATCGCCCGTCTTCGGGCCGAGGGGGACGGCCACAACCCCATCTGGATGGAGTGTTATAAAACGCTCGCTTATTTCAGCCCCAATGACGCGGTGGGCGCCCTCCTCATCGAAATGCTTCCCAAGGGGGGTGAGGAAGGTCTTCTCGTTTTTGCGCAGTATCTCCAAGGAAAATATCCTGCGGCGGGGCTTGAGCCGCTTCTGGCCGGCGCTGAAACGACGAAAGAGGATGACACGCAGATTCACATCATGCGAGCCCTTCTCCAGACCCTTCCGAAAGAGGGACCTCCCGTCGGTTATCCGAGCACCGAAGCGGTCATCCGCGTCTTGCTGACGGGGCTGAAGAAGCCGAGTGAAAACATACGAAAAGAGGCGGCAATCTCCCTCGCCTCGCGTGCGAAGGTGGCCCGAAAAGAGAAAAAGGCCCTTCCGCTCGAAAACGAGGTCTGGGAGGCGGTTTTCAACCTCTATCAGACCCGGCTCTCCTCCACCACCGCCCTCGATAAAGATCAGGCGAGAGAAGCGATCCGGTATCTTCCGACCGATGCCGCCCGATTGGCCAAGTTGTTCGATCTGATGCACCGCGTTCAAGATGAACTTCAAAAACAGAATGTCGTCGGATTGATTGGCACCTTCAAAACTCCCGAGACACGCGCCGAGTTGATCAAGATGGTGAGGGTCAATTTCACCGGGTTGCGTCTGGAGGCGCAGAAGACGACGATCGACGCCATCTTCGGGTTTGTTCCCGATGAGGAGATCGAAGCCGAACTGGAGAAGCTGCTTGGTGGAAAGGGCCTCCATGCCGACGTCCAGGCGAAACTGGCAGAAAAACTTTTTGCGGAGAGCCCCAGTTTGAAGGCGCGGCTGCTCCGTTGGCTTCGAATTGACGAGAAGAGCAAGCGGCCGGTCTTGGAGCGGTTTGATCTCCCGATGATGCACATTAAGATCATCGAATCGGCGAAAAAACTTCCGGGAGACGATGACATTTATAAGCAACTGAGAGATCTCGCTCCTCTGTTGATGATGAATGATGCGAATGTGAAACTGCATGAAACCCTCCGGGAGTTTCCTCAATCGGCGACCGAAAAGCCGGCCCAAATTCTTCAGATTGACCAGGTCGCCAAAAAGTTGATCGGTTTACTCGAGCCACTCAATCAGGCCCGGATCGCCTTCGAGGGTTTCACCCTGCCGGCGGAATTCGGCGGTGCGAAGGAGATGGAGTTTGGGAATGTCGGTCAGGCGAAGGCGCAGGGATTGGGGATGGGGGCCGCCCAGATGGGCAAGGATTTCGTAAAGAAGATGATCGAAGATCTTTTCTCGGGGGAATATGGCGATCTCGCCCCCACCGGCACCCAGTTTAAGTTGACGCAGGAGGGAGAAGGGGGGTTCACTTTGGCACTGATCGCTTCTTCCGCGGCCAAACATTGATGAGGGTTTCATGATTCCGGACAATTTGCGTTACCATAAAGAACATGAGTGGGTGCGAGTCGAAGGAAAGAAGGCAACCGTCGGAATCTCTGATTTCGCCCAGGAATCGCTCGGCGATATCGTTTATCTCGAAATTCCCAAGATCGGATCGACGGTCCGGTACGGCGATGAGATGACCGAGATCGAATCGACGAAGACGACCTCTCCGGTGTATGCCCCGGTGGGGGGAAAAGTGGTTGCAGTCAACGAAAAGCTGAAGGAGAAGCCGGAGGCGATCAACCAAGATCCTTATGGGGAAGGGTGGGTCGTTGTGATCGAGATGACCGATCCAAGCGAGGCGGAGCGACTGATGACGGCGAAAGAATATGACCAGTTTCTCCAAAAAGAAGGCCATTGAGCGTCTGAAGCAGGTTGTCATCGATCGATCATTTCTCAAGGCAGGTTGTCTCTCTCTTACTTTCGTTTTTCTCTTCTTTTTTAAGGTCAGGGTTGCCCGGGAGGAGCCGGTGATTGGGAGTCCTCCCGGGAGAACTCCCGCTTTCGATTTTTCCCCTCCCGTCTCCGTGGCCGCAAGTACTTCTTCCCAGCCGGTCCGAATCACCTCTCTCAAGAGAAACGGGCTTTCTCCGGTGAGGATCGATATCACCACCGCTTCGCTGGGGGAGATTGAGGCCCTTCCTGGGATCGGCCCTGTGTTGGCGGCCCGGATCATTGAATCCCGCGAGCAAAGAGGGTCTTTCCGCCGGGCGGAAGACCTCCTTCAGGTCAAAGGGATCGGCCCGAAGAAATTAGAAAAAATAAAACCATATCTGACGTTCCCATCACCGGGCCCATCGCCATGACGGATGATCGCGAAAAAAATCCGCGCGAAAGCAATCTGAACGACGTTGACCCCGCCGCCGATCTCCTCTTTCGGGGGACGGTCGAGATCATTCAAAAAAACGAGCTGCTTCAGAAGCTGGAATACTCGAAGCGGGAAGGACGGCCGCTCCGGATCAAAGCGGGGTTCGATCCGACCGCCCCGGACCTTCACCTGGGCCACACCGTTCTTTTCCAAAAGATGAAGCAGTTTCAGGATCTCGGCCACGAGGTGATCTTCTTGATCGGCGATTTCACCGGAATGATCGGCGATCCGACCGGACGCTCCGAGACGCGAAAACCGCTGACCAAGGAGGAGGTCCTTCTGAATGCCGAAACCTATCGGCATCAGATCTTCAAGGTCCTCGATCCGAAGAAGACGGAGGTCCGTTTCAACAGCGAGTGGTTTGGAAAGATGGGGTCGGAAACGTTGATCCAACTCGCCTCCCAGTATACCGTTGCCCGAATGTTGGAACGGGACGACTTCCAAAAAAGGTTCAAGGAGTTTCAGCCGATCGGCATCCATGAGTTTCTTTATCCCCTGATCCAGGGATATGATTCGGTCGCATTGAAGGCCGATGTCGAGCTCGGGGGGAGCGATCAGAAGTTCAATCTGTTGGTCGGGCGGGAACTGCAGAAAATTTATGGCCAGCCGCAACAGGTGGTGATCACGATGCCCCTGTTGGAAGGGACCGACGGCAAGCGGAAGATGAGCAAGAGTTATGGCAACTACATCGCCTTGGAAGATCCTCCTGCGGAAATGTTTGGAAAGGTGATGTCGATTTCAGATGAGTTAATGGTTCGTTATTACGAACTTCTCACCAACGTGCCGATCGCCGAGATCAACGCGAGCCATCCGATGGAAGCGAAGTTGGCGTTGGCCGCACTTCTGGTCGAACGGTTTCACGGGACCGAGGCGGCGCGCCACGCCCGGGAACAGTTTGATGCGACGGTTGGAAGGGGGGCGGCAAGAGGGGTGGGAGGACGAGAGACGATCGTTGAAAAGATCCTTCCCTCCGGTCGGTTTCGATTGTTCGATCTGATCCACCGGGAAGGGTGGGCGTCGAGCAAAAGTGAGGCGCGGCGGTTGATCCGGCAAGGGGCGGTCGAAATCGACGGAAAGAAGAAGAACGACCCGGAGGACGAGGTAGTGTTGACCCCGGAGAGCCGGTATGACCTGAAGGTCGGGAAAAAAATCCGTTTTATGATTAAAGGAACAGCGGAAAACCGATCGGATCTTTAAAGAGAATTGACTAAGTTCACTCTTTCGGTTATCTTTTGCAGCGATTTGTTGGATCGAATTGATTATTTTGAGAAAAGGAGGTTCGGTGGTCGAGCGGACATTGTCTATTATTAAACCAGATGCGGTATCAAAAAATGTGATCGGAGAGATCATCAGGCGCTTTGAAAAAGCGCAGTTGAAAGTGGTCGGAATTCAGATGCGTCGGCTGACGAAAAAAGAGGCGGAGGCATTCTACGACATTCATCGGGCGCGCCCTTTCTTCGACAGTCTGGCGACATTCATGAGTTCGGGGCCGGTGGTGGCGATGGTCCTGGAGGGAGAAGATGCGGTTGCCAAGAACCGGACCTTGATGGGGGCGACCGACCCGAAGAAGGCGGAAAAAGGGACGATCCGAGCGGACCTTGCCGATGGCATCGAGGCGAATGCGGTTCATGGTTCCGACTCCCTCGATTCGGCCGCGATCGAGATCCCCTTTTTCTTCAGCCGGCTCGACCTGATTGATGTCTCATGACGGAGAGGTATGACCGATAAACCAAGGAGTGGAGGCGGAGATCACGCACAGGCGGCTACCAGATCGAAAGAGTATGATGCGATCTTCGTCGGGGCAAGCCTGACCTCCCTGGCCGCCGCCGCGGCGCTTGCCGCGAAAGGAAAGGCGGTTCTCTTTTGGGTTGGGGCCGACATCGATCCGACCCCCTCTTCCTTTCGTTTCGCCGAAGGGCCGCTCCTCTATTTTGGGTTTGAAGAGGGGGGGGTGATGGAAGGATTTTTCTCGGAGATCCGTTACCCGATTCCAAACTTAAAGCATGAACGGTTTTTATTCAAGCGAACCGCCCCCTTTCTTCAGGTCGTCCAACCCAACCATCGGGTCGATCTATACCCTCAGAGAGAAGAGACGCTGGGAGAACTGAAGCGGGATTTCGCCCAAAAGGGGAAGATCGACCCTTTTTTTGAAGAGATCGAAAAAGAAGCGGCGGTTCTCTACCCTTTTTTGGGGCGTTTCCCGCAGACGGAGGTTCAAGGATTTGCCGACCGGATCGGGGCTTGGAGGCAGCGGGCCCAGTTTCAGGCCGTCGTTCGCAACCACCAGAAGAAGTCGGCCATTGAATTTCTCGCCCCATTCAATTTTGATGACCAATTTCTCGCTTTTTTAAATCTTCAATCCCTTTTTGCTTTTCAAAAACCGCTGGCCGACATCTCGGCATACGATCTGATTCTCCTTGAATCGGGGTTTATCCGGGGAGGCGTTCGGATGATCGGGGGTGTGTCGACCCTCGTCTCATTTTTTCTCAAGCGAATCACGGCGTCGGGTGGCCGGGTTGTTCAAGACAAGGAAATCGCCCGGATCGAGGCGGGGGAAAAGCGGTCCCATGAGATCTTCTTCGCCGATGAGACGCACGTTTTAGGCAAACATCTGATCGTCGTCGAGCCACAGGCCTCCTCCTTACTCCAATTCTATTTCACGATCCGCCGCGAGGTGATCCCCACCCCGATGCGGGAGAGTCTTCTGATGACCTGGGGGAAGGAGATTCCGCGTGATGTCATCGATTTTCTTCTTGTTCGTCTCAACCTTTCCGAAGAGGGGGATTCTCAAGAAAAGGGATCTCAAGACGGTCTCCGCGCTCTGGCCGTGACGGTGTTCTTTCGGCCGGGGATCGAGGTGGCGGAGGATCGGGTCGAAGAGGTCCGGGCAAAGGTACTTGAAAGGCTCGGCTGGTTGATCCCTTTTTCCGGATCCCATCTCCAAGAGGTCGGTAGGAAAGCAGAAAAGGGGCCCTTTCCCGCTTCGTTGAAAGACCAGGTGGTGGCGTGGGCGAAGCAGCGCCAGGCGCTCTCCGACGAAATCGGGGGGCTTTATAGACCGAAGGGGAACAAAAGTGTCACCCTTCTTTCAAACGATCTCTCCACGGCGTTGGGATGGGGGACCTCCTTTCTGGCGGCCATCACACTCGCCCGCACCGTCCAAGAAGGGCGTTGATCTTCGCAACCCGTTCGTTTAAAAAGGGAGTGGAAGTGAAGCAGCGCGGCGCCGTTTTCTCCGCTCTTGTCCTCATCGTTTTTTTTCTCTCCGGTTGTCTCCGGGTTCCCGCTCTACCCGATCGGCCTGATCGGATGGAGCGAAAATCGGCCGACAATCAGGGGTGGACCGAACTGGTGGAGGGGGTTCGTCTTTATGAAGCGGGTCGATATCCCGAGGCGGCGCGGCGGTTCCTTCATATCATCGAATCGTATCCCGGCTCTCCGCTGTTGACCGAGGCGCAGTGGCTTTTGGCGAAGAGTTATCTGGCGGACGGCCGACGGGAATCGGCGGTCCGGGAACTCCGCCATTTTTTGGAAAACAATCCGAAAGGGGCCCATGAAACGGAAGCCCGTGCGCTCCTTTTCCGGTTGGTACAGTCGGATCAAAAGACGGTTGCAGCCACCTGGTCTCCCGACGGGGGACTTTCGCTCGAGGAGGCGATCCGTGCCTTTGAAAGGGAGGGGGCAAATGCCGTTGTCATCCCTTCTTATGGAAAGAGGGCGGGGCATGAAGGTCTCTATTACCGGAGTTCCACGGGACCGCTGATTGACGATCGGCTTCAAGAGTGGATCGATGCGGCCCATCGGGTTGGTTTCCGGGTTATCGTCGAGATGCCGATTCGGCGGATGCCTTGGGCCTTCCGACAACATCCGGAATGGCGAGATCGGCAATACGACGTTGCGAGAAGAGAGATTCGATCGATTGAGAAGCTCGATCTCTTCCAGGCGGAGGTCAAAGAGGGGGTTCTGCAGTTGTATCGAGACCTTGCCGCTTATCCGATCGACGCGATTTACATCCCCGATCTTGCCTATGGGATCGGCGAGGGGTGGAGCCCATCGGCCCTCCGTGATTATGAGACCCTCTTTTTGGAATTGCCTCAGCCGGAGGAGATCTACGGCGAACGGGTGGCCGATCCTGTTTCTCGTCCATCGGATCGCTTCCCACCCCGGTTCTGGCATTGGGTCGGATGGAGGAGCCGTTACCTGAGCGGGTTTTTAAAAGATCTGCAAGGCGCGGTTCGACCACTTCGCCCCGACGTACGATGGATGATCGGTCTTCCAGACCTTGCCGTAACCGACCCGATTGAAGGCCTTTCGACCACCTCGATCGACCTCCTCGACTTGAAGCGAACGGAGACCGATTTTTACATTTTTCTTCCCGACTCGAACCGGTCTGAGACGGAGGTGCTCCTCCGCCGACTGACCCGGTATGCCATCGAACCCCGACAGATCTGGCTTGGCGCCGATACGACGATCCGGCTGTCCGAGCTCCTATTATCGCCGGTGAATGGCGTCTTTTTCTCTCCGCGATGAAGTCTTTTGAACCGATTGATTCTATGAGTTGGGAGGGTGTTTTTCCCTTGGTTTCAGAACCTTTTCCGATTTTCTCCTTGACAAAAAAGCGATCCTTGTATAAAAATACACTACTTTAAACTCGTGTTTGCCAAATAAGGAAGATCATGAAGACGACAGCATTTAAGGAATCGGACATTCAGAGAAAGTGGTACCTCGTTGATGCGAACGGAAAAACCTTGGGAAGGATGGCGGCTCGGATTGCGGCCGTTCTTCGCGGAAAACACAAGCCGATCTTTACCCCTAATCAGGACCTGGGCGATCATGTGGTGGTGATCAATGCAGAGAAAATCGTCCTGACCGGAGGGAAAGCGGCGAAGAAAAAGTACTATCATCACAGCGGTTATATGAGGGGGGGACTCAAGGAGACCACGGCCGAAAAGCTTCTGAAGGAAAAGCCGGAGCGGGTGGTGACCTATGCCATCCTCGGGATGCTTCCCAAAACCAAGTTGGGGAGTGCGATGGGGAAGAAGCTGAAAGTCTACGCTGGCCCGGATCATCCTCACCAGTCGCAGCGCCCGGAAGTTTACGAAATCATGGAAAGGGGTTAACATGGCAGCAACCCGTTATTCTGCAACAGGAAAAAGAAAGAATGCGATCGCTCGGGTTTGGTTGGAGCCTGGGGCGGGAAAGATCGTCGTTAATGGAAGGCCATCCGATGAATATTTTCCCCGCCACGCATGGAAAGCGCTCCTGCTTCAGCCTTTTCAGGCGGCCGAAGTGGTGGGACGATACGATACCCACGCCACGGTTGAAGGGGGCGGGCTGACCGGGCAAGCCGGTGCCATTCGTCACGGCATCTCCAAGGCCTTGCTCGAGGTCGCGCCACAGTCAAGGGCGCTATTGAAAAAGGAAGGTCTGCTTACCCGCGACCCCCGCGTGAAAGAGAGAAAAAAATACGGTCAAAAGGGGGCGCGAAAGCGATTCCAATATTCCAAACGGTAAAGGTTTTTTCACCTGTTTTTTTGAAGGGAGGGTCGAAAGACCTTCCCTTTTTTTTAACGTTTTTCATCACCGAACGGGTTGATCGAGCATGACTTTCAAGGTTGCGATTGCGGGGGCGACCGGTTATACCGGGGGAGAACTCCTTCGACTTCTCCACAACCATCCCAAGGTCGAAGTGGTCTGCGTCACCTCCGAGCAGTCGGTCGGGGAGCCCCTTGCGAATCGCCTCCCCTCCCTAAAAGGATTTTATGACCTGACCCTGGAAGCGTTCGATCCGAAAAAGATCGCCGAGAAGTCCGATCTTGTTTTCCTCGCCCTCTCCCATACGAAAGCGATGGGACCGGCAAAACTGTTCCTCGACGCGGGGAAAAAGGTGATCGACCTTTCGGCCGATTATCGCCTTCGTTCCCCGTCGTTGTATGAAACCTGGTATCACGCCCCTCACACCGAACCGGAATTATTAAAAGAGGCGGCCTATGGTCTCACCGAAATCTATCGTTCGGAGATTGCGGGGAGCCGCTTGATTGCGAATCCCGGTTGTTATCCAACCGGGGCCCTCCTCCTTCTCCATCCTTTTTTGAAGGGGGGCTGTGTCGATCCGTCCCGCGAGATCATTATCGATTCCAAATCGGGAGTTTCGGGGGCCGGACGGAGCCCCTCCGCGAAGAGCCACTTTACCGAGGTCCATGAGGGGTTGGCGGCCTACAATGTCGGCATCCATCGCCATCTTCCCGAAATAGAGCAGGAGATCTGGCGGCAAGAGAAAAGGCAGGTTGACGGTCCGGAAAGAACCATCCTGTTCACCCCTTATTTGCTCCCGGTCAACCGTGGGATTTTGACCACGATCTATTTGCCCTTGACGGAACCGTTCGATCAAAAACGGCTCGAATCGTTCCTCGATCTTTATCGGGGAGAGCCGTTTTTGAGAATGGTGGACGGCCCCCCCAACTTGGCCCATGTCCGCGGTTCGAATTTTTGCGACATCGCCGTTTTTGCCACCCCCTCCGGGCGGACGGCGATCTTGATGTCGGCGATTGATAATCTGGTGAAGGGGGCGTCGGGCCAGGCGATCCAAAATATGAACGTCATGATGGGGTGGGACGAACGTCTCGGCTTAACCTCCCCGGGGCTTTTTCCATAACTCTTTTCGGTAGGTTATAAGATGGAACAGATCAAAGGAGGGATCACCGCCGTCGATCGATTTCTCGCCGCCGGCATGTCGGCGGGGATCAAAAAGACCGAGAAGGCCGATCTGGCGTTGCTCTTCTGCGAAACCCCATGTGTTGTTGCCGGGGTCTTTACCCGAAATCGTTTTCCGGCGCCCCCCTTGCTGCTTGATAAAAAACATCTTAAAAAGGGCCGGGGCCGAGCGATCATCATCAATAGCGGGAACGCCAACGCGTTTACCGGAGAGGCCGGTTATCGAGATGCCGAGACGATGACGGAAGTGACTGCGCGGGCCCTCAAGATTTCCCAGGAAACCGTTTATGTTGCCTCGACCGGAGTGATCGGGCAGCCATTGCCGATGGAGAAGATCGTCGATGCGATCCCCCGCCTTGTCCCCCGGCTTTCCCGAGACGGAGGCCGTGCCGCAGCGGAGGCGATCATGACGACCGATACCTTTTCAAAGGAGGTCGCATGGGTCGGAAAGGTCGGTCAAGAAACGATTCGGGTCGGAGGGTTTGCCAAGGGAGCCGGGATGATCCATCCAAATATGGCGACGATGCTTGCCTTTCTGTCGACCGATGCGGCGATCGCACGTCCCCTTCTTCAGGAAGCGCTGCGGCATGCAGTCGATCGCTCCTTTAACTCAATCTCGGTTGACGGAGATACCAGTACCAACGACATGGTTCTTTGTTTTGCCTCCGGGCAGAGAGGGAGGGAGATCCGGTCGAAGGGGAAGGGCTATCAAGCATTTTCCTCTCTCCTGGAGGCGGCCTGTCTCTCTCTTGCCAAGATGGTTGCCAAGGATGGGGAAGGGGCAACGAAGTTGATCGAGATCCGGGTGGTCGGGGCGGCGAGCGATCGTGCGGCCAAGCGGGTGGCCGAATCGACCGCTCGTTCCAATCTGGTAAAGACGGCTTTTTTTGGAGAAGATGCCAACTGGGGCCGAATCATCGCGGCGATCGGAAATGCGGGAGTACCGGTTCGTCCAGATCGGATCGATCTTGCCTTCGGTGCCGTTTCCCTGGTGCGTGGTGGAACCTATCTTGGAAAGGAGAGGGAGGCCGAAGTGGCGCTCCTCCTCAAACAACGGGAGATTCTGTTGACAATCGATCTCCACTCCGGCAAGGGAGCGGCGACCTTCTGGACCTGTGATTTGGGTTTTGACTATATCAAGATCAATGCCTCATATCGATCATAAAATTCTCTTTTTTTAAGTTTCCGTTCCTTTCTTCTTGCAAGTAAGACGATGATTATGCTAAATTTTGGCGTCTCGCCGCTTGGCAATTTCGTGTCGAGATTCCGTAAAATCCAAGTAAAAATCAACAAAATACACACGCTCCCCATCGGGCTCGGTCCCCGATCAATTCGGCCAGGCCGAATATCGGGTTGCCCGTCTATCATTGCCGTCATGATCCATGACCTTCGGGAAAGGGTTGCGGTCTTAAAGCGACCATTCCCACAGTCCGTCAGAGGTAGAAACGGAGACCATGACGGGGGAGAGCGGAGGCAAAGACCAACAAGGAGAAACCATGATCGATATCAAGGAATTGCTTGAGGCCGGGGTTCACTTCGGACACCAGACCAACCGGTGGAACCCGAAGATGGCCAAGTTTATTTTTGGTGAACGGAATGACATTTACATCGTCGATCTCCACAAAACCGCACGAAAGCTTGCCGAGGCGGAAAATTTCGTGCAAAACCTCGTGATGCAAGGGAAGTCGCTTCTCTTCGTCGGAACGAAGCGGCAAGCCCAGGAGATTGTGGGGGCCGAGGCAAAACGATCGGGGATGTTTTATGTGAACCATCGGTGGTTGGGGGGGATGTTGACCAACTTCACGACCATCCGCAAGAGTATTGAAAAGTTGAAAAAGCTCGAAGTCGCCCGTGAGGACGGCACTTACGAAAAGCTGCCGAAGAAAGAAGTGATCCAGCTTGAAAAAGAACGGGAACATCTGGAATGGAACCTGGGTGGCATCAAGGAGATGCGTGCGCTTCCTGGGGCGATCTTTGTGATCGACACAACCAAGGAACGGACTGCAGTATTGGAGGCGAACCGGCTCGGCATTCCGGTGGTGGCGGTCGTCGATACGAACTGCGACCCCGATCCGATCGATTATGTGGTGCCTGGAAACGACGATGCAACACGTGCGATCCGATTGCTTACGACCCGGATCGCCGATGCGGTCGTCGAAGGACGGCGTATCCTTGAAAAGAGGCGGGCAGAAAAACCGGTTTCCGCCTCGGGCCAGGAGGTGAAACCGGAACCGGCCCTGGCGGCCACTGGAGAGGAAGAAAAGCAGGCGGCCGCCGCTTCGTAGCGGAAAAACAGGCCCCCGCAAGTAAATAGAGTCTGTGTTGAAAAGATCTACGTTTTTTGCGTAGTCTTTTCAACACCAGCGAACGAAGAGAGCGTGAAGGGGAGGCTCCGTCCGGCTTTGCCGGATGGAGGGGGCGACGCAAGCCCCCGCTTTCCGGCTCCGCCGGATTAGTTAAAGAAAGGGAATGGGATGTCGGCAGTCGATACGATTAAGGAGTTGCGAGAGAAGACCGGGGCTGGGATCATGGATTGCAAGACCGCTCTGGCTCAATCTCAAGGAGATCTGGGGAAGGCGATTGATTTCCTCCGCAAAAAAGGGCTTGCCACCGCGGCAAATAAGGCGGGGCGGGAAACCCATGAAGGAATTGTTGGTTCCTATATTCACTTCGGTGGGAAGATCGGTGTTTTGATCGAAGTCAACTGCGAGACCGATTTCGTCGCGCGAAACCCCGAGTTTCAGGATTTTGTCCGCGATCTGGCGATGCAGATCGCCGGGACAATACCTCCTCCCCGGTATGTCCGGCGGGAAGATGTTCCTGCCGACGTTATCGAAAAGGAGCGGAGCATCTATGCTGCCCAGGCCCGCGAAACCAAGAAACCGGAAGGGGTGATCGCAAAAATCGCCGAAGGAAAGCTTGAAAAGTTTTTCGAGGAGGCTTGCCTGTTGGAGCAGCCTTTCATTAAAGATCCTCAGCTTAAGATCAAAGATCTGGTCGCCCAGAAAATCGCCAAGATCCGTGAAAACATTACCGTCCGCCGATTTACTCGGTATCAGCTTGGGGAAGGCGACGTATAACCGGTCTGGTTTTTCTTTCTCTCGTTTTTCTTCGCAATGATGGTGACCGTTGATGTCAGATGCAGTTTATAAAAGAGTTCTCTTCAAGGCCAGTGGAGAAGTCTTAGCCGGAGACCAGGGATATGGGATTGACCCCGACATGCTCGATATCCTTGCCGAAGAGATCAGAGAGATGGTCTCGATGCGGGTTGAAACGGCGGTGGTGATCGGGGGAGGTAATATTTTCCGGGGGATTGCCGGGGCGGCTTCCGGGATGGAGCGAACCTCCGCCGATTACATGGGGATGCTCGCCACTGTCTTAAACGCCCTTGCTCTTCAAAATATCCTTGAGCGAAAAGGGGTTTTCACCCGTGTTCAATCGGCGATCGAGATGAAAGAGCTGGCGGAACCGTATATTCGAAGAAAGGCGATCCGCCATTTGGAGAAGAAGCGGGTCGTGATTTTTGCGGCGGGGACCGGGAACCCATATTTTTCGACCGATACGGCGGCGGTTCTGCGGGCGATGGAAGTCGGCGCGGAGGTGATCCTCAAGGGGACCAAGGTCGACGGCATCTTTGATCGGGATCCAATGAAAGATCCCGCGGCTCGTAAGTTCTCGGAGCTGACCTTCTTCGATGTAATCGAAAAGGGGTTGAAGATCATGGATTCGACCGCAGTCACTCTCTGCATGGACAATAATCTTCCTTTAATCGTCTTCAACGTAAAGCAAAAAGAGAACATCCGAAAGGTTTTGACCGGGGAGCGGGTCGGAACGATGATCCGAAAATCACGTTGATTTTTTGATGCTTGTTTAGGATGAGCCGATGGCGACCGAAGCAAAAAAGAAAATGAATGAAAAGATGGAGGCGGCAACCCATCATTTGAAGGGGGAATTGGCCGGGATCCGGACGGGGCGGGCTTCCCTCGTCCTCTTCGATTCCATCCAAGTCAATTTTTATGGGACGCCCACTCCCTTGAAGCAGACGGCCAACCTCTCCCTTCCCGACAGCCGAACCGTCCTCATCCAACCTTGGGATATCAGCCAACTTCCGGAGATCGAGAAAGCGATCCTCGGTTCCGGTTTGGGGTTGACGCCGGCCAACGACGGTAAAATCATCCGGATTACCCTTCCTCCCTTGACGGAAGAACGGAGAAAAGAGTTGGTCAAGCTGGTAAAGAAGATCGGGGAGGAATCGAAAATCGCCGTTCGAAATATCCGCCGCGATACGAATGAGGAACTCAAGGCGATTCAAAAGAAGGGAGACCTTTCCGAAGATGGTCTACGCAAGGCGCAAGAGGAGGTCCAGAAGGTCACTGACCAACACATTGCAAAGATCGATGATATTTTGAAAAAGAAAGAGGCTGAAGTATTGGAAGTCTAGCCGGAAGCGGCGGCCCGGTGAGCGGGCCGGTTTTTCACCAGCGAACGAAGAGAGCGTTGAGGGGGAGGCTCCATCCGGCTTTGCTGGATGGAGCCTCCCCTGAATGAGATATGGAGGTGGGTCAATGGGGTTTTGGATCAAGTTGTCCCTGAAAAGGTCGTTGGTTGGTTATCTGATCGTGGCGACCATCCTTTTGGGTCTTGTTTCGGTTTTCCCGGCGTCCGAAGGATGGGCGATGTTTCTCCCTTCGAACCGAACCGATTCTTCCCTTCGAGAGGAAGAGGCAGCAAAGATCCAGTCCGTTCTTGAATCGAAAGTCATTCGTCAGAGATTGGCCGACCTCGGCTTGACCCATGAAGAAATCGCTGCCCGTTTGTCTCAGTTATCCGATCAGGAGATCCATCAGGTTTCCACTCAGATCGACTCCCTCTATGCGGGCGGAGACGGTTTGGGGGTGGTGATTGGCCTCTTGGTCATTGCCATTCTTGTTGTTATTTTACTTCAACTCACCGGCCATAAGGTGATCATCACCAAATAAAGAATGGTCTTCCCAAAAGGTCGTTCGATTTTTGGGGGTTCCTTCTTCTTATTTCCCCTTTTTCTTTCCATTTCCGCCTGTGTGTCTGCCAACGCGGTTTCTCCATTGGCGGAGAATGCAATGCTTGTCTTGAATGTTCCCCATCATCCAGAACCCGAAGGGTTTTGCGGCCCCTCTGCTTTGACCTCCGTTTTGAACTACTGGCGGTCGGATATCTCGGTGGACGAGGTGACGCGGGCTGTCTATCTCCCCCAATTGAAGGGGACGTTGGGGATCGATCTGGCCCGGTTTGCCCGTGAGAAAGGAATGCGCGCTGAGATGATGACGGGGAGCCTCTTGGAGCTCAAGGCGAATCTTTCACGGGGCATTCCCCCGATCGCATTTATCAATCTGGGGGTTCGTCTTTTTCCGGTGGGGCACTTTGTCGTTGTCACGGGGATCGATGAAGCGCGGCAAGAGGTGATCGTTCACTCCGGTCCGGAGGCGAATCAGCAGATCCCGTACCGTGTTTTTCTTGCGGCTTGGGAGAAGACCGGTTTCTGGATGCTTCAAGTCGTTCCATCCCTTTCCGGCGGTCGATGAGGGAGGCGGGAAGCGAGCGACCGGCTTTGGCGGAGGGGCACGCACAGGCCGGAGCGAGCGCGGGGCGTGGGGGCATCCGGGGTCCCCAACGGTCCTGACCGTTGGGGTGGATTGGAGGACCTTTCTGTGCCTCATCCGCACAGGCCCCCACAGGAAATATAGATGAGATCGATTCGATCCGTGACCTTCTGGAAATGGTTGGAGGTAGAAACGGAAACCATTTTCTTCATGCTTCTTTCGATTGGGCTGATCGGTTGCGGCACCCTTCCGAAGGTTGTCGTCTTGAACGATCCCCTCTCCGCCAAAGAACACCTTCAACTGGGCCTCTCCTATGAAGCCAAAGGGGAATGGAATTTGGCCATTTCGGAGTATCAAGCGGCCCTCGAAAAAGGGGAATCCCCTTCCACCATTCAGGGGTATCTCGGAAATGTCTATTACGGAAAGAAAAATTATCCCAAAGCGGAGAAGTCCTATCGGAAAGCGCTCCAACTCGATCCGGGAAACGCCCCCGTCCTGAATAACCTCGCCGCTCTCTATTTAAACGAGGGAAAAGAGTTGATCGAGGCCGAACGACTGGTTCAGAGAGCGATCGAGGTCGACCCCACGCGCAAGTCCTATTATCTCGATACCCTTGGGGAGATTTATCTGGCAAGAAGGGAGTACGATTTTGCACTGACCGTTTTCCAGGAAGCGAAAGGGCTTGTTCCGCTCGATTCTCCCCTCTTTTTCCAGTTTGAAGAATGCCGGAAGCGCCTGCTTGAATTGCTCGACGGCGAAGGGCAACCGGAAGAAGAGGCTGTAGGAGGAAGCGGCTGCAAAGGGATGAAAGAGGGATGAAGAAGGAAAACCAAAAAAGCGTTGATGCCGTTGAAAAAGAGGTCTGGAGGCGTTCCGCCGCCGTCGCCGAGATCGATCTCTCCGCCCTGGAGAAGAACCTTCGCCAAGTGAAGCGGCGGATCGGGCGGAGGGAGGCTTTGGCGGTGATCAAGGCGAATGCCTATGGGCATGGGGCCGTCCCGGTTGCCCGATTCCTGGCACTCAAAGACCGGTTGAGCCGGGTTCCTTTTCTGGGAGTGGCTTATCTTGAAGAGGGGATTGCCCTTCGAAAGGCCGGTATTACCCATTCGATCCTCTTGATGACCGGCTGTCCGATCGAACAGATTCCGGAGATCATTCGATACCGTCTCACCCCCGTTCTCTTCGATCCCGAATCGCTTTCGGCCTTTGCCCGCGATGCCGCCCGCCGCCGCAAGCGGTTGCCGGTTCATATCAAGATCGACACCGGAATGGGGCGGCTGGGGATTCCGATCCCGGAAGCCCTCTCCTTCATCCGGGCGGCGTCGGAACACGATGGAGTTCGGGTCGAGGGGATCCTGACCCACTTCGCCGACGCCGACCTGAAAGACCTCTCCTTCGCCCGAAAACAGCTCGATGCCTTGCGGACGGTGCGGGAGGCCCTCCGGAAGGCGAAGATCAAAATTAATTATTGCCATCTTGCCAACAGCGCTGCTATTATGCATTTCGGCGCGGCCCACTTTAATCTGGTTCGACCCGGCTTGATGCTCTATGGGTATTCTCCACTGGAGGGGAAGAGCCCCATTCCGCTTCAACCGGTTCTCCAGCTTCGGGCTCGGGTCATTGCGGTGAAGAACGTTCCTGTCGGGACCTCCATCAGTTACGGACGGACCTTTTTCACGCGCCGAGAGAGCCGGATTGCCACCGTCGCCATCGGTTATGCCGACGGCTATCCCCGTCTTCTCTCGAATCGGGGGATCATGATTGCCAAGGAGAGACGGGTGCCGGTTGTCGGCCGGGTTTGCATGGATATGACGATGCTTGATGTGACCGAGAGCCCGTCCCTTCGTGTCGGCGACTGGGTAACGGTGATCGGCCGGGAAGGAAAAGAGGCGATCTGGGCCGATGAGCTGGCCCGCCTTGCCGAGACGATTCCCTACGAGATCCTCTGCGGTATTGGGGATCGGGTTTCCAGGATTTATAAAAACGGGTGAGGGACGGTCGGAATGCGTTATTTTGAAAAAATAGGGGGTTGGCTGCTCCGGTTTCTGAGAGAAATGGGGGCGGTCACTCTTCTTCTGATCAAGGCCTTCCTTTGGGCCTTCACCCCTCCTTTCCGATTTCGGAACATCGCAGCACAGATGGATGCGGTGGGGGTCCAATCAATTCCGGTGGTGATCATCACTGCCACCTTCACCGGGATGGTTTTGGCGCTGCAAAGTTACACCGGTTTCGAGCGTTTCAACGCGGAAGGATTGGTCGGGACGGTCGTTGCCCTTTCGATGACCCGGGAACTCGGCCCGGTCTTGACCGGCCTGATCGTCGCGGGCCGCGCCGGGGCGGCGATGGCGGCCGAACTCGGGACAATGAAGGTCACCGAGCAGATCGACGCGCTTTCGACGATGGCGGTCGACCCGATCAAGTATCTCATCACGCCGAGATTGCTTGCCGGGATGTTCATGCTTCCCCTCCTGACCGCTTTTTCCGATTTCATCGGGATCGTCGGAGGGTATCTGATTTCGGTCCATATGTTGGAGGCGAATCCGGGAATTTATGTCCGCCGGACGATCCAGTATCTCGAGACGAAAGATCTTTGGGGGGGACTTTTGAAGGCGATGATCTTCGGAATGATCATCGCGACGATCAGTTGTTATAAAGGTTTTAACACGGAGGGAGGGGCCGAAGGGGTCGGGCGGGCGACCACCGGCGCCGTCGTGGTCGCTGAGATGATGATCTTGATCTCCGACTATTTTCTGACCGCTTTTCTTTTCTGAAGGGGGGGCGGATGGAAGAAGTGTCGAAGCCGGCGATCGAATTGATCGATCTGAAAAAAAGCTTCAATGCCAATCATGTCTTGCGCGGAGTCAACCTCCGGATCGAAACGGGCGAGAGCATGGTGATCATTGGCGGAAGCGGAACCGGAAAGAGCGTCATCTTGAAGCATATCATCGGCCTGATGAAGCCCGACGGCGGACAGGTTCGGATCGACGGGATCGATCTCGCGACCCTTTCGGAAAAAGAGTTAAGCGAATTTCGGATGCGGTTCGGGATGCTCTTCCAGGGGGCGGCCCTCTTCGACTCCTTCACCGTCGCGGAGAATGTGGGATTCGGCCTAAGAGAACATACCGACCTCTCTCAAGAAAAGATTCTGGAGATTGTCCGAGAGAAACTGGCGATGGTCGGTTTAAAAGGAATCGAGGATCGGATGCCGGCCGACCTTTCGGGTGGAATGAAGAAACGGGTCGGCTTGGCGCGGGCGATCGCGATGGACCCGAAAATCATCCTCTATGACGAACCAACCACCGGGCTTGATCCGATCATGGCAGATGTGATCAATCACCTGATTTGCCAGTTAAGCGAGCGTCTCAAGGTCGCTTCGGTGACGATCACCCACGACATGGTGAGCGCGTATAAAATCGCCGACCGGATCGCCATGCTGTATCAGGGGTCGATCTTGGAAGTCGGGACGCCGGACGAGATCCGAAACAGCCCCAATCCGATCGTGCAACAGTTCATCACCGGAAGCGCCGTCGGTCCGATCACGGTTGGGTAAGGGCCCGTGACAGAATCAGTTTGATAGAAGGAGATCTTTTGAAGGGATTCACCACGGAAGCGAAGGTCGGCATCGTCGTTCTCGCCGGGATTTTCCTCCTTGCCTATATGACATTCAAAGTCGGAGGACTCAACTTCCTTCAGGAAAAAGGGTATCGCCTCTCGGCAACCTTTCAGTCGGCCGCCGGCCTTGACAAACGGGCCCCGGTCCGGATCGCCGGGGTCGAAGTTGGACGTATTGATGAAATCCGGCTGGTCGAAGGGGGGGCGACGATCACGATGCGGATTCAACCGGGTGTCAGGATACGGAAGGGGGCACATGCCGTCGTCCGATCCGAGGGGCTCCTCGGGGATCGTTTTATCGAAATCGTTCCGGGTAAGGAAGAAGGTGTTCTCGTGGAGGGAGACACTTTAATCGTTCAAGAAGGTTCGCCCGATCTGGAGAACCTGATGACCCGTTTTTCGAGCATCGCCGAAGATGTCAAGGCGGTCACTGCGACCCTCCGGGATGTTCTGGGAGGGCCGGAGGGAAAAGAGTCGTTGAAAGAGGTATTGGAGAACGCGAAGGGCCTGACGCGTGGAATCAACGAGTGGGTTCAAAAAAATCAGGATCCGCTCAGCCGCTCGGTTACCAATTTCGAGGGATTCTCGAAGACCCTTCGGGAAGATGGAAACAAATTGGTGGAGAGCCTCACCCGGATCGCCGAGAAGATGGAACGGGGAGAAGGAACCCTCGGCAAGCTGATCAACGACGACGAAGCGTATGAAAAATTGACCCGCTCCCTCGATGATCTCGGAGGTTCACTCAAAGGAGTGGAGGAGATCACCAAAAAGGTGGAACGGGGGGAGGGGACCATCGGAAAACTGTTCACCGACGAGACGGTTCATGAGAATCTCAATACCGCCCTGGAAGGGGTGGGACGGTTTGTCACTCGGATCGAGCGTTTCAAGACCTATGTCGGTTTCAGCAACGAGTACCAGCTTCGGGAAGGAGAAAACAAAGGGTACTTTACCTTCCAACTTCAACCTCGGGCCGATAAGTTTTACCGACTGCAAATCATCGACGATCCCCGCGGCCGTGTGAAGGAAAGAACGGTTGTGGTCACGACGAACGGGGTTCCCACCACGATCACCGAATTGGAAACACAGCGACGGTTAAAGCTGACGGCGCTCTTTGGAAAACGGATCTCGAACCTTGCCCTTCGGATCGGGCTGATCGAAAATAGCTTTGGTGTCGGCGCCGATTATCTCTTGTTCGACGACCAGGTTCGCTTTAGCCTCGATGTGTGGGACTTTAACAGTGTCGATCCCGCTTCACAGCGTGCCCATCTGAAGGTGGCGGCCGCTTATACCCTTTTCAAATATCTCTCTTTCGAAGCCGGATACGATCAAATCCTCAACAACCGGCTCGATACCGTCTTCGTCGGCGCAGGACTTCGCTTCGATGACGATGACTTAAAGTACCTCATGGGAGGGCTGGGAGGGCTTGTGAAGTAACGGCAAAAAATTGAAAAAGAATCTTGACAAGTGGAATTACTTTTAAATATGATGTGGCAGCTTCATGACCTTAATGGCGGCCGCGATCTTGGTGAACGCGGCATCCGAACCCGAAAGATCGGGGATGCTTCGGGTTCAACACATCGACTCGGGTGTTTCAAAATGCCTTCCAGAACGGGAAGGGAGTGGAGCTTCTATGACAAGGCTTGGAGGGGAAAAGGTTGGTCTCCCTTCCCTCCGGAAGCGCAGTCTGTAACCGTGTTCAAAGTCGTTCCCACCATCAATCTGGAAATAATCAATCGATATAGAACCAAAGGCGAGAGGGGAGAATGGTATCCCCGTTCGTTTTTTGATCATTCAGAACGACACAAAGAAAAAGGAGATAAGCAGATGAACAGGTTTGCCAAGTTACTTGGAACCACCATGGCTTTGGGCGTATTGTCCGCAACTTTTGCTTTTGCAGAATATGCCGAAGGACCGGTCGACGGCGGAGGGACCGTCTCCGGCAAGATCAACTTTAAAGGGGCGCAACCACCTCCGCAAAAGTTCGACCTGACGAAGTTCCCGCAGGCAAAGTTCTGCGGAGGGGCTGACACTGAAGGGACGACCCGGCTCCGGCAGGATGTGAAGGTCAAGGGGGGGGCCTTGCTCGATGTGGTCGTCGCCATCGAGAAGATCGAGAAGGGGAAGCCGTTCAAGTTCGAAAAAGCTTCGGCCCGGGCGAACATCTGCCGGTTTCTGGTGATGGACAGCCCGTCGGAAGCGGTCGGTGTGGTCGTCAGAGGAAAGAAGATCTCCTTTACCAATGAAGATGCCGATCCAAGCGAAGACAAGTCAAAGGAAGGGGTTCTTCACAACCCCCACGGTTATGAGATGAAGGGGCCGCAGAGCACTACCATCTTCAATAAGCCGCTTCCGAAAAAAGGGCAGACGATCGAAGAGATGATCAAGCCGATCGCCTTCAAAAAGGAAGATGCCTTCATGAAGGTCGAGTGCGACCAGCACAACTACATGAACGTCTGGTTCCTCCCGGTCGATAATCCCTACTACGCGGTTGTCGGGGCGGACGGAACCTTCTCGATCGATCAGGTTCCTCCCGGAAAATACACCATCAAGGCGTTTCACCCGGCGCTCGGTTTCGTGAAAAAAGAGATCGACGTCGCAGCGAACGGCAAGGTGGCGGCCGATTTCGAATTCGCCGGAAAATAAGACCGGTTTCGGTTTTAAGGTCTTTGAGTTTAAAAGGGGAAGCGGTATCACCGCTTCCCCTTTTTTATTTGGAGTGCGGGAGCTTACTTCCGCTTTGATTTTCCGGAGCTTGCTCCGGTTCTGAAAGCGGCGGCAAGCCGCCGCACTCCATAGGATTGCCCGCCTCCAGGGCGGCCCGGCGGAAATCAACCCGCCAGAGGAGCGCCAGCCCGGCGAGAAAGAAGATCACCAGGGAGGAGAGGGCGAGATGGTAGCTTCCGGTGAATTGAAGCGCCAGGCCGAAGAAGAGGGGGCCGAGCCAACTGGTCCCCCGATCACTCATCTCATAGAGGCTAAAATATTCCGCCTCCTGTCCTCTCGGAATCATCTGTGAATAGAGCGATCGGCTGAGCGCCTGGCTTCCTCCCATGACGACGGCGATGATCGCCGCCAAGAGATAAAATTCCATCGGGGTTTGAAGAAAGAAATAGGCATCGATCAGGACTGCGGTCCAGATAACGAGCGCGATCAGGAGCGCCTTTTTTGTTCCAAGCATTTGCGCGACACGATCGAAAAGAAGGGCCCCTCCGAAGGCGACAAATTGGACCATCAAGATCACGCCGGTCAGGGTTGAGATCGGGATTCCGAGCGCTTCTTGGCCGAATTGCGAGGCGAGGGTGATCACCGTTTGAATCCCGTCGTTATAAAGGAGGTAGGCGGACAAAAAAAGAAGTGTCTGAGGATGGTTTCCGATCTTTCCGAATGTCTGACGAAGCTGTTTAAAGCCGACCATGACGATCCGTTCTCCCTCCGGCAGTCGCTTGATCGGATCACGGCGCCGGAGTGTTGTCATCGGGATCAACGTAAATAAAGCCCACCAGACTCCGGCGGAGGCGAGGGAGATTCGGACTGCTTGGCCGGTGGTCAGGCCGAGGGCCGGTGCCTGCGAAAGAAGAAGTAAGTTCATCGCCAGGAGAAGGCCCCCGCCGAGATAACCGAGCGCCCATCCCTTCGAGGAGACCGAATCGCGTTGGTCGGGGGGGGCGATCTCCGGGAGGAAGGCGTTGTAGAGGACGATCGAAGCGCCGAAACTGACGTTGGCGATTAAGAAGAGGAGGCCGCCGGTCAGATAGTTCGTTCCCGTGAGGAAGTAGAGCCCGATCGTAGCGGTCGCGCCGAGATAGGCGAATCCGCCGAGCATCTCTTTTTTACGGTGCGAGTAGTCAGCGATGGCGCCGATGACCGGAAGGAGGATCGCTTGAAAGAAGACCGAAAGGGAGACGATGTAGGGAAAGAACGACCCCGCCTTGACTTTGATTCCAATGGGATAGATGAACCGGTCGGCGTCGGCCGCCGCTTCGGCGAGGGCGGTCAGATAAGGACCGAGGAAGACGGTGACAACGGTGGTGGAAAAAGCCGAGTTGGCCCAGTCGTAAAAATACCATCCGATTTGTTCCCGGCGGTGGGCGCTTCGGTCCGATCGGTTCATCCGTCGGACGCGAGCCGATCGAGCGCCGTGGTCAAGGTGACGAGGTGCATCTCCACCCGCTCGTGCATTTCGAGATGGACCGGGGTTTCGGAGGTGATGATATGGGGGGTTCCAAGTTGATAGAAGAAAATCGCTTGCGGCCACTCCCGCCGGCGGGCGATCCGTTGTTTGAAGAAGGTCGATGCGGCATCGGGGCTGATCAGGCCCTCTCGGGCCGGGGCCCCTTCAATTTCGGTTTGAAGGTTGATCGGATATTTTCGCCCGATCCGCTGGATCACTTTTCTGCCGACGGCAAACGCCGGATCGTTGCAGATTTCATACATGTAGAAACCGGGCGTGTCGATATCTTCATGAAACTCGATATCGAGATCAAACGATTTTCCCGCGATGGCGCTCCGGACGAACCGAACCTCCGCGGGGGGGTCTTTTCGATAGTATTGCCGGTTCAGGTCGATGTTCGATCGATTGTGGCGGGTGTGGTGTTCATATCCAAAAGGGTTGATGCAAGGGAAGAGGGTGAAGTGGAATCGATCGAGGAGGCTCGGTTGTTTTTTAATCATCTCGATGACGGCGAGAATCGCTTCCGCACCGGCTGGCTCGTCCCCGTGAATTCCGCCGGAGAGGCAGATCTTTTTTTTTCCAGGCCCGTCGGGGGTCGAGAGGATCCAGAAGGGATAATGTCCGGGATTTGCCCGGACCCTTCCAATCAGCCGGGTCTCAACCCCTTTGGTCTCTTTTGCAGTTTCTTCGGCGAGTTTCAAGAACCGATCGACCAGTGCGACATATGAACGGACCTTGTTCACGATATTTTCTCTTTTTGTTTCAGCTCGGAGACGGTCCGCCGGGCCGCCTCCAGGCGGGGGTCTTTCGTCGGTAAATTGCTGCGGCCGATGAAGGTCTCCAACGCTTCACGGGCCGGGCCGGCTTGGCCGATCTCCTTGTATGCTAATCCGAGGTAGTAATAAACGATGCTTCCGGAGGCTTGATTTCCGAGCTGCTTGATCGTCTGTTCCAATTCAACCGTCGCCGGTTTGAACATCCCGATGAGAAACAGGCCGGTTCCACTATAAAGGTGGTTGAGTGGGGTGGCAACGATTCGCTCGAAGAGAAGCGCCATCCGCTCTTCTTCCGGGATCTGGATACCGGCCTTCCGACGCCACTCGATCTGTTTCGCGTAAGGGAGGGTTGAGAATTTCTTCGGATCGAGTTCGAGATCGACCCGCCAGTCGTTCAAGCTTTGGATAAATCGAGCCAGCGCCCCCTTCGCCTCTTCCTCTTTTTCCAATTTTTCGAAGACAAGGCTCTGGTAGTAATGAACGAACGGTTCGGAGAAGAGGCGTCCCAGATCGAGCTCTCCGAGCGCCTTTTCATATTCTCCCAGATAATAAAGATTAACCCCGTGATAGAAGGCCGCCGGGAGACGCTCCGGCTGCTCCCGGCGAAGGCGTGCCAAAAGCGGCTCGGCCTCCTTGAATCGTCCCTCCTCTTGATACCTTTTGGCGAGGTCCAGCAACGTGTCGGCATGAGAGGGGTCTTTCTTGAATGCTGTCTGCCAGGCGCGGACGGCGCCCTCACGATCTCCCCGTTTCTGCAGGAGCCGGCCCATCAATCCGTGTCCCTCGGCTCCGTCGTTTAATAGAAGCCCTTTC
>CAZOFJ010000007.1:0-67486 GCA_964579005.1 uncultured Nitrospirota bacterium
ACGGCTTATAGTAATAATCGCAGTGATAGACCAGCGCCTCCGGAAAGACCGGGTGGTAGAAAAGGTGCTTCTTGAGTTCTTCCAGAGAGACCTTCCCGATGAAGGAGGTGGAGTAGCCGATCACCCCCAATGGATGCTTCATCCCATCGTAGATCAATTTTCCATTCTTCTTGATCTCGGCTCGGACCGCCTTCCACTTTTGTGGAACGGTCCATCCGTTGTGCTCCAGGCCCGATGCGTATTCGTGGATTTGAAACGGCAGAACGCCACGGAGAATCTCCGCCGCCTTGTCTGTGTCTTCCGACACCGGGGCCAATCGAAGGGGGTAGATTTTTTTAAGAAGGTCGAACATCGCGCTCATTTTTCTTCCTCCATCGGATGTAGTGTTCCACCCTGTTCTTTTACCAGGCCGGCCGCGTCATACTCCGCGCTGTATAACATCGCCTCTTCCAGGACCTTTATCGGCGTGAAAAACCGTTGACCGACTTTCAGTTTGGGAATCAGATCGGCCCCCATCTCATCCGACACCTTGCGAACCACCAACGTCCCGTCGCAGGTCGCAACGAAAACCGACCGACCGGCAATCCGATAAACCAGCCCCGACATAAAGGGATGAAACCTCCCCTCGCTGTCATCGGCCTGACACCGTTTCAGAAAAACCCGCTTGCCGTTTAAAAGGGTCGATGCCCCCGGATAGGGATCGTCGAAAGCGGAGATCATCGTCTCGATCTCCTCCCTCCGCCACGACCAGTTGATCCACCCGTGCCGGAGGGTGTGGAGCCTTGGAAAATAAGAGCTGAAGTTTTCCTGGAGTTTCGCCAATCCGAACTCTTTTCCCGCTTGGACTTCGTCGAGAAATTCGGAGAAGAGCTTGAGCCCTTCTTCATGGGCGGCGTCATAATAATCGTTCGGAATCTTGGCCGAGGGGGGAAGGAGATATTCCCTCGACTTCAAAATCTCACCGGAATCGTAGACACCGGGGATCATCTCCTCGTTGATCACCTGGATGTTCCAGCAACCGATCCGGTTCTTTCGGAGAATTTGCCAGGTGAAGTGTGCCCCGCCCCGATATTGCGGAAGCCGGATCGTCATAAAATCGAAGAGCCTCCCTTGGAAGAGAGCGATCGTCTCTTTGGAAAAGGTGTACGCCTCACCAAGCCCGATTCCAATCGTTGCGCTCGAAACCGCCGACCGAAGCTCCGGCGCCCGGTTAATATCGTCCGAGTGAAAGAAAGGAATCTTCTCTCGCTCCAACACCATTCGCAGCGTGGGGCTCACCCCTCCTTCCAGCGCCTCTTCAAGGTGTCGCTTCACGGCGAAAAGCGTGGTTTTGATTCCCCGTTGGATCGCCTTTTTCGCAAACGCGACCATCAACGGCCCTCCGCCAAAGAGGACCAGCCGGTCGATCGGGCCGATTTTCATTGTCGATTTCATCATATTTTCATCTCACCGGACAATCTGCAGCCCCAATACGAAATCTCGAACCCGTCGGGCTCCTTCTCCGTCGACAAGTCTTCTCCCGATCTGACTTCGTCGGTCTCTTTCGCTTCTATCCCTCAATCGGATCACCAAGGCACGTAACTTTTCAATCACCGATTGATCTTCCCACCCACCGGCATCATTGATGAACCCGGCGCGCTCCCATCCGATCACATTGTTTAACTGATTCTCCGCCACCGCAATCGCCACCGTCGGAACACCGATCCTTGCGAGTTCATAGAGTGTTTGCCCGCCGGCGGAGATCGCCACGTCCGATTCGAGCATCGCTTTCTTCATCCGTTCTGCGCTTGGAAAATAAACCAGCTCCGTCCGGCCGTCCTTCAACCGTTCAATCTTTTCAATCTCCCGAAACCCCTTTCCGATGATCACCCGCTTGCCACATTCCGGGAAGGCATCGATCAGCATCGACAATATTTTCGGCGTCATTCCCCGGGTATCGTCTCCGCCGAATGTGATCAGAATTTGGCCGATCGTCTCCGTCGTCTCTTTTTCCGGAACCTCCCAGAACTCTTGGCGAAGGAGAATATATTGGCTCCCCAACAGGGAATACCTTCCGCCCCCCCATGGGTAGTCCATCTCCTCCGCGTAAAGACTCCCGTTCACCACCACCCCTTGCGGATAGACGAGCCGTTGAGTATCGTCGATGAAGACGGGACATTTTGTCCGATTCGAGACCGCCTCGTAGACCTCCATCCCGGCCAAATACGAATCGATCACCACAATTTTTACATCTTCTAGCAGAGAATCAAGCTTTGACCAGTCGTTTCGCCAGGGGAGGATTCGGTATTGCTTTCCTTGAAGCAGCCCGACGACACTCTCATCTCCTTCCACGATCAACTCCGAAGGGATCCCCCTTTCTTCAAAGGCCTGATACAACGACGTGCATCGGGTGATATGTCCGAAGCCGATTTCCCGGCTTCCTTCCGTCAATATCAAGACGTTCCTCATCGCGTCGATCGCTTTCCCTGATTCCAGTCCGGCCGGACGAGGCCCAAAAGAATATCATCGACATAGACGCCGTTGGAATAATACTGCCCCTTTCGAATCCCCTCCACCACGAAACCGGCCTTCTGAAAAGCCCTGGCGGAACCTTCGTTGGGACCGTAACAACCGGCGGTCACCTTATGGAGATTCAAAACGTTGAAAGCATATTCGGAAACCAGTTGGATCGCCTCAGTCGCAACCCCTTTCCCCCAGCAATCTTTCTCGCCGATCAAGAGGCCGATGTCGGCGATCCGATGGATCGATTGAATCGGACCCAACTTGATGTTGCCGATATGGCGATCCCCTTCTTTCAGAACAATCGCGAGGAAAATATTGTCCCGGTCCCCCAATTTGCAGGCGACATAGTCACGGAGATTTTCAATTGCATTCGGGTAGAACCGGCTCTCCAGGAATCGGGTCACCTCCGGATCGTTCATCCAGCGGTAGTAGCGCTCGTTGACATCCGAGGGCCGCACCTCGCGCAGATAGATCCGCTTTCCTTCCAGAAACCGGACAACCCGAACCCGGTGAATCGTCTTGTCCCTCTCTTTCTGTCTCTGTTTTCGAGGGTTTGACATCTCTGTCTCCAGTAGACTATAATTTAAACCAACTTGAAGGAGGTCACCAATGCGCAAAACCTATCCCCTGGCAGAAGCAAAAAAACATCTCTCCCACTTGGTGAAAGAGGCCGAAGAAGGGTACGATCGCTTCATCATCACCAAAAACGGCGTGGAGAAAGTGGTGCTCCTAAGCGCGGAAGAGTACGAGGGGTTGATCGAGACACTCGATATCCTTTCCAATAAAGAAGAGCGCGAGGGGATCGCCCGGGCGAAACAGCAGGTCCGCCAAAAAAAGACAATCTCCCTGGAAGACTTTAAAAAGAAGGCGGAAACGATTCCCAAGAAGAAGGCCCCTTCCCGGTGAAACAAACCATCCGACTTTCGCGAGAAGCGGAAAGAGACTTGCTGGCGCTGTTGCGAGCCGACCGCAGGTTTTATCATCACGTTCTTCACAAAGTCGAACAACTTGCAGATGATCCGTTTTCCGGAAAGCCCCTGGTCGGCAATCACAAGGGGGAATACTCTCTTCGCGTCGGCGATTATCGCGTCGTCTACACACTTCACACCGGATCGAAAACCGTTTTTGTCCTGACCGTCAAACACCGCCGTCATGTCTATTGACTCCTAAAGGGAACACTTGAGTTTTGTCCTGTAATCTTCTAAAAGCTGAAGAATAAATAATTCGATCAAAATCACGCTGGAATGTGGTACATCCGTTATTATTACCGTCTTCTTAGGGCATTCCTTGGCGTTCTTTTGAAAGCAAATTTTCCCAAGCCATCACTTCTGGCATTGTATCCTCCACCGGTTTACGCCTTAAATATCACCAAATATCGGGCAGCCCACTGATGGGATTTCTCGTTCATCATTGATTCGTAGACTTCCTTAAAAAACAAACCTTGTCCCCAATGTAAAACCTTGATGGAGATCAGACAGACCACCCTCCACTTCGAAAGAGAAGGCTTTTATGCGGATGTCGAAAATATCTCCGCTTATATCTGCCCTCAATGCGGCACCCGCAGCATCCCTGGACCGACCGCTGTCAAGATCGCCAATACGGTTGATGAACTTTTTAAACACGCCACAGAGAGGGGACCTTCCGCTTTCACAGGCATCTCGTTTCATAAGGTTGCCCAATAACCAACGCGCATCCTCCCCTCCCCCTACCGGTGCATCCGGATCGGTATCCCCGCGTTTCGGATCTGCGAGCGGGTCTGCATCGGGTTTTCATCTTTAAAACAGAAGTAAGTCCCGGCGGCCACGGCGTCGGCCTGTCCGATTTGAAACCCCTCCACGAAATGGGAAGCCGCGCCGCAGCCCCCCGATGCAATCACCGGGATCGAGACCGCTTCCGCCACCCGCCGGGTGAGTTCCAGATCGAGGCCGCAGCGCATCCCGTCTCTGTCAATCGACGTCAGCAGAATTTCCCCCGCGCCCCGCTTCTCCCCTTCGACCGCCCAAGAGATCGGGTCGAGTTCCGTTTTGATTTTTCCACCGTTGATCCAGACGCGGGATTCCCCCTCTTTGTCGGTTCGATAATCGATGCTCAACACCACGCACTGCGTGCCGAAGACATTGGACGCCTCGCTGATCAGATCCGGGGTCTCCACGGCGGAAGTGTTGATGCTCACCTTATCGGCCCCGCTGGAAAGGAGATCCCGAAAGTCATTGATCGAACCCACCCCGCCTCCCACTGTCAACGGCATGAAGATCTCCTCGGCCGCACGACGCACGACCTCCAACATCGGTTTTCGATGATCCGCCGACGCATCCAGATCAAGAAAGATCAGCTCGTCCGCCGCCTGCGCCTCATAAATCTTCGCCTGTGAAACCGGATCGCCGATCTCCAAGACCTTTGAGAATTGAATCGTCGTCACCAGGACTTTTCGACCCGATCCGCCATGAGCGCTCGTCTTCATCTGAAGCTTCGGAATCAGTCGGCGCTTCAGCATCGTCCCCTCATGGCTTCCATTTCACGAAATTCTCCAAGAGCTTCAGACCGTCATCCTGGCTCTTCTCCGGGTGGAACTGTGTTGCAAAGATGTTTTCCTTCCGGACGGCGGCGGTCACCGGCCCGCCGTAATCGCAGGTCGCCTCGACAATCGCCTGATCGTCGCATTTCACGAAATACGAATGGACAAAATAGAAGTCGGGCGACGGAGGAAGTGTCTTAAAAAACGGACTCCCTGCCCGGTAATCGATCTCGTTCCATCCGATCTGGGGAACGCGAAGTGCCGGCGGATGTGGGTTGAGACGGACGACATCCGCCGCAAGCCAGCCGAGCCCGGGATGCTCCCCCCCTTCGAAGCTCCGCCGGGCCATCGCCTGCATCCCCAGGCAGATCCCGAGGATCGGCTTGCCCAAACGAAGAACCGCCTCCTCCAAGGCCTCGATCAACCCCCTCTTTCTAAGATTCATCATGCAATCCCGAAACGCGCCGACCCCGGGCAGAACAATCCGTTCGACCGGTTTGAGATCTTCTCCGTTCCGACAGACAACCACCTCCGCCCCGACCGTTTCGAGCGCATGCCGGACCGAAAGCAGATTTCCCATTCCGTAATCGACCAGGCCAACCATTACGAAGCCTTACTCCTCACCCTCATTTGTTCCTCTGCCGCCACCGGTTAAGCTGGACCTCCGCCTCTTTCCTCGGCATCGCTCCCTCTCTCGACCAGACCTTGAAATCGTGTAGTTTTTCTCCCGGTAGAATTTTGAGCGGATCGTGCTCATACGGAGAAACGACATGGCTCAGCGCGATCTGAACAAACTCCGCTTCGGTCAGGCCGACATGCTCCAAAAAGAGATCGAGGCTGGGGGGGCGCTTCCCTTCATATTTTTGGATCAACGCGATCGCCTCTTCACGGCTCATCCGGTGATTCCGGATGTCGAGCGAGGCAAGATGGGAGGGACGGGTATAACCTCGCTTGATGAATTTGATGTAATCGCGAACCCCCTGCATGTAACATTCGATTTTTTCGTATCCATAACCGGGGGGGACATTCTCCACCTGATCTTCGCGCCACCCCAATTCTTCCTGAATGATCTTCACCTGCCGCTTGACGTCCCAGGGGATGTAAGAACCGAGACAGACCGATCGGTATTTGATCTTCCGCAATTCTTTGAGCGGGGGATAGGTAAACGGTTTGAGATCCCGCTCGTCAATCGTAGCCTCGAACCGAACGAGCATGTCCTGGGCACTGATTCCCAGATTGACGTAGCGATTGAACCGCTTCTCGTCGACCTCCTCCGGCTGATCGTAGCTGTAGTAGGCGGTATATTCCGATGAAGGTTCGCCCCAGATCACCAGCGGAACATTGTAACGGAGGGCGACCCACATCGGATAGGCGAAGATCCCGGTGTGGCAATGCCAGCAAAAATCCCCCTTTTCCAGAAACGTCTGAAGCATCAACTTCTGGACCACCTTCCAATTCGGCGTGAAATGGTGGAAATCGACCCCCAGCTTCCGGAGGGTCCGACGGGTGTTTTCAATCACGTTCGGACGCAGAAACCCATGATCGAACCGGACAACCAACGGCCGGAGGCCATACTCCTTGACGAGATAGTAGAGGGTCCAGGTGCTGTCTTTGCCGCCGCTGAAGGGGATGATGCAGTCATAGTCGGACTTGCCCCGATGCGCCGCGATCAAAACATCGAGTTCCTTTTTTTTCGCCGCCCAATCGATCTGGGTCTGCTTGTACTCATGCTGGCGGCAGATGTTGCAGACCCCCTCCGCGTCGAAGGTGATCGTCTCGTGGGTTTCCGGAAGAACACACCGGGTGCAGCGTCTTAATTCCGCCATGTCGATTCTCGCCTCATCTGTAGGTGCGAATTTATTCGCACATTGACCCCATCGTTCAATACCAACATGTGCGAATAAATTCGCACCTACAACAAATCAGACATCAATTCGCACCTACAACCATTCCGCATCCCACAACGGATAATCTCCGATATTTTCCACCAACCCCGCCCGCAACGGATTAGCGACAATGTAGCGCGCAATACCGCGAATATCTTCCTCTTTGCGCACGGCGTGATCGTAAAACGCCTTTTGCCATAACGCGCCTTGCCGACCTAAATAACGATTCACTCGGTGTGCCGACCGCGCCTTGAAACCCTTCACAACCGACGAAAGCGTCTCGGTTTCACCCAACTGAAACAACCAATGCACATGATCCGGCATAACGACCCAAGCCAAGGAATTCACCGCACCGTTTTCATGTAGCCCACGCATTTCGGCCACCACCAAACGGGCGCAAGAAAAATCGCCAAAGTAACGCCGTTCGCGTTCAGCCAACACGGTGGTAATGAAATAGGCACGCCCATTTTCGCTGTAGCGGCCTTTTGTTAAATCACCATAGGGCATGGCGTCTTTGTGCGAATCAATTCGCACCTACAATGTTCAACGCCAGACGGTTGTCAAAGATATCGCCCACCGTCACCCGGTGCTTGGCGTGATATCTTTTGCCTGGATCTTCCAGCAGAATCCGCGGTTCCAGCTTCGGCCGCTTGTCCTTGCCGATCCAGGTGAGCTCGAGTTTTTGTTTCAGTGTCTTGCGCTCCACAGAGGAAGATATAGACGAAAGTAACGACCCCGTTAGCGTTTGCCACTCGATGACGGATTCGCTGAAAGTCCTGCTCACCCATTCGCCCCAAAATTAATGCCAGTCGCTTCGGCTTCTTGCCGCAGGAAATACTTTAGGAACCTTGCTTGAATTGCTGAATGTACCCCCCGCACAGTTGTTCCAAAAAACGCGTTTGCGAGAGTAGTCAGCGCTAGAAATAGTGAGCCTACCAGTAACGACCAACCGACTATTGGAGTTTCTGCTTTCACCCCCAGTCCTGCAACAACTCCGAGAACAAGAAGCACACCCATTACACCTGATGCGGACCATGCACAACACTGTGACTTCTGCCTGCATTTCCAGTAAATGCTCTTCCGCAGAGACTCGCGCTCCGTTTTGGTTTTTTCCAATTGTTCTTGGGTTCTTCGATGCGATTCCTGCTCTTGCCTGACCTTCTCGCTCTCTTCCTTCTTAATTTCATTAGACACCCGGCGCAGCGTTTCGGTTACTGTCTCTTCCGTGAAAGCAGTCTCATCGCCCAATGTGAGCCGCATCAGTTCTTCTTGTGCATTCGTGCTGCTTCGAAGCAGCTGGTGATCTTGCTCAGATATCTTGCCCTGCCTTTGGAGCTTGTCGATTTCAGTCAGGTACTTGTCGAGAAGCGCTTTCGACGGCTGAAGCGCGGCATACGAGTAGGCCAGCAGTTCCGTCCTTGGCATGGACGGCGCGCCCATGGGTGCCTTCAGCCAAGCCATGTTCGCGAGGCTGAAGTCCGTGATCACGCTTGAGACTTCGCGAGACTCCTCGGATCGCTGCCCGTACTCGTATGCTGCCCGCGCAAACCCTGAGTTGCTGCTGACCAGCACGGCCTTGCACTTTTCAACTGAAACTGGCGTTGTGTTGGCTCGCAACACATAGATGCTGCGAACCGAGTTGATGTCGTCTTCCCTCGCACGCGGGTTAAAGTAGTTAACCTCATCTTCAAGAATCTTCCCAAACGCTGTTTCGTCGATCTGAAAGTCCGCGATGTAGCTGGGCGTGCTCTTGACTTCGATCCCCGCATCCGCAAGCATCTGGTCGATTTTTCCAGACAAGAGCAGAAGGTCCGACTTCGTCGTGCCGTTCCGTAGCGCCTCCCTGATGATGGCCCCGCGACCATTCGGTGCATCGACGTGATCCGCTGCACCCTTGAGAACACGACCAAGTTCGTCACGAGAATGGGAGAACGTTGCGACCATACCCCCGAGATTCCCCACCAATGCGATCAACTCCTCGACCGCTCGCTCCTTCGGTTTTCCTTCAAGTCCTACCCGCTGCACCAAGAGAGGGGTGTCAAGGTAGAACGTCACCCCCTTGTATGTTTTCGGTGCGTTCTGAAGATCGGGACATAGCAGCGCGTTTGCGAGCATATGCCCCTGAACCAGAATCATAAAGCTCTCGAATCGCTCTGGATCACTGTCCTGTAGATACAGGACGTAGTCGCTGACAAGAACGATGTGGGCTTGCTGCTTGCCTTCGACTGTCGGAATGGTCGTACCACGCAAGTACGCTCGCAGGCACGGGATATTGAACTCGGAGAGAAACCCGCAGATGGCGGTGACCGCTTCATCTTCGACGGCGATACACTGCCCGCCACCTTTGGCGAATTCAAGCAGGCCGGACACAACTGCCTGAATATGCCGACTCGCCTTGCTCTTCTCAGGAGTGATGCCCGGGTCCGGTAGGGCACCAGCAATGTGATACACGCCCTCTTTTCGCTTTAGCGGGTGTGTCCGTGAGAGACGCTTCAATACGACCTGAACCGTGCGCGTGGGAATCTCAAGGCCAAACTGCGTTCGGAGGTAATCATGGATAACTTGATCAGTCACCGGATCAGGCCTGTGGTCAACGAGCACCTGCAGAATGAACGGTCGTATGTAGTCCAAGTAGTCTTTTCCCTGGTCAATGTTGACCTTCAACATTGCCAAGCTGGTCAGTGTTTCCGTCGAAGCCATGTTGTCAATTCTCCGTTGCCATTCCTTTGGCATCCTTTAGGTGCGAATTTATTCACACAGTCACCTCTCACACCTTCCGAAACACCGGCTCCAAAAGTCTTCCTTCGATCATCTCATCGAGCATTTGGTATTCCAAAGTGTATTTCAGGATCTCCATCACTTCGTCATAGACCGACAAGACCCGTTCGATCTTCTCATCATCGTGAGGGAGAGAAACGTTATGGCCACCGGTGAAAAGGACCCCCCGCTTCACGCACTCTTGTTGGAAAAGGGTCTTCATCTTCAGGACCGCCTTCTCCTCCCCTTTGAAATTGAGGACGGTCCGGATCGGATAGCCGTCGATCGAGAGGGTCCCTTCCAGCCCCTTCTCGCGAATCTGCTGTTCGATGCCGCTCTTCAACTTTTCTCCCTGTTTCCAAAGGAGAGGGGTCACCTTATTTTCGAGGATGTATTGGATCGTGGCGATGGCTGCCGTGATCGAGAGGGTCTCTCCCCCAAAGGTGAATGAGAAGAAAATCTCGTCGAAGAGCTTCATCAGATCGCGCTTTCCG
Source organism: uncultured Nitrospirota bacterium (assembly GCA_964579005.1). GTDB lineage: Bacteria > Nitrospirota > Nitrospiria > SBBL01 > Manganitrophaceae > CAZOFJ01. Next base: position 10,155 of record CAZOFJ010000007.1, read on the forward strand.
ACAATGGCGGAAACCGGCATCCCGTTGGCCATCGCCTTGCCTAAGCAGGCGAGATCGGGGGTGATATTGAAATAGGCTTGCGCTCCGCCGATGTCGAACCGAAAACCGGTCACGACCTCATCAAAGATCAGAAGCGCGCCATTCTGATGAACCAAATTCTTTACTTTCGTGAGGAAGTTCTTTTGCGGCGCTTCGAGGCTGACCGGCTCCATGATCACACAGGCGATCTGATTCGGATAGCGGTCGAAGCAGGCCTGAAGACTCTCGATCTGGTTGTACTGGAAAGGGACCGTCTTCTTCTTGACCTCCTCCGGAATGCCGAGGCTTCGCGTCGTGGTGGCGATGTACCAATCTTGCCAGCCGTGATAGCCGCAGCAGGCGACGATCTCCCTCCCCGTCGCGGCCCGTGCCAGGCGGACGGCGGCGGAGGTGACATCGGAGCCGTTTTTTCCGAACCGGACCATCTCGGCGCAGGGGATGACGCGGGTGAGAAGTTCGGCCAGGTCGTACTCCAGATGGTGGGGAAGGGTATAGGCGGTCCCCTTCTTCAGCGTCGCCTCTATCTCTCGGTTGACCGGCTCAAACGCATAACCGAGGAGGCAGGCCCCCAGCCCCATTGTGAAGTCGATGAATCGGTTCCCATCGAGATCGGTCAGAAGCGCCCCCTTCCCTTCCCGCACGAAGAGGGGTGCTGCGCCGACACTGAACTGGAGAGACGACTTGCTAAAGGTCTGCGATCCACCCGGGATGATCTTCATCACTTTGTCGAATTGGGAGAGGCTCTTCTCGAACCGGAGCGGTTTTCCCTTCATCGCTTGAATGCCGGCCTGATCCCCTTCCAAAGAACGCCGATACCCCTCGTTCGGGACAATCTGTTTTGTCTTTTCGATCAACTCGGGGTGCGCCTTGATCAGCCGGGCCACGTCGGCATAGGTAAAGTCGTTCCCCAACTGTTTGAGGATCGATTCGAGCACTTCCGCATCTTCTTTATAATCAAGACTCAGATGAATGGGGGAAAGATCCTCCTCCCCATAGGGAAGAAAGACCGTGTTGAACTGCTTCGACCGCCGGAGGTACGGCCCCACATGCTCCCGCTCGGAAGGCAGCTTCGCCTCCGAATCGGCCCTCAAGATCGCCCTTCCGGTCATCACCTCCACATCGAACCCGTCGATGATCTTCGTCAAAATCAGGTAGTCCGGCTTGAGCGCATCGAATTGGGTCAGCGCATGCTCGACCAGCCGAGGATCGGTGAGAAGACAATCGCCGGTAATCCGCACCACGGTATCGAGCCGATAAGCCCGGACCGCCTTGGCAAACCGGCCGAGGACATCCTCCACACTTCCCCGGACAACCAGCCAACCATGTTTCTGAGCGATCTCAACGAGCGGGTCGTCTTCCTTCTCCTCAGTGGTGGCCAAAACCCTCTGATCAACGGCGATCTTCTCGCATCGCTCCAGAACCCATTCGATCGCCGGCCTTCCAAGCAAGGAGTGGAGCATCTTCCGAGGATAACGACTGGAACCGTTTCTGGCCTGAACCACCACCGCGCGCGGCATCTCAATTCACCTCCAAGGAATAAAGCTTCGCCCCTTCTATAGAGATCTTTAATGTCACCTCTCCCCTCACACCGGTTTGAATCAGGTGATCCGATGAATCGATCCCCTCCATCCGATACGATTCAACTATTTGTCCACCCCGGATCAAATCGGTCAAGATCTTTCCGTCGGTCGTGTCGGCGTTGACCCGGATCGTCCCCTTGCGGCAGCGCAGCGGCCTGGTCATCAGCGATCCTTTCGTGCCGGTCGCATAGACAAACCCCTCTTTTCTCAATGTGGCCAGGCCGACACTGAACCGATGGCTCTCTTCATCGAATAAGAGTTTGGCATTACCCACGCCGTGGCTGAAATTCGACCCTCCATAGTAGAGATGAATCCCCTCTTTCCGGAAGAGGGGGAGATTCGCCGTGGTGATCATCCCCGAGTCCCACCCCGATTGGCTCAGCGGAATCAACGGCTCATCCGAGAAGCGGGTCCACTGTTTTCCATCAGGACTGGTCGCCAGGAAGACTTCCATCTTTCCCTCGTGGGTTCCTTTTGCAAACTCATAATCCATGTAAAAGAGCCAGAGAAATCCGAGGTAAGCACCGCCATAGTTAAAGCCGCAGAGCCCATAGAAGTCGGCCCACTTGAACCCCCGCGCAACCGCCAAACGATCGTCCGCTTCGGACGGGGTCCAGATCGTTTCCGGTTGCGACCACCGGATAAAGTCGTCGCTCTCGGAATAGCCGACCGATCGCCGCGTCCTCCCCTCCTCGTCGATGACATAGGTTTTGACAAACGCGATAAACTTCTTTCTCACCGTATCCTTAAAAACGGGGGAGACATCGCTGACCCAGGTCTTCTTTGTCTTCGGATTGGGAAATCGCATCAGCGGAAGAACGGGATTCCCTTCATATTCTTTGAAATCGATTCCATCCCGCGAAAATGCAACCCGGTAACCTTCATTGGTAAAGCCGAATAGTTTATAGGGGGACTTCGAATCGTTCGAATCGTAGATCACGCTCGGGATGTGATAGGTCGAGACGATATTGGTCTTCCAGTAACCTGGGCTTCCATTTCTGAACTCAATCGCCTTTGCTTCCCTTTCTTTCTCCGACTCAGCGGTGGGATAAAACCGCTTCTCATCGATCCGCCACTTGTTGATGAGGGGCTTCTCCCATTTCTTTCCGTCGCGGGATCGCGCATGGTTGACGAAGAAATCATCCCCATCGAGATACGACTGATACCACATCCGCAATTGCCCATTTTTCTCCAAAACCGAACCATAGAGATAGGTGTGAATCCCCTCCCAAGGATACTGAGGGAAGAGAACCGGCCTCTCTTCCTTCGTGACCTTTCCCTGCTTCAGCTCGATCCCTTCCATGGAGGTGAGAGACGTCATATCGGGAAATTGGATTTTCATCGTTTCCACCGGGAAGGGAGCAATATCGCCTCGTCGTCGACTTCCAACGCGGCGAGCTGCTCCTCGATTTGGCGATATTGGTTGAGATTCTCTTTTCTAATGGCTTGAAGATTGGTCTCCAGATGATCGGCGGAATCGACCCCGATCACCACCCCATCGATCGAAGGCTGGGTGACAACAAATGCCAACGGAAGCCACTCCCGCCTTAAATTCGATTGCTCAGCGAGTTCGGCTATTTTCTTAATCCTCTTCTTCACCTTTCTCAAATCCCCCTGGAGCGCCTGCTCCTTCATAAAAAAGAGTCCCTGTAGAAAGACCGACCGCGCCAGCAAAAATGCCCCTTCCGACTTCAACCGTTTGATGAGGTTCCCCTTCAAAAATCGCCGGTCAAAGAGGTTGATGGGAAATTCAACCGCAACTCCTTCCTTGAAATTGCGGGCCGCTTCGATCGCTTCTTCCGGGTGATAAACCGAGAGGCCATACCGTCCGATGACTTTTTCCTTCCAGAGGGTTTGAAGGACCGGAACGATCACCTTTCCGGACTGTTGAACCGTTTCATACGAGTGGAGGAGGAGAACGTCGATCGAATCGACATTCATCACCCGAAGCGAATCGGTGATCTCTCGCTCCACCTCCTTTGGATCTTCATATTTCTTGGCAGGAAGTTTGGTAATGACCCGAAACCGCTTTCCATGTTCCTTGAAGTATTCCCCGATGACCTGCTCGGCATCACCGTACACCTTGGCGGTATCGAGACCCCATACGCCAACCGACTGGGCCGATTCAAGAATAGTGAACACCTCCGCCCGGCTCAACTTCTTTCCGTTTGCGATTCCATAGGCCAAACCGAAGTTCGCCGATCCGAGGACCCATTTCACTTCGATCTCCTCTCCGACAGAGGGGTCGGACGGGGATGCGCTACGCATTTTCACGAAAGACCCGATCGATCGTTTCGACGACATACGCCACCTCTTCTGAAGTCATCGCCGGAAAGATCGGAAGGCTGATCTCTCTCTGATAGAACTCCTCCGCCGCCGGACAGAGTCCCTTTCGGTAACCGATCTGCTGATAAATCGGGTGCCAATAAACGGGAAGATAATGAACCTGCACCCCCAGACCTTCCTCCCGAAGGCGATGGAAAATTTCCTTCTTCTGTTTTTTGAAAGGGTCTTTTAATCGGATCGGATAGAGGTGATACGAGGAAATCGCCCCGGACCTTTCCACCGGAAGGTCGAAATAGCGGTTCCCTTTGAATGCCGCATGATAGAAGGCCGCGATCTCTCTTCTTCTTGCCACAAACCGGTCGACCTTCCTGAGCTGGGAGAGCCCCAGCGCTGCTTGAATGTCGGTCATCCGATAGTTGTATCCGAGTTCCTGAATTTCATGGTACCAATCGCCGTGCGGCGCCTCCATCAAATGCACCCGCTCGATGCCGTGCGAGCGGAGCCTTTTCAGACGCTGATAATAATCTTCCCGATTCGTGAGGATCGCCCCTCCCTCCCCGGTGGTGATCGTCTTCACCGGATGGAAACTGAAGACCGTTATGTCGGAGAGGCCGCCGATCTTTTTACCGGCATCAGAGGCGCCGAGGGCATGACAGGCGTCTTCAATCACCAGGAGCCGGTGTCGTTCGGCGATTTTAGCGATCTCCTCCATGTTGCACGGCATCCCTGCAAAGTGAACCGGGACGATCGCTTTGAGCTGTGAACGTTCAGACTTGAGGCCAGATAAGGTCTCCTCCATTTTCGAGGGACTGAGATTGTAGGTCGCCGGATCGATGTCGGAAAAGATCGGTTTTGCCCGAAGGTAGAGGGCCGCATTGGCCGTGGCCGCGAAGGTGTTCGGAGAGGTCAGAATGAGATCGCCCGGTCCCAGACCGGCCACCTGATAGGCCAGATGGAGCGCGGCGGTCCCCGACGCGCAAACAACCGCATAACGGGCCCCGCAATAAGACGCGAGCGCCGCTTCAAAGGCATCGATTTTCGGCCCTTGTGTCAGCCAATCAGATTGGAGAACATCGACGACCGCCTGAATATCATCGTCTTCAACGGTCTGTCGCCCGTATGGGATGGCTTTCATGCTCCTCCAGATGCTCCACCATCTGTTCGATCTCGGCCGGAGTCAAATACCAAGGGTTGAGGTCGCTCGAATAGACGAATCCCTCCCCGACCCCCCCTCCTCCGTTTTTCCTTTTTTCAACGCTCCACCAGGGAAAATCGGGCTGGATGAGATAATAATCCCGATACTCCAACGTCCGCCGGCCATCCTCCGATGAGATGAGAACCTCATGAAGCTTTTCCCCCGGCCGGATTCCGACGATGTCGATCTTGCAATCGGGAACGATCGCCCTGGCGATATCGACGATATTCGCCGAAGGAATTTTCGGAACGAAAATCTCACCCCCCTCCATTCGGTCGAGCGCCTTTAAGACAAAATCGACCCCCTGATCAAGGGTGATCCAGAAGCGGGTCATCCGTTCATCGGTCACCGGAACACGGCCGTTCTCTCGATGTTTGATGAAGCAAGGGACGACGCTCCCGCGACTTCCGACGACATTGCCATACCGCACCACGCTGAAGCGGGTCGTTTTTCTTCCGGCATAAGAATTTCCGGCGACAAAGAGTTTGTCGGAGCAGAGTTTCGTGGCGCCGTAAAGATTCACCGGATTACAGGCTTTATCGGTGCTGAGGGCGACAATCCGTTTGACACCGACGTCGATCGCGACATCGATGATATTTTGCGCACCGATGACATTGGTCTTGATCGCCTCAAAGGGGTTGTATTCGGCGGCCGGAACCTGCTTGAGCGCCGCCGCATGGATGACAAAATCTACCCCCTCGAATGCCCGATAAAGCCGCTCCTTGTCCCTGACGTCGCCGATAAAGAATCTCAGAGAGGGATCATCGAACATCTCCTGCATTTCATACTGCTTGAATTCATCCCTGCTGAAGATGATCAGCTTTTCCGGACGGGATCGGGCGAGAACTCTTCGAACAAACCGTTTTCCGAAGGAACCGGTGCCCCCTGTCACCAAAATCGTCTTTCCATTGAGATCCATCTCGACGCGACCCTCCAGGTATCCGTCTGGAGAAATTGCAATAACCTTGCCGTTCCTCCGGCGTCCGGATTCATCCATATCCGGCATATTGAGGCTGAATTTAAAAGGAGAACATGGGGGAGGACGTCAACTTTTTGACGGAGGGAAAAATTCGATGACGCTCTTTACCCGGCTTCGGCCATGCTCGATTTTGAGACATTCTCGAGAAACGGGGAAAGAATCGGTTCGCGATGGGTATAATTGGAATCGGTCATAACAACCTGTTTCCCCTTGCGGGTTCGGGTGTTGACGACCAACGGGGCCATCAGATTGGCGGTGATGTTGAGAGGATCTTCTTGCGGGATGGTCAAGATCGCCATGACGGCGATCGATTCGGCCGATTGGATTTCAAGCTCTTCCAAAATCTCTTGGGGAATCTGCGGGCGGTAATCGGGCTTAAACATCAACGGATCGGTAACGACGAAGGCCAACTCCAGATCATCGAGCGACTGAAGCCAAAAAAAGGGGTGATCCTTGCCGTTCTCGATCAGGGCATATCGTTTCGCTTCGGGAAAACCGGGGATCCCCTCCGAAAAATGAATCACCTTTTCCTCATCGATCACCAACGAACCGAGTTTGACGCTCTTAACCTCGATTTTCATCTTCTTTCTTTTCCTCTTTTTTCTCTGTTTTCTCTTGCGGGGCCGGGCGCTTGCTCAACAACGCTTTCAACCGATCCGGATCGATCCGGGCCGCTTCCTTGTTTTCCGCCATGATTTTGGCAAGGATCTCTTCCCGATAGATCGGAATTCCGGACGGCGCCTGGATCCCGAGACGGACCTGGTTCCCCTGAATCTCGACCACGACCACCCGGATCTGATCTCCGATGACGATCCCTTCCCCCGATTTTCTCGCCAAAACCAGCATTCAACCTTCCCGACGGCCCCTTGCCTCTATCCAGTATACCCTACCGTAAGAAATCGAGGAGCGACCGTTGAACGAGCCGTGCGGAGACCGCCCGGCTCGTCTCCAGGGCGGTCAATTGAAGCGACAGATCGGATACGGCGCGGGTCAGATCGACATCCTCCGTTTCCGAATTTAACTTGGAAAGCATGAGACGGAAGTCATCGAGTGTCTCTTTCGCGGTATCGATCCGATTCAGCCGGGCCCCCAACACGGCCCGCTCATTCGTGATCTGCTCCTGCGCCACGGAGAGATTTGTTAAAGAAGTCCCGATTCCGGCCAAATCATTCGTCTCCAAGGCGACCTGGAGCCCCGCGACAGCAGCAAAAATATCGACCCCCCCGGTCACGCCGACCCCCTTGAAGAGGCGATCCCCCGGCAGATTCATGGCGACGGTCACCCCCGATCCGATCTCGAAGGGAATCTCTCCCGAGTCGCCGAGGTAGCTCGCAGCCGGTTGGGCGGTTCCCGCCGCCAGCCCCAGACCGGCCAAGGCGCTTCCTCCCGTCGGAAGAACGGCGGAAGTCCCGCCGATAGCATTTGACGTCACAACGAGATGATCGGTATCAAACGTCACCGACGCCGAAAGCCCCGCCGTTTGGTAGGCCGGAGTGGCATTGATCGCCCCCGCAACCGCGTTCGCGAGTGCAGCCCCGGTGGCATACGCCCCGGGGGGAAGGGTGACGGTCGACGCCACCCCATCGAGGGTCAAGTTCAATTGGTCATTGACACCAGTTGTGATCGTGACGGGAAGGGTGACCGCAGTTCCAAGATAGCGTCCACGGTCAACGAATGGTTTCGTTTGGGTTTGGTGCCCCGCGAAGAGATACCTCCCTTCCACCCGGGTATTCGCAGACGCCACCATCTGATCGTAGATCTCCCGAATCTCCTTTGCGGCGGTGGCCCGGTCCAAGGATGAGTAGGTTCCGTTCGCCATCTGAACCGCCAGCTCACGCGCCCGCTGCAACCGGTCTTCCACCCCCTGTAACGCCGACTCGCCGGTGGAAAGCATCGCATTCCCCCGGTCGATATTTCGAAGGTGCTGCTCTGTTGAAGCAATCGATTTCTGATAATTAAGAATGAGCGACTGCCCGATCGGGTCGTCCGAAGGACGATTAACCTTTTTCCCGGAGGAGACCTGCTCTTGAAGGCGGAAAACCGACTCGGTCTGCCTTTGCATCCGGTTCACAATCGATTCGAAGAGCATCTTTTCAGGAACACGCACAGGCAACCTCTCTTTCTTACCGCTTCATCCCCAACAACGTCTGAAACAGTTCATCGGCCGTCGTGATCAGACGTGCGGCCGCTTGAAAGGCCCGCTGAAATTTAATCAGATTGGCCATCTCTTCATCGAGGGAAACCCCGGAGACCTCCTCCCGCCTGTTGCTCAACTGCTCTTGGATGACCTTCTCGGCGGAAAGGCTTCTCTGGGCCGATTGAGAGCGCACCCCGACTTCTCCTACGAACCGGCTGTAAAACTCCTGAACAGTCGCCCCGGAAAACCCGGTCACCCCCTTCTCCTGTAACTGCGCCAAAAGAAGGGCATTGCCGTTATTTCCCGGAACACCGGCGGATGAGGAAGAAGCGGCCACCCGATTCGGATCGGTTAAGGCGACGCCCATCGATCCCGCCGTCCCTTGATGGGCGCTGAGATCGAAACGGTCGCCGGCGGCGGGGGCTCCCGTAATATTGACTTGAAGTCCCTCGAAGAGAACCGTCGTCGGATCGGCATAAACCCCGGTGGCCGACGCCCCGGTTCGAAGGTTCTGAACCGTATAATTCCCTCCGGCGAAGGTCAACCGATAGGAATCAAAGGTCAGGAGGGAAGGATCATTCACCGTGGCGGTCACCGTCGAAACCCCGGTATTGGCGCTTTGCCCCAAGACCGTCGGCGCCAGGGGAGAGAAGAAATCTCTCCCGGTGGAGCCGTCGAGGCCGAAACCGACCCGGTGCTGCCGGTTGACCTCGTTCACCATCCCCGCCGCGAGTTGATCGAGCCGGTCGATATATCCCGGAATCGTGTTGTCCCTCAGGTCAACCAACCCTTTCAGCCGACCGCCGGCGAGCGATGCGGTGATATCGACCGTGCTGCCGCCGGAATCAAAAACCACGCCGGAGAAACCGTTGTTATCACCGTTTGGAACCGCTCGTAGGAGCGAGGCGTTATTCGATTCGACCAGCGGTTTCCCCCCGGCAATAAACACGCTCACCTCTCCCCGGTCGTTCTCAAACGATTGGATTTCGATCTTGCCGGAAAGGTCGTTTAAAAGCCGTCCCCGTTCATCGCGAAGGTCGTTTGCCTTTTGTCCGGAGAGTTCGGCCCGGGCGATCTCTCCGTTGAGATCAGCGATCCGTGTCGCCAGGTCGTTGACATCACCGATCACCCCTTTGATCTCTCCGTCGAGGTCTTTTTGAATCTGCCGCATCTCGGTATCGATCGAGACAAATCGCGCGGCGAGTGTCTTGGACTGCTCCAGGAGGGCGGTCCGCTCGGCCGCTCCCTGCGGGTGATTGGCCAGATCTTGAAGCGCTGCAAAAAACTCCGAGAGGGTTTTGCCAATCCCGGTTCCTTCTGCGTCGCTGAAGAGGGCTTCGATCCGGGAGAGGGTCCGCTGATCGACTTCGAGCCGTCCGAGATTCGAGGCCCCGGCGGTGACCTGACTCTCAATAAAGAGATCGATCATCCGCCGGACCTCTCCGATCCGGACGCCGGTCCCCACCTGCCCGGGCGCCCCGTCGAGCGGCACGGTCGTTTCGAACACCGCCTCTTGCCGGGCATACCCCGGGGTGTTGACGTTGGCGATATTTTGAGAGGTGACGGAAAGCGCCTTTTGCTCCGCGGAAAGGGCCAATTTTCCAATATTGAGGATTCCAAAGATGCTCGACATCGATTGACAATTACCCTTTTACAGTTATCTGTAACTATCCTTTTCCGATCTTCCTCCCGGAAGCCTGCAATTCAATGACCCGGCCGTTCGATTGGTAGACCGGCGAGGCCGAGGAGAGATGCCGCAACAGTCCGGTCAGGGTGGCGATCTGATCCAGAATCCGCTCCACCAAGAGGCCGTTGATCTGGTTGATCTCCTGAATGCTCGACGTCAGCGATTGAAGCCGCGTCTGACAGGAGACGAGCCGGCTTCGGTCCGGCTCCGGCGTCCGTTGAATCAAAGCGGTCAGGGTCGTTTCTCCGATCGTATCCAAGAGATCTTGGCGCTTCTCCTCCAGATGACGCAGACGAACCACCGCCGCCTCCTTCTGTTGAAGCCCCGAGAGCAGGTCCTCCAATTCCCCGGCGATCATCCATTTTTTTTCTCTCTGGAGCAAAACGAGGAGTTCCTGATGGACGAAAATCATCTCTTCCAGAAGGGAAACGAGCGGAACCAATGGGGTCTCGGAAAGGGGATTAGAGAATTTCATCGAGTAATGTCGACCGGATCAGTTTTTCGGCGATCTCTTCGCCGCTGGGACGGTACGTTCCCGCCTCTATTTTTTCCCGAAGCGTTTGGACCCGTTCCGCCCGGATGTCTGGAACGGAGGCGATTTGCTGTTGAAGCTGTTGGTAGATTCTCGCTTCTCCGGAAATTTCAACCGCATCGGAGGCGGAACCCTCTTTTTTCCCGGACGATCGGACAGCCCCTTTCTCTCCCGTTCCTTTCAGACCAAGCAGGGCCGCCTCCAAAAAACGGGCCGAATCTTCCCCTGGTATCCGCATGGCTTCCTCCTATCGGTAATGGTAACTACTCAGGTCCCCCATCTTTTGTTCCATGGCGGCGTTGCTGCGGTGCTCGAATCCTCACGTATAGACACATACGCTGCGGTTCTGCGCTCCTCACGCCTTGCCCTGAAGCAAAATCTGGCAACCTGAGCAGTTACCGGTAATGACTTATCTTACTTATCGGCACAGTTTCTTGAAAACTTGAGTCATCCAGTTTTTGAACCAAAAGCCGGGCCAGGCCGATCCCCCCCTGCTCGGAAATTTTACCAGCCAGGGCTTCGTCCAGGAGCGATTCATAGATTTCTTTCCCCGATCCCCCCCCTAAAAGTCCCCCTTTTGGAATCGTTCCCCGCATCTCCTTCAGAAGGGATTGAATAAAATAAGATTCGAACGCCTGGGCGGCGCGTTTCAGTTTTTCCCGTGAAGCATTGATCTCCCCCCCGATGGCCTTGGACCCGGACAGGCCTCCTGTCGGGACACCTGTCGAATGAACCCCATCGGCATCGATTTTCATCATAGAACCTATCTCATCCGGCGGAGCCGGAAAGCGGGGGCTTGCGTCGCCCCCTCCACCGGCCTGTGCGTGCTCTCCGCCAAAGCCGGATGGAGCCTCCCCCTCAACGCTCTCTTCGTTCGCTCTTAGAGAATCTCCAACTCGGCTTGGAGCGCCCCCGCCGCCTTGATCGCCTGAAGAATGGCGATCAAATCCCGTGGCGTCACGCCGATCGCATTGAGACCGCGTACCACCTCTCCGATCGTTGTTCCCCCTTTTAGTACCAGGATCTGCGCATTCTGTTCCTGTATGTCGGTCTGTTGCTTGGGAACGATCACCGTCTTCGATCCCTCCGGGGCGAAAGCGGGGGGTTGAGAGACCTGGAACTCGGTCTTGACCCGGATCGTCAAATTGCCGTGGGAGACGGCGACGTCGGAAATCTTCACCTGATCCCCCATCACAATCGTTCCGGTCCGTTCATTGACGACGACGCGGGCCGGGAGATCGATCTGAACGTCCATCGCTTCGATCTCGGAGAGAAGCGCCACAATCCGATCACGGTAAATTTCCGGCACCGGAATAGAAACGGTCCCGGAATCAACGGCGATCGCCGTCCCTTCAACCCCAAGCCGCTCCGCCAGATGGGTATTGATCACCTGGGAGATCCGAAGCGCCGTTGTAAAATCTTGCTGCCGCAGAAGGAGATTCAATTGATCCTTGTTTGTAAAAGAAACCGCCCCCTCCTTTTCGACCAATGCTCCATTGGCGATCCGGCCGGCGGTCGGATGATTTTTTTGAACGCTATCTCCCTCTTTTCCCCCGACGAATCCCCCGATCGAAATCGGTCCCTGCGCCACCGCATAAACCTCCTGGTCGGGCGCTTTCAGTGGCGTCAGAAGAAGCGTCCCCCCCTGAAGGCTGGCGGCATCCCCAAGCGAGGAGACGACGACGTCGATCCGGCTTCCCGCCTTGAAGAAGGGAGGAAGCTTGGCGGTCACCATCACCGCCGCGACGTTTTTCACCTTGATGGCGGAGGGATCGACGGTGATCCCCATTTTCTTCAACATGCTGGAGAGGGTCTGTACCGTGAAGGTCGTCCCCGTCTTATCCCCCGTCCCGCTTAACCCGATCACCAGGCCATACCCAATCAGCGAATTCTCCCGGACCCCTTCGACCGTCACGACATCCTTGATCCGCACCGCCTCCGCATCGATCGGGATGGCGGAAAAAAGGGTTCCGATGAGGAGAACCAATCCGATTTGGATTCGCTTGCTATTTTCACCCCGCATTCCGCACCCCGCATTCCGCATTTAGATTCTGTATTGAAAAGATCTACGTTTTTTGGGTAGATCTTTTCAATACCAGCGAACGAAGAGAGCGTTGAGGGGGAGGCTCCATCCGGCTTTGCCGGTGGAGGGGGCGACGCAAGCCCCCGCTTTCCGGCTCCGCCGGATTAGAACGGCCAGATCCAGTCGAGAATCCGGACCAGCCAACCGGGCCGTTGTTTGTCATTCAGGACCCCCTGCCCGCTGTATTCGATCCGGGCGTCGGAGATAAAGGTCGAAAGAATCGTGTTCCTCGGACCGACATCTTCCGGCCGGATGATTCCGGAGAGAACAATGAACTCCTTCTCATTGTTGATCAGAACCTCCCGTCTCCCTTCGACCGCCATATTCCCGTTTGGGAAGACCGCCGTGACGACAGCGGTCAGGTCGGCGGTCAACGCCCCGCTTCGACTCGTCGAGCCGTTTCCGTCGAACGAATCGGAAAAGTTGGCATCGGCCTGCAACTTGGAAGTGGTGACCGATGGAATCCCCAGGAAGGCGTTGGTCCCGGCGGCGACCGTCGAGTTCCGTCCCGATTTGGTCTGGGCCCCTTTCGACCCTTTGGCGTTTTCGACGATCCGGATCGTGACGATGTCGCCGACATGGCTTGCCTTGGCATCCTGAAAAAGAAAGACCCGCGACTGGTCGTCGGTCCAGAGGGAGCCTTCGGTTTTATGAAGTGCGATCGGTTCCCGATAAACGGTGGGAATCGACTCGACCGGACGGATCTCCTTATTGGCGGCGGCACATCCGACAAAGAGAAAGGCACAGAGGCACAAAGGCACAAAGGCACAGAGGTGTCCGAGTGATTCATCGTTTCGCTTCCTGTTCATTTTCCTCTCTGCCTCTGTACCTTTGCCACACTGTTACTCCGGTAAATGGACCCTCACCGTTACGGCGTCAACCACTTCGCCGTAAACCACCTTCTTCGAATCCAAATTCATCACCGCCACGGTTTTTCCCGGAAACCCTTCTTCCTTCGCTCGTCCAAGGATCGCAATCCGCAAGCCGGGGGTCTCCACCAAGAGGGTCACACGATCCCCCGGACGGATCACCGGGGCTGCTTCGACCATCTCGAACGTGATCGGAATCCCCGGCCCGATCGACCGGGTCAACCTCTTTCCAACCAGCCGCTCCGGTTCGTCGACATAAGGCTCTTCCGATCGAATCACCGGAACCGTGCGGACCGCCAGATCGCTTGCTTCGAACAGATGACCGCGGCGGAGCGGACGGAGCGGCACCACGACCGGACGGAGGAGTTCGACCTCGGCCGATACCCATCGATGACCGCTTGGTCGATCACGGCGCGTCGACGAGATCCGAAAGACCACCCGGCCGAGGAGCCCCTTCTCCGATCCTTCGCGAACCTCCAGAAGATCCTCTTTGGAAAATGCCTCGTCGGGCAATCGGAGCAGCCGAACCCGGATGGCGTCTTCGCTGGAAGAGAGCCGCCCGGCAACGTAGACCCGGATCGCGCGACTTATTTTCCCTTCCGGAGAAGAAGCCTCCCCTACCGGTGCGCCCGCCAATGCGACAGAGAGGCCGAAGAAAATCATAAAAAGGGAAATAGAGAGGATACGCAAAGAAGGTCTCCGTTAACGTTTGAGATTGTTTAACATCGAGAGCATCTCGTCGCTTGTCTGGATCGCCTTCGAGTTCAGTTCATAGGCCCGCTGGGCGACAATCATATTGACCATCTCCTCGGCGATATTGACGTTCGATCCCTCCAACGTCCCCTGCCGGAGCGTTCCGAATCCTTCCTGATTCGGCAGCCCCGTCACCGCCTCTCCGGAGGCGGCCGTGACCCGATAGAGATTTCTCCCGAGACTGTCGAGTCCGGCGGGATTGATGAATCGGGCCAATTCAATCGTCCCAATTTGCTGCGGAGCGGAATTCCCCGCCAGCACCGCGGAGACCTCTCCGGTCGGGAGAATCGTCACCGTCTGCGCGGTGGAAGGGATCGAAATATTCGGCAAAAGGGGATACCCGTCGACCGTCACCACCTTCCCTTCGTTATCGACCTTCAGCGATCCGGCCCGCGTATAAGCGATCGAACCGTCCGGGAGAGTCGTCTGGAAGAAACCGTCCCCTTCAATCGCCAGATCGAGCGGGTTCTGGGTCGGTTGAAACTCTCCCTGGGCGAAAGCCCGGTGGACCGAGACCGGGACGACCCCCGATCCGATCTGGATTCCAACCGGGAGTGTTCCGGTCCCGGTGGTAGTCCCCGCCGATTTGAGGGTTTGATACATCAGATCCTGGAACTCTCCCCGGCTCTTTTTAAATCCGACCGTCGAGACGTTCGCCAGATTGTTTGCAATCACTTCGACCGACAATTGCTGCGACGCCATCCCGGTGCCGGCAATCGATAAAGCTCGCATCATCTCCGAATCTCCTTTTTACCCCACCCTTCCGACGTCGTTCGCCGCCTTCGCGGCTGTTTCGTCGGCCGTTTGGATCGCCTTCTGCGCCGATTCGTAAAGGCGCATCACCGCGATCATCGAGACCATCTCTTGCACCGGATTGACATTCGACCCCTCCAGTCCCCCCTGGAGGACCCGCGCTTCCGGAAGGGGAGCCGCCCCCTCCGAGCCGGCTTCGAAAAGGGTCTGCCCGATTTTCTTCAACCGGCTCGGATCGGAGAATCGATAGACCGTCAGCGTATCGATTTCGGTCGGACGCGCCCCGACCTCCGTCCCCCGGACCGAGATTCTTCCCATCCGATCAATTTCCACCTTTCCGGGAGGAAGCGTAATCGGCCCCCCGCTTCCCAAAAGGGGAAAACCATCCCCCGTCACAATCTGCCCCTGGGAATTGAGGGTGAAGCTTCCCCCACGGCCATACCGAACCCCCTGCCTCGTTTGGATCTGGAAAAATCCCTCCCCTTCGATGGCAAGATCGAGCGGTTCCCCCGTCATCTGAATCGGACCGGGAGAAAAATCGGTGAAAACCGTGCTAAGCATTTCGAACGTCGGACCCGGCAGGATCCCGCCGTTCTTACCGACACCGGGGGGAAGACTGATCCCTTCGAAAAGAGGGTCATCTCGCTTAAACCCGGTGGTGTTGACGTTCGCCAAATTGTTGGCAACGATCTCCAGCCGTTTTTCCTGAGCCAAGGCCCCCGAGAGGACCGGATAGATCGAATCCATGTATCGACTCCAAGCGGTATTTTTCGACAGCCGGTTAAATTCTCATATGGGATAATAGCAAAGGGTGTGCCGGAAAAAGGGAAAACAAGGGTGGAGGAAAAAAGAGGGAGAGGAACTTTCTTGCCGATCGCCAGAGGCAGAATTTGCCGGGCAGGAAGGGGGGAATTTCTAAAGTCATTTGAGATCATTTCTTCGGCTGGACATGAAACACGTTCCGACAAAAAATTGATCATAAATTGAAAACTCTTTTGGGATTTGGTACGATTCGGAAACAAGATACGAATTCGTCGGCCGGCTTCATCCTGATCCAACGGTATGGAGATTTCCAATGAACGAACAAGACATCCGCTGGATTCAACGGTTCAATCACTTTCTGAAAGCCCTTTCTCAATTGCAGGAAGGCGTGGCGCTGGGTCAACAACGCCCGCTCTCGAAACTCGAAGCGCAGGGACTGATCCAGGCTTTCGAATTCACCCATGAGCTGGCATGGAACACGCTGAAGGATTTCCTGGAGAATCGCGGCGTTCAGAATCTATACGGGTCAAGAGACGTCACCCGCGAGGCCTTCAAAACAGGTTTGATCGTAAACGGCGAGGCATGGATGGGCATGATCCAGAGCCGAAACCTGACCTCCCACACGTATCATGAAGCGACGGCCGCCGAGATCGTTTCCGCCATTTGCGACACCTACTCGGCGGAATTCGAGGCACTCCGAATCAAACTGGAGGGGCTGAAAATAGAGGAAAGGGGATGAAATACGGCCTTCCCCAATCCGCCATTCAAAAAATCTGTGCCGTTCTAAGCCGCTATCCGCAGGTGGAACAGGCGATTCTGTACGGCTCGCGCGCCAAGGGGAATCACAAAAACGGCTCCGATATCGATCTGACCCTGACCGGTGACGCCGATTTGACGCTCAACGTGATCTACAAAATCCTCGATGATCTCGACGAACTGCTCTTGCCATACACGATTGACCTCTCCATCCTCAAAGACATCAGCGACCCCGACGTAATCGCGCATATTCAACGCGTGGGTGTCCTGTTCTACCAGAAGGGCAAGAGCGTCCCTGAGCCGGCGTCCCGTTAAAACGGGGGCCAGGGGTCAGGGGTCGATTGAGGCGGAGGTTGAGGGTTAGAGTCTACCCGCGTCTGCGGTCGATCACATACCGGTTTTCACCCGATTTTTTCGCAAACGTCTTCAACTCGGCGGCGGTCGCTGCGATCTTTCCGAAGTGGTCCATTCCTGGGTTCGACGCCGGGACAACGGCGATCACGACTCCAAGGAGGGGGATCTTTTGTTCCTGTCCCTTTCGGTCTTTGGCGAAATAATATCCCCGTTCCCTTTCCTCTTCTTCGAACAGAACGGCCGTCACCAGTTCAAACCGGTTGAGGATCGCCTTGCAGACCCATTCCGCCCGCTCCATCGGCACGATAAAGACAAAGTCGTCTCCGCCGATATGTCCGGTGAATCCGCGCCCCCCCGACTCCTTGACCGCGTTCGAGACGACCCTCGCCACCATCCGGATCACCTCGTCCCCCCGCGCAAACCCGAACCGGTCGTTGTATGGCTTGAACTGGTTGATATCGAGATAACAGACCGCCATCGCCTTTCCGAGCACCCGCTCGATCGCGCGCTGGATCGAAGGATTTCCCGGAAGCTGGGTCAGCGGATTGCGATCGACGATCCGTTCGATTCGTTCGAACGCAAGCGGAATCCGGCTGAAAAGTTCGGAATAACGAATCGGATGTGGAACAACATCATCAAAAGGAAAACGAACCCAATCGATTTTTCCCTCTTCTCCCTCTCCGATCAAACCGATCACCGGGATCGTGCTGAAGGAGGTCTCCTCCTTCAATCCCCTTAACACCGATTCAATCTCCGAATCGGGGGAAGGAAAATCGATGATCACCAGGTCGACCGGATCGGAATAGATCTCCCCGATCGCGGCGGCCGGTTTTGTCAGGGTGACCACCTGATACCCTTGACCGTGCAACCGCAGCTCCAGTGTCTCAATGAAGGAAGCCTTCTTCCCGACGAGGGCGATTCTCCGAGGGACCGTCATCGCGCTTCGTCTCCTTTCGCTGTTTGCGGAGACTGGACCTGAAGGCTGAAATTCTTCGCATCGACCAGCTTCTCCTCCACCTCCTCGACGATCCCCTCCAACGCCGTCTCGGTTAAGCCGAGCGCTTCTCGGGCGGCAGGTTGAATCGGTTGGACGAACTCATCCCCGCTGAAGCCGAAGCCGCTCGCCTTGACGAGAATATCGGCAAGGTGGACCGCCGCCGTCCGGACACGATACTCGGACGATTGAGCAACCCGATGGTGAAACGCGATCGGTTCAATCAATCGGGGGGGGAGATACCAGTTCTTCGCAAGCCATTCTCCGATTTCGGCATGATCGGTGTCGAGTTGCTCCGACTCCACCTCGTTCATCGGGCGATCGTTTTCCAAAACCACGCCGAGAAGACGGTCGTACTCCTTTCCCAGCTTGATCTTGATAATCACCTTTCCGATGTCGTGCAGGAGGGCCGCCGTCGAAATCTCCTCCGCGTCGCTCAACTTCAATCGATTCGCAACGACGCTGGCGGCGACCGCCGCCCCGAACGAGTGCTCCCAGAGACCGATCAAGTTTTTTTCCATCATCTCGAAAATCGAGGAGCTCAATACCAACCCTCGGACAACATTCACACCAAGAAGGATGAGCGCATTGGAGACCGTGGAAACCCGGCCGGAGAAACCGTAAAAAGGGGAGTTAACCAACTTGAGGACCTTCGCGGAGAGGACCTGATCGGTCGAAATCAACCGGGCAATCTCCTGGATCGTCGCCTTCGGATCGTCGGAGAGGGTGTTTAACCGGGTGACCATCCCGGGAAGGGTTGGAAGGGTCCGAACATCTTTCACCAGCCTGGAAATCTCCTTTCGTCTTCCCTCCACCCTATCCCTCCCTTTCCCGGACGATCCTCCTGCGATGGATCTCTTTGATCCGCTCCATCCAGGCATCCCCGGCCACCCGTTTAAAACGACGCTCCAGCGCCGCAAGCTGCTGTTCCAACGTCTCTTCCCCTTCGAACCGAACGGGATGTCCCTCCACCACGATCGATTGAACCCCCATCTCGGAGAGCCGTTCGAGGATTCTTTCGGTGACCACGGTCCCCTCGCCGCAGATCGGCATTCCTTCCGGATGGTTCGGATTCCGGACGCCTCGGGCAAGCTTCATTCCCGCCTTGGCCGACATCAATGGGATACTCTGCATTGCGACTCCCCCTTCACGGATCGGTCTCTTTCTTCTGTTCCGGCAAGGAGAGGAGGGCGGGTGATTCGACGATCGACCGATCCGCATCGTGAATGTCCGAGATCACGATTTCGACGCGACGGTTTCGACGCCTTCCTTCCGGACCATCATTCGAAACAATCGGCCGGAACTCCGCATATCCGACGGCGGAAAATCGCTCCGGGTCCATTTTATGTCTTTCGATAAAATAGCGGATCAGATGGGCGGCGCGGGCCGCGGACAGTTCCCAGTTCGACGGATAAAGAGGGGTCTGGATCGGGATATTATCGGTATGCCCTTCCACTTGAATCCGATAGGGAAGGACCGAGATGATCTCGGCGATCCGGTCGAGGTGTGTCTCGAATCCGGGCAAAATCGCCGCCTCGCCGACCTCGAAAATCTGGTTCTCGGCGATTCGGATCACCGTCCCCCGGCCGTCTTCAAAGACATCCACTTTTCCGGAAAGTCCCGATGTTTCGACCTCTTTCTTTAACCTTTTATAGTAAAGCCTGATATCGACGCTGAAGGCCGACTCGCCGGAACGTCCCGACGTCAATCGAACGTTCGAGGAAGAAAAAGCGATGATCGGATTAAACGCCTCGCTCATCGAATCGGCGACGGCGCGGTATTTCCCGTCTCGAACCGATGAGGTCGAATACATCACAACGAAAAAGGCGAACAATAATGTGATGAAGTCGGCGTAAGAAACCAGCCAGCGCTCCATGTTCTCGTGTTCTTCGTGTTTTTTCTTTCTCACCGGTCTTATCCTTTCTTAACCTTTTTCTTTTGATCCTCGGTCAGGAACCCTTCCAATTTCTCCTGAATCAGCCTCGGGTTTTCCCCCGCCGCAATCGACATCAAACCCTCGATGACAAGCTGGCGGGTAATCCCTTCCATCTGCCCTCGCATCTTCAGCTTCGACGCAAGCGGGAGGAAGACCAGGTTGGCCGCGAGAACCCCATACACCGTGGCGACGAAAGCGGTGGCGATCCCGCTCCCGAGCTTGCTCGGATCGGCCAGGTTCTCCATCACATGGATCAGTCCCAGAACCGCCCCGATGATCCCGAAGGTGGGGCAGTATCCGCCGGCGGCATCGAAGACCTTTGCCGCCATGACGTGATGCTCCTCCCCGAATGCAAGCTCCATCTCCAAGATCTCTCGAAGCAATCTCGGCTCCGTTCCATCCATCAAAAGCTGCAACCCTTTTTTAAAGAACGGATCCTTCACCTCCTTGATCTTCGACTCCAAGGCAAGAATCCCCTGCTTCCGGACCACATTGGCATATTCCACCAATTTCTCGATATAAGCGGGTGAATGGTCCGGCTGCGCCTTGATCGTGCTGATTCCAAGCTTGATCCCCGCGATGAATTTGGGGAGGGAATACTGAACCATCACGGCGCCGAGCGTTCCCCCCAACACGATGATCGCCGCCGTGAACTGCATGACGGACGAGAGGTGCCCCCCTTCGAGATGCTGCCCCCCGATCAGAGCGGCCAGTCCGACCACCACCCCCATGATTGTTAAAATATCCATCGCAACCTCGGCACAACCTCAAAGGAGGGTTCACACCTGCTTAAAGATCTTATCGATCTTCTCCCGCATGATTTTGGTTGTAAACGGTTTCAGGATGTAACCACTCACCCCCAGACGGATCGCATCGAGAATATGTTCCATCCCGGTTCGGGTCGTCACCATCAAAAACGGCAATGCGAAAAGGGTGGGATCGCGCCGGACCGCTTTTAACAGCGCGAGTCCGTCCATCTTCGGCATATTCCAGTCGCAGACGATCAGCCCGAACGGCTCTCGAGACAACTTTGCCCAGGCCGCTTCCCCGTCCTCCGCCTCTTCGAAATGACGATACCCCAATTGTTCGAGGCTCTTCCGGATGATCTTTCTCATCGAGGGAACGTCATCGACAACGAGGATTTTCAACTCGCGATCGGGCATGCTATTCCCCTTCCTTCGTGACGTCGAGCGGATAACGGACGATCACCTTGTTCCCATTGCCGAGATAACGGATCTCCGAACAGAGACTCTTGACCAGCGGGATGCCTCGATGGGAAGGGCGTAACACCGCCTTTTTTTCGGACTCGAGCATGGAACGATGGTCAAAACCGGAACCGGTATCCCTGACGCTGATCATCAGAAATCGCCGCCCCTCTTTTCTAAGATGTTCCACTCCGATTTCGATTTCACCTTCAGATAATGAAACCAGGCGTTTTTCCCGCTCGCGCAAATACCCCTCGAAACCCTCCGGAACCGCTTTCAGCGCGGAATCGAGTTTCAAAATGCCGTGATCGAGGGCGTTGTTGAGCAGCTCGGAAAGAATGACAAACAGGGCGGCATGGTGCGTTTTCCGGATATCCATCCGTCCCAGCCAGCTCAAAACAAACGGAACCAAATCAAGCAATCTCAGCTTTTCCGGCCCCAAAACCATGCTCAATCGCCATTGATCGACCGCCTCCGGCCGGGGGAGGTTTTCTTCCAAGATGGAATCCGATCTGCAATGAACCGCAAGGAGAGAGATGTCATCGTGCGCCGGCCGGCCTCCCAAGTGTCCGTGAACCGCGTCGATCAGTGTTTGAAATCGATGCGCCATCGGATTCTCCGCGAGGACGCGCGCCAGCCGGTCCCGTCCGAACGGATTTCCCTCCGCATCCTCCGCCTCAATCAAACCGTCGGAACAGAGGATCAATTGCCCCGGCCCCTTCCAGTGAAAGACTTCCGTCCTCGCGTCAAACTCTTCCTGATGGGAAACGCCCAAGGGGAGATGGATCGACTCCCAACCGTGCAAAATTCGCCCTTGCGAATCGACGAATACCGTCAGAGGGTTTCCTCCGTTCCACACCTCGATCCGGCGCAGGGAAGGATCGATCAACGCCAGCGTCGCCGCGACGAAACAACCGGGAGGCATCTGGCTCCGGATTTTATAGTTGATCTCTTCGGCGATATTCTGAAGGGAAGATCCCTTTTCCACCATCGCAAAAAAGACCTCCATGACCGGCAGGGCGATCAAAGCGGCCGGCAGCCCGTGTCCCGCGGCGTCGGCCAGGATCAGACAGAGGCCGTTCCGGGGGGTCCTGGCGGCCGCGATCACATCCCCGCTAAACTCTTCCGCGGGGAGAATCCACTGCTGGATCGACTCCCGGTCGATCGTCCCCGACCGGATCACCTTATCAATCACATTCTTCGCCAGGAAAAACTCCTCCTCCGTTCTGGCGCGGAAACGGGAGAGTTCCTCCAGATTTTCTCCCCACTTCCTCTGCATCTCCGAAATCCGTTCCATCACCCGGATTTTCTCACGAAGGACCGTGAGGTTCACCGGTGCGAGGAGATAATCGTCGGCGCCGCTTTCGACCCCCTTGGTCAGCCCCTCTTCCCCGTCGATGGCGTTCACCAAAATGATCGGAACCCAGTTTTTTCCGGAAAGCTCCCTGATCTTGGTCACCGCTTCGAAACCGTTCATCACCGGCATCAAGACATCCATCAGAACGAGATTGGGACGCTCTTGGAGAAATGCGATCACCCCCTCTTCTCCGTTGTTCGCCGTCCGAATCTCGAACCCCCATGCGTCGCAATGACCCGCAAGAAAAGAGCGGCTCGAAGCATCGTCGTCAACGATCAGGATTTTCATCAACTCGATCCCCTCATCGAAAACAACGTTTCGAAATTCGCCACCTTCAGAATTTGAAGAACCGTTCCACGACAGTTGGCCAAAATGATTTTTTTTCCCGATACGTCGGCCTTATCCTTCAGCGAGAGGAGCATCCCGAGCGCGGAACTGTCCATATAGTCGACGTTTCCCAGGTCGACTTCGACCTCCTTCACATTTTGTCCCTTCAACACCTCCTCGTAGCCGGAACGGAACTCCCGGTGTGAATTAAAGTCGAATCGTCCGTTCAATCGGAGACTGGCTTTGTGATCCTGAACATAGACCTGAACCTGTATCGCCATCTGTTTATCACCTCCATCTATTCTTGACGGGCGCCGGCCTGCGCCTGGACACGCACCAAGACCTCTTCCGGGATCTCCGCCAGCGGAAGCACTTTGTCCACCCCACCCAGCTTGATCGCCTCCTTCGGCATCCCGAAGACCACGCAGGATGCCTCATTCTGCGCAATCGTTGACGCGCCGCTTTTCTTCATCTCCAGCATCCCGGCGGCCCCGTCGCCTCCCATCCCGGTCAGGATCACCCCAACCGCGTTTGCCCCGGCATACCGGGCGACGGAACGAAACATGACATCAACCGAAGGGCGATGCCGGTTCACCGGTGGATCCTGGTTGACCCGAACCTGATATCGCGCCCCGCTCCGGACCAGTTCCATGTGATAATTGCCGGGGGCGATCAAGGCGTGTCCCGGGAGCACGCTCTCCCCATCCTCCGCCTCCTTCACGGTGATCTTGCAGAGTTTATTCAACCGGTCGGCGAAGGTCTTCGTGAAGCGCTCCGGCATATGTTGCGTGATCAGAATCGGCGGGGTATTGGAAGGGAGAACCTCCAGAAGCTCCCGGATCGCCTCGGTCCCCCCGGTCGAAGCCCCGATGGCAATGATCGTATCGGTTGTCTTGATCATCGCCAAAGAACCAAGCGGACGTGGTTTATTCTCCATCCCTCCGGGACGAGGCGACCGCGCGGCGATCCGCGCCCGGGCCGCCCCCTTCACCTTGGCGACCAACGCCTCGACCTGCTCCTCCATCCCTTCCTTCATGTCGAGTTTCGGTTTGGTGAAAAAATCGACCGCCCCGAGCTCCAGCGCGCGGAGCGTCGTTTCACATCCCGCCTCGGTCAGGGAGCTGACCATGATGACCGGCATCGGCCGGGCGGCCATCAGTTTTTCGAGAAAGGTCAGTCCGTCCATCCGCGGCATTTCCACGTCGAGGGTCAGGACGTCGGGGTTCAATGCCTTGATTTTGTCCCGGGCGATATACGGATCGGGAGCGGTGCCGATCACCTCGATTTCCGGATCGCCGGAGAGCAAGGTGGTGAGAATTTGACGCATCAAGGCGGAATCGTCCACAATCAGAACACGGATTTTATTCATGACATCACTCCTCACCCCTCCCCCAACCCCTCCCCGACACGGGGAGGGGAGCAAACCAACCCCCTCGACTCCCTCCCCCCCTTCCCGCTTCGGGAAGGGGGCCGGGGGGTTCGGTCCTGACACGCCTAGAACAGTTCGACGTCTCCTCCCTTTTTCTTCTGCAACGTCTCTTGATATTCTTTTTCGCGGTCGAAGATCGTCCGGTTCCTGATCCGCTCGATCCGCTTCAATAAAAGCCGGCCCGACTCGGTGAAGTAGTAGATCTTTCTCGGATAGATATCCCCAATGTCGGTCTTAACCGGTTTCATCCCTTCCTTGTCGAGATAGTTCAAGGCCCAGGCGATATTGTTGGCGCCGATATCGGTTTCCCCCTCGTAAATTTTCCCTCCTCCGAACACCTTCACCTCGAACCGGTTCTTCCGCCCTCCCCGCTTGAGTATTTCGTTGATCAACAGCTCCATCGCATAACTCCCGTAGCGGGCCGACTCCCCCCACGAATCGTGACCGCTGCTTCCCCGTGGGGCCGGGAGCATGAAGTGATTCATCCCGCCGACGTTGATCAGTGGGTCGCGAATACAGACCGAGATGCAGGAACCGAGGACGGTGTAGACGACCATCGGCTCGTTGCTGACGAAATACTCCCCCGGCATGATCACGGCGATCTCGTGCGGGAAACGGGCGTCCCGCATCCGTCGAATGTGGTTGAATGACTCGTTGGGAGCCTCCACGACCATTTATCCCTCCTTTTGGTAAATCGTCGGGGCGATGTAGAGAAAGGAATGTTTCACCCATTGGAGACTTTCGGAGTGGCCGATGAAGAGATATCCGCCCGGTTTCAGGTAACGATAAAATTTCGCCATCAACTGTTCCTGGGTCGGACGATCGAAATAGATCATGACGTTGCGGCAGAAGATGACATCGAGGGGGGTCTTGATCGGATATTTCGTATCCATCAGATTGATCCGTCGAAAGACGATCCTCTCGGAGAGATGCGGTTTGACCCGGACCTTGTCGGCGCTTTCCCCTCGCCCCTTCAAAAAATGACGGCGGACCGTCTCCGGGGGAAGATTTTCAACCCTTTCGATGTGATAGACCCCCGCCGCGGCTTTGGCCAGAACGACGGTGGAAAGGTCGGAGGCGAGAATCTTGCAGTCCCACTGGGCCGGTGAGGTAACCCCGTCGAAGAGGGTCATCGCGATCGTGTACGGCTCCTCCCCGGAGGAACAGGCTGACGACCAGATCCGGATCCGCTTCGTCTGTTCAAGTCCCGGCAGAATCTGATCGCGGAGAAACTCGAAGTGTTTCGGCTCGCGGAAGAAGTCGGTCTTGTTGGTCGAGACGAGGTCGAGCATCCGGGTCAGTTCCTCCCCGTCCGACTCCGCCACGACGATCTCGTAGTAATCCCGAAACGACTCCAAATTCAATTGGCGCAGCCGCTTCGAGAGGCGGGAGATCAAGAGTGTCCGTTTCTGTTCGGAGAGGGTGATCCCGCTCTTCTCATAAACCAGCCCGCTGAACTCCTTAAATTCCTTGTCGGTAATTACAAAATCCATCCCTCACCTCTCCCCCCACCCCTCCCCGATGCGGGGAGGGAGCAAACCAACCCTTCGCTTCCTTTCACCCCTTCCCTTTTAGGGAAGGGGCCGGGGGTTAGGTTGATTAAAACCAAACAAACAACATCAGATAGACCAGATAGGCGGTCACCATCGTTCCGGAAAAGCTCCAGACGAGGAGAATACCCAACCGTCGATGGCGGGAAAGGCCGGCCGCCATCGCGCCAACGCTCCCTCCCTGCCGGAACCGGGAGAGCCCCATGTAGAGGTTGTACGCCCCGATTCCGATCGTCGTCACCGCCAAGATCATGTGGATCATGAAGAGCGGCATATAAAGCCGCCAGTATTGCGCGGGGGTTCCCCCGAACGTCTCCCGCCCAAAGAGGATCTGCTTCGCGACGTAGGCGACCAGCCAGATCCCGACAACCGTGCAGGCGATGATCATCCGCCGGGAGTGCTGCTCCACCTCCCGG
Source organism: uncultured Nitrospirota bacterium (assembly GCA_964579005.1). Lineage (GTDB taxonomy): Bacteria > Nitrospirota > Nitrospiria > SBBL01 > Manganitrophaceae > CAZOFJ01. The sequence goes on from CAZOFJ010000007.1 coordinate 36,134, forward strand.
CGTTTTGCCGATCGAACCCCCGCCAGGGCCACCAAATAGGCGGCCGTGATGCTGATCAACACGCCATACCAAAGAACGGTCTTGGTGTCCATGGTCTCTCTCCTAACCCGGCAAAGCCGGAAGCAACCCTCACCCTTCCCTCTCCCTGCTAGGGAGAGGGAATAAAGAGAAAGCCTCTTCTTCCCTCTCCTTGAAAAGGAGAGGGCGAGGGTGAGGATTCATCGATCGGAAATGACAGAAAACAACATCTACGCAAAAAACGTAGATCTTTTAGACACAGACTCTATCTGTCTCTCTCCCATTGCGTAGGGGCGACCGACCCGGTCGCCCCTACATCGTAACAGCCCTTAAAACTCCTCGAACCCTTCGTCGGTCTTTCCGTGGCCGTTCCCCTCCGCCATCTTCGCGGAGCCGGCCCCCACCGAGACCGGTTTCGCCTTGGAGAGATCTTTCTTCTCCCCGTGGCCGTTCCCTCCCAGCTTCGGCGCGGCCTTCGCCTTTACCTCCGGCTGCTTGGTCGCCAGTTTGCTCTTCGGCGTTGAAACAACCCTTTCCGTCGAGGCCTGTTGTGATCCGTTCATCTTGAACATCCCGACCTGACGGAGCAACTCCTCGGCCTGCGTCTTCATCGACTGGCTGGCGGAAGCCGCCTCCTCGACGAGGGCCGCGTTCTGCTGCGTCGTCTCATCCATCTGCATGATCGCCTTGTTCACCTGGTCGACCCCGCTCGCCTGTTCCTGAGAGGCGGCGCTGATCTCGCCAATGATGTCGGTGACCCGCTTGACCGATCCGACGATCTCCTCCAGCGTCTTCCCCGACTGATTGACCAATTCGCTCCCGTCGGTCACCTTCTGGACCGATTCGTTGATCAGCGCCTTGATCTCCTTCGCCGCCGTGGCCGAACGTTGGGCCAGGTTCCGGACCTCCGCCGCGACAACGGCGAATCCTCTCCCATGTTCTCCGGCCCGGGCCGCCTCGACGGCGGCGTTCAGGGCAAGAAGATTGGTCTGGAAGGCGATCTCGTCGATCACCGTGATGATGTCGGCGATCTTCTTGCTGCTCTTGTTCACCTCTCCCATCGCCGTCACCGCCTGCGCCGTGATCTTTCCCCCCTTCTCGGCGATATCACGCGCGGCGATCCCCAACTGATTCGCCTGCTTCGCGTTGTCGGCGTTCTGTTTCACCGTCGAGGTCATCTGTTCCATCGCAGAGGAGGTCTCCTCCAACGCGCTTGCCTGCTGCGAGGTTCTCTGGGAAAGATCCTCGTTCCCCTGGCTGATCTCGGAAGAAGAAGAGGCGACGCTCTCGGACCCATCCCGCACCGCGGAGAGGGTGTTGGTTAGGTTTTCGATGGCGGAGTTGAGGCTCACCTTCATCTTCTCGAACTCACCCTTGTAGTCTCCGGTCATCTCATGGGTCAAATCCCCTTCGGCCAGCCCGCTCAAAACCTGCTGCGCTTCATTGAGCGGCGTCACCACCGCATCGAGCATCTGGTTGACCCCGGTGGAAAGGGTCTTGAAGAATCCATCGAACTGGTCGGCATTGATCCGCTCCGAGAGTTGCCCCCCCACGGCGGCGCCGATCAACCGCTGCACCTCGTTCTGCGCCTTCTTCTGGGCCGTGATGTCGGACCATTCGACGACGTTGCCGATATACTCCCCGCTCTCGGACAAAATGGCGTTGGCGTTCAAATCGAGCGTCAACGGACCGAGCTGGATCTCGGACCGGTACGGAAGGTTCTTGGGGTCGTCCAACAACCGCCGCTGGTGCGACGGATTCTTATGGTACATGTCGATGTTCGACCCAATGACCTTGTCGACCCGGAAGGCGGGGATCACCTTCTGGACCTCCCGCTCCAGGTTGAGAAGCGTGGTGACGGAAGCCTTGTTGACGTAGACAACGGTATAGTTGCGATCGCAGACCATGACGTTGACCCGGGCATTGTCGAGCGACGTCTTGAGCCGTGCAATCTCGGTCTCCGCCTTCCGCTTGGCCGTCACGTCTTCCCACTCCAATGTATTGCCGAGATACTCCCCCTGCAGGGACAGCACAGCGCTTGCGGTGAGGTTCAAGGTCAACGGACCGAGATGAATGTCCCCTTTGTAAGGGAGGTTCTTCGGGTCGTCCAGAATTCTCCGTTGGTGCGCCGGCACCTTATGAAAGGTATCGATGGAAGTACCGACAATCTTATCCGCGTTGAACGAGGGAATGACTTTGCGGATCTCGCTTTCTAATTCTTTGAGCTTTGCAAAGGCGGCCTTGTTCGTATAGGTGACGGTATAATTGCGGTCACACATCAGGACGTTCGTGGTCGAATTGTCGAGCGACGCCTTTACCAAGGTCATCTCCAGTTCCCGCTTCTTCTGCTCGGTGATGTCGGTGGCGAACTTCACCACCTTGTACGGCTTCCCGCCCGCGTCCAGGATCGGGTTGTACGAGGCCTGAATCCAGACCTCCTTCCCACCCTTCCCGATCCGACGGTAGACACCCGAGTCAAACTCCCCGCGGTTCAGCTTCTCCCAGAACATCCGGTACTCCGGGCTGCTCACATATCCCGGATCACAGAGGATCCGGTGGTGCTGCCCCTGAATCTCCCGCAGCTCGTACCCCAGCGTCTTCAGAAAGTTCTCGTTCGCCGTGATGATCGTTCCATCCAGGTTGAACTCGATCACCGCCTGAACCCGATCGATCGCCGCCACTTTTCCCGCAAGATCGCCCGCATTCGAACTCTTCTTTCCCGTCTTTCCAGCCATGGTCCGTTTCTCCTTTTTATGTTTTGGATGATTTTGTTTTTTCAAGTTTTGTGACACCGTCTGATTCCCTGCTCCCCCTTCGAGCATGATCGTCTTGATCGCTCCCAACGCATCGGCCCAGGCCTGTTTGATTTCAGGAGTCCAGGCGCTCCCGGCGAATTCGGCCAGCACCGCTAAAAGATTTTCAGCCACCGCGTCGTAATGCGCCGGTTCGGCGCCATAATCGACATGCCGCGCCCCCAATTGATGGAGCGCCTTCGTCAACCGGTCCGGATGCCGGAGATTCTGAACGACCAGGACCAGGGAGGCCAGCAGCTTCTTTTGCTGCGCCTCGATCGATGTCCCCCGAAAAAGCGGTTTGACCGCCGGGTATTTTTGAAAAAGACGTTCATAGAACCGGGCAACCAGCGCTGCCCCCCGCGGCTTGACCAAATTGAAACTCTCTTCTAAAAGCCGGACATTGAGACCCATTCTTCCCTCCTGATTCCTCTTCATGTTCACGTTTTATGCCGCCGCTGCTGCCGCCTGAGCCAGTTCCGCCACAGAGAGGATCCGGTCGATATCGAGGATCGCCACCAGCTTGTCGGCGCACTTCCCAATCCCGCTGATAAAGCTGACATCGACCGATGAGCCAAACGGGGGGGTCGGCTGGACATCTTTTTGAGGGATGTTCAACACGTCGGAGACGGCATCGACGATGATCCCCATCACCCGCTCCTGTACCACCACCACGACAATCACGGTAAACCGGGTATACTCGATCTTCTCCATCCCGAATTTGGTCCGCAAATCGACGATCGGAACAATCGTCCCTCGCAAATTCAGCACCCCTTTGATAAAGTCCGGCGTGTTCGGAATCCGGGTCACCGCCGTATACCCTTTAATCTCCTGAACCCGGAGGATATCGACCCCGTAATGTTCGTCTCCCAGTGTAAATGTCAGATATTGAGACCCCTCCGTGGAAAACCCCATCTGTTGATCCAACACCGTGGCTGCCGTATCCATTCCCGCTCCCATTCCCATTCCTTCCTCCTTCTTTTTATATGTGGGGGCCCGTGCATCCTTCGACAAGCTCAGGATGACCGTTCATGGTGAGCCTGTCGAACCATACCCCCCACTCCCCGCGCTCGCACCGGCAGAGCCGGATGCTCGCTTTTTCACCCCCGGTCCCCTTTGAAGAGGGGGAGGTTACGTTTCATGTTTAACAAGGGTCGTTTCCTCTCGCTGAGAGAGCACGAAAAGACCCTGCACGTCGAGAATAAAGGCCACCTGGCCGTCCCCCAGGATCGTCGCCCCGGCGATCCCCTCCACCTTCTGGAAATTCTCTTCCATACTCTTGATGACCACCTGCTGCTGGCCGACGAGCGCATCGACCAAGATCGCCACCTTCTCTCCCCCCGATTCGGCGATCACCAAGACCGCCTGGGTCGGATCGGTCAGATCGGGGGTGATCTCGAAGAGCTGGTGGAGCCTTGCGATCGGGATATAATCCCCCCGGACCTCCACCACTTCTCCCTTTCCAACGATCGTCTTGATCTCCGACCGTTTGGGCCGGACCGACTCGATGATCGAGGTCAATGGAGCGATATAGATCTCCCGCCCCACCCGGACCGTCATCCCTTCGATGATCGCCAAGGTGAGCGGCAACCGGATGCTGATCTTGCTGCCCCGCCCCGTTTCCGACTGAATCTCAACCCGTCCCCCCATCGCCTGGACGTTTCTCTTCACGACATCCATCCCGACCCCCCGGCCCGACACGTCGGTCACCACGGCGGCGGTCGAGAAACCGGGGAGGAAGATCAACTGCCAGACCTCCTGGTCCGACATCGCTTCACTCGCCGGAAGCGCCCGCTCCTTCGCCTTCGCCAGGATCCTCTCTCGATTGAGACCGGCGCCGTCGTCCGACACCTCGATCAACACACTCCCCCCCTGATGCGAGGCGCGGAGCGTGATCACCCCCTTCGGCCCCTTTCCGGCCGCCGCCCGCTGTTCCGGCGACTCGACACCGTGGTCAAGGCTGTTCCGCACCAGATGGGTCAATGGATCAACCAACTTCTCGATCAAACTCTTGTCCAGTTCCGTCTCCTCGCCGTAAGTCTTCAGCTCGACCTGTTTGCTCAGCTTACCGGCCAGATCCCGGATCATCCGGGGGAAGCGGCTGAAGACCACGCCGATCGGCACCATCCGGATCCCCATGACGCTTTCCTGCAGGTCGCGGGTATTTCTCTCCAACTGCGCCAACCCACCTTGCAATCTTTCATACGCCTCTGGATCAACCAGCGCCGCCGTCTGCGACAGCATCGCCTGCGTGATCACCAACTCCCCCACCTGGTTGATCAACTGATCAACCTTTTCAACGCTGACCCGGATGGAAGAGGCCTCCGAGGAGACAACCATCTTGTCCGAGGCGCGCCTCCCCGACCGGACCGGTTCCTCGGCCGGATCGGCATGGTCGCTCACCCTCCTGCCTCCCGGAGATCGCGTCGTCAACTCCGGTGCCTTCGAGGAAGCGGCCGGAGAAACGTCGTCGAAAAATCCGTACCCCGGGTCGGCCCGGTCGGCAAGATCGGCCAGATCGGATTGAGCCGCGGGAGCGGACGGCGGGGAGGAAACCTCTTCAAAGAACCCATAACCGGGATCTTCCCCTTGGGTGGTCCCTTCTTTACCCAGGCTACCTGTGGCCGCATTACCCAGGCCCTTCGTCTCTTTCTCCTCCGACAGGGTTTTCAATCGTTCACAGACATCGGCCGCTTGGGCCGCCACTTGCGGATCGATCGCCGCTCCTTCCTTATGGCCGGCCAATTGCCCCTTCAACACATCCCCCGCCGTCAAGAAGAGATCGACCATCTCGTTTCGAAGGGTCATCGTCCCGTTTCTAAGCCGGTCGAGGACCGATTCCAAGACATGGGAAACCTTACCCAGATCGGTAAAGCCGAAGGTATTGCTCGCCCCCTTGATCGAATGAACCGCGCGAAAGATCGCGTTCAGATCTTCCTTGTTCGGCGCGTCGACCTGAAGATTCAACAACAACCGCTCCATCTCGGAAAGATGCTCTTCCGTCTCATCGAAAAACGCCTGGTGAAACTGGCTTGTATCAATCGGCATGAAAAATCTCCTCCTACCCGATCACCTTCTTGACCACTTCCAAGAGTCTCTCCGGATCGAACGGTTTGACCAACCATCCGGTCGCCCCCGCGGCCTTTCCCTTGGCTTTCATGGCGTCGCTCGATTCGGTGGTCAGCATCAGAATCGGAACGCTTTTGTATGATGGGAGTTCGCGGAGCGATTTGATCAGGGTCAACCCGTCCATCTCAGGCATATTCTGGTCGGTCAGGACGAGTTGAACGTTTTTCCCCTTCGCTTTATCCAACCCGTCCCGGCCGTCGACCGCCTCGACCACTTCATAACCGGCTCCCTTGAGCGTGAAAGCGACCATCTGCCGGATCGACATGGAATCATCCACTGCAAGAATCACCTTTGACATAGAAACCCCCTGGTATTGGAGGGACGTGACAGGTCACCCCCCTCTAAAATCGATGTCATCCTTCCCTTCATCCTCGCTCCTAAAACAGCTCCACACTTCCCGAATCGAGAGATCTCTGAGAGACCGAGACCGGTTCTTCCTCCAGCATCCGGCTCGCTTCCTCGACCGCCGCTTTCATTTGAAAGAGCGAACGGGTGGCCGATCCATTTCCGGTGGCCGCACTGTTTTCCAGGCCATCCAGGCCGGAAGCACCCGTCCGCCGGACCCCGTCCAGGACAACCCCGACCTTCCTGGCGCGGGCCGCCATGCGCGCGATCAACTGGGTCACCATGTCCTCGAACTGGAGGGCGGTCACCGCCCCGTCGACATTCGATTTGATTTCAAGATTCACGCGCGAGATCTCGTTCATCCCGTCGACCATCTTTGTATTCAACTCCCGAATTTTCGACATCATGTCGCCGACGGTCTCCTTGGCCATGAGGGTAAACGTCATGTCCTTCGATGCCATCTCATTCGTCGCCGCCTCCGCCTTTTGCAGGGCCCGTTGCGCCTCCTGCGCATGGTGGGAAATACGCTCGCTCAACATCGTGGTGTGCGCCGAGAGTTTTCTCACCTCGTCCGCCACGACGGCGAACGCGCGGCCGGACGCCCCCGCCCGGGCGGCCTCGATCGTCGCGTTGAGGGAGAGCATTTTTGTCTGTTTCGCGATGCTGGCAACGCCGGCGACGTCGCGCAGAATCGCATCCATCATCAGGGTGATGTCCTGGGTCTTCTCCACCAACTGCATGCTGTATTTGCTGGTGTATACGATGCTCTCGACGAAGCGGTTTAAAATTTCGGCCGTTTTCTTGACGAACTGTTCGAAGTCGATCGATGCGCCGGCATCGTTTTTCTCCTCCCGGCGTCCGGTCAACTCGACCATCCGCTCCTGCTGATCCCGCGTATACCGTTCCAAGAGGGTAAAATGTGACGTCAGTTTTTCAATGGCGTCGTGCAATAGACCGCGGATCTGGTCCAATTCATCCTGCAGTCCAACCGATTGATTCTCGATCCGGGAGGAAAGCTCCCCCATCGCCCGGCAAAGGCCGTCCACGTCGAAATCGGTCTCCATCGAAGAAACGTCCGACGCGCGAGACATCTCCGGCCGGGGGACCGATCCTTTCTCTAGGCCATTGGAAACAGCGCCCTTCCGACTTAAAAAATAGATCGGCCACCCGTCAAAACCGTTCCTCGCACAGAGAATCGCCCAACCTGCGGCGACCGCCGCAAGCGAGATCAAGTGCCACATTCGCGCGTCCGTAAAAAAAACAAACGCCAACCCGCCGACGCTCCACAAGAATCCCCAGACCATTGGTCTCATCAAAACCATCCCTCGATCTTAAAATCCAAACTCCTTCAAGATATCGTTGACAAGACCCTGATTCAGGGTTTCCGTTTCCGAGGAGGTCTCCAACCGCTTCAACAAATGCGCCTCCTTGTCATGTTCGGTCTTGTCACCACGAACCTTTGCCCCGAAAGTAATGACCAGCTTCAAAATTCGCGACTGGACTTCTTGTAACGTCGCCGCGATCTTTTTCAACCGCTGGCTCGCCAGATCTTGAAATTCGAGGGCCATCAAAAGATCCATCAACACCTTTTTATCTTCCGTCACCAGCAAGGAAAGCGCCTCGACTTCTTTTTGCATCTCTTTTACTCTGCCGGAGCGCCGCGGCAGGAGACTCTTGAGGCGTTCCAATCGCTCCGCCATCCCGTCATGGTGGTCCATCGACTTTTCAGTATATCCCAAAATTTTATGAGTGGCTTCCTCGGTGAAACGTCTCAAGCCGGTCAACTGGTCGGCCTCGACCGGGATATCCGCGGAGGCCTGCCGCATCTCTTCCTCGACCGACAGGAATTTACTCAACATACCGTTCATGTCTTTCGCCAGATCGCCCAACTCTCCATACAAGTCGGTTTGGGGGCCTTTTTTAGTATCCTCCTCGGTAGTGTTCCCCACGGCCTGAACCTCCTCCTCCAGTTTTTTTTCTTCCAACGGCCCCTCCACTTGATCTTCCGCCTGAACACGCATTGCGAGCGCAATCCCCACCCTTCTAGGGCGGGATTAGCGAGCAAATTATATAAAGAGGTTTTTCTTCCTTTCGGGTCGAAGAATCCCCGCACCCCGCTATGGAGGAAAGATCTTGTCGATCTTTTCTTTCAAGGTCTCGGCCGTGAACGGCTTGACGATGTAATTGCTCACCCCCGCCTGAACCGCCTCCAACACATTCTCCTTCTTCGCCTCCGCCGTCACCATCAACACCGGAATCGCCGCCAGGGCCGGATCCTGCCGGATCGCCTTCAAAAGGTCCAAACCGGTCATGTTCGGCATGTTCCAATCGCTGACCACGAACCCGAATGGTTCTCCCCGGAGCTTGGCCAAGGCGCCATTCCCATCCTCCGCCTCCTCGATGTTGACGTATCCCAACTGCTTGAGCGTATTCTTGACGATCCGTCGCATTGTCGACATGTCGTCTACCACCAGAATCTTCATCTTCAAATCGGTCATTCCACCCTCCCCTCCGTAACCCCTCTGTAACTGTTCGGTAACTGCTCAGATTGCCTAGATTTTGCTTCAGGGCAAGGTGCCCGCCCCGGCGAGGAGCGCAGAACCGCAGCGTATGTGTCTATGACCTCCGGGGAATGGTTGGAGGAGAAGACGGAAACCATACGTCAGGATTTGAGCACTGCAGCAACGCCGCCATGGAGCAAAAGATGGGCGACCTGAGTAGTTACCCCTTTTTACGTGTCGCGTTTCCGGTAGTACCCCCATTTCTCCGTCTCGATCCGTTCGAAGAGATCGGTCACGCCGACCAGGCTTTCCGCGGCGCCCAGGAAAAGGAGCCCCCTCGGCGGGAGCGATCGTGCAATCCGCGCCAAAACCCTCCTCTTCGTTTCGATGTCAAAATAAATAAGGATATTCCTGCAAAAAATAAGGTCAAAGACCCCCAAAGAGGAATAATTCGATATTAAATTATCGTGTCGAAACTCCACCCATCTCCTCGCCTCCGATTTGACGATCCACCCGTCGGAAGACGGCTCGAAGAAACGCTTCAGAAAATGGATCGGCAGACCCCGTTGAACCTCGTGTTGTGTATAAAGACCGGCGCGGGCCTTCTCCAAGGCTTGTTCGGAGAAATCGGTCCCCAAAATACGGACATCCCATTGGCTCAATACCGATCCGGTTTCGCAGAGGATCATGGCGATCGAATAGGCCTCCTGTCCGGTCGAGCAGGCGGCGCTCCAAATCCGAATCCGATGCGTTTTTTGATTGGCGTTCATCATTTCCGGAAGAAGGACCCTTTGCACAATTTCAAACGGAGCGCCATCCCTGAAAAACGATGTCTCATGTGTCGTCATCGCCTCGACGACTTTTCGAAGAAGAAGCGGCGGACGATGTTTTCTCACGTGCCGGCCGAGTTCCTCGATCGATGAAAAACCCTCTTGAACCGCCAACGGTTCCAGCCGGCTCTCAATCAGGTAGCGCTTCGACTCGTCGAGCATCAGCCCACTCTCTTTTCGAAGAAGAGCAAAGAAGAAATCGAGAAGGTCTCGTGTCACCATTATTTCCGCCGGATGACATAAGCCTCGATTGCGCCGCCCATCTGGTCGATCGGGACGACCCCGTCGGCCAATCCCTCCCGAACCACCGCCGCCGGCATCCCCCATACCACGCTGGTCGCCTGATCCTGCGCCAGGACGACCGCCCCTTTCTTTTTCATTAACCGCAATCCATCGAGGCCGTCATGCCCCATCCCGGTCAAGATGACACCCAGGGCGTTCGGACCGTAGACATCGGCCACCGATCGAAAGAGTACATCCGCCGACGGCCGGCAGGAGTTTTCTGGAGGCTGCTGATTCATGGAAAGAACGATCCTTCCTTCTTTTCGCGCGAGGGTCATGTGGCGGTCTCCCGGCGCAATGTAGACAATCCCGGGGGTCGGCACTTCGCCATCGATCCCCTCCCGCACCTTGACCCGCGCGTCGGCATTCAGGCGTTCCGCGAGAAGCTTGGTAAAAATCGGGGGCATATGCTGGACAACCACGAGGGGAACCTGAAAATCTTTGGGGAGTTTCGGTATCAACTGTGAAAGGGCCTCCGGTCCCCCGGTCGAAACACCGATCGCCACGATCTTTGGAATCGCCTGCGATGAAGAGGGAGAAATCCGAAACCCCGCGGATGGAACCGGCTTCGTTCCTGAGATCGACGCCCCCGTCGGCAAATGAGAACCAGGCCCCTCCGCCCGAATCGAACGGAACTGTTTGATCTTCGGAACCAGCTCCGCCGCCATCCGCTTGAGGACATCGGTATATCCGCCTTGATCGGTGCTGGAAGGTTTGGAGACATAGTCGCTCGCCCCCAAGGAGAGGGCCTCGATCGTTTGCGCGGCGCCCCGCTGCGTGAGGGTGCTGAACATGATCGTTCTGATTCGCGGATGATCCCGCTTCAAGAAACGGAGGACGTCGAATCCGTTCGCTTCCGGCATTTCGATGTCGAGGACCAATACTTCCGGGCGCAATTGAGGAACCCGCTCCATGGCGATCTTGCCGTTCGCGGCGGTTCCGACCACCGAAATCTCCGGATCGGTTGCAAGGGCATCCGAAACCGCCTTACGGACCACGATCGAATCGTCTACGATCAATACACGAACGGGATCAAGCATGGACCGTCCTTTCTACGCCGAACTCCGAGCGCCGGACCGACCCCAACCGCTCCCCCTGAGCCGTTGGATCGATCTGAAACTTTCCAACCATCAAAACCAGCTCCTCCCCCATCTTGGCCAACCCCTGGGAGGCCGCCAGGACGTTCGCCGCCCCCTCCGCCGTGCTCTTCGACGCGGCGGTCATCCCGGAAAGGCTCTGAACCACCTCGCCGGTCCGTCGCGCCGCTTCGGAAACGCTCCGGCTGATCTCGGTGGTGGTCGCCGTCTGCTCCTCCACCGCGCCGGCGATATTCGTCGAAATGTCGTTGATCTGCTTGATGATCTTTCCAATCTCCGACACCGCCGAAATCGCCCCTTGTGCATCCCCCTGGATCGCGGAGATCCTTTGGCCGATTTCCTCGGTTGCCTTCGCGGTCGCCTTCGCCAACTCCTTCACCTCGTTTGCGACGACGGCGAATCCTTTTCCCGCCTCCCCCGCCCGCGCCGCCTCGATGGTCGCGTTCAGCGCAAGGAGGTTCGTCTGCTGGGCGATCGAGGTGATCACCTTGATCACGTTTCCGATCTCCTCGCTCGACGACCCCAGCTTGGAGATCGTGACGTTCGTCTCCTCGGCGACATGAACCGCCTGGGCGGTGATTTGAGTCGCCTCCTGGACGTTCTTTGAAATTTCCCGGATGGTCGCCGACATCTCCTCGGTCGCCGCGGCCACCGTCTGGATATTTCGGTTCGTCTCTTCGCTCGCGGCCGATACCGCCCCGGCTTGCCGGTCGGCCTCTTCCAAATGGCCGCTCATCTGCCGGCTGGAGACCGAAAGCTCCTCCGACGCGGAGGAGATCTGAGAGGCGCCGCTCTGGATCTGGGAGACCAGACCGCGGAGTCCCCGGGTCATCTCGTTGAACGTCGACGACAGCCGGCCGATCTCATCCCCGCGGGCAATCTCGCTTTTGACGCCGAGGTTTCCGGCGGCAACCTCCTTCGCCACTTGCGTCAACATTGCCAACGCCTCCGCGATCGATCGGGCCATGAGATAAGAAACCGTTGAAAGAACCAGGGCGGACAGGAGCGACATCCCGACGATCACTTTGCGCGCCGAGGAAGCCATCCCCTCCTCGGAAACGCGGAACCGCTCGAACTCCCGCTCGGTGAAACCTGAAACTTTTTTCACTTCGTCACCGATGCGCGCCATTTCCAGATAACTCGCCATCCCGACGGCGAGAATCAGGACGACCCCGAAAAATCCGAGACCGATCAATTTCTTTTTGACTGTCCACTCGATTCCCATCCCATTTCTCCTTTTACAGTCCGTTCATGGTGAACGTGTCGAACCATGAACAGGACCGCCGTTTAGAAACCATTCGAACGTTTCTATTTTCCTTACGCCATCCCCTCGATCACCGCATCGGTGTTGAGGGCAAGAAGAAGCCGGTCCTGAAGCCGATAGACCCCCTGAATCCCCTTGCGTAACGTCGGGTCGAGTGTCTGAGGAGGGGGAGCGAACAGATCGGGCCGAACTTCGATCACATCCCCGATCCGGTCGACCAGGAGATTCACCGGCCCTTCCGCCGTCCGGATGACGACATTCATTCCAATGCCGATGCCGTCCGCGATACCGTCCAGAGGACGCGGGGAAAAACCGAGACAGAGCCGGAGATCAAGGGTCGTGACGATCTCCCCCCGCAGGTTGATCAGGCCGGCAATCACCGCCGGGCAGAGGGGAACCGGCGTCATCTCGACCCCTTTGAAGACCTCTTGAACTTTTTCCACTTCCACGCCGAGAAAATGCCCTTCCAAAAAGAAGGTGGCATACTGTCGATTATTCCCATGACGCCGGTCGGCGACCGCCGTGCGGCGCTCCGGACCATCCGGATTCCCTCCCGGATTTCCTCCATTCGACCGGCGCCGGGTCTCTCCCTCTCTTTGATCGATCTTTCCGCTTTGAGACACGATTCCTCCTTCACCCCCCCCTTACACTCCGACCCCTTCCACCCCGTGCGTGATCACCGTTGATCCCTCCGCCATCCAACCCGGCTCCACATTCTCGATCAACGGATCGATATCGAGCAGATCGACCGTCTGCCCCCCGATGATCAAGGAACCCCGCACTCCCATCCGGCCGGCCGGGGAAGAATGCAGGACCGCCTCCGTCTCGATGATGTCGAGGATCCGGCCGACCGCCAAGCCGACATGTTTTTGTCCCCCCGCCAATACAATTACGGGAAACTTCGATCCGATTCCGGCCGTTTGGGAGGAATCGGCGTCGATCCCGAGAAGAGAATCCAAACGGACGAGGGGAAGAAGTCCCTCCCGGTATTGAATGACCTCCCGTCCGGCCGCCCTCTCGACTTGCCCCGGAGTAAACTCCTCCAATCGGGCCACCCGCGCCAGAGGGATGGAAAACCGATCCCTTTCCGAAACGGAAAAGAGGAGCATCGATTGATACATCCCCTCCGATTCCTTTGAAACCTCCTCCTCGATCTCCGCTTCCCCCTCGATTTGGAAAAGTCCCCCCGCCTCGGCGATCCCGGCGATATCGAGGATCAGGGCGACCTTGCCGTCCCCCAAGATGGTCGCCCCCGCCAATACCGGAATCGACTTGATATGCCGCCCCAGCGGCTTTACGACGATCTCTTCGTTGTCATTGACCGCATCGACGACCAAACCGAATGTGCAACCTTCCACCTTCAGAACGACGATGTTCGTCTCTTTCACGGGGGGAGCGAGCGTGAGACCCAACACCCGATTGAGGAAAAGAAGGGGAAGAAGCGCCCCCCGCAACCGATAAAACTCGGCCCCCCGAATCACTTCGATCTTCCCGCCCGTTTCTCCATCGACGCAGACCATTTCAAGAAGATTCGTCTGCGGAATCGCGAAACGTTCCCCGCCGGAGGTGACCATCAACGCCGGGATAATCGCCAAAGTCAACGGAATCTTAATTCGAAAATCGGTCCCCTCCCCGAGGCGGGTCGCGATCTCAACAATCCCGCCGATCTTTTCAATATTCGTTTTGACCACATCCATTCCGACGCCGCGACCGGAGACGTTTGTAACCTTCTCGGCGGTGGAGAGGCCGGCCAGGAAGATCAGATTCAGCCCTTCCCGTTCCGAAAGCCGCGCGGCTGCCTCGGCCGAAAGAAGCCCCTTTTCAATCGCCTTTCGCTTCACCTTTTCGACGTCGATTCCCCCGCCATCGTCGGAAATTTCGATCCCGATCTGTCCCCCCTCATGGCAGGCCTTTAAACGAAGGGTTCCCTTGGGAGCCTTTCCCCGCTTCGTTCGCGTTTCCGGAGTTTCGATGCCGTGATCGGCGGCGTTCCGAACAATATGAGTCAACGGATCCTTGATCGCTTCCAACAGCGTTTTATCGAGTTCCGTATCGGCCCCTTCCATCACCAGTTCGATTTCCTTTCCATTCGCCCGCGCCAGATCGCGGACCACCCGAGGGAGCTTTTCCCAGACATTCCGGATCGGCTGCATCCGAGTCTTCATGACGGTGTCCTGGAGTTCCGTCGTAATCAGATTCATCCGCTGCATCGTCCCCATGTCGGCCGCATCCTGACGCTCCCTCATCCGTTGCAGGAGTTGATTCCGCGCAAGGACCAACTCTCCGACCAGATTCATCAATTTATCGAGAAGGACGACGTCGACACGGATCGAAGACTCCCCCTTCACAGGGGGTACGCTCGACTCCGCTCGCTGATCCTTTACAGGGGGAACGACCACCAGAGGAACGATTCCTTCGGCCGGGATTTCAGGGGAGGCCGGTTGAACGGCTTGAGAAACAGGAGGGGTCGAAGGGATTGGAGCGGAAGGAACCGGCGCGAAGGAAACTTCACAGGTCGCGGAAGACGCGGTTTCTCCCTGAACGGTTGAAGGGGGGGGATCAGCGGTGGGCACCGGCACGCCGGAGAGAAAAGCGGTCAATTTTTGACGGATCGGCTCATAGTCCTTCTCCGGCTCTTTGCCCGTCGACTCGATATGGGCCAGGATCTCCTTGATGGCGTCGACCGCCTCCAGAAGCAGGGTAATCCCTTCCGGGGTCACCGCCATCTTCCGATCGCGCATCTTGGAAAGGATATCCTCGGAACGGTGCGCCACCCCCTCCAACTTCGGCAATCCCAAAAACCCGCAGGTCCCCTTGATCGTATGGATCGTCCGGAAGATGCTTGGAAGGAGCGAGGCATTTGTCGGGTCCTTCTCGAGGGCGACGAACTCCTGATCCAAACGGCCGAGTCCCTCGCCACACTCCACTAAAAAGTCTCTTAGGATCTCTTCCTGTTCATCCATTCGATCGCCCCACGGAAAACACGGTCATTGGCCTTACCCTCCGGACTCACCCTTCCTACATCGGTCGGTCATGGAGAAAACTTGAGACGGATGATATTCCATTCCGGATTTCTCACTCCATTTTCATCTTCAAATTCCCTCTCCTTGGAAAGGAGAAGGAAGGGTGAGAATTGATCACTACTGCGGACGGCGGAGAAATCAATGGTGGTCACGCACAGGTCGGAAAACACCGATCCGGTCGACAATTGGATCGATCCGATGAAAATTGTGAATCTTTTCCAGATGGACCTTTTGGACCATGTTCCCGGCCGGAAGCAGGAGAATCCCGCCCCGGGTCTTCAGATCCTTTGCCAAGATCATTCCCTCTTTGAGTTCATCAAGAGAGATCTCGACCTCATTCGAAAGGATCGTCTCCTTCTCTTCCCCTTTCACCTTCGCCACCAGGGAAATCAAGGCATGGACCACGGCGGGGTCGAACCGGCTCCCCATCTCCTTCTGTAACCATCCCGTCGCCAATGAAACCGAAAGATGATTCGTCGGGTCCGGGGGATTGACGAGCAGGTTGAAACAATCGACCGCGGCAATGATCCGCGCGGAAATCGGAATTTGCTCGGCGCGGAGGCCGTCGGGAAACCCTCTTCCGTTGAAACGCTCGTGGTGGCTCCGGACGACGCGCGAAACAGGGCGGAGCCGTTCGATCTTCTTCAGGCTCTCCTCCCCGAGAAGGGGATGCTTTTCCCAAAGAGCGAGCTCGATGCCGTCTAATTCCTCGCTCTTCTTTTTCAAGAGGGAATCGGGATAACCGATCGTTCCGATATCCATCAGAAGCCCGCCCAACTCGCAAAGCCGCTGATCCTCCTCCGGCAGTCCGAGACCGGCGGCCACTTCTTTTGCCAAAGAGGCGACGCGACGCCCATGACCGACGAGAAACGGGCTTTTCAGCTCCATCAACCCCATGAAGGCATGGACGGCGTCGAGAAAACCGGTTTCCAACTTCCGATAAAGGTGAGAGAGCTCTCCGTTCTTCTCTTCCAATTCCCGGGTCCGTTCGCGGACTTTCTCCTCCAGGGTCCGGTTCATATCGAAGAGTTCCTGATTTTGCTGCTTCACCAACCCCGTCAGTTCTCGATTGAGGATTTCGAGATCGTATTGCCGAAGCGCCTCCCGGACGGTCAGCCGAAGATCGTCGTCGTTCCACGGCTTCGCGATAAATCGATAGACCTGGCACGCATTGATCGCCTCAACCGCCGCCTTCATCTCTGCATAACCGGTCAGTATGATCCGGACCAGGCCGGGTTTCAGTTCTCTGACACGGGTCAGAAACGTGGTTCCGAGCATCTCCGGCATCCGGTGGTCCGAGATCACCAGCGCCACCGGCTGGGACGCCACCCAATCGAGCCCCTCCTGCGCATGGGTGGTCGTCAAGATCCGATACGGCTCCTTTCGAAAAACCCGCCGGAGCGCGTTTAAGATATTCTCCTCGTCGTCAATGAAGAGCAGCGTGTGCGGCGCCGCCTCCTTCTCTGGCACATCACCCATCGATTTCTCCCGTTGGATGTTCACTTCCCATTGTCGGCAAGATGATTCGGAACGTCGTCCCCTTTCCGACCGTGCTTTCCACCTCAATCCTCCCCTGATGTTTCCGGATGATCCCATACGACACCGACAACCCCAGGCCGGTCCCCTTTCCCACCGGCTTGGTGGTGAAAAACGGATCGAAGATCTTCTTCAAATTCTCCTCCGGAATCCCACAACCGGTGTCTTCCACCTCCACGACGATCTGTCCGTCCCTCGTGAAGGTCCGAATCCAGATCTTCCCCCGCTCTTTGATCGCCTGCCCCGCATTGACCAGCACATTCATGAACACCTGATTCAACTGTCCCGGATAACAGAGGAGTTCGGGGAGATCCCCGAACTCCTTGACCACCTCCGCCTTATATTTCACTTCATTCCAGACGATCTTCAGGGTGCTCTCGATCCCCTGGTTGAGGTCGAACGGCTTTCTCTCCTCCTCGTCGACGTGTGAAAAATTCTTCAGGTCCTGGACGATCTGGCGTACCCGCTCCATTCCTTCAATCGACTCCGCGGTCAACTTCGAAAGATCGTCCAGAATCGACCGGGCATCGATTTTTTTTGCTATTTCTCGAACCCGGCCCGCCTCCGCCGAAGCGGCCCCCGAATCCCCCCGATCCACTGCCGCGAGAAGCGCCTCGTACCCGCCGACCACCTGGAGGAGATCGGTCGTGTATTCTTCCAACGTCCGGAGGTTGCTGCTGACGAATCCGACCGGGTTATTGATCTCGTGCGCCACCCCCGCCGCCAGTTGTCCAAGTGAGGCCATCTTCTCCGATTGAAGGAGATGCGCCTGCGCGTCTTGCAACTCTTGGTAGGCTTTTTGAAGCGCCTCCGCCTCCCCTTTCCGATCGGTCACATCCTCCGCAATCCCAGCAATGCGATAAACTGCGCCGGACGCATTCCGTATCGGGAAGGCGCGGTCCCGAATCCAACGGAGCGATCCGTCGGGGCGAATGATCCGATATTCCAAATCGTACTCGCCGGTGACCTGCTTTGGAAACGACGCAATCACCCGTTCTCGGTCCCCGGGATGAATTGCATCGAGCCAAGATCGCGGATCCCGATAAAGCTTTTCCGGAGAAATCCCCCAGATCTCCCGATAGGCCGGACTGATATAGATCATGTTGTTTTTGTCGGTGGAGGTCATCCAGAAGACCTCGCGGATGTTTTCCGCCATCTGCCGGAAACGCTCCTCGCTCTCCAGGAGCGCCTCTTCGGCGCGATAGCGCTCCGTAATGTCTTCGACCATCAACAAGAGCCGCGCCTGATCCCTTTCGTGATATCGAACCCCCCGGATCGTCACCTTTTGAAACCGCCGCTCCCCCTTCAGGTCGATCAGATCGATCTGCCTCTGGTATTGGCGGACCCCTCCGGTCAACACCTGGGAGGCCCACTCCGCCATGCCCGCCTCGGGCAGGATCTCCCCCAGCGGCCGTCCGCGAAATTCGGCGTCGGCATTCCCCAAGATCTCCCGGAAGGCGACGTTCGCGGAGACGACACGCAGATTTTCATCCAAGAGGACCATTCCGAGCGGGACGCTGGCAATCACATTCTTCAGTTGATCCCGGACCTTCGCGACCGCCTGTTGGTCGGCTTGGATATAGGTGTCGATCGCCAGGCCCATGTCGAACATCACGACTTTCAGAAGGGCGCGGTAGGTTTCGATGAACCGGTCCGGCTCTTTCACCACCTCACAGACCGCCGGAAGGAGATCGCAGAGATACCGCCCGTACGCGCCGATGTACCACTTCGGGGCCAATCCAATCCGCTGATGGGTCGCGCCGATTTGAAGACGGCCCCGGATGTACTCCGCGCCATATTCCCCCGATAAGAGGCAGTCGAAATAATCGCCTTGCATCCGCTTCAATCGCGCCAACATCGCATCGTCCGGGATCAGGGCCCGCATCTCGTCGAACGTCATCAGGTGATCATAGAAGTCATCGACAAAACGGAAACAGGCCTCGCGGAGGCGATCCCGAAGCCCTATGATCAGGGCCGCGTCGGCCTCGCCGAATTGAAGGAACGCCTTCCGGCACGCCACTTCGGATGCCCCGATCGTGAATTCCCGCTCGACTTGCTTCATTTCCCTTCCCCTTTCTGATCCACCGGCAGCAAAACACGGAACGTCGTCCCCTTTCCGACCGTGCTTTCCACCTCAATCCTCCCCTGATGTTTCCGGATGATCCCATACGACACCGACAACCCCAGGCCGGTCCCCTTTCCCACCGGCTTGGTGGTGAAAAACGGATCGAAGATCTTCTTCAAATTCTCCTCCGGAATCCCACAACCGGTGTCTTCCACCTCCACGACGATCTGTCCGTCCCTCGTGAAGGTCCGAATCCAGATCTTCCCCCGCTCTTTGATCGCCTGCCCCGCATTGACCAGCACATTCATGAACACCTGATTCAACTGTCCCGGATAACAGAGGAGTTCGGGGAGATCCCCGAACTCCTTGACCACCTCCGCCTTATATTTCACTTCATTCCAGACGATCTTCAGGGTGCTCTCGATCCCCTGGTTGAGGTCAAACGGCTTTCTCTCCTCTTCATCGACATGCGAGAATTCCTTCAAATTCTGAACGATCTGACGCACCCGTTCGACACCATCGAGCGATTCTGTCACGAGTTTAGACAGATCGGCCAAGATCCAGCCGGCGTCAATCTTCTGGGCCAACTCGCGAACCCGGTTCACCTCGGCTGAAACGGTTCCCGAATCCCCCCGCGCCACCCCCGCGAGAAGGGTTTCGTACTCCCCGACCAGCAGGGAGAGATCCTCGGCATACTCCCGCAGCGTCCCCAGGTTGCTCTTGACGAACCCGACCGGATTGTTGATCTCGTGGGCCACCCCCGCCGCCAACTGACCAATGGAAGCCATCTTTTCAGATTGAAGAAGGTGAGCTTGGGCCGTCTTGAGCCCCTCGTATGCCTTGAGCATCGCCCCCTCCGCCATCGCCTCCTCCGTCCGGTCGCGGAAAAAAGCGGTGAACGTCCACCGATCCGCCTGCTTGAACGCCGAAAGGATCACCTCGAGCGGAAACTCTACTTCCCCGTTGCTCCGCAACCCCTCCATCCGGAGAGGCTTTCCAAATCGGGTGGACGTTCCAGAGGCAAGAAAGGCGGTGAACGCCTCCTGATGTTTCCCTCGGTAACGCTCCGGCATAATGGAGACCAGCGGTTGGCCGATCAGCTTCTCGTTGCTTGATCCGAACATCCGTTCCGTCGCGGGATTGACCCAGGTAATCGTCCCCTGATCGTCGGCGACCACCACCCCTTCCTGCGCCGCATTTAAGATCCGGTGCATCAGGACCTCTTCTTTTTTCCGCTCCGTCGTCTCCTCCACCATCAAGAGCAACCGGGCCGGATCTTCTTTTGTATACCGTACCGAGGTTGCAGTCATCCGGAAGTGCTTCTCCCCCGCGTCGACGACCTCCCGCGTCTGCGAGAGGCCGGTCTCTCTCACTTCGGAGATCATCGCCGGTAGCTCCTTAATGGATAAGGCCTCCGTCAGAGACCGGCCGCGAAACTCGGCATCAGGCCGGCCGATCATCTTTCGAAAACAAGCATTCGCGGAAAGAATCCGAAGCTCCTCGGAAAGGATCAGAATGCCGACCGGGACACTCTCAATGGCATTCTTCAGATACTCCCGGGGCGACTCGATCCCCTCCGATCCGTCTAAAAAACCGTCATGATCTTCCATCTTCAAGGCTTCCCTTCAACCTTAAAATCGCCTGGGCGTGAAGCTGACAGACCCGCGATTCGGTCACCTTTAAAACCAGTCCGATCTCCTTCATCGTCAACTCCTCGAAGTAATAGAGGGCGATCACCTGCCGCTCCTTCTCCGGAAGCCGATTGATCGCCTCGGTCAATCTTTCCCGAAACCGCCGGCCGAGGAGCGAGAGGAGCGGATTCTCGGCGCCGGGATCGGCCACCCCTTCGATAAACCGTTTTTCCTCCCCTTCTTCAACACCGATGTCCTCCAGATGGAGAAGGGTCATCCCTTTTGCCTGCGTTAAAAAGGCATCGAATTCGGCGGCGTCCATCTGGAGCGCCGCGGCGATCTCCTCCTCGCTGGGAGACCGCCCCAACTCCTTTTCCAGTTTCCCACAGGTCCGATGGAAGAGGCTCCCCTTTTCCCGGACGGAGCGAGGAACCCAATCGAGCGACCGGATCTCGTCGAGCATGGCGCCTCGAATCCGAAATTCGGCATAGGTCTTAAACCGAGCCTCGCGGGTCGGGTCGTACTTTCCCATCGCATCCATCAAACCGATCATCCCGGCATGGATCAAATCGTCCAGATCCAGGGAGGGAGGGAGACGAAATGCCAGCCGCTGCGCCAAGTACCGGACAAGCGGCGCGAATTCGGTCATCAATTTTTCCGCGGCGACAGGGTCGATCGCGACGGGAGAGGAACTCCGTTTCACCCTGGCACTCCCCCCCCTTCTCGATCCCCAGCGGAAGCGGGAGGCGCTTCACAATCCCCGGTGAAGAGCGTCCTCCAAAGAAACTGAGCATTCCCTTTGGGGATCAACTCGGCCGGTTTACGGAGGATGGTTTTCGCCAAATCAACAAATCGGCGGCTCGAACGGGCATGGGGGTAACGCTCCACAACCGTCGCCTGCTGGCAAACCGCCATCCGAAGATAGTCGTCATGGGGAATGGCCCCCGCCAACTCGACGGCCACACCGAGAAATTGATCGGCCGCCAAGCTCAATTTTCGAAAAACCTCTTTTGCCTCTTCCTCATTCCGGAACATATTCACAAGAAGCTGGAATCGCTTCTCACGGTACCGGCGCGAGAGGACCTTCATGACCGCGTAGGCGTCGGTAATGGAGGTCGGCTCCGGCGTGGCAACCACCAAGATCTCCTGCGCCACCATATTAAAATAGATGACATTCGACGAGATCCCCGCGGCGGTATCGATCAGGAAAACATCGACCTCCCGCTCCAGCCGATCGAGTTCGGATAAAAGGATCAACTTCTGCTCCGCCGTCAAAGCGGTCAGCGCTTCGGTGCCGGAACTGGTCGGCAGGATCCGAATCCCGGCCGGCCCTTCGACGATGACCTCGGAGATCGACTTCTGCCCGGTCAACACATGCTCCAAGGTATACGGAGGGATCATCCCCAGAAGGACATCAATGTTGCCCAATCCAAGGTCGGCATCGAGCACCAGGACCCGTTGGCCCAATCGGGAAAGGGCGATCGCAACGTTGGCGACGACGTTGGTCTTTCCAACCCCCCCTTTTCCGCTCGTCACCGCGATCACCCGCGGCGGTCGGTAACCCGCCGGCCTGATTTTCGCTGAATCTTCCCTCATCCATTCTTTCAATGTTTCGGCTTGATCCATTCGTCTTCCTTTCGTAACAACCAGGCACAGAGGTTCAGAGGCACAGAGGGACAAAGTTTGCTTTGCTCCTTTGTGCCTTTGCCCCTTCCTTTCAGCCCATCACCAGATCGGCGATCCGTTTCGGGGTGGCGATTTCGATATCCTCCGGCACCCGTTGTCCGGTCGTCAGGTAGGAAAGCGGTTTTCCTTTCTTACGCAGCGCTGTCAGAAGAGATCCGTGATTCCGCGTCTCATCGGTCTTGGTGAAAAGAAAGTAATCGATCGGGATCGTCGAAAAGCGGTCGACGATCTCCGTAAGGTCGCTCGGTCGTGTGTTGGACGAAACAACCAGGTGGGTCTCCACCGGAACGTCGAACCGGACGAGCGCCCTCAACTCCTCAATCCGGGCGGCATCCAGATGGCTCCGTCCGGCGGTATCGATAAAGATCCACTCCCCTTCCCCCCTTCGCGCCAACCTTTCGCGGAGGGGTCCCTCCGCGACGACCACCGGAGCCCCGATGATCTTGGAATAGATCTTCAGTTGTTCGATCGCCCCGACCCGATAGGTATCGAGCGTCGCCAAGGTCACTTTTCGCTTTCTTCGGAATTGATGAGCGGCGATTTTCGCGAGGGTCGTCGTCTTCCCGACGCCGGTCGGACCGACCAACGCCACCACCCGACCCGAATCCCGCTCCTTCTGGCGCCCCGGCAGGGGGAACCGGCCGGTCACCCCTGCCATCGGCGCCTGGACAATCCCCTTGATCATCTCTTTCAGATAGTTCTCGACAAAATCTCCTTTCCAAAGATCTTCCGTCCTCAGCCTTTTCCGCATGACCCCGATCAGATCGTCAACCACCTCCCGATCGACACCATTCAAAATAAGTCTTTCGGAAAGGGTGGTGAGGGTCGGATGGAGGTCGGAAAAATTTCTTTGATGCATCTCTGGGATGGGCACGGCATGCCGTGCCCCTATGCGCAAGGCTTCGATCGACTCCCTGATCACACGCAGTTCCTCCCGAATGAATCCGATTTCCGGACCGCTCTCCCCCCGCCGGCCGCTCTCCTCTAAAAGCGCATCGAACGCCTCCGCCCCCTCCTCTGCCTGTTCTTGCGCAGGGCGAGCAACCATCCCCCCTCCGCCGGCCGAGCCGGTTGGAACCTCCCCTCTCCCTACGCTCGACTCCGCTCGCTGATCTTTCACCCCGGGACCCATTAAACTCGGCGGGTCGACGGCGGCGGTCACTTCGATCATCGGTCGACTGAAAAGACCGA
The DNA here is from genome assembly GCA_964579005.1 of uncultured Nitrospirota bacterium. Classification (GTDB taxonomy): domain Bacteria; phylum Nitrospirota; class Nitrospiria; order SBBL01; family Manganitrophaceae; genus CAZOFJ01. Next base: position 59,524 of record CAZOFJ010000007.1, read on the forward strand.
ACCCTCCCTTGCGAATCTCCCGCGTTGAGAGGATCATCGCCTCCGGCCCCATCTCTTTTTTGATCGCTTGGAGGGCCTCCTTGATTTCGAAGACCTCGTATTTTTTAATTCGCACGGGTGGCCGCTCCATTTTCCAGGCCGTCGGTCACCTCGATCGATTCGATCGATTGGATCTTGACCGGAGCGACGATCTCGTTCGAAGAGAGGACCGCCAGGTTTTGGATAAACCGCTCGACCAACCGCCTCAGATGAGGGCGGACCACCGGGGAGCAGAGAAGAACGGGGGAATGGCCTTTCATGCCGGCCCGCTCGGACGCCTGGCTAATCCGAAGAAGCATCTTCTGGGCGAAGGCCGGTTCCAGGGTGAGGACCGATCCCTCCGCGGTTTGAACGATCGCGGCGGCCAGCCGTTGATCGAGACGCGGATCGACGGCAATCACCGGCAATGTTTGATCGGCGGTCTGATACTGTTTTGTAATCGTCCGGGCCAATGACTGGCGGACCGACTCGGTCAAGAGATCGGGATCTTTGGTGGTCGGGGCAAAATCGGCCAGGGTTTCCAAAATGGTCCTCAAATCGCGAATCGGCACCCGCTCTCGGAGGAGGCGGCAAAGAACCTTGACCACCCCGCCAAGCGGAAGCAGATTCGGGATCAACTCTTCGACCACCTTTGGATTCTCCTTTCCAAACTGGTCGATCAATTGTTGCGCTTCCTGACGCCCCAGGAGTTCATGGGCATGACTCCGAAGGACTTCCGTCAGGTGGGTGGCGACAACCGAGGAGAGGTCGACCACCGTGTAACCTGCGATCCGGGCCCGCTCCCTCTCGGACACGGCGATCCAGAGGGCGGGCAATCCAAAGCAAGGCTCTTTTGCCGGAATACCGGGAATCCCTTTGTCGATCCCGGTCGGATTCATCGCCAGATCATGTCCGGGAAGGAGGTCTCCCCGGCCGACCTCCACCCCCTTGATCAGGATCCGGTATTCGTTTGGCTTGATCTGGAGGTTATCCCGGATATGAATTGCCGGAACGACAAACCCCAATTCCAAGGCGAGCTGCCTTCGAATCGCCGTGATCCGCTTGAGCAACTCCCCTCCCTGGCCCTCGTCGACCAACGAGATCAAGCCGTAGCCGACATTCAGTTCCATCAGGTCGAGCGGAACGATCCATTCCTGTTTTTCGGGGACCGATGCGGGGGGGGTCACCGCCTCCTTCGCCTCGACCGCTCCGGAATCCCGGCTCTTTTCCACGGTATATCCCAAAAATCCGACCCCCGCCGCCAGCGTCAAAAAGGCGAGGTGAGGCAACCCCGGCACCAAGCCGAACAAAAAGATGATCGCCGCCGCCCCCATCATCGCGCGGGGATGAACCAAGATCTGACGGGCCACCTCCGTCCCGAGGTTCGATTCCGCCGCCGCGCGGCTGACCACAATACCGGCGGAGGTGGAAATGATCAGCGCCGGAATCTGCGCGATCAGCCCTTCTCCGACCGTCAGAAGGGTGTAGTTTTGCGCCGCCGCCATCACCCCCATCCCCTGCTGAAAGACGCCGATGATCAATCCGCCGATGATGTTGACCAGAACAATCAGGATCGCCGCGATCGCATCCCCGCGGACGAATTTGCTCGCCCCGTCCATCGCCCCGTAAAAATCGGCCTCCTGGGAAACCCCCTTCCTGCGCCGTCGCGCCTCTTTCTCATCGATCAATCCGGCGTTCAAATCGGCATCGATGCTCATCTGTTTTCCAGGCATTGCATCGAGCATGAACCGCGCGGCAACCTCCGCGATCCGGCCGGCCCCCTTCGTGATGACGACAAAATTGATGACGATCAGGATGGTGAAGACGACCAAGCCGACGGTGTAGTTTCCCCCGACCACGAAGTTCCCGAACGTTTTGATTACCTGTCCCGCGGCATCCGCCCCCTCATTTCCATGAAGGAGGATCAAACGGGTGGTCGCGATGTTGAGCGAGAGGCGGAAGAGGGTGACCAGAAGAAGGATGGAAGGGAAAGCCGAAAACTCCACCGGCCGCAGCGTATACATCGAGACGAAGAGGATGATCAACGCCAGGCTCAGATTGAACGCGAGGAGCAGGTCGAGAAGAACCCGCGGGAGCGGCAGGATCATCAACATCAAGATCCCGACGACGCCGAGACTCAGAACAATATCCCCGTTCTTCATCCACGATCCGATCGGTCTTTCCTGTGAAACTGTTTCCGCCATTCTGTCTCAGCCCCCTATGTTCGGCGCAACCGATAGATATATGCCAAGATCTCCGCGACCGCGCGGTAAAGCTTCGACGGAATCGGATCGCCGATCTTGACCGTCTTAAAGAGAAGGCGGGCCACCGGCTTGTTTTCGATCACCGGAACCCCGTGAAGGCGGGCGGTCTCCCGGATCCGCTCCGCGATAAAGCCGGCCCCCTTGGCGACAACCTTGGGAGCCGTCATCTCCCCTTGCCGGTAAACCAGGGCGACCGCCAGGGTTGTCGGGTTGGTGATGACAACATCGGCCTTCGGCACATCGGCCATCATCCGTTTCCGGGCCATTTCCTTTTGGACACTCCGGATCCGGGCCCGAATCATCGGATCCCCCTCGGTCTGTTTGTGCTCTTCCTTCACCTCCTGCCGGCTCATTCGAAGGCTTCGCCCAACCATCCACCACTGAAAGAGATAATCGGCACCCCCCAAAAGACCGATAAAAATCCCGCTCTCCAACGTCAAGCGCCTGATCGATTGAGAGGCAATCTTCCATATCTCCGCCGGTTCCGCTCCGATCGCGACCGATATCACCGGCAGGGTCCTGCGAATCACCAGAAATGTGACCCCTCCAATGGCGATAAACTTCAACAGGGTCTTGAACAACTCCCCCGCGGCCTGAAAAGAAAACAATTTCCCGATTCCGGTAATCGGATTGATCCGTGACCAATCGGGGGCAAGCGGTTCGGTACTCCAGATCCACCCCTGCTGGCCGATCGAGACGGCGACGACGATGAAGGAAAGAAACCCGATCATCGGTCCGAGAAAAAGCAGAACACCTGAAATCTGGTCGAGGGCCAATCGGTAAAGCGCGGTCTCCGTCATCGGGACTGCTGAAAAACCGCTCCAGGTCATCAACATGTTTTTCCGTATCTCGGAAAAGAGCATCGGCGCCGCCATCATCAACCCCATTCCCCCTCCCAGAATCAACGCGGCCGAATGGATCTCCCTGCTCCGGGGAACTTGTCCCCTCTTTCGGGCTTCTTGACGCCGTTTTGGGGTCGCCTGTTCGGTTCGTTCCTGATCGTCGGAAGCCATTCATTTATCCAGATCGCCGGTTGTTCATCGCTCTCAACAACGCTCCGATCGTTTCCGAAAGTCCCCCCATCTGGTTTTGCACCAGGGCAACAAAAAAGGAGAGGGTCGCCCCAATGACGAAGAGTCCCAAGCCGGTCGTTATTGAAAAACTCATCAACCAGACGTTCATCTGCGGTACAATCCGCGAGAGAATCCCCAAGGCGAGATTCACCAAGAGGAGGGTCAACGTCACCGGAACGGCGATCTTCATCCCGAGGATGAACAATTGTCCCGATAACCGAACAAGCGGTCCGACCGGCGGAGCGGCCGGCGACAGGGTCAACGGAGGAATGAGAGTGAAACTTTGGACGAGCGCCTGGAGGATCGGGCGATCGGCATGAATCGAGAAGAAAACCACGGTCGCCACGAGGACGTAGAATTGCCCAATCAATGGGACCGGGCGGTTGGAAACCGGGTCGAACACGCTGGCGATTCCAAAGCCCATCTGAATCCCCATCACCTCCCCGCCGAGATCGACGGCGGCGAAAATCAAACGAACCGCCAACCCGATTGTCCACCCGATCACCGCTTCCCCCGCCAAGCCGATCACCCATGCCGAAACCGTCGAAGGAGGGGAGACGGGCGGCGAACCCAATGGAACGATCGGGAGGAGGACGAAGGTCACCGAGAGGGCCAGTCCGGCCTTGATCTGTGACGGGAGGGTCCGCCCCCCCATCACCGGAAGCGCCGAGAGAAAGCTTGTCACGCGAAAAAGGATCAACATGAACGAGCTTTCATATTGTAAAAAGGGATATACCGAAATCATCCTTCACCGCACATAATTTGGGATATTCGCCAGTATTTGACTCGTAAATCCGATGATCAACGACAACATCCAGGGGAAAAATATCAAGAGGGCCGCCGTCACCGCCAGAATCTTCGGCAGAAACGTCAACGTCGCCTCATTGATCTGAGTCGCCGCCTGAAAGAGACTGACAATCAGCCCAGCGACCAAGCTGAAAAGAAGGACCGGAGCCGCCAGAAGAAGCGTCGTTTCAATGGTCCGTTGACCGATCTCAATCACGAATTCAGGCGTCATGTTTTTCCTCTTTTTTAGTAACTACTCAGGTTGCCTAGATTTTGCTTCAGGGCAAGGCATGAGGAGCGCAGAACCGCAGCGTATGTGTCTATACGTGAGGATTCGAGCACCGCAGCAACGCCGCCATGGAGCAAAAGATGGGCGGCCTGAGTAGTTACCTTTTTATGCAAAACTTTTGACCAGAGACCCCACCACCAGATACCATCCGTCGGCCAGGACAAATAAAATCAACTTGAACGGAAGCGACACCATCACCGGCGGGAGCATCATCATCCCCATCGACATGAGAATGCTCGCCACGACAATGTCGATGACCAGAAACGGAAGAAAGATCAGAAATCCGATTTGAAAGGCGGTCCGAAGTTCGCTGATCATGAAGGCCGGGATCACAACATGAATCGGGATCTCCGACGGCCCCTTCGGCTCCGGAAGCTTCGCCATTTCCGCGAAAAGAGAGAGGTCTTTCTCCCGAACCTGCTTGAGCATGAAACCACGCGCCGAATCGGCGGCACGACCGATCGCCTCTTCCCCAGCAATCTGCCGCGAGAGATACGGTTGCAACGCCTCCGCATTCACCTTCTGCCACACCGGCGACATCACGAAAAGGGTTAAAAAGAGGGAGAGGCCGATCAAAACCTGGTTGGGGGGAGACTGTTGGGTTCCCAGGGCGTGCCGTAAAAAAGAGAGGACGACGACGATCCGGGTGAAGGAAGTCACCATCAGCAGAATGGCCGGAACCAACGAGAGAAATGTCAATAGAAGAAGGATCTGAATCCCTGTCGACATCTGCTGCGGAGTCCCCTCTCCCAACTGAAGGGTCAACGACGGTCCGCCGGTCGAGGCGGTCTCCACAGGGGGAGCGACCTTCCCCCCTCCACCGGCCAAGCCGGATGGAGCCTCCCCCTTCCCTACGCTCGACTCCGCTCGCTGATCCGCCGCCACAAGGGAGGCCCCCCCGCCGATCAGCAGACCCACCGCGCCAACCATACCGACCAGGAACAGTCTTCCAAATCTCTTGCCGAGTCTCATCTCACCGGACCCCCCTCCTTCTGATCAAGCGACTCCGGCAACCGGTCCAATCGGGTCAGCAGGGAAATCTGGGTCGGAGTGATTCCAACGACGAGATAGTCCTTTCCCACTTCGATCAAGGCGATCTCTTTTTTGGGTCCAAGCGAGGTCGCCGACAAAACCCGAATCAACGGTCGAGATCGCCACCCGCCCCAACGGCCCCCGCCCCAACCGCCCCCGAGAAACCGCCTGGCGGCCACAGTGATCATCGCCATGATCCCAAGAACGACGATCAACGCGGCGATCATTTTGAAAAAATTCGACAGGAGATCCATCCTTTTTCGCTTCTCCTTGCTGGTGACGAACTAAGCCTTGCTCAACTGGTTGACCCGTTCGGCGGGGCTGATGATGTCGGTCAGCCGGACGCCGAATTTCTCGTTCACCACAACGACCTCTCCGCGTGCCACCAATTTGTCACCGATGTAGACCTCCATCGGCTCTCCGGCCAGCTTTTCCAGCTCGACCACCGACCCTTGACCGAGCTGAAGCAGATCCCGTATCAACATTTTTGCGCTCCCAAGGTGGACGCTGATACGAAGCGGCACGTCAAGAATGAAATCGAGGTTGCCGACGGCCGGTGCGGCTCCTTTCTGTTCCAGCGGCGAAAAGGTCGCCGTCTTCGCCTCCTTTCCGGAGGCCTCTTGTGCCAAGCCTGATTGATTTTCCATCTTCACTCCGTTTAAGAATTCCGGCCAATGGCCTAAAAAATGGAACTGCCACCAGAACCCAGACCGGAATCACGTCCGGTTTGTAAGGCCGACTTTTTTCGCCTCATCGAGAACACCAACAACTTGAAACGCGCGATTTCCGTGATGCACCCCCGGACGCCCGTAAAATTTGGGGCTTCCTTCGACCGCCATCTCCAAAAAATCGTCCGTTCCTCTGTCCAACGTGATTACGTCGCCGACCGCCAGATTGATCACTTCCCGCACCGTCAACATCGCCGCGCCGAGTTCAATACCGACCGAGACGAAGGTGCCGGTCAGTTGATCTTTAAACCGCTCCGTCCACTGTCGATCCACCTCCAATTGGTCGCTCTGGAACCCGCCGTATAACTTCTCCCGAACCGGTTCGATCGTTGGATAGGGAAGGCAAAGAAAGATCTCCTTTCCCTGACCATCCATCTCCAATTTAAAGCAGGCGATCACCGCCACCTCCGTCGGCGCGACGATCATCGCGAACTGCGGGTTGATCTCGCTTCGAGCCAATGTAATCTTCACCGGAATCACCGGGGTCCAGGCCTTCTGAAGATCTTGCAACAAGAGGTCGACGATCTTTCGGATCACCCGCTGCTCGATCTGCGTAAAGTCACGTCCCTCTATCTTCACATGAGTCTGACCGCTTCCTCCAAAAAGGAGGTCGATCCATCGGTAGATCACCGCCGAGTCGATCACAAGGAGAACGTACCCTCGCAACGGGTCCATCTTCACCACGCTGATGCTGCTGGGCAGCGGGATTTTCCTCATAAACTCGCCGAACTTGACGATTTCGACCGAAACCGGCGTGAACTCCACCTCCCTCCGAAGAGTCGAGGAAACCGATACCTGAAAAAAACGCCCAAACCGCTCGTTGATAATCTCAAGGCTTGGCATCCGGCCCCGGATGATCCGGTCTTGTGTCGTCAGATCATATGACCGGATCCCGGAAACCGGCTGTGCCGGCTGCTGGACATCAACCTTCCCGCCGCCGAGCCCCTTGAGAAGGGCGTCGACCTCGTCTTGAGATAGAATTTTTTCCGCCATGTTTTTCTCTCAGGGGGCTCGCGTCGCCCCCTCCACCGGCCTCAAAGCCGGCCGGTGTTCAGCCTCCTTAGAATGTCTAAGAGCGGGTGAACGATGGAGCCTCCCCCTCAACGCTCTCGTTCGTTCGCTGGTAAATTCCTACTGCGCTACAAAATCGGTGAAGTAGGCCCCTTTAACAACTCCCTTGCCCACGACCATATCCAACCGCTGAAGGATTTCATCCCTCAACTCCATCTTCCCCTCCACGGTCCGGATGCTTGCGTAATCTTTACTGCTTAATAAGATCAGCAGCGCGTCACGGATTTGGGGCATCCGCTCGGTCAAAAGCGAGGTTTCATCTTTCGATAAATCCAATTTGATCGTCACCTTCAAATATCGAAGTTCGCGCGCGTCGGCCAGGTTGACCACGAAGGGATCCAGGTCGAAAATCACCCCCGGCGCACTCCCTTCTTTTTTGCCCTCTTTTTTTCCCTCTTTCTCGCCGCCGTGCTCGCTTGGGGCGGCATGTTTCTCTTCCTGTTTCGCCTCCGCCGTCTTCTCTCCGCCCCCCTTTTTCATGAAAAAGAACCCGCCGCCGGCAAAAATTCCGACCGCGATCAACCCGATCGCAATCCACTTGACAGGCAACCCCTTTTTTTTGGGGGCTTCCCCTTCTTGCCCTTTTTCTTTCTCACGAGCCTCTTCCGCCACGGATGAATCCTCCTACGGTATTGGTTTTCTAAGGGCATCAGAGTAGCAATGTCTATGCCAACCATTTTCTCCGAAAAAGACGGCTTAAAT
>CAZOFJ010000008.1:0-67265 GCA_964579005.1 uncultured Nitrospirota bacterium
GCCACACCAGGAACCGCAAGACCAATTTCAACTAAAAATGGGATTGACTCTTGCTCACTCGATACTTGGAAATACCAGAGTAGAAATGATTAAAAGGGCGGCTGTTTCGAATGAGAAAACAAAGGCGTTTTGAAAACCGGGAAGTCGCCGCGGTGTTCGAGGCTTATCCGAGAAATATGAGAACGAAGTTGATGTTTCTCCGCCAATGAATATTCAATACCGCCTCTGCAACAGAAGGGGTGGGGAGCTAGAGGAGACCCTCAAATGGGGATCGCCCAGTTATCTTACAACGAAATCCAAAAGTGGAACGACCCTCCGGATCAATCGAACAAGTGATCAAGAAGATCGGTATGTGATGTCGGTTCATTGCCAAACGACCCTGATTGGAACCATCAAGGAAATATATCGGAATAAGTTTAAAGGCTCTTCGCGTAAGTGAGTGGGTAAAAATATCTCCTTGTGGGATTGATTATCCCTTTTTAGAGTTCCGGAAGCATACAGGTGAGGATCTTCAAACGCAAATACTCCTCGTTGCGCAACCCATAAGCCCTTCGCTGAATCACTCGGATTTTGTTGTTGAGACCCTCGACAAAGCCCGAGGCGACTTTGTTCTCGGGCCGGCAATAGGCGCTGAATCGATGACTTTCCCTGTAAGGCTTCTATGGATCAACGCAATGCTCTTCATCCTCTTCGGCGCCGGCTTTATCGCTGCACCGAATGCGCTATCGCTGCTGCTGACCGGGGCGGCCCCGGGCACCCCCAGCGCCGTGACCGACATGCGCGCCACTTACGGCGGCACGGCGCTGGGTCTCGGTCTTTTTTTCGGTCTCTGTGCGCGCAACCGGGTCACCCTCCGTGCCGGCCTTCTGGCATCGCTTGATCGTGTTATCGGGGATCGCGGGAGGGAGGCTCTTCGGCATTTTGATGGACGGCTCGGCGAACGGATGGATGTTCCTCCTGTTGGCCGCCGAGTTGCTGTTCGTCGGCCTGATGACGATGGCCTTGAAGCGGGCCTCTGAATGAAGACACTCTTCGTACCCTCAACTCATTTCTGGCATCGCCCCCCCCTTTTCTGGTAAGCTTCCGTTCTAGAGAAAAACTTGCGCCTCAAAGAGGAATCATCGTGGGAGGTAAAAACGAATGAAGTTCGAGCGCATTACTATTGATCCGAATGTCTGCACCGGAAAACCCTGTATTCGAGGGTTTCGTTTTCCGGTCTCACGATTGCTGGGTCTTCTCGCCTCAGGAGAAACAAAAGAATCGATTTTGCAGGCCTATCCTTATCTGGAAGCGGAAGACATTGACGAAGCGTTGCGCTATGCCGCGTATCTGGCTGAAGAGGAAACCGTGGAATTCTCACGATGAAATTCCTCATCGATATGCCTCTGTCACCCACCTTGGCCGCCTGGCTGAAAGAACAGGGCCACGATGCCGTGCATGCCTCCAACATAGGATTGCATCGCGCTCCAGACGCTGAGATCATGAAACGTGCCCAAAGTGAACAAAGGATCGTCATCACGGCAGATCTCGATTATCCCCGGCTTCTCGCGATGACACAAGCAACCGGACCTGGTCTGATTCTTTTTCGTGGAGGGGACTACAGCGAACAAGAGTCGCTGGAGCGCCTGAAACAGACCTTCGAAACAATTCCGGACACACTACTGCCCGACTCCATCATCGTCATAGAAAAAAAGCGCATCCGGCGTAGATCCCTGCCACTAGAAAATACACCGGAGGAAGAGAGTTCAGTGTGACCTCTTCCAATACGGCTTCTATGTCGGGAATCCGGAGCGCCCAGACGCGCCGTTTCCGGCGTGGAAGTACCGGCCGTCCTATCTGCCCGACCCGCTGGTGATCGATGTCGGCGCCGACACGCGGCTGACCCTTCCTGCTGCGCAGCCGCTTTCGGTTGCGGGAGAAGCGGTTGTCCGGGCAGGTCTGGTTTCCATTCAGACCGACAAGGAGTATCTGATCGAAGTGCTGTTTGATGGAAACCGGAAGGGGCGCCGCGCCGACTTCCGTCCGGACTTGCCCCTTGTATTCCGCTGGTAAGAGAAGCTCAATTGGGCTAATGATCGTTGGAGGACAGACGAGACCGGACACACCCTGCAGCGCGGAAGCGTTCCTGACAGACGGCTGTCACCGACCTGGGGTAATCTCCTCTTGTAAGAACGAGAAACGGTTTTGAATCACCACCCAAAAAGGAGGATGAAAATGGGAAACCCATTCTGTCATGTGGAATTACAAACGCAAGATGTCGCCAAGGCAAAAAAGTTCTACAAAGAGTTATTTGACTGGAAACTGAAAGAAGATGCCGAGACGAACTACACGATGATCGAAGTCGGGGAAGGGGTGGGCGGTGGGATGATGAAGAACCCCGTCCCGGGGGCTCCTTCCCACTGGATGGCCTATGTTCTGGTCGAGGATGTCCAGGTCTCGATGAAGAAGGCGGCCTCTCTCGGTGCGAAGGTTTTAAAAGAGGTGACCGAAATTCCAGGGTATGGATCGTTCTGCGTCATCGCCGATCCGACCGATGCGGTCCTGGCCCTCTGGCAAACGAAAGGGAAGATGTAGTAGAGGGGCCGTGGGAGGGGTTCGCCCCTCTCGCGGCCCCTTTTATCGACGACGATCGAAGGAGGCTCATCCGATGAGCGGCTACTGCAGCGCTTCGCTTTCCCATCCCTTTCACGGTCCCTATCATGATACCGAGTACGGCTTTCCGCTTCGGGAGGAGAGTGCCCTCTTCGAACGGCTGGTCCTGGAGATCAATCAGGCCGGCCTTTCCTGGCTGACCATCCTTAAAAAGCGGGAGGCGTTCCGGCGCGCTTTTGACCAATTCGATCTCAAGACCGTCGCCGGTTACGGAGAAGAGGACCGGGTGCGTCTGCTGGCCGACGCGGGGATCGTGAGAAACCGCCTCAAGGTGAACGCCGCCATCGAGAATGCGCGGCGCATCGTCGAAATACAGGGACGTGACGGCTCGTTTTCCGCCTGGCTGGATCGCCACCATCCCCGAAGCAAGGCCGAATGGGTTGGCCTCTTTAAGAAGACCTTCCTTTTTACCGGCGGGGAGATCGTCGGAGAATTCCTGCTCAGCACCGGCTATCTCCCGGGGGCGCACGATCCCTCCTGTCCGGTCTATTCGCGAATCGCGTTGCTTCATCCCCCCTGGATGCGGGATGGCGAGAAGGGCCGATAGTAGGAAGGAGGTGGAGACAAAAACGGATGCCGGGAGGAACCTTTCTCGATGAAAAGGCATTTCCGTGATCGTGCATCGACGACCATCACAAAGTCCGAGCAGATTCTGGAGGGGCACACTCCGCAGATCCGTGCTCTGGCGGAGCGGCTCCGCCGGCTTGTCATCGAGACGGTTCCCAACGCTGTCGAGACGGCCTATCCGGTTTGGCACGGGATCGGCTACCGTCATCTGGAGAGCGGCTACTTTTGCGGGATCTTCCCGCATAAAAATGGCGTCAAACTCGGCTTTGAATATGGAGTGTTTCTCCCCGATCCGGAGGGCCTCCTTCAAGGGAGCGGCAAACAGGTGAGATACATTGTCATCAAAGAGAAAAAAGAGATCCGGGTCGGCGCCATCAAGAGGTTGATCCGGGCCGCGATCAGACTTCCCTCCGGAAGGAAAGCGAAAAGATGGGTGATCGTCCCCCCTGCATGATCGGGAAAGGGTTTGTCCTTGACAGCCCGATTTGAATGTGATAAAAGCTTCGCAACATAAGGTATGGCTGATATGTCTCCGAAGACAACGGCGTCTTCTCCGAACGGAGAAGACGCCGTTTCTTTTTGATCCTCATCAGGCAGTGCCGTCTTTGCAATCGGTTGAAGCGGTGATTGCAAGGCGTTTTTTGGAGAAGAATGCGCACCCTTCGACTCGCCTTGGCCCAGATCAACAGCACGGTCGGCGATCTGGCCGGGAATGTTCGAAAGATCTCCGAGGCGGTTTCGGCCGCCCGGGAAAAGCAGGTCGATTTGATCGCTTTTCCGGAGCTTTCGATTCCGGGTTATCCCCCGGAGGACCTCCTCTTAAAGCCTTCGTTTATCCAGGATAACCTCGACGCCTTGCAAAAGGTCGCCAAGGGGTGTCGAGGAATCACGGCGATCGTCGGGTTTGTCGACCGGGACGAAGACATTTACAATGCCGCCGCGGTGATCCACGACGGCGAGGTCCGGTTCATTTATCATAAAAACTATCTTCCTAATTATGGCGTTTTTGACGAAGACCGCTATTTTCAAACGGGGAGGGAGGCGCCGGTCTTTATCCTCAACGAGGTGACACTCGGGGTCAATATCTGTGAGGATATCTGGTATCCGGAAGGGCCGACCTATGCGCAGGCGTTGGGGGGAGGGGCGGAAGTGATCGTGAATATCAATGCCTCTCCTTATCACGCCGGAAAAGGGCGTTTCCGGGAAGAGATGTTGGCCACCCGGGCGAGGGACAACGCCGTGATCATCGCCTATGTCAATCTCGTCGGAGGGCAGGATGAACTGGTTTTCGATGGGGGGAGCGTTGCCTTTAACGAAAAAGGGGAGTTGTTGGCCCGTGGGAAGCAATTCCAGGAATCGCTTCTGATGTTCGACCTTTCGGTCGATACCGTTTTTCAAGCCCGGCTTCACGATCCTCGTAGAAGAAAAGAAAAGTTAATCCATGACTTTTCGGAGGTTCAAAAATATTTCTTGGAAAGTTTAAGAAAAACGCGAAGCCCGGAACCGCTTCTTCCGCCGAGGGAAGAACCGCTTCCCCCACTCGACGAGATCTACCGCGCCCTCGTTCTGGGGCTCTCCGATTATGTTCTTAAAAACGGGTTTAAGAAAGGGGTGATCGGTCTTTCCGGGGGGATCGACTCCGCCTTGACCGCGGCGATTGCCGTCGATGCCCTCGGAAAAGAGAATGTCATCGGCGTCTTCATGCCCTCTCGCTACACTTCCAACGAAAGCAAGGAAGATGTCGAATCTCTGGTGAAGGGCCTTGGAATTCGGTTGATCTCCCTTTCGATCGAGCCTCCTTTTCAGACCTACCTTTCTCTTCTTTCCGACACGTTTCGAAATGCTCCGGCCGACATCACCGAAGAGAACCTCCAGTCCCGGATTCGCGGACAACTGCTGATGGCCCTTTCGAACAAGTTCGGTTGGCTGGTCCTGACGACCGGCAACAAAAGTGAAATGAGTGTCGGATATGCGACCCTCTATGGCGATATGGCGGGGGGATTCGCGGTGATCAAGGATGTCTGGAAGACCTTGGTCTACGAATTGGCCTTGGAGAGAAACAAGAAGGGGAAACCGGTCATCCCGGAGAGGGTTTTCAGCCGTCCTCCCACCGCCGAGCTGCGCCCCAATCAGACCGATCAGGATTCTCTTCCCCCTTACGAGATCCTCGATCCGATTCTCAAGAAATATGTCGAAGAGGACCGATCGTTCGACGAGATTGTTTCGATGAAGTTCGATCCGGCGGTTGTGGCGAAGGTGATCGCGATGGTCGATTTGTCGGAATTTAAACGAAGGCAGGCCCCGGTCGGGATCAAACTCACCCCACGGGCCTTGGGAAAAGACCGACGGATGCCGATTACCAATCGGTATCGGGGTTTTTTTGATGCAACAAAAAAGGAAGGATCACCCATCAAATCAGGCAAATCAGGCAAAAAAATCAAAAGAAAGGAAGGAAAGGAGAAGATATGACACCCAAAGAAGTATTGGAGTTTGCAAAGAAAAACAAGGCCGAGATGGTCGACTTTAAGTTCGTTGATTTTCTCGGAAGCTGGCAGCATTTCGCCACACCGATCAATGAATTCACGGAAAACATTTTTGAGGACGGATCGGGCTTCGACGGGTCGAGCATCCGCGGGTGGCAGGCGATCAACGACAGCGATATGCTCGCCGTTCCCGATCCGAACACCGCAATCATGGATCCCTTCACTAAAATCCCGACCCTCTCGGTTGTCTGTAACATTAAAGATCCGGTCCGGAATGAACTCTATCCGAAAGATCCTCGCTATATCGCCCAAAAAGCAGAAGCCTATTTGAAAACAACAGCGATTGGAGATGTCGCCTATTTTGGTCCGGAAGCGGAGTTTTTTATCTTCGATAACATCCGCTTCGACCAGAACATGCATTCGGGGTATTACTTCATAGAGTCGGAAGAGGGTATTTGGAACTCCGGAAAAGAGGGAGCCAATCTCGGGTATAAACCGAGAAACAAAGAAGGCTATTTTCCGGTTTCTCCGATCGACAGCCAGGAAGACATCCGAGCCGAAATGGTCCGTGAAATGGAAAAGGCCGGCATCTGGGTCGAGAAACAGCACCATGAGGTGGCAACGGCTGGTCAAGCGGAAATTGACATGCGCTTCGACTCGCTTGTAAAAATGGCCGACAAGCTGATGCTCTACAAATACATTGTGAAGAATGTGGCCAAACGCTATAACAAGACGGTCACCTTTATGCCGAAGCCGCTCTTTGGCGACAACGGCTCCGGGATGCACACCCATCAGAGCATCTGGAAAAAAGGGAAACCGCTCTTCGCCGGAGATGAATATGCCGGCGTCAGCAAAATGTGCCTCTACTACATCGGCGGGATCTTAAAGCATGCCCATGCGCTGGCTGCTTTAACCAATCCCACGACCAACTCCTATAAACGGCTGACCCCCGGTTTTGAGGCCCCGGTCAATCTGGCTTATTCGAGCCGGAACCGGAGCGCCTCGATCCGGATCCCGATGTATTCCAATAATCCGAAGGCGAAGCGGATTGAGGTCCGCTTCCCCGATCCGGCCTGCAACCCCTATTTTTCATTCGCCGCCATGTTGATGGCCGGTCTCGACGGGATCGAAAACAAGATCGATCCGGGAGAGGCGATGGAAAAAGATCTCTACGAACTGAAGGGACGGGAGGCTGCGGCGATTCCGAAGATGCCGGGAAGCCTTGACCAGGCTCTGGCCGCCATCGAGGCTGATCATGCCTTCTTGCTCAAAGGGGATGTTTTCACCGAGGATATTATCCAGACCTGGGTTGAATATAAACGGAACAAGGAGGTCGATCCGATGCGGCTTCGGCCCCATCCGTACGAGTTCTTCCTCTATTACGACGTCTAATCGGAGCCGTCCGATCAACGGGGCCTGCCCAAAGAGGGCAGGCCCCGTTTTTGTGTGGCATCCGCGAGCGGTATTTAACAAGCGGTTTGTTTGACAAGACCTTGTCTTTCTTATATATTTACATTCGATCCTACCTGATTTTATTCGTTATATTAAAGAGATAGAAGAGATGCCGTTCAACCGAATCGAAGAGGCGATCGCCGACTTAAAACAGGGACGGATGATCATTTTAAGCGATGATGAGGACCGCGAAAACGAAGGGGATCTCGTCATCGCCGCGGATCAAACGACCCCCGAAGCGATCAATTTCATGGCGACCCATGGTCGCGGTCTGATCTGTTTGACGTTGACCGAGGAGCGGGCCGATGCGCTTCAATTACCGCCGATGGTTCGGGAAAATACCGCGTCGTTCGGGACCGCCTTCACCGTTTCCATTGATGCTCGAAAAGAGGTGACCACCGGTATTTCCGCGAAAGACCGGGCCGCCACCATCTTGACGGCAATCGACCCCAAGACCGGGCCGAATGATCTGGTCCGCCCGGGCCATGTTTTTCCGATTCGGGCCCAGAAGGGGGGGGTTTTGAGACGGGCGGGCCAAACGGAAGGATCGGTTGACCTGGCGCGCCTTGCCGGTCTTTATCCCGCCGGGGTGATCTGCGAGATAATGAATGAAGATGGAACGATGTCGCGTCTTCCCGACCTGATCGAATTCGGAAAACGGCACGGTTTGAAACTTGTGACGATCAAAGACCTGATCGAATACCGGATGAAGCGGGAGTCGTTGGTCCATCGGGTCTCCGATGCGCATCTTCCAACGACCTACGGCGATTTCAACGCCGTTGCATATCAAAATGAGATCGATCACGAGGTTCATATCGCTTTGGTCAAGGGAACCATTGATCCAAACCGGCCGATCTTGGTTCGAGTCCATTCCGGCTGTGTCACGGGAGATATTTTCGCCTCAACGCGGTGCGATTGCGGCGAACAGCTCCATGCGGCGATGAGCCGGATCGAGAAAGAGGGAAACGGGGTTCTCCTTTATCTTAATCAAGAAGGTCGAGGGATCGGTCTTGTGAACAAGATGAAGGCCTATCGCCTGCAAGACGGTGGAAAGGATACTGTCCAGGCGAATCTGGAGCTCGGTTTCAAGCCCGATCTCAGGGACTATGGGATCGGGGCGCAAATACTGGTCGATTTGGGCTTGCGAAAGATCCGGCTGATGACCAACAATCCACGGAAAATTGTCGGCATCGAAGGGTATGGTCTGGAGGTGGTCGAGCGGGTTTCGATCGAAATTGAGCCGCACGAGAAGAACGTTCACTATCTCCGAACCAAGAAGACCAAGATGGGCCATATGCTCGATAACGTCTGAACTGTTTTGAAAATCGGTAAGATTGACAAGATTTGGTAAGATTTGGAATCTATGATTCGACGATGGGAGGGGGAATCCGACGGGTCTGAATCCAGGATTGGCATTGTCGTCAGCCGGTTTAACCGATCGATTACCGATCGACTGTTGAAAGGGACCCTTCGCGTTTTAGACGAGCGGGGAGTCCGGCAAGAAAATATCGAGGTCGTTGAGGTTCCGGGGGCATTTGAGATTCCCGGAGCGGCCAAGCGGTTGGGGCGAGGAGGGAGGTTCGACGTCCTGATCTGTTTGGGCGCGGTTATTGAAGGAGAGACCCCTCATTTTCACTATATTTGCACCGAAGTGACCCGCGGCATCGGGCAGGTTTCACTCGAATTGGAACTCCCGGTCATCTTTGGGATCTTGACGACCGAGACGATGGCGCAGGCGATGGCCCGGGCGGGAGACGAGGTCAACAAAGGGGCGGAGGCGGCCTCCGCGGCGGTCGAGATGGCTTCTTTATATCGAAAACTAAATTCACATAGCGAGCGAAGTAAATGATGAGTTTTAGACGAAAGGCAAGAGAGCTCGCCCTCCAACTTCTTTTTCAGGTCGATTTTACAGGCCAGCCGATCACGATTCCCCCGTCGTTTTGGACGGAGAATGAAGCGTCCCCTTCGATCAAGAGTTTCACGGAGTTGTTGGTTCAGGGGGTCGTCAAGCATCTTCCGGAGATCGATCGAACGATCGAAAAATATGCCCAACATTGGTCGCCGGACCGGATGGCGGCGATCGACCGGAATATCCTTCGATTCGGCATATTTGAACTCCTTTACCTGAAAGACATTCCTCCCAAGGTGACGATCAATGAGGCGATCGAGATCGCCAAGAAATTCGGAAGCGAAGACTCGGGAGGATTTGTCAACGGTATTCTCGATCGAGTTTATCGCGATCAAGCGCCGTTCGAATCGGAAGAGGTGGAAGGGGTGACGGAAGGAACGGGATAGGTATAAAGCCAGCACTGGGAGAAAACGATGCGAATCGGTGTATATTCCGGAAAACTCACGAAATTGCGGACGGAGGTCCTGGCGGTTCCCTGTTTTGAGGATATTCGGCCGTTGCGGGGATGGGCCGGCGAGATCGACTGGCTCTATGGATCTGTTTTTTCAAATCTGTTGATGAAGGGAAAAATCAACGGAAAACTCGGGGAGATGCTTCTGTTGGCAACCGAGCAGCGGATGCAGATTTCCAAAGTAATTCTGGTCGGATTGGGAAGGAGCGCCGCCTACGACTGTCTTGACTTGGGCCTCGTCGGAAGGAGGATTGCCGAGACGCTGGTCGGTCTCCACGCGGGTGAGTTGGCGGTGGAACTGCAGATGCCATTGCCCCCTTCGGTGGAGATGCCGCTTTTGATCGATGCTTTTATGAAGGGGATGGAAGAGGTGGAGTACCCCGGTCCGCTCGATTTGACCTTCGTTGTGGCGGATGTTGAAAAGGCGAAGGCGCTGGAGCGGAAGATTCGAAACGGATTGTCGATCGGGAACCCCTCCCATTCGCTTGCAAAGGACAGAGCATGATCGACCGATATGCGCGACCGAAGATGGCCGCCTTATGGGAGCCGAAGAAGCGATACGAAACCTGGCTTCAGGTAGAACTCCTTGCCTGTGAGGCGATGGTTCGCCGAGGGGAGGTTCCTGAATCGGTTGTTGAAACCGTTCGGTTGAAGGCGAAGATCGATCCGAATCGGATCGATGAACTCGAAAAAACGGTCAAACATGACGTGATCGCTTTTTTGACCTCCATCACCGAACAGGTGGGGGAGGAAGGGCGTTATCTCCATTGGGGGATGACCTCTTCCGACGTCGTTGATACCGCATTGGCGGTGTTGATGCGCCGGGCCGCCGATCTCCTCATCGAAGACCTCGAAGCGCTTCTGGCGGTGTTGAGGCGGAAGGCGGAGGAACACAAAGAAACGATCATGATCGGCCGCTCGCACGGCGTTCACGGGGAGCCGATTACCTTTGGTCTCAAGGTTCTGATTTGGTATGAGGAGACGAAGCGGAATCTGGCCCGGATGCGGCAGGCGAGAGAGACCGTTTCCTATGGGAAGATCTCGGGGGCGATGGGGACATTCGCCCATCTCCATCCCTCCGTGGAAGAATATGTCTGCAAACAGTTGGGATTGAAGCCGGAGCCAGTTTCGAACCAGATCGTTCAGCGGGACCGCCATGCCGAGTATCTTCAGACGCTGGCGCTCATTGCGACCAGCCTTGAGAAATTCGCGACTGAAATTCGACATCTCCAACGGACCGAAGTGCTGGAGGTGGAAGAACCGTTTGAGAGGGGGCAGAAAGGTTCTTCCGCGATGCCGCACAAGCGCAATCCGATCGGGTGCGAGAATATCTGCGGATTGGCGCGTGTGATTCGGTCCCATGCAAACGCCGCCCTTGAAAATGTTCCGCTCTGGCATGAGAGGGATATCAGCCACTCCTCGGTAGAGCGGATTATTCTCCCAGACAGCACGATTCTTCTCGATTTCATGTTGGCCCGCTTTACCCGGATCATGAGCGGTCTTTTTGTCTATCCCGATAGAATGAAGCGGAATCTCGAACGGACGGGGGGGACGATCTTTTCCCAGAAGGTACTGCTTTCCCTGATCGGCAAAGGAATGAAACGGGAAAGGGCATACGAGATTGTTCAGGCGGCGGCGATGGAGGTCTTCGAAAAGGAGGGGACCTTCAAGAAGGCGCTTCTGGCCCGCCCGGAGGTTTCGAGCTATCTGAGCGACAAGGAGATTGACGGTTGCTTTGATGCCAAGGCATACATCGGCCATCTCGAAGCGATTTACAAGCGGGTTTTAAGCGGTGAAGAAGCGACGGCGGTCGATGCCGTTCAAAAATAATAAAAAATGATTGTGAATGGGTAAAATATGCGCGCGAAGGTTTATGTCACCCTCAAGGGGGGGATTCTCGATCCGCAGGGAAAGGCAATTGAACATGCCCTCTCCGTACTTGGTTTCAAAGGGGTGGAAGAAGTTCGGGTCGGAAAATACCTGGAGTTGACCCTGGCCCCCGGCCCGGTCGATCAGGCGGAAAAAAGTGTGAAAGAGATGTGCGAGAAACTCCTCGCAAACACGGTGATTGAGACCTATCGGTACGAATTCGATTTGAAATCTTAAGGTGGTGGATAATGAGCCTTGAAGGACGGCTGGAAGATCTCGGCTTGTCCGATATTTTCCATATCATCAGCCTCAGCAAGCGGTCTGGGATTTTAACCATTATCCGAAAGGAAGGAACGGCAAGGCTTGTTTTCAATAAGGGGTTGTTGATCTACGGGATTTCGGATGGTGTCCATCGGCTGGGAAATACCTTGATTCAGAATGGGATCATCACCACCGACGCATTGGAGAAAGCGCTTAAAATTCAAAAAACCAAAGAGATGCAGGTTCCCATTGGGGAGATTCTACAAAAAATGGGAGCCATTTCGATAGAAACGCTCGATGATCAATTAAGGAACCAACTTATCGAAGTCGTCCGGGATATTCTCAACTGGAAGAATGGGGCGTTCCACTTCGAACTCGGAAATCCCGCTTCGGACGATCACCTCTTGCGGGAGGGGATTCACCTCGAATTTTTGATGATGGAGGTTTTCCGTCGCCAGGATGAATACAACCCCGATGTAAAGAAGGAAAATTCCCTTTTCCCGGAATCGAACGGAGGAGTCCCTTCCGGAGTTTCTTCTCCCGAACAGACGAATGATGAAGTGACTCACCCCGCCTTAATGCCATTTCCGGAATCTTCGGAGTCGACGGAAGAATCAAGGATAATCACGCACGGGTCGGTGGGTTTGACTTATCGGCACAATTTTGTGGAAGGTTCGCGGGGAGATTCCACTCAAGGTTCCAACCGGAAAGATCTCGCCCTTCTCACCTCCATGATCGAAGAACTTTCCGGCCCCGCGAGCGGGAGCGAGGCGATCCTTCTTCTCCTTCGCTTTGCCAGTGAGATCATGAACCGTGCCATTATTTTTCTGGTTCGATGGGACGATGTCGTTGGTTTCGGGCAATCCGGCCTCTCCTTTGAAGGTGAATCTGCGGATGAAAAGATCAGGGAAGTTCGAATCGCTCTCCACGAATCGTCCCTTTTTCAAAAGATCATCGAGAAGAAGGAGGTATATAAGGGACCGTTGGGTCAAGAAAAATGGCATCGGTATTTCATTGATCAGATCGGCGGAGAATGGCCGAAAGAGGTCTTTTTAACGCCCCTGCTAAACGGTTCAGAGGTGATTGCCCTTTTATACGGGGACAACGTTCCCGATCAAACTCCGATTTCGGAAACCGAGGGGTTGGAAGCATTCGTCCGGGTCGCTTCTGTTGCATTGGGGAAGGCGAAACTGGAGAGGAAGTTGGAGGAAGTCAGACAGAGAGGCAGCGAGTAGATCCTTCCTCGGGAGGGGGCGTGCGAAAGAACGTGCTTGTCGTGGACGATTCGGCTATCATCCGGTCGCTTCTGATTTCGACAATCGAAACCCTGGATGACATCGAAACCTTCGAGGCGGCAAATGGTTTTGAAGCGCTGAAAGCCCTTCCAACGCAATCGTTCGATTTGATGCTGATCGATATCAACATGCCCGAAATCAATGGTCTTGAGCTCGTTCATTTTGTTAAAAACCACCCGGATTATCGGAATATTCCGGTGATGATTGTTTCGACGGAGCGTGAAGAGGTCGATATTCGAAAAGCGTTGGCATTGGGTGCTCGGCGCTACATTACCAAACCTTTCGATCCGGATCAACTGAAGCAGGCGGTCAAAGAACTGTTAAAACCAGAATAGCGGCAATCATGGCGCAAAAGAAAAAAGAATCCCCCTTCACCGAGTTCATCCCTGAGGCGGAGGAGTTGATTGAACTCCTTTATCAGAATCTGCGCCAAATCGAAGCCCTTCCCGATCGAAGCAACGTCCACCCCGAGATCATCAATGCCATCTTCAGGGCGGCCCATACCCTCAAGGGAATGTCAGGCATGGTCGGTTTGGCGAAGGTTTCCCGGCTAAGCCATCACCTTGAAGAGATGCTGGACCGGCTTCGAATGGGGAAGCTGACCCTCACAACCAACGTCTTCGAGACGTTAAGTGACGGGGTTGATTTTCTTCAGCGGATGATCAAAGCGGCCGTGACGGAAAAAGGAGAACCGGATTCCCTCCCGATGGAACAACGGATCGAGGCCCTTTTTAACGGAAAGGGCGAGGAGGGGGAGAGAGAGATGCAGCAAAAAATCGATCTCGATCCGACCGTCTGGAGTGTCCTCACCGAGTATGAAAGCCACCGACTTTCGGAGAATATCCGGTTACATTCCACCCTTTTCGAGGTCAAGGCGCGATTCCCGATGGAAACCTTCGACACCGATCTCTCCGCGCTCAACACCCGGATTCGACGAATTGGAGAGATGATCGCCACCCTTCCTTCCGTCGACGCTTCTTTGGGAGGGGGAATGGGGTTTATTTTGATCGTTGCTGTTCCTTCGGGGGGGGCCGCTTTGTCCTCCGAGATTGCTTCGGATCGGATCGTGGTCCGAGAAATCTCGATAAAAAAAGAGAAAGAAGAGAATCAAATCCCAATGGGGATAAATGAAACAGTTCCGCCCCCTGTCTCGTTGCCGCCGACCGGTTCGATCCGGGAGGAGGAGACATCGCTTCGAAGCATGATGCAGACGGTCCGGGTCGATGTTCGTAAGCTCGATACCCTTCTCAATATGGTAGGGGAGCTTGTTTCCAGCAAGGCCGAAGTCGGCGAGATCAGCAAAAAACTAATTGAACAGAGTGGTCCCTCCGGTCTCTCCGAAAAATTGTTGAGGGCTTCCCGGATGTTGGACAAACGGGTAAGCGAATTTCAGGAGGGGCTGATCGAAATTCGATTGATCCCGATCGGACAACTCTTCGACCGCACGGTTCGGATGGCCCGTAAGCTTTCGAAGGAACTAAACAAAGAGGTCGATCTGGTTGTTTCCGGAGAAGAGACCAAGATGGATAAATCGATGGTCGAAGAACTTTCCGATCCCCTTCTCCACCTCATCCGTAATGCGATGGATCATGGGATGGAGGACCGGGAAGAGAGAATCCGGAACGGGAAACCGGAGACCGGAACGATTTTCCTCCGCGCTGTTCAAAAAGGAAATCACGTCGTCATCGAAGTCGAGGATGACGGCCGGGGGATTGATACCGCCCGGATCTATCAAAAAGCGCTTCAACGGGGATTGGTCCACGCTGATAAGCAGTATGAAAAGAGAGAATTAATCAATCTGTTGTTTCTCCCCGGATTTTCCACAGCCGAGCGGGTGACCGAGATCTCAGGAAGAGGGGTTGGGCTTGACGTGGTGGTCAAGAACATTTCAAAGCTCTCCGGTTTGGTCGATGTGGAGACAGCGGTCGGAAAAGGGACCCGGTTTACACTCACCTTTCCGATCACATTGGTTATCATGAAGGCCTTGATCGTCCGTGCCGGCGGAGAGAACTTCGCCCTTCCATTAAACTCTGTTTCGGAAAGTTTTGAAATCTTTTCGAAAAAAATCGAGACAATTGGACGGAAAGAGGTTTGTCGACTGAGGGATCAGACCCTCTCTCTCTCCCGCTTGACCGATCTTTTTGCCCTGGGAGGAAGTCGGATGGAGGGAAAAGGGGCCTCGGATGATCGATTTTATGCGGTTGTCATCGGTTTGGCCGAGAAGCGGATCGGGCTTTTGGTTGATGCGATTGAGGGGCAGCAGGAGATCGTCATCAAACCACTCGGAGAGGTTTTGAAAGAGGTTTCCGGAATTGCGGGGGCCACCGAGCTTGGAAATGGTCAGACCGTTCTGGTTTTGGATGTCGCCGCATTGGTCGAGGAAACGCTCCACTGGAAAGATAAAAGAGCGGTCGAAACCTCGGCGTGATGACCGAGTCTCGACCCGATCCGATCGAACCCTCCTTCCTTCGGCCGCTGTCTGAACGTCTTCCTTCACATCAAACCCCAACTCTGAGGTTGTAAGTAAATCCTCTCCCGAGCTGGGAGCCCGGTGCGCGGCGCATTGCTGCGCTGCTCCTTCTCAACGTAGCCGCTGGCTACGTCTCGTCGTCGCGTCTTGCACTGCTTGCGCCTCAATCACCCAGCTCGGGCCAAGGATTGGCTCACAACCGCTCCATATAAAATATACCCTCCCAGTCATTCTTCGCTTCAAGAAAGATCTTCTTTTCAAAAAATACTCCTTTTTGAGATATTTATCCGGTACAACACAAGCCTGTCAAATGCCGTTTTTTGTTAAAATAGGGAGTATCTCATTACATATTTGGGATTTTTATGTCGGCCAAAAATTTTTCTTTTAAAAAGAGAGCCCATTCCTACAGTGATTTCGGGTGGAATACATTTTTTGATCAAGAGGCATGACCCTTGCAATGTAGTTATCCCATTCTTACAAACCTGTGGGATGGGGTTTTGATATGGAATATTCACCCGGTGCAATGGCGGGGGATGGAAGAGAACAAAGGTCTCAAAAGAAGTTGGGGCCAAAGGAGATCTGCGGATTGCTGGATCTTTCATATCGGCAGCTTGATTATTGGGTTTTGATTGGCGTTGTCCGTCCGATTCTCGAACCTCATGGAAAAAAGATATTTAAGAAATTTACCGAGGAAGATGTCCTTTTTTTAAAAGAGGTCAAACTCCTGACCGACGAGGGATTCCCGATCAGTAAGGCGGCTGAAAAGGTAAAAGAGCGACGCAAGAGGATCGATTCAAATGGCGGGTAAAGGCAAAAGGAAACGGGAAAGCGAAAAAAGTGATCCAGTCGATACACCATCGGTTTCCCCCTTCGTGCCTGGAGGAGGCGGTCCCGCGCCCGGTGGAGAGAGTCAGGGTCAAAACGGGGTCGATCTTTCGGAGAGCCGGGAAGAAGAGATCGAATTGCTGACCTTTCAGCTTGCCAATGAGATCTACGCAGTCGATATTCATGCCGTTGAGGAGATCACCAAATCGACCCAAATCACCCCCGTTCCGAGGACCTTCCCTTGCCTCAAGGGAATCATTACCCTCCGGGGAAACGTCATCCCGGTCTTTGATATGCACGTCCGATTGGGTTTGCCTCCCTTTGTTGAAGGGGTGAAGAATCGCTTCATCATTTGCAAGACCGAAAACGGGAGGGCGGCGATGTGGGTCGACCGGGTTGACGGTGTCGTTCGGCTCTCAACCCGGTCGCTCGAAGCGCCTCCCTCCGGAATCGCCGCTGATAAAGCCGAACGGATTAAGCAGACCGCCCGGCATTCAGACCGACTGCTCATTTTATTGGATGTCGATCGGTCATTGCGGATCGACTAAAAGATGGAGAATCAAGGGGGCATGCAAGGAGACGATTCGGCGAACCGGAGGGAATGGAAGCGGGGACTCCGGGTCAAATCGATTCTTTTTTTCAGTATATTTACGATTATGATGTCCGGGACGATCGGTCTGACAATCTTCATTCAGGTGAAAAACGCGTTTGAGGAGACGCTTCAAAAAAGAGGTCTCGCTTTGGCGAACACCATCGCGACGAACGGCGCCTTTGCTGTTTCGATCGAAGACAAGCAAGTTCTCGGGCAGATTCTCCTTGGCGCGGCGCATGAACCGGACATCGCCTATGTCGCCGTCTTGAATCGCGAGGGAAAGGTGATCATCCACTCCGACCCCAGAGAAAACGGTAAGATTCTGGCGGATCCATTATCATTACAGGCCCTCCGGGCTGTTCAACCGACAGCTTATCGGTACAAAAGTAAAACCGGGAACCACGATGACGTTGTTGCACCGGTCCGTCTCGTATCGATGAAATCCCACGAAGGCGATCGGGTGGGGGTCGTTCGGGTCGGAATTTCTTTGAAGCGGGTTGAATCGGAATCGAGGCGGCTTCTCTTCCTCTCTCTTTCCCTTTTAGGGGGTTGGATGATGGCGGGACTCTGGATCTCACTGGTATGGAACCGAACGATGATGAACCGGTTGGAGCGGCTCATCCAGGTTGCAGTCAAAATGTCAGACGGCGATTTTCGGGAGAAGATCGATGTTGTCTCCGGAGACGAGGTGGGAGTGCTCGGAAACCTCCTCTCAAAAATCATGGTCCGGTATACGGAGACGACCCGGCGGATACGGGAGACGATGAAAGAGATCACGGACGCCACCGGCCTTATTTTTATGAACGCTAAAAAAATGAATGATGGGGGATTCCGACAAGCCCAAGGAGCGGAGAAGACCTCCTCTTCGATTGAGGAGATGAACGCTTCGGTGAAGAGTATCGCGGAGAATATCGAGGGGCTTTCCACCGCGGCGGGAGCAACCTCTTCGTCACTGGTTGAAATGAGCGCCGCGATCAATCAGGTGGCGAATCATACGACGATTCTCTCCACTTCGGTTGAGGAGACCGCTTCCGCCCTTCTTGAGATGTCAAACTCGGAAAGGGAGGTGGTCGAGCATATCGATTCTCTGTCAATGAGCGTGGTCGAGATGACCGCCTCAATGAATGAAGTCGATGCGTCGATACGGGAGGTGGAAAGAAATGCCCGGGAGTCGGCTCAAATGACCGAAAAAGTCAGCCGGGATGCGGTCGATCTGGGGGTGGGGGCGATCGAGAAAACGATCAAAGGAATGGAAAAGATCAGAAAGACGGTCGAAAAATCGGCCGGCGTGATCAATCAATTGGATGAACGGGCCGAACGGATCGGAAAAATCCTCACGGTGATCGACGAGGTGACGCGGCAAACGAATCTCCTCGCCTTGAACGCCGCCATTCTGGCCTCTCAGTCGGGTGAACAGGGAAAGGGATTCGATGTTGTTGCCGGCGAGATCAAGAATCTCGCCGATCGGACCAGCCTTTCTACAAAAGAGATTGCCCAGTTGATTCGGGACGTTCAATCCGAGGCGAAGGATGCCGTGGTTTCGATCCGGGAAGGGGCAAAGAGTGTCGAAGAGGGGGTCCTTCTCTCGATCAACGCCCGCAAACTGTTGAACATGATTCTTGAAAGTTCAAAACGTTCGTCTGTGATGTCGCGGGAGATCGAGAAGGCGACGAATGAGCAGGTTCAGGCGGTTCACCAGGTTGCCCAAGCGATGGAGAAAGTGAGTGCGATGGTCCACCAGATTCATCTCGCGATGCAGGAGCAACAAAAAGGAATCGATGATATCACCGCGGCGTCTGAAAAAATGAGGACGATCACCCGGCAGGTCAAGTTATCGACCGAGGAACAGGCCGATGGGAGCAAACAGATCAGCAACGCCTTGGAGAACATTGCCCTCCGAATTCAACAGATCAGCCGTGGAATGAATGAGCATCAAAAGGGGGGCGAGATCATTGTTAAATCGATCCTGGAAATCGAACAGGTGACACAGGTGAATAACCAGATGACCTTGGAGATGAATCTGGCCATCGAGGGGTTGGCGAAACAGGCCCGACTTTTAAAAGATGAGATCGACGGTTTTAAGGTATGAGAAAACACGAATGATTTCGAAAGGTCAAGGGACCAAAAAGGATCTCAGTCAAGGGGAAAATCGGGAGAAGAAGATCATCCGTTTTTCCCTCTCGGAAGAGGAATATGGGGTTCCGATTGAGTTCATCAAGGAGATCTTGTATGCGAAGAAGGTTCATCCTCTTCCAGGGGCACGTGCCGGGGTGGAAGGGATGATCGATTTGCGGGGAACCGTCATTCCGGTCATCGATCTTCGAAATCAATTGAAACGGGGTGCGCCGCGGAAGGTTCCTCCGAAACATCTCCTTATTTTGGCGGTCAACGGTCGGGAGATGGGATGGCCGGTTGATCGGGTCAACGAGGTCTTGACCGTCCGGCTCGAACAGCTTCAAACCGTCGACGGATGTGTCGATACAAAGGGATTCGCGGTCGAGTCGGTCTGTCGGATCGGGGGGAGGCTGGTGATGATGCTTGACCCGGAACGGCTTTTGAGGGTGATCGGAGGATCGCCCGATGAAAATAAAAATGAAATCGATCTGGCCGCGGTCAAACTGTTTCCGGAAACGAATGATTCCGATTTTTTCAACGGGGGGGAAAAATGAAGTGGGTAAGGGGGTATCTGGCGGATCATCTCGAGGCGAAGATCCTCGCCATCATCCTGACCTTTTTGGTCTGCGGGTTCGCGATCCTCTATCTGCTCCTCTCGAATCGAATGGAGAAAGATGCCGTGACACAGACACGGGAAAAGTCGGAGCTGCTTGCCTCCTCGGTTCATCGAACGATCGATCGAAGCATGGTCAATTTCCGGGCCGACATCGTTCGCCATTTTACTCAGGACTTAAAAGAGATGCCGGGGATGATCCGTTTTCAGATCGTCCGCGGAAAAACCGGAAACGGCACGGAGGAGGCGTTCCAAGATATGACGACCTTGGAAGATGTGAAAACGCGGGTTCCGGGGGGCCTCCGCCCCGAATGGCTGGCCGGTCATCCAGAGAAAGCGCGAAACGTGGCGGAGGGGACCGACGCTTCCGAATTCCGGGCCGCTTTTGAGAATTACCTTCAAAACCCCACCGACCCGGACACCTACTACTTTGAAAAAATTTCCGACAAAAAGGTGATGACCTATCTGAAGCCGCTCCCGAATTTGGATCGCTGTTTCCTCTGCCACGGCTCTGACCACAAGCTTCGAGGAGTCTTGATGATCTCGACCTCGATGGAAGAAATGGAGACGAACCTCCACGATCAGAAACGAGACCTTTTCTTTATTTCATTGGGAACGCTTTTGGCGACGGGGATCTTGTTGAAAATTTCGGTTAGCCGATGGGCGATGAAACCGCTCGTTCAGCTTTCGGATCGGATTCAAGACATCGCGGGGGGGGAGGGGGATCTCTCCAAACGTCTGGAGGTCCGGAGCAGCGATGAGATCGGGAAATTGGCGGGTGGATTCAACCTCTTTGCTGAAAAACTCTCCAGACTCATTTCTCAAATTCTGACCGCGGCCAAAAAGGTCTCCTCGACCGCGAACGGCCTCATGGAAGGAAACCAGGAAATCATGAAAGGGGCCGAAATACAGACAAATGCGATCGAGGCGACGTCGGTCTCGATCGATCAGATCAACCTTGGCATCCGGAGCGTCGCGGAGACGAGTGGGAGCCTGGCGGCCACCGCCAAGGAAAGCGCCGAGGCGATTCAACAGATGGCCGTTGCAATGGATGAAATCGCGAGGAATATGACGGTGCTGAATGCGTCGGTTGAAGAGACCTCGTCATCGATCTTGCAGACGTCGGCGGCGGTGAAAAAAATAGACGAAAACGTCGAAACCCTCCTGGGGGAGGCGGAGACAACCTCCTCGTCAATGATCGAAATGGATCAATCGCTCAAGGGGATGCGGGATACCATTCTCCAAACGGTCGACTTTTCACGCGAGGTCAGCACGAATGCCGATACCGGGAAACGGACGGTCGAACAGACGATGGAGGGGATGACCCGAATCAAGGAATATTCGATGGAGGTTTTTCAAGTCATCCGAAATCTTCAGAGGCAGACCGAGGATATCGGAGGGATCCTCAACGTGATCGACGACGTGGCCGAGCAGACCAACCTCCTCGCCCTGAACGCCGCCATCATCGCGGCTCAGGCCGGAGAACATGGGAAAGGGTTCAGCGTGGTGGCGAATGAGATTAAGGAGTTGGCGGAGCGAACCGCCGGTTCGACCCACCAGATCCATGAGATCATCAAGGCGTTGCAAACCGAGGGGAAAAAAGCGGTTGCGGCGATCGAGGTTGGAAATACCCGGGTCGAGGAGGGGGTGCTCCTTTCGAAATCGGCGCAGGAAGCGCTCGGCCGGATCGTCGAGAGCATCGATCATTCGAGCCGGCGAGTGACGTTGGTTGGCACGACGATGGAAGAGCAGTCAAAGGCGGTCCATCAGGTGATGACGTCGATGGAGCGGGTGACCCAAATCGTCCGGCAAATCGCCGGATCAACCGGCGAGCAGAGTCAAGGCTCGGAGAAGATCATCGAAGCGACCCACCTGATGAAGTCGATCACGCATGGATTACAGTCGGCCGTCATGGCCCATTCCAAAGGGATTAAGAAGGTGACCGAAACGGTCGATGCGGTTTCGCGTCTTGCCCAGGAGATCGCCGGCGCCACCTCCGATCAAAAAATCCAAAGCGAAGAGATCATGCAGGCGATCGAGCAGATCAAGAAGGTGACGCAGGAAAATATCGATACGGTTGGAAAGGTCGGTTTCGGTGTCGAGGAGTTGATCGAACAATCGAAGCAACTGGAAGAGGAAATATCTCGTTTTAAGCTTTAGTTCCCTGGAACGAGGAGGGTTTGATCGAGGAGCTGGAATCGGCTTTTCAATCCCTGGCTTTCCTTCCCAGGTTTTTTAAAAGGAGTCGCGCATGAATGTTATTTGTCCGAAATGTCAATTGAGTCTTCCCCTGGACGTGAAACATTTGGATGAAGATACGGCCTTGGTCTGCCGCGGTTGCCGGTCAATCTTGAAGGCAAAGGTGGTGATCGAGATCTTATCGGAATCGAACCCCCATCTTTCCGAACGGACGCCGCTTCCTAATCCTCCTTCTCCGGGAAAAAGCGCCGTTTCTCCGTCACCGATGGAAACGGTTCCAAACGGAGATCCTTTGCCTGATATTGGACGAAAGAAAGTTTTGATCGCGGTTGACGGAGAGGGGACCAAGGAGCTGATCAAAGAAGTTCTCTCCAGGGCCGGTTTTGAGGCAATCGAGGCATCGAGTGGAAAAGAGGTGATTCCGTTGCTCTATCGGCATCGCCCGGCGGTGGCGTTGATTGACGTGGGGCTTCCGGAGGGATTGGGAAGCGATTATGCCGCGATGATCAAGAAAGATCCAAAATTAAAGGGGACGATCGTGATTCTGTTGGCTTCCATCTATGATAAGAGCGGTAAATACCGACAGGCAACGAATTCTCTTTATGGTGCCGATGATCATATCGAACGGCAGGCAATTCAGAGCGATCTTTTGATCCGGATTCACAAACATCTTGCGGGAAACAAGAGCGAAGAGACGACGGAAGAAACCACTCCCCCACCGGTAAAGCCGCCGGTCGAATCGCTTTTAGTGGCTCCCCCATTTTCCAGGCCATCAGAGGAGACCTCTTTTAATCAACTTTCGAAAACTCAGGAACCGCCGCTGAAAGAGGAGAACAAGTTTGATTTCAAAGAAACCACGACTCTGGAATCGACTCTGGCTCCTTCTCCGGCCCCTCCCCCGTCGCCCGATTTCGATCCGGATGCAAAAGAAAAAGAAGAAGCGAGGCGATTGGCCAGAATCATCGTCTCCGACATCGTTTTATACAATAAAAAGAAGGTCGAGGAGGGATTGGAGTCGGGACGATTCTTTGAGCTTTTAAAAGATGAAATTCAAGAGGGGAAGAAACATTACGACTCAAGGATTTCACCGGAGGTTCAAAAAAAAGGAAATTTTTATAAAGAGGCGTTTGACGATTTTATCAAGAAGAGAAAAAAAGTTGCCCCATGAATCGGACAAACGATAAAGAAAAACTTGGTAACTGCCCAGGCACAGAGGCATCTTGCCTATTTCCCGCTTTACCTCATCTTTGTGCCTATGTGCTTTTGCCCCTTTGTGCCTACCTGAGTAGTTACAAAAACTTGAAGAAAAGGAGGAAGAATCGGGCCAATGAAACGCCCCCTTGCCTCTGAGTTAAAAAGCAATGATGTTGAGACGCGCCTTTCCGCTTTGCGAGCCGCTGCGGGAAAGGACGATTCCCTGACCATCGAACTCCTCTTGTCCGCCCTGGCTGATTCGGAGTGGCGGGTTCGGAAGGTGGCAGTGGAAATGCTTTCCCTTGTACCGGATCGTCCCCGAATGGTACTACAGCTCATCGATCGGATCGACCGGGAGAAGAATATCGGAATGAGAAATGCCGCGATCGAGATTTTCATCCGATTTGGCGGTGAATCGGTCGATCCGATTCTTTCACGGCTTTCCGGGGCAAATGATGATATTCGAAAGTGTCTCATCGATACCTTGGGGGAGATTCGGGATCTCCGGGTAAAGCCGGTCTTGATCGCGCATTTGGCCGATCGGAACGAGAACGTTGCCGCTTCGGCGGTGGAGGCGCTGGGAAAGTTGAAAGATCCGGAAGGGGTCGAGCCGCTTCTTCGGATGTTGAGCAGGGAAAGTTCCTTCTTGGTCTTCTCGGCGATCAAGGCGCTGGAACAGATCGGGGATTCCCGCGCCGTCGAACCGTTGATTCCGCTTCTTAAAAGCGATCTTTATCGGCGCGCGGTCGTAGAGACCTTGGGAGCGTTGGGCGATCTGCGGGGGCTTTCTCCGTTGATTGAATTGGTTCGATCGGGGCCAAAAGGATTACGGGCGGAGAAGATGCACAGGCAAGCGGCCCTCAAAGCGATCGTGGCATTGGAGTCAAAACAGGGAGAAGCTGATTGTTTGACCGTTCGTGATGCAATAAAGGGGGTTCGATCTGATGATCTTGCCCGCTTCTTTTTGGAAACCCTTGGGAGTCTAGACCCTTCTTTAAAAAGGGCTGCGATTCAAGTGATTGGATGGATCGGAGCGGGTGAGGGGGAGAAATCAACGTTGATCACGCATGAGGGGGTTTCCGCGCTGATTCCGTTTGTCGACGGAGAATATCGGGAAGAAGTGATCGGCGCCTTAACCGAGATCGGACGGGAAGCAATCGGTCTGGGGGAAATCGGTCAATTGACCGGCGGCCTTTCTATTCGAGAAGATCCCATTCGGGAGGGGATCGCGATTGTGTTGGGGAAAATAGGAGACCGCCGCGCGGTCCCGGCCCTTTTATCTCTTTTGAAGGATAGGAACGCCGCCGTTCGCCGGGCCGCGGTCGCCGCGTTGGGGCAGATTCGAGATTGCGGGACGGTTCACGCCCTGTTATCCACCCTGATGGATGGCGAACCGACGGTCCGGGAGAATGCGGTTGGCGTTTTATTGGAGATGAAGGAATCACTCCCGCTGCCGATCCTCTTGGAATTTCTTCGTGATGAATCCTCTTTCCTCCGGTGTCACGCCGCTTTTCTCCTCGGTCGGATGGGATCAAAGGAGGCCCTTCCTTCTCTGATCTTATTGCTCAAAGATCCAGAGGAGGAGGTTCGAAAAGCGGCCGTGGAGGCGCTCGACTCCTTTGACGATCCGGAATCAACGCGGCGTCTTTTTTCCGCGCTGGGAGACGAACGGGCCGATGTCCGAAGGTCGGCCTTAAAGGTGCTGGCGCGGCGAGAAATGATCCTCCAAGACGAGGAGGCCGAATCGCTTCGTCCCTTAATACGGGATGATGATATCTGGGTCCGCTCGGCGATTTCCCTCCTCTTGTCCCGTGCCAGGGGGAAAAAGGGGCTCGATCTTCTCTTGGAGCTCCTCGGTGATCCGGTAGGGGCGGTGAAGATCGCCGCCCTGTCCGCGCTGAGCAGCTATAAAAAGGAAAAGAAGGTCTTGTCTCGAATCTTAAAAGAGGCTGGCGGTCCGGATCCCGATGTCCGTCAAGCGGCTGTTTCGGCGTTGGGGACCTTGGAAGATCGCTCGGTCGTTCCATTTTTACGAAAGTTTCTCTCCGATCCAAGTTGGATTGTCCGGCGGGAAGCGATCCGAGCGCTCGGCCAGCTGCACGATTTTGGATCGATCCCCCGCTTGAACGCGTTGGCCGATTCAGACTCCGATCGGATGGTTTGCGAGGCGGCGCGCGAGGTCCTTTCCCTCTTTTCCGCGGAAGGAAAATTGTGAGTAATGAGATGGAGCGGGCCGGGCGCAAGCAGGGCAAGACGCGGAGATGAGCGTCGGTCAACGGCAGATCGCTTTGAGCGAGGAAGTATTCCGGCTTTTTAAAGAGATGATCTATGATCTCTCCGGGATTTTTTTCTCCGACGACTCGAAAATCATCCTCGAAAGCCGTCTCCAATCGGCTTTGCGGCGGAGAGATTTCGACGATTTCCGCGATTACTACTATTTTCTCAAATACGATCCGAAGCGGGAGGAGGAGTGGGCCTTTTTTATCGATGCGATCACGATCCATGAAACCTATTTTTTCCGGGAGGAGCGGCAGCTTCAAACGTTTCGCCAGGAGGTCCTTCCAGAGTTGGCCCGGCCGGAGGCCAAGACGAGGGAGTTGAAAATCTGGAGCGCCGGCTGCTCCACCGGAGAAGAGCCGTATACCCTTTCAATGCTGATCCTGGAAAGCCCTTTGTTCCGGGATTGGACGGTTGAGATCTATGCAAGCGATATCAGCGAAAAGGTGCTTCAACATGCCCGGAGGGGGATCTATTCCGCTTCCTCATTCCGCGCAATCGCCCCTTATTTTCAAATGAAGTATTTTATGAAGGAAGCAGACGGGTGGAAGATCTCCGATCGGGTCAAGAAAAGTGTCACCTTTCTCCATCTGAATCTGAACGATCGGGAGAGGTGGGCGTTGCTTCCGAGCATGGATGTCATCTTCTGCCGGAACGTATTGATCTACTTCGATCAGGCTTCCAAACGGAGGGGGATCGACCTCTTTTACGAAAAACTAAAAAAAGGAGGGTATCTCTTTCTTGGTCATTCCGAATCGTTGATCAACCTTTCGACACGGTATTTGTTGAGAAATTTACAGAATGACTTGATCTATCAGAAACCGGTTTCCGAAGGGTAGGGTGACAGTAAAGGGAGAGTGATGGAAAAGTCGACTCTGTCGCGTCAGGCATTAAAACTGCTCATTGTTGATGATTCATCCTTGTTCCGGCAGATGACCGAGGCGCTGTTATCGAAGCATCGTCACGTCAAGATCGTTGGATTGGCGGAAGACGGTGAAAAAGCGATGAAGCTTGTCGTCGGCCAAAAGCCGGATGTCATCCTCCTTGATCTGGAGATGCCCCGCGTCGATGGGTTTACCTTCCTCCGGTGGTTGATGGCCTATTTTCCCACCCCGGTGTTGGTGATTTCGAGCCACTCCGATGGACAGAGTCTCTTCCGGGCACTCGAATTGGGAGCGTGCGATTTTTACGCGAAGCCTCCCAAGGGAGAGGCGTTGTCGGCCCGTTCGGCGGAGCTGATCTCGAAGATCGATATTCTTTCGAAGATCTCGAGAGAAAGCCTAACGAAGAAGTATGCCGATCCCGCGCGCTCTCCAAAAAAAGAAGAGAATGTGAAAGTTTCCAGGGGACGAAAAGAAAGAATCTCCCATCTTCTGGCCATCGGCGCATCAACCGGAGGACCGCCGGCCCTCGTGGAGATTCTTTCGAAGCTCCCGGAAGATTTTTCCGTTCCGATTGTGGTTTCTCAACATATGCCCTCCGGCTTTACGAAATCGTTCGCGGAGCGGCTGAATAAGCTCTGTCGTCTTCAGGTAACGGAGGTCGACGGGGGGGAACGGCTTGAGGCGGGGCGGGTTTATCTTGCTCCCGGTGGCCGTCATCTTCTGTTTGAAAAGATCGGCTCCCAAGTTTACACCGTCGTGAAGACGGCGGACAATCGCGATCGGTATGTCCCTTCGGTCGATTTGATGATTGATTCGGCATGTGAAATCTTCGGCGAGGGTGTTTTCGGGGTCCTTCTGACTGGAATGGGAGACGACGGAAAAATCGGTCTGGGCAAAATAAAAAAGGCCGGTGGAAAAACCTTGGCCGAGTCGGAAGAAACGGCGGTAGTATTTGGAATGCCCCGCGAGGCGATTGAAGCGGGAGTCGTTGATCAGGTTGTTCCGCTTCACAGGATCGCGGGAGAGATCATTCAATATGGCCGTGATTTAAAGAAATAAACGGGGATGCTGTCATGCCGGGAAAACCGCATGGTTTCCGTTTCTACCTCTGGTTTCCGTACCACCTCCAACCATTCCTTGAAAGTCACAACCAATTCCCCGGTGGTCAAAGTCGGGTTGGCGGTTTACGAGAAGGTGTGTTATAATCCTGCCTCTTTTTAACTGTGCGGGGCGGAGATAAAATGCGCTTTGGGGTGATCGTCTTTCCGGGGTCCAACTGCGATCAAGATTGCCGCGATGTGACCGAAGGAATTTTAAAAGAGCCGACGACCTTCATTTGGCACCAAGAGCAACAGCTTCCCGATGTCGATGTCTTGATCATTCCGGGCGGGTTTTCCTATGGGGATTATCTCCGGGCCGGCGCCATTGCCCGTTTTTCCCCGGTCATGAAGGGGGTGGTCAATTTCGCCTCCCGCGGGGGATATATTCTAGGGATCTGTAACGGGTTTCAAATCCTGGTCGAGGCGGGACTTCTGCCAGGCGGGTTCCGTCAAAACCGCTCACTCAAATTCATTTGCAAAACCGTATCCGTCCGGGTAGAAAACAATCGGACCCCGTTCACCTCCCTTTATGAGCGGGGCCAGGTCCTTGCCCTTCCGATCGCCCATGCCGAAGGGAATTATTATATCGATGACGCCGGTCTTGCCCGATTGAAGGAGCGGAACCAGGTGATCCTCCGATATTCCACCCCGGAAGGAACCTTATCCGATGATGCGAATCCGAACGGCTCCGTTGATCATATCGCCGGGATCTGTAACGAGGCCGGGAACATCTTAGGAATGATGCCGCATCCGGAACGGGTCGCCGAGTCGATCTTGGGGGGAACCGACGGCCTCAAACTCTTTGAATCTCTCCGAATCATCCCTGTAGGTGTCCGAGCAGGTGCCAATGTCAAACATTAAGAAACGTCCCACGTCCTCCCATCCCCTGACCGACGAGGAATATCAAAAAGTGATCGATCTCCTCGGACGTGAACCGAACGGGACCGAGCTTGCGATTTTCTCGGTGATGTGGAGTGAACATTGCAGCTATAAAAGTTCCAAGGTTCACCTGAAACGTTTTCCCACGCAAGGGGAGCATGTGATCGAAGGCCCCGGCGAAAACGCGGGGGTGGTCGACATCGGGGAAGGGTGGGTGGCGGTCTTCAAGATCGAGAGCCACAATCATCCCTCTTTTATCGAGCCTTACCAAGGGGCCGCGACCGGGGTTGGCGGAATTTTAAGGGATATTTTCACGATGGGGGCCCGACCGGTGGCCCTTCTTAATTCCCTCCGATTCGGTCCTCTCGATCAACCAAAAAACAGATATCTTCTGGAGCGGGTTGTCGCGGGGATCGCCGGATATGGGAACTGCATGGGGGTTCCGACGGTCGGCGGGGAGATCTATTTCAACGAGATCTATTCAAAAAACCCCTTGGTGAATGTATTTTGTCTCGGGATTGCGAAAAAAGAGGAGATCGTCAAGGCGTCGGCCGGCGGGGTTGGAAATCCTGTGATCTATGTCGGGTCGAAAACCGGAAGAGACGGGATTCATGGGGCGACGATGGCGAGCGCGGAACTTGGCCAATCGGAGGAGAAACGGCACACCGTTCAGGTTGGGGATCCCTTCACCGAGAAGCTTTTGCTGGAGGCCTGTCTTGAGGCGATCCGGAGCGGGGCGGTCATCGGGATTCAAGACATGGGGGCGGCCGGTTTGACCAGCTCCTCTTCCGAGATGGCCCATCGCGGTGGAACCGGGATTGAAATCGACGCCGCCAAGGTTCCCCTCCGAGAACCGGGGATGACTCCGGAAGAAATGATGCTCTCCGAATCTCAGGAGCGGATGCTCTTTGTGGTCCAAAAAGGGAGGGAAGGGGAGATCGAACCGATTTTCCGGAAGTGGGATCTTGACTTCGCCGTGATCGGACGGGTTACGGAAGATCGGATGTTGACGGTCAAGAATCGGGAGGAGATCGTCGCACAGATTCCGATTGCGGCGCTGACTTCCGAGGCGCCGGTGTATGAACGGCCAATGGCGGTCCCCAAATTTCAGGAAATGATCCAATCCCTCAACATCGAAGCGTTACAGGAGCCGAAATCATATTCGGAGGCGCTAAAAACATTGCTTTCCTCTCCGACGATCGCCAGTAAAGAGTGGGTCTACCGTCAATACGACCAGATGGTCCAGACCAACACCGTTGTCGGGCCGGGCGGGGGGGATGCCGCCGTCATCCGGATCAAGGGGACCGATCGGGCCCTTGCCGTCACCGTCGACGGGAATAGCACCTATTGCCTGCTCAATCCCTATTATGGCGGGGCGATCGCGGTGGCCGAGGCGGCCCGGAATCTGGCCTGCGTCGGGGCCAAGCCGCTGGCATTGAGCGATTGTCTAAATTATGCAAATCCGGAACGGCCGGAGACGATGTGGCATCTTGCCGTCTCGATCGACGGGATGAGCGATGCTTGCGACCGTTTCGGTATTCCTGTTGTGAGCGGGAATGTCAGTCTCTATAACGAGACCCGCGGGCTGGGTATTTATCCGACGCCGATCATCGGAATGGTCGGGTTGATCGAAGGGATGAAAACCCCCCTCACCGCCGGTTTCAAGCGGCCGGATGAAATCGTGGTGTTGATTGGGGAGACGGAGGAAGAGATCGGTGGAAGCCTCTATCTCAAGGTCCTCCACTCGCAGGAACGGGGTTACCCTCCGATGCTTCACTTCGAAAAAGAAAAGAAGGTCCAAGAGGTGGTTTTGGCGGCCGCGCGGGAAGGGATTCTTTCGTCGGCCCACGATTGCTCGGAGGGGGGATTGGCGGTGACCCTCGCCGAATGTTGTCTCTTGTCTCCGGAGTCGGTCGGAGCGACTGTTTTAATCGACCCTCAAAATATCCGTCCCGACGCTTTTCTCTTCGGCGAGTCGCAGTCACGTATCGTTATTTCCATTCGGGAGGACGCGCTCCCCCGTTTGCGGACCCTGCTCGAAGCCGGTTCCGTTCCCCATTCGATCCTCGGAACGACCGGAGGGGGTATACTTGAGATCGTCCTCAAGGGAAAAGAGGAGCGGTCGGTTTCCCTCTCTCTTTCCGAGATGAAAGAAGCCTACTTCAACGGTTTGACGAAATATTTTGAAGTGTAACTTTTTGAGTATTAGATATCTCTATGGATGAGTTGGTTTTCGATAAGCTCCACGAGGAATGCGCCATCGTCGGGATTTACGGTCATCCCGAGGCGGGGAATCTCGCCTACCTTGGCCTGTATGCCCTTCAACACCGGGGACAAGAGGCGAGCGGCGTCGTGACCTATGACGGGAGCCAATTTTATCAGGAGAAGGGGACCGGCCTGGTGGCCGACATCTTCACGCAGGAACGGCTCAAGCGATTAAAAGGGTATGCGGCGATCGGGCATAACCGTTATTCGACCACCGGCGACAATCGGTTGGAAAATGTTCAGCCGCTGATGGTCAATTACGCCTTGGGTGCGCTGGGAATGGTCCATAATGGAAACCTGATCAATGCCGGTTTCCTCCGGGACGAACTCGAGGCCTACGGCGCCATCTTCCAATCGTCGATGGACAGCGAGGTGATCATCCATTTGATTGCCCATTCGCGCCAGGAACGCCTTCTTCAACGGATCATCGACGCCTGCGAGCGGATCCGCGGGGCCTATTCCCTTATTTTTCTTTCTGAAGATGGATTGATTGGGGTGAGGGATCCCTACGGGGTCCGGCCCCTTTGCCTCGGAAAAATGAAGGAAGGATATGTCCTGGCCTCGGAGACCTGCGCATTTGATCTGATCGAGGCGGAATACCTCCGGGATGTCGAACCGGGCGAGATCGTCCAGATCAACCAACATGGGGTTTTTTCATTCAAGCCTTTTTCAAAGGCCCCGTTGGCCCAGTGTGTCTTCGAATATGTTTATTTCGCGCGGCCCGACAGCCGGATCTTTTCAAAAAATGTCTACCCGATCCGAAAGAGGCTTGGCATGGAGTTGGCCCGTGAGTCGTCGGTCAAGGCCGACATCGTCATCTCGGTCCCCGATTCTGGGGTTCCCGCCGCGCTTGGATTTTCAGAGGTCTCTCGCATCCCCTACGATACCGGTCTGATCCGAAACCACTATGTCGGGAGGACGTTCATTGAGCCGCAACAATCGATCCGCCACTTCGGGGTGAAAGTAAAACTCAATGCGATCCGGGAACTCTTGGATGGCAAACGGGTGGTCGTTGTCGACGATTCGATCGTCCGGGGGACCACCAGTCGAAAGATTGTCAAAATGATCCGGGCGGCCGGCGCCAAGGAGGTTCACCTTCGAATCAGTTCTCCGCCGATCATTTCTCCCTGTTTTTATGGAATTGACACCCCGACACGCCAAGAGCTGGTTGCCTCCAGTCACAACGTGGAGGAGACTCGAAAATATGTCACTGCCGACAGCCTCGCCTACCTGTCAATGGAAGGGATGTTTCGCGCTGTGTATGGGGAAGAATCGGGACAAAACCGAGATTTTTGCACCGCCTGTTTCTCCGGAAACTACCCGATTCCTTTTACCGGAGAAGAGGCGATTCAATTGGGGCTTTTTGAAGAGAGGTGCGAGGAGAAGTAAGAAGGGGAAGAACCGGTCAATGACAAACCCCTGAGGCATAAAAAAAGGGATGGATTAAATCCATCCCTTTTTTTATGCAGCGTTGTGTTATGGGCTGGTGATTGACCGACCCTTCATCTGAACTTATGGATGTTCTTCCACCCAGACATCGCCTTGCGGGGTGGTTTCCTTTTTCCAGATCGGCGTGATCCGTTTTAACTCGTCGATGCACCAAGAGCAGGCCCGGAAGGCATCTTTCCGATGCTCGGCCCCGACAACGATGAGGACGATGTTCTCTCCGATCGAAATTTCCCCGACCCGATGGATGATCGACACATCGATGATATCGTAGTCTTTCAATGCCTGTTCACGGATCTCCGCGAGCCGTTTTTGGGCCATGCCGGGGTAATGTTCAAAGTCAATTTTGTTGATATCTCGTCCCTTTGAAAAATCCCGCGCGGTTCCTAAAAAGGTGACGATCCCCCCAATTCTCTTGGAGGCCACTTTGATCTTATTGGTTTCCTCTTCGACGCTAAAATCTTCCGTTTGAATTCTGATTCGTTCGGAAAGCTGTTTTGTTGTATCCATATGATCTGACCCCTTTCTTTGATCATCCCCCTGCAAAGGGGGGAAGGAAGGCGATCTCATCGCCGTTTTGGATCAAACACTCTTTTGGGACAACCTCTTGATTGACCGAAATAAGAATTTTTCCCTCCCCCATCACTTCTTTTAGAGGAGGGAGCTCTCGTTGGAGTCGTGTAAGAAGCTGCTCTAACGTCGTTCCTTTTTCGACCTCAAGAACCAGTTCTTCTTTCCCTACAATTTTTTTTAGGACAGCAAAAAAACGGATTTTCACCATGGGAACGCGCTCCAAAAATGTAAAAAAACTATACCGTTTCCCCTATCCCCTGTCAAGGATTTTAACGGTTTCAAAGGTTGTCTGTGAGTCTAAATTTTGAGTATAATCAAATATCTGTGTCACTCGTTTTGGAACGGGTTGTCTGTATTAAAACGGGAAAGTGGTCTTCCATTTCAAGGAATTTTGATTCCCTTGTCAGCTTTTTTAAAAGAGGGTAGAATGCCCGGTATCATTTATCCAAGAAGGAAAAGAAGGAGAAGATCGGATGGCGACGACTGAGGTAATGCTAAACATGGCGGTTTTTTGCGATCTGGAAAATGTGGCGCTCGGCGTGCGGGATGTACGTTATGCCAAATTTGATATCGAAAAAGTACTTGAACGACTCCTTCTGAAGGGGAATATTGTTGTTAAGAAAGCCTACTGTGACTGGGACCGATACAAAGAGTTTAAAGAGGGGATGCATGAGGCGGCGTTCGAGTTGATCGAAATTCCGCATATCCGACAGACGGGGAAGAATTCAGCCGATATCCGGATGGTTGTGGATGCGCTTGACCTTTGTTATACGAAGTCCCACATCGATGGGTTTGTAATCATTAGCGGCGATTCCGACTTTTCACCACTGGTCAGCAAACTGCGCGAGAACAATAAAACCGTGATCGGTGTGGGGGTGAAGAAATCGACCTCCGACCTTCTGATGTCAAATTGCGATGAATTCATCTTGTATGACGACTTGGTCCGAGAGACGGCCGGCCGGCGAAAACCGAAAGGAACCCGGCCGCTTTCAAAAACGCCGGTCGTCAAAACGGAAGCCGAACCGGATGAGGAAAAACGAGAAGGGAAACGGCAGGAGGCGATCAATCTCGTCCTGGAAACGGTCGACGCGATCTTCAACGAACGAGGGGAGCGAAAGGTTTGGGGTTCAATGGTCAAGCAGACCCTCCGGAGAAGAAAACCGGGGTTCAACGAGTCGTATTATGGCTTCAGGAGCTTCAACCAGCTTTTGGAAGAGGCCGAGCAGCGAAAACTGCTCATCCTCGAAAAAGACCAAACCTCCGGCGGGTATATCATTCTTGATTTTGGTCCGGAATGGGGTTCGGGGGAAGGGGAAGAGTCTCCCACCGTCACTCCCTAACGGATCTTCGAGTCCGGGGAAGAGGTCAGCTTTTCGAGGGTATCGATTTTTAACTTGGCTTTTTGGATGAAATCTTTTGCCTCCGCGTGTTGAGGCTCGATCTTCAAGATATCTTCCCAGGTTGCCACCGCCATCTGGAGTTTTCCTTGACGATAAAGAAAGACCCCCTGCTCGACCAACAGATGGAGGGTCCGCTTCAGATCGTTGGCCATCTCCTCTAGTTGAAATGGAATCTCCCGCTCGATCGTCGGATCGTTTCTCTCCCCATAGAGATGGAGGGCCTCTTTCCATGCATTTCCGGCACGGACATATTCTTCCTGGTGATAGTGTTGCAGCCCTTTTTCGTGAAGCTGGATCAGAGATAAAATAGCCCTTTCCCGGTCCTGTGCCATTTCTTTTTGAGCAAGTTTCAGTTGCGCGGCAGCAACCGGGTTGCCCGGCGTTTTTTTCAAAACAGCCTCAAACTCCGCAATCGATTCCTTGTATTTTCCCAGCTTTAAAAGTTGCCGTCCCTTTTCTAGTCGAGGGTCGGTTTTGGGAAGATCGGGGGAAGACCCTCTCCAGGAAGGGGGTTGAAAATAGGCGCATGCATCGACCATCATTCCGCTCACCAAGATGAGTACGGCGAGAATATAGAACGCGAGCGGCCGGTTTTGGCGGAGGGCACGCACAGGCCGCCGTGAGTGCTGTGGTGGGGGGCTAAAAAAAATTGGGTCCGGTTTTGAATCAATCATGCCGATGCCAGCCTCTGCCGGTAAGCCCGTTCGTTCTTGAATCCCGAAACAGCATAGACTTGTATCTCTTCCGATTTTCCTCGAATTCGAGCCGGAGGAAGGGGAAAGACATCGAGAATTTCTTCAAGACGCCGGTATGTTTCGGCCGAGATCAAGATCTCGGTATGATACCGTTTGTTTAATTTTTCAATCCGGGCAGCCA
Source organism: uncultured Nitrospirota bacterium (assembly GCA_964579005.1). Taxonomy (GTDB): domain Bacteria; phylum Nitrospirota; class Nitrospiria; order SBBL01; family Manganitrophaceae; genus CAZOFJ01. The sequence continues at coordinate 34,648 of CAZOFJ010000008.1, forward strand.
TGTTCACGCTGTTTCCAATGACGGTATAAGCGAGCCGTTTCAGGGAGCCGACGTTCCCCGCGATCACTTCGCCCGTGTTGATGCCGATTCCGATTCTGATTTCCGGATAATTTTCCCGGAGCCACTTCTGTTTCAACTCCTGAAATTTCTGTTTCATTTCCAGGGCCGCCCGAACGGCCCGTTCCTCATCATTGTGGTGGGAAACGGGCGTTCCAAAAACCGCCATGACCGCGTCGCCGATAAATTTATCGAGCGTCCCCTCATATTTTTCAACCACCTCCACAACGGCGGCGAAGTAATCGTTGAGGATACGAACCACTTCCGAAGGTTCAAGGCGCTCCGCAAGCGGGGTAAAATCCCGAATATCGGTGAAGAGAATGGTCGCCTCGGTTCGTGTTCCGCCGAGTTGCTGATCCGGATTTTCCAAGAACTTTTCCAACACATTTCCAGAGACGTATTGCGAGAAGGCGCGCTTGATGAGATCTCGTTCTTTTAGACTTTGTGACATCACGTTGAAGTCTTGAACGAGTTGGCCGATCTCATCGTTTGATTTATATGTAATTTCGGGATACCTTCCTTCCGTGATCGACTTGACACCCTGGAGCAGGCCGTGAATCGGTTTCATAAACAGGTAGGTCACAAGCCAGGTTCCGATCAGGGAGACAACGATGAAAAAAAGGCTGTAGGTCATGATTCTCCATCGCGACTCGGTAATCGTTTCATTGATCGGTCTCTTGGAGAATCCGATATGGACCGAGCCGATTTCTTTTTGGCCGGTAAAAAGGATGGGTGCCGTCAGATTGAGGTATTCCCTCCCATCCGGCTCGCGGGCCGCCGTGATGGAGATTCCTCCTTTTAATTCTTGTTCTTCCTTTCCCTTTCGTGGAAAGTAGGGTTTCCCTTGCTGCGACATATCGGTGTGTGCCAAGATATTTTGATTAAGATCAACGATGGAAATATAAAGTACCGCCGGATCTTTGGATGCTTCATTGACCATCGTTTCCAATGCGAGTCGATCCCGGGTAAGAATCGGTTCCTGGCTATATCGGGCAATTCCTTGAGCGATGGTAACGGCCCGGAGCGTCGCCTCCTCGCTCAAAGAATCGGACATCAGGGTGGTCGCGATTAAAACCAGGGTGGTAAGAGCGGCGCCAATGAGGGTCCCGACCAGGAGAGAGAACTTGACCTTCAAGTTAAGTCGATTTAACATTCGCATCCTGATGATCAACGGGATGAACGGGGTCTTTATTAGCAAACCCAGGTGGAATGGTCCATCTTTCCTTGAAGATGGGGAAATCGATGTCGTGTGGAGGCGTTTAAGTTCGTTGGAGTTTATATTGCTGCGGTTAAAATCGAGTGAAATAACGATTAAATAGTATTAATTTATTGAAATTTTCCCAGGCAAAAACGGTTTTCCAGGGATGTTCCCGTAGATAAAAACGCACAACATTGCATCTCTGAGCGGCCATTGACACTTCCCAAGAATGCCACTATATAAACCGATCCCACCTCTGTTATCTGATGACGAAGGAGGAAACCTGTGACGAATGAACTCTTTCAAAAGATCGTGAGTCCATCGGTTGGCCATCCCATTTCCTGGGCCATCGGCATTTTCATTGGTGTAACGGCGGTGACCCTGATCGCGAGGAGCATCTTTTTACGCCTCCTTCACCGATGGGCCGAGAAGACTGAAACCGAATTTGATAATCTCCTGATCAGCGCCTTGCGCCTCCCCTCGATCAATTGGGCGGTTGCCATCGGGCTCTATGCCGCCATCGGCACCTCGTCGCTTCCAGCACAGTATGTTGCCTATTCTTTCAAGGCGATCCATGCCCTGGTCATCCTTTCCGTCACGTTGGTATTGGCCAATATCTCCTCGCGTCTGGTCTCCTATTCAATTCAGAAGATGGCGATTTCCGTCCCCCTGACCGGTCTCTCGCAGGCAATCATCAAAGGGACAGTCCTTGTCATCGGCTTTCTCATCCTCTTGGGGACCCTTGGTATCTCGATCACACCATTGATCACCGCCCTGGGAGTCGGCGGTCTCGCCGTGGCGCTCGCCCTTCAAGACACCCTCTCGAACCTCTTTGCCGGAATTCATATCCTGGTGGAGCAGCCGTTTCGGGTCGGTGATTTCATCCGCCTGGAGACAGGCCAGGAGGGGTATGTTACCGACATCGGTTGGCGGACTACCCGCATCCGGATGTTGCCGAACAACATGGTGATCATCCCGAATAACAAGCTCTCCCAGAGCATCTTGACGAATTATTATCTCCCCGATAAGCAGATGGCCCTCTTGATCCCGATCAGTGTCAGCTACGATACAGATCCCGATCATGTTGAGCGGGTTCTCATCGAGGAAGCAACCCAAGGGGTACGGGAAATCCCGGGGCTCCTTGCCGATCCGGCCCCCATGGTCCGATTCATTCCAGGTTTTGGCGACTTCTCCCTCAACTTTACCCTGATCTGTCAGGTGCGGGAGTTTACCGATCAGTACCTGGCCCAGCATGAATTGAGAAAACGGATCTTGAAGCGGTTGCGAAAGGAAAGGATCGAGATTCCCTTCCCGGTTCGGACGATCTACATGCGAGAAGCCGACGTCAAGGATTGAAACCTACGCCTGAGAAGTCATTGGTAAGCTTTTTATGAACGTATCTATTTGATTGAGGAAGGGTCGCGGTGAAGATTTCCAAATTACTGATGGCAGCACTCGCTCTGGCGCTGGTCGCTACCGGCGCTTACGGCCAGGAAGGAACCCTAAAAAAAATTAAGGAAAGCGGCGCCATCACGATCGGGCACCGCGAATCGTCGGTGCCTTTTTCATATCTGGACGACAAACAACAGCCGGTTGGCTATTCGATCGACATCTGCATGAAGATCGTTGACGCCGTGAAAGCCGGACTCAAAATGGAGAACCTCCAGACAAAACTGATCCCGGTGACCTCCGCAACGCGTATTCCGTTGATGTCCAACGGCACGATCGACCTGGAATGCGGATCGACGACCGATAACCTCGAACGCCGGAAGCGGGTCTCGTTTTCGCCGACGATCTTCGTGCCGTCGATCCGCTTGGTCGCGAAGAAAACATCCCAGATCGAACGTCTCGACGATATGAAGGGAAAGGCGATTGTCTCGACGTCGGGAACGGTCAGCATGAAATTGATCACAGAGCTGAACGTTTCGCGCCATCTTGGCATGAATATCCTTACCGCCAAGGATCACTCCGAGGCGTTTCTCATGGTCGAGACCGGCCGTGCGGTCGCGTTCATGATGGACGACATTCTCCTTGCAAGCCTCGTCGCGCAATCAAAAGCGCCCGGCGACTATGCGATCACATCGGAAGCGCTCGGAATGGAGCCTTACGCTCTGATGTTGCGGAAGGACGATCCAGCATTTCAAAAAGTGGTCAACGAGGCGGTGACCGCCTTGTTTAAAAGCGGCGAGATCAATGCCATCTATGACAAGTGGTACATGAAACCGATTCCACCCAGAGGGATTACCCTGAACGTTCCGATGTCGGATGTGTTGAAAAAGGTGATTGCCGCTCCGATTCCGGATCGATCCCCTCTTGCCCCTCTTGGAAACGATCAGGGAAACGGAATCCGATACCACTGGAACTGGGGAATCTTCGGGGAAGCGTCCCCCGAGGGGAAAGGGACTTATCTCGGCACGTTGTTCTCCGGTCTCGGCTGGACCGTTGCGACCGCCCTCTCCGGCTGGGTCATCGCCCTGCTTCTTGGAACATCGATCGGCACGATACAGACGCTCCCCCATCCCTGGGTTGTGCGGCTTGGCAACGGTTATGTCGAACTTTTTCGTAACATTCCGCTTCTTGTCCAGATGTTTCTCTGGTTTTTCGTGCTTCCGGAACTGTTGCCGAAAGGGGCGGGGCGGTGGCTCAAGGAGTTACCGAATGCGCCGTTTTTCACCGCGGTGGTTTGCCTTGGTTTTTTCACCTCCGCGCGGATTGCGGAGCAGGTGCGCGCGGGAATCGGCGCGCTGCCGCGCGGCCAGCGGATGGCCGCCACCGCGATGGGGTTGACGCTGCCGCAAACGTATCGATACGTGCTCCTGCCGCAGGCGTTCCGGATCATCCTCCCCCCGCTGACCTCGGAGTTTCTCAATATCATCAAGAACAGCGCCGTGGCGCTGACCATCGGCCTGATGGAACTGACCGCGCGGACCCGCTCGATGCAGGAGTTTACCTTTCAGGTGTTCGAGGCGTTCACTGCGGCAACGATCCTTTATATTGTCGTCAATATCGTTATCGTGAACTTGATGCGTCTGATCGAGAAAAAAGTCAGCGTGCCGGGTTTGATCGGCGCCGGCGGCGCGGGGGGGCACTGACTTGTTTGGAGAATTTGATTTCGGTGTCATCGGCCGATCCTGGCAATACCTTTTTATGGAGGGGATGGCCTTCACACTAAAACTGACGATTCTTGCAATGGCTGGCGGCATTTTTCTTGGTACACTGCTGGCGATGGCCCGGCTTTCCAGTATCAAGATGCTTTCGAGGGTCGCAGGGGCCTATGTGAATCTGATCCGTTCTATTCCGCTCGTGCTGGTGATCTTTTGGTTCTACTTTCTCGTGCCGTATCTGGGAGCCTGGGTCATCGGATCCCCGACGCCGATCCAGGTCGGAGCGCTTGCCTCGTCGCTGATCGCCTTCACCCTGTTTGAAGCCGCCTACTGCTGCGAGATCATCCGTGCCGGGATTCAATCCATTCCAAAAGGACAGGTTTGGGCGGGTTACGCGCTCGGCATGAATTATCGGCAGACGATGGGCAACATCGTCCTGCCGCAAGCGTTCCGCAACATGATTCCGCTCTTTTTGACCCAGACGATCGTCCTGTTCCAAGATGTTTCGTTGGTTTACGTCCTTTCCATCACCGATTTTGTCGGCGCCGCGTCAAAGATCGCGCAGCGTGACGGAAGACTGGTTGAAATGTATCTGTTTGTGGCGCTTGTCTATTTCATTCTCTGTTTTTTACTCTCGTCCTTGGTGAAACGGTTGCAACAGCGGGTTGCGGTGGTTCGGTGATCGTGACGGAGGAGAAGATGATCGATATTCAAAACATCTCGAAGTGGTACGGCTCTTTTCAGGTCCTGAAGGATTGCACTACCTCGGTTAAAAAGGGGGAAGTGGTGGTTGTCTGTGGTCCATCGGGATCGGGCAAATCGACGCTGATCAAGACCGTGAATGCGCTGGAGCCGTTTCAAACGGGGATGATCACGGTCGATGGGATTTCGGTCGGCGATCCGAAAACCGATCTGCCGAAGCTCCGTTCCCGCGTCGGGATGGTGTTCCAACATTTCGAGCTCTTTCCCCACCTGTCGATCATCGAAAATCTCAGTCTCGCCCAGATCAAGGTCTTGGGCCGCGACAAAGAGGTCGCGGTCGATCGGGGTCTCAAACTGCTTGACCGGGTCGGCCTCCTTTCGCAAAAAGACAAGTTCCCGGGACAGCTTTCGGGAGGTCAGCAGCAGCGGGTCGCGATCGCACGCGCGCTGGCGATCGATCCGATTGCCATGTTGTTCGACGAGCCGACCTCCGCGCTCGATCCGGAAATGATCAATGAAGTGCTCGATGTGATGGTCGACCTGGCGCACGAGGGAATGACCATGATGGTCGTCACCCACGAGATGGGTTTCGCCCGCAAGGTGGCCCACCGGGTGATCTTCATGGACAAGGGAGAGATCGTGGAGGATGCGGCGAAGGAAGAGTTCTTCAGCAAGCCTCGGTCCGAGCGGGCTCAACTCTTTCTCTCAAAAATCCTGGCGCATTAAAGCCGGCCTGAGAGGGCCGAGTGACCGATACGAAGTTTTCTGGGATCGGGGAGGAGCGCTGCCGATGGAATGAAAGGCGGCGTTTATCGCGATCTGCCGCCTGGATTTTGCCACCCCGTTTGGTGGAGCTGCGGGGGATTGAACCCCGGACCTCCTGATTGCGAACCAGGCGCTCTCCCAGCTGAGCTACAGCCCCATGATCAGGTGTGACGGCGGAAAAGATATAATATTTGGCCGGGATTGTCAATTCAATGTTCTCGGAAGCTGTCGCCTCCGGTCGGTTGAGTTGATAAACCATATCCCGATATATTTGTTCAAAAAGTGGTTTCTTGGGAGGAAAGAAATGACCGGTTTTTTGCGAACCCCCAATTGAGTCAGTTGCGAAGAAACCCCGGTGTGGCGGGGACTTAATCTTAACGCCTTTTGAAAAGCGGAAAGTGCCTTCTTTTTATCGCCGATTTTCAGGTAGACCAAGCCAAGGTGGTAATGTACATCGGGATGAAGTGCATTCACTGAAAGGGCCTTTTGGCAATAGGCCAAGCCGTTTGAAACGTTGTTTCGGGCCATGGCATAGACCAGGCCGAGAGAAGAAAGGAGAAGCGGAGGGAGTTCCTCTTCGGCCCTGTTTGAAAAACGGTTTTGGCTTTCGAGCAGGGTATTCAAGGCCGATTCCCAATTCTTTTCCCGAATATAGGCCAGACCCAATTCAAGATATTCTTCCCCAGTCATAAGGCCCCCCTTTCACTATCCAATCGGATCTTTCTCCCTTCGCCCCTGAGTTCTCCCTCCGCGCACCACTGAAGGACCCGGGGAAGGAGACGATGTTCTTCTACCAGGATCCGTTCCGAAAGCTGTTCCTCGGTATCCCCTTCCAATACCGGGACCGCAGCCTGGGCAATGATCGGGCCGTGATCCATCTTCTCGTCCACGAGATGAATTGTGCATCCGCTGATGCGAACACCGTATTCCAACGCCTGTCGGTGTGCGTGGAGCCCCGGAAAGGAGGGGAGAAGACTGGGATGGATATTGATGATCCGATTTCGAAAAGGTTCGATCAGAATGGAACTGACCAGACGCATATAACCGGCAAGAACCACCCAGTCAATCCGGTATTCTTTTAGTTTTTGGAGGATCACCCTGTCATATTCACGTCGATCGGGACAGGTGGAAGGGTCGATGAAAAAGGCGGGAATTCCGGAACGCTTGGCGTGTTCCAAAGCGGGGGCTTCTTTTTTATTGCTGATTACCACACCAATTCGCGCGAAAAGCTCGCCCCGTTCGATTGCTTCGAGAATCGATTGAAGATTACTCCCCCGGCCGGAGGCAAGGACGCCGAGCACCAGCGGGGATCGGGGTGATTGTTCCCGGTCGCCTCCTTTACGAGACATAAACGACTTTTCCGTTTCCTTTTATGATTTTTCCAATCGAATAAGCCTTCTGCCGAAGCCGCTTGAGAATCGAAAGTGTGGGAGGAAGCTCCTCGGGCGAAACAACAAGGATCATTCCGATTCCCATGTTGAAATCGGTATACATTTCCTCGATATCAATTCCGCCCATCTTTTGCAGAATTTGAAAAATGGAGGGAACGTCCCAGCTCTCTCGCCACACCTCTGCGGCGCAGCCGGCCGGGAGGATTCGTGGGAGATTTTCGGTGATCCCTCCGCCGGTGATGTGGGCGGCCCCTTTGATCCGGATCTTCTTCGCGAGTTTTGAAAAGATGCCGGCATAGATGACCGTCGGCGTCAACAGTGTTTCTCCGAGGGGCTTCGATTCGCCCGGAAGGCGGTCCTTGACGGTCAGATGTTCCTTTTCGAAGAAAATTTTACGAACAAGGGAGAAACCGTTGCTATGAAGGCCGGAAGAGGCAAGCCCGATGAGGAGATCGCCCGGACGGATTTTTTTCCCGTCGATGATCTTTTTCTTCTCGACCACCCCCACAGCGAAACCGGCGAGGTCGTACTCTCCTGCCGGATAAAAAGAGGGCATTTCCGCCGTCTCGCCGCCAATGAGGGCGCAGCCGGCCTGCCGACACCCTTCGGCGATTCCCTTCATTACTTCGACCCCCTTTTCGGGAAAGAGCTTTCCAGTGGCGAAGTAATCGAGGAAAAAAAGCGGCTCGGCCCCGGTAACAATGACGTCGTTGACGCACATGGCAACGAGATCAATCCCGACCGTGTCATGACGGTCGGTCATAAAGGCGATCTTGAGCTTCGTCCCGACCCCGTCGGTTCCGGAGACGAGAACCGGCTGCCTGTATTTTGAGGAGCGAAGGGCGAAGAGACCGGAAAACCCTCCCAAATCGGTCAATACTTCTGGCCGAAAGGTTGAGCGAACCATCGGGCCGATCTTTTGAACAAAGAGATCGCCTGCCTCGATATTCACCCCGGCTTTTTTATAGGTGAGACGCCCCACTGGAATGACCCCGCTGTCGCAAATTTAAAGGAACAGTTTAACTTTCTCTTCGGCCTTTTCGAAGAAGCGACCGTATATTACCGCAAGAACCGGAAAAGGTCAATTTGGGGGAGTCACTGTAAAATCAACCGCTGATGGATAGGTAAAAAACATCTATACGGTATAAAATATCCAGATCGATTTTTCCGTTTTTTGTCCCTTTCTTGACAAAAATTGGATCAGGCGATAACCTTTCATACCGAATGGAGACATACCAAGAACAGGTTGTAATCGTTTCCATTCATTAAAATCCTCACCTCACTCTCATATCCGATGCATCATCTCGTTTTTCTTCATGGTGGTTTCAAATTCAGTAGGAAGCGGATTCCATGTCGGCTTCAAAGAGCTTCAAACCCCCAAAAATGGAGCAAGAAAAAAATATGAAAAACAAAAAAATCGATGAGGCAATCTGTGTGTTGAGTGAAAATGGACAGAGGATGAACGATTCCAGCGGACAGGTTGCCTCTTCCTTTAAGAGTGTGATCTTGGAACTGCGCGATTTCTTAACCGAAACAAAAAAGTCGCTTGATGCGGAAGAGAGAAAAATTGAGGCGGCCGATCCGGAAGAGAAAACCCGACTTGAGCTTCAAATTCTCGACAGCGTGGAAAAACCGGCGACGGAATATATCGATCAATCGATCACCAAGATGACCGAGATTGTTCAAGGCTTAAAGCCCTGGGAACATCGTATCTACAAGAAATTTTTTCAGGAGCACCTTCATCCACTTCTGCTTCTTTCCCCCTTCGTGAAGAGGACATATACCAAGCCGCTTGGTATTCCCGGTGATTATAAAATGATGGACATGCTTTACGGGAACCATGACCAGGGGGAGACGTTGTTCGCCAAGCTGATGAACAGGCATTGTTGCCGGGTGGCGGCGGGACGTGCCGTGATCGGTCGGGTCCCTTCTATGCTTTCCAATATCAATCAGACGATCGGGAAGGTTTTACAGAGAAAAGAGACCGTTTCGATCCTGAATATTGGGTGTGGTCCGGCCCGTGAGATCCAGAAACTGATCGAGACCAATCCGCTGAGCGACCGGTGTCGTGTGACCTTGATCGATGTTTTGCCGGAGGCGCTGCGCTATTGCCATGAAACCTTGGGAGAGCTAAAAAAGAAAACCGGAAGCCGAATTGAGATCCACTGTCTCCATCAGTCGGTCTATGATCTGATTCATGACGCTTTCTATGCCCTTGACTTAATGGGGGAACAAGATCTAATTTATACGATCGGGTTGTTTGATTATCTCCCGCGTCATGTTGCAAAACATGTGATTCAGAAACTGTACCGGCAGTTGCAAGAAGGGGGAAGGTTGATCATCGGAAATCTCAGCACCCGAAATGCCGCCCGCTACTACATGGAATATGGGGCGGAATGGCACCTCATTTATCGGACGCCAGAGGAGATGGTTCGCCTTACCGAAGGGGGTTTTTTGCCTCAATCCAAAGTTTCGATAGAGGCGGATGAGGAAGGAACTCAGCTTTATTTAACAGTTGAAAAGAGGGGAAGGTTGGAAGAAGAGGTCACCGCTTCTTCTGCTACGACAACGCCAAGGCATGCGAAACTCTAAAGATCTTTCCCTTGATCTTGCTTTTAAAGAATACATTCGAGACAATAATATTTCTCGCTTAAGGGTCGGATGTTTGTTGGCATCGATCCTCGTGCTTCTTTTTATTCCTCTCGATTATTTTACTATTCCTGACCATTTCCGAAGTTTTATTATTCTTAGGGTGGCTTGTTCTTTAACGGTTCTCTCTATTTATTTTTTTTCATTTACTGCGATCGGAAGAGAAAATTCCCATCTCCTCGGTGGGGCGACGGCAACTTTTATTGGGGGGATCATCGCTTCCATGATCCGATTCCATGGGGGATATCAATCCCCCTATTATGCCGGTTTGAATCTCGTGATTTTGTCGGTTTCGATGCTTTTTGCCTGGGGGTTGAAGATGATGGCGGCCGTTTGCCTTGCCATCTATGCTTCCTACCTGATCCCGGTAATGCTTTTTGATCGAATCGATCATTTGGAAATATTCATTAACAACAATGCTTTTTTATTGGCGACTATCGTCATCGCATTGACCAGCGCCTATTTCCTTTCTCGATTGCGCTACAGCGAATTCGAATCTCGCTACGAATTGAATGAATCAAGAAAGGCGCTCCAAGAGACGAATGAAAAGTTAACACAACTCGGAGAAATGAGAAGCCGGTTTTTTGCCGATATCAGCCATGAGTTAAAGACCCCGCTTGCCGTGATCCGGGGGGAGGCGGAGGTAACGCTTCGAGGGAATGAAAAGCCGTTTTCCGAGTACAAGCGCGCCCTGCGAGACATCATCCTCTTGGTCGATCAGTTGGGTAAGCTGGTCAGCGACCTCCTCTTTCTGGCCCGTTCCGAGTCGGGGATATTACGGATCGAAAAAAATAAAACGTCGCTGTCAGAAATTATCGAAGAGGCTTTTCGAGAAGGGGAGGTGCTGGCGATGAAAAAAAGGGTCACCCTTTTCCGGAAGGAGTGGCCTCAAGGGGAAATTTTTGTCGAGGGGGATTCCCAACGGCTGAAACAGCTTTTTCTTATTGTCATTGATAACGCAATCAAGTATTCTCATGAAGGAGGACCGGTTGAAATTTCCTGGGCCCGAAAGGGGGATCGAGAAGAGATTAAAGTCTCTGATCAGGGGATGGGGATCCCGGAAGAATCGTTACCCCACGTCTTTGAGCGTTTCTACCGGGCCGATACAACCAGAGCGATGGCACAGGGAACAGGCTTGGGTTTGCCGATCGCAAAGTGGATCTCGGAGGCTCACAAGGGGGAGATTGCGATCTCCAGTAGCCTCGGGACCGGTACCACCGTCACCATCCTTCTTCCTAAATTTGAAGAATAAAGGCATCAATGCAGATCCTTCTTGTCGAAGACGACGAACGAATCGTCAATTTCGTTAAAAGGGGACTGGAAGCGGAGCGCTTCCGGGTCGATGTCGCCCGCAACGGCCAGGAAGCGATCGATACGGCTCTGGCAGTTCCCTACCGGATGATCATTCTCGATCTGGCCCTTCCAATTAAAAGCGGTTTGGAAGTCTGCCAGTTTTTGAGAGAGAAAAAAGTTGAAATGCCGATTTTGATCCTCACGGCAACAGACAATGTCGAAGAAAAGGTAAAAACATTCAGCATCGGGGCCGATGATTACCTGACCAAGCCGTTTGCCTTCGAAGAGCTTCTCGCCCGTGTGAAGGCGCTCATGCGTCGAGGTCCCTACCGGGAGGAACGGCAGACCCTCCAGGTCGCCGATTTGACCCTCAATCCGGAATCGCATGAGGTTCACAGAAAAGGAAAACTGATTTCTCTCACGGCAAAAGAATTCGCTCTCCTGGAATATCTGATGATGAACCCGAACAAGGTTTTGAACCGGACGACCCTTCTCGAAAAGGTCTGGGGATATCATTATGATACCCTGACCAACGTCGTCGATGTCTATATCCGTTACCTGAGGAAAAAAGTCGATGAGGGGTATCCCAAAAGGTTGATTCAGACCGTTCGAGACGTCGGTTATAAGATTTGCGAGTAGTCTAATCCGGCTTTGCCGGATGGAGCCTCCCCCTCAATGCTCTCTTCGTTCGCTTCTCTGACACTCCTTTCCTTCCCCCAGTATCAACCCCGTTTTCTTTTCGAATATTGATTTTTTTCTTCATATCTTTCTAATTTACATTTCATCCTTTCTTCATCTTTGCCGAGTATAATGAATTCTTGAAAGGGGAAAAACCGGGCCTTTACCTAAACTCGCGACCGACCGATAAGGAGGAAAAGAATGAGATCCTCACTGGCAAAAAGCCGGATTTCTAATATCGCTCCCTTATACTCGCAAAGAGCGGAAAAAAGGGTGCGATATCAGGACGATCTCCTTCTTTGGAAAGGATCGGCATACGGAGCGACCCTTCCAAGCAATGGATCATCACGATCTCCGATCGTCGGACAGGGAGAAAATATCAGCCAAGGGGGGATCTGTTTGGTCACCAAAGTAAGGCTCGAAGTGAGCCAATTCTTGAGGATGACCTTGAGATTAAAAACGGTTCCTGTCGACATACCGACCTTGGTCGAAGTTCGATGGATCAAGCCGTTGTCTTCTTCTTTATTTAAAATCGGAGCAAGGTTCTTATATTGAGCGGACTGGTTGGTCGCAATCAGCATCAACCTTTGGGAGGGACGAAGATGGGGGGAACCCGGCGGATTTTAATTATTGAGGACGACGAACGGATCATCCGGTTTATCAAGAGGGGACTCGAGGCTGAGGAATATCTGGTCGACGTCGCTTCAAACGGAGAGGCCGGAATCAATCTCGCGAAAACCGGTTCATATCACGTCATCCTGCTCGACGTCTATCTCCCCAGGATCAACGGCTTGGAGGTTTGCCGAAAATTGAGACAACATTCCATGAACACGCCGATCGTGATGATGACGGCGCAAGATGTTCCTCAGGTGGAACAAGAAGCGATCCAGGCCGGGGTGAACGGCTATCTTCCGAAACCTTTTTCATTCGAGGTTCTCCTCTCCAAGATCGGATCGTTCGATTTTTGTCCCCAGTCGTCCTAACCCGATCGATTCAAAAAAAGAGGTCTTGATTTCCTTCCGATAGGTTTTAAAGGGGTCTTCCATCGGAAGATGTCCTTTCCCCTCGATATAAATTCCGGACCAGTTGATCATATAGGGGTTTTTCCCTGATAAAAGAGAGCGAATCACCTCTCCTCGGCCGGAGGCGCGCGTGTTGCGCGGGGGGGAATCAACGGCGAGGTCGATGGCGGCATCGGTGGTCCGTCGGACGGTTTTTCCCTCTTCTTCCAGGGCGGAGACAAGACCCTTCATCGGATCGATGTTATGGTATTCCAGGTCAAGGCTGGCCAGCCAAGGATCGCCCCAGCCGATCCGCTCCGATTCCATAAAACTTGTGAGAAGCCATTCCTTGGTAATCCAGTCGATTTTGCCGACGAGATCAAGCGGGTTGGCGGCGAGACGCTCCAGCGTCCGGCCCCACTCGGTCAGGACCCAATCGATTTCTTTATCCTTTCCCAAAAGGGTCCGAACCGCTTGCGCTTGCAAGATCGATTGGATCTCCAGGGCGGAGACTTTTTCCCCGTTTTTTAACGTCACGATCCACTTCCGATTGGGATCGCGCGAAATCTGTCTTAAATCGAGGACCGGATCCTCCAGGGCAAGACCGGCCGGCATTGCCCCTTCTTCGATCAACGAAAGCACCGCCGACGTCGTTCCAAATTTGAGGGCGGTCGCATATTCAAGGAGGTTCGAGTCCCCGACCAGGAGGTGAATCCGCCGGTAGCGGTTCGGGTCGGCAAGCGGCTCGTCTCGCGTATTGATGATCGCCCGGTTGAATTGGACCCACTGATAGAAGTCGTTAACGATATGGTCGGCCCGTTGAGAGATCTGAAAATCAACTCCGGCAATCGGCTGTTCCTTCAGAAAGATCCAATCGTCATGAACGGCATGGGCGCCGACCCGGCCGGCGCCGGTAAAAATTTGTCGGGTCACCAAAAAAGGGATCAATCGGCCGAGCCCCTCTTCGGAAAAGGGGAACTCGCGGCCGACCAGATAGTTCTCGTGTGATCCGAACGTGGCGCCGGTCCGGTGATCGATGTTGTTTTTGATGAGCGAGACCTTTTTAGCGATTCCGAGGGTTTCGATCGCCTCTTGCAAAATTCGATCTCCCGCCCGGTCATAGGCGACGAGATCGGCGAGGGAAAGACATTCCGGCGTCGCATATTCCAGATGACCCATGTCGATGTAGATACGCCCGCCGTTTAAGAGAAATCCACCGTTCCCGGGGGCTTCATCGTATCCACGAGGGTGAAGATCGATCACGCCCCGTTGATTGATCCGGAAGACCGCTTCTTTGATCCGATGCACCGTTCGTTCGGCCGACTCGTTTGGGCGATCGACGAGGCAGCCATATTCGGTTTCGAGTCCCATGATCCGGGTCATTTTAACCATCCCACAATCACTTCGTCGATCTCTTCCCGCGAGAGGCTCCGGTATTTTGACGTTCCCGGCCGGGTCCGATCAAGAAGAACCACTTCGATTGTTTTGGTTTCCAGGTTTTTCTTCAAAAGAGAGTCGAGTTCGGTAACCTCCGGGAAATGGTTGTGACCTCCTGGAAACGGTTGGAGGTCGGAACGTAAACCGGAGGTGGAAACGGAAACCATTCTAGAGGGAGGGTTGCTCTCTTTCCGGCTTTCCGGCTGGCCTTCCGGACGGGCTTGCGGATCGGCTGGAATTTGCGCGACGGCCCATGTTCGCAAGGCGATTTGAAAGGCTTCCCGAAACGGCATTGTTGTCGTCTCTCCGGCGGCATTCAGAAAGCGCCGCATCTGTTCTTCCGAATCGTTCGTTGGGGAGAGGACGGCCCCCCGTTCCTGTTCCTGGAAGACTCCGTCATGGTTGAGAGAGAAAAAAAGCGGTCCGCCGGAGGCGAGGGGAATCTCCGCCAGGATGATCTTGACGATATAGGGGGCATGGAGGACCTCCTCGAACGCCTGTTTCACCATCGGCGCCAGAATGAATTTCATCAGCCGGCGAACGGTGACATCGGCCGGAGAGCGATTGAAGCCTTCGGCGTGGGCGGCGTCGAGGACAACGTTGCGGAGTTTTTCGAGATCGGCCGGATGGCCGATTCCGCCAAAGGCGATCTGATCGTAAACTTCATAGAGTTTCTGGGTGCCGTTTCCGAACGTCGCCATCAATATCCCGTTTTGAAAAGGGAGGGCGACGATCGGACTTCCGCCGACCAGTTGTTCTTCAAGATAATCGCGGCGGTTTTGAATCGCTTCCACCCATCGATACGGCTCATCGTAGACCATTTGAACGCCTCATTCCTTTTCTCCCGATCTTGCCATCACCTCTTTTGCATAAAGAGAGGCAAGCTTCTCTTGCGGAACCTCCCGGACCCCTTCCCGCGTGATCCGTTTGATCACCGGATAAAGATGGGACTCTCTGTTGCTTCCTCCGGTTGCCGAGTCGAACTCAGCGGCGGTTTCGAGAAGACGGATCGAAAGCGTGATCGCCTCCTCTTCGGAAAGTTCGGCCAGCGGACGCTTTCCCCATCGGTTCTCATAATGGAGCACTCCCCGGATGGCGGGAGATCCGGAACCGGAGGTGGCGAATTCAACCCCTTCAAACTCCGCCCCCAGGATGTCGTAGAAGAATATTTTTCCCTCTTTTTGGGAGAGATCGTAAGCGGCGAAGATCGGGACAACCGCGCCGATCCCCTGAATCGCCATCGGGATATTTTCCTTGAGCAGCTTGGAAAGGGTGCGGACCTTCCCTTCGAGGCTTAATTCCTGGAGCTGGCTTCGCCGGTAATATTTGAAGTTGTGTTCCATGATCCGGGCGATCTCGAAGGCGGTCGCCGGGACACCGGCAATTGCCATCACCGAATGATCATCGATCTCAAGAACTTTGTCGGTTCGATCGTACATCACGGTGGTTCCGGCGGTTGCCCGACGATCACCCGCCACGAGGACCCCGTCTCGATATTTCAATCCGAAGATGGTCGTCGCGTGTGTTGGGATCATCTTCGCCGCGATTCCTTCCCGGCCTTCGGGAACGGTTTCCGGGCCGAGCCGATACCCGGTCGATTTTAAGAGCGACCAAAAATCACCGTTGTGCATGAAATGGCTCCATATTCATTGAGGCTCCCTCATGTTTGTTATTCCCCCGTCCGCTGGCGGTAGCGCTCCGCCTGTTTCGGGTCGACCTTCCGCATCCGTTTCAAAAGATTTTCCCGCGTCGTATCGGTCTCGGGCCGCTTCGGCCCGGTCTCTTCCCGTGGTTTTTCCATCGGGTTGATCGGGCCTTCCCGTCGTTCCGTCAGATTGTCCATTCCGTTCTCCTTATATATAAAAGAGG
Source organism: uncultured Nitrospirota bacterium (assembly GCA_964579005.1). Lineage (GTDB taxonomy): Bacteria > Nitrospirota > Nitrospiria > SBBL01 > Manganitrophaceae > CAZOFJ01. The sequence goes on from CAZOFJ010000008.1 coordinate 50,792, forward strand.
GTTCCGTAAAAAGTCATCTTGTCATCCTGAACGAAGTAAAGGGTTCGCCCGGTTCAGGTAAAGGGGTCGATTCCTTTCTCTTCAAGAAAAGCGCACAATTCCTTTAGAGATCGGATGAGAGGGTTTTCATTCATCTGGGCCGAACTTCAGTTTGAAAATCTCTTCTCTCATGATTGATCTTAGCCTTTTTTCCGGAGTGTCGGGATGCCGTTTTCTCAAGAGAGCAAGGCGCAGCTCAATGGCGCAAAGCGTCACATCGGCCCACGCCTGAAGGCGAGTCGCCGTCTCCTCTGATGAGATTTTCATGATCCACCCAGTTCACCCATGAACTTGCCCTTTTGAACAACTTGACCGGTTCTTACAAAATGTCTTATATAAAAATATCTTTGAAATCTGTTGCCGAATCGATCCGTTGTCGGAGCACGGCGATCTCCGCCGGATCGAAGAGGGTGCTCAGGTCGAGGCTTTTTTTGAAGAGACCCTCTTTAAAAGTAATCTGTTCCCATTGAATTCGATCGATATCGTCCTGGAATTTTTCGGCGCAGCCCCCTCGAATGGAAGCGCGGGTGTCTGCGGGTGGAGCGGTCATCGCCTCCTTGATCTCCGCGTCGGTTGAAAGACGTTCCATCTTCCCTTCCATTTCGAGAGCAAGAAAGAGACCCCGGTCGGGAGAGAGATGGTGATATTCGAGATCGAGCCCGCGAAGGCGGGGATCGCTCCAGTCACACCCCTCGGCTTCGATGAAGGTTTCCAGAAGCCATTTCTTGGCGACCCAATCGATTCGATTGACAAGGCGCATCGGATCGACGTCGAGATCGTTCAACACCGTTTCCCATCGGGCCAGAACCCATCGGGTGTCGGCGTCGGCTTCTTCCCCGAAAGCCTTCTTGGCGGCGGCGAGATAAAGCCGTTGGTGATCGATCGGAGAGATTGTCGTCCCGTTCATCATCCGGATCGGCTGCTTGCAAGTTACGTCGCGTGAGACGGTGTGGATGGCGGCGACCGGGCCGTCAATCGCCGCCTCCGGGGCGGCATCGATTTCGATCAGGCGAAGGACCAGCCAGGTGGTTCCCACCTTGAGGGCGGTGGCGACCTCGGAGAGGTTCGCATCCCCCAAAATTTGATGAAGCCGCCGGTATCGGTTTCGGTCGGCATGCGGCTCGTCGCGTGTATTGATGATCGGCCGGCGGTCCATCGTGTCGACCGAGAGTTCCACCTCGATAAAGTCGGCGCGTTGAGAAAGCTGGTAAGAGCCGGGGCGGTAACCGTCCGGCCCTTCGATCCCGACCTTCCCGGCCCCCGCGAAGATCTGCCGGGTTACCAGAAACGGGGTGAGACCCCGGACAATCCGGTCGAAGGGGACCGATCGGGGGAGAAGATAGTTGTCGTGGCAGCCATAGCTGTGGCCGTAAAAGTCGGTGTTGTTCTTGTAGAGTTGGACGACCGGTCCTCCGAGAAGGGCGTTCCGGCGATCGGCGCACATCTGGACAATCCGCTCACCCGCCTTGTCATGGATCACGAGATCCCGCAAAGAACGGCACTCCGGTGTCGAATATTCAGGATGGGTATGATCGTTGTAAAATCGCGCGCCGTTCGACAGGGCGAGGTCGCTCTTCATCTCGTGGAACGAAAGAGGACGCGCCCGATCCTGTTTCTCGAACATCTCTTCTTCTTCGTCCTGTGCGAGCCGTTCGGCGCGAAAGCCGCGGGCATCCTGCCGCGGATCTTCGCCACGGTAATCCCATCGGGTGCTCCACGGCCGGGTCAGATAGGAGCGGACCAACTCCATCGATTCGATCACCGGGTCGACCTGATCCAGATCCTCCCGCGTGATCCCATATTCGGTTTCGATGCCGAAGAGTTTCATATCACCCGTTTTTCCGGGCGCCGCCGTTCTTTTTTGTCGTGAAGAGAGATTCCGACGACATTTTCGGGATCGGCGTCGATCAGCTTCAGCCAATCTTCGAGAATTTCGTTCGGTGGGAGGATTTCCCCTTCCCGATACTCTTTTTCGACCGCGGCAAGGAGATCGTCCGGGCCGATCCCCGTTTCTTCTCCCGCCGGTGCGTGCTTGTCCGCGGAAGAAGTCTCTCCGCCGGTTGTTTGTTCGATCGACCGCCGGATTGCCCGCTCTTTTGCCCGCGCGATGATTGATGCGATCAAAGCTCCGCTGATCAGATCCGATCGGTAAAGGATCTCCCTCCGGCTGCTCCGATATTGAAGTTCAAGGATCTGCTGAGCCTGTCCCTTGGCGAAGATCGCCTCGACCGCCGCCGCGATCAGCGCCCGTCGCGCTTTTTCGCTGTCGCCGGCGTGGACGGCGAGGAGGGTGGGGGAAAGGGGGATTTCCGGCGTCAGATAGATCCCGAAGATCTCCTCGGTTCCGGATCGGTCGGGCCGGTTGATCTTGATCTTCCGGTCGATCCGGCCGGGACGAAGGATCGCCGGATCGATCAGGTCGGGACGGTTGGAGGCGAGAATGATCACCATCTCGTTGAGCGACTCGATCCCGTCCATTTCGGCGCAAAACATCGGGACGAGGGTATTGAGGATGTTGTGTGATCGCGTGGAGCGACGGGCGCCCAGGATCGATTCCGCTTCGTCGATGAACAGAAAGGGAAGAAACCCCGCCCCTCGTTTTTCACGGGCGCGGGCGAAGAGCTCCCGGACCATCCGTTCCGACTCGCCGAGCCACATGTTGAGGAGCTCCGGCCCCTTCACATGGAGGAAAAATTCCTCGACCTGGCTGTTTCCTTTTGCCCTGAGTTTTTGAACCAGGCTGTAGGCGGTCGCCTTTCCGATCAACGTCTTTCCGCAGCCGGGGGGCCCATAGAGAAGAAATCCTTTCGGCTGGGAGAAACGGTATTTCTTGAAAAGGTCGGGGTAGAGGAGGGGGTGTTCGAGGGCGTTCCGGATCCCTTCGATCGCCTCTTTTTGCCCGCCGATCTCCTCCCAGCCAACCTTGGGCGTCTCCTCCAGAAAATATTCGCGGCGCCGCGCGTTGTTCACCTTTTCCACCGCCACCCGGTGGCTCCCGTCGATCCGAACCTCGTCGCCGACCTTGAGTTCGATCCCTTCCAGTTGAGACGACCGGATCACCAGGGTCGATTGGTTTCCGGGATCTTGCCCCACCCGGAGCCGCCCATCCGGAAGGAGGTCGGTGATCTTGAGGACCGCGCCGTTTTTGTCATAGCCGATCGACCGAAGGACAACGAATGCTTCGTTGACCAACACCTGCATTCCGGCTTGCAGCGTTGCCGGGTCGAGGCGGGGATCGATCTGGGTATAATAATCGGCGCCGCCGATCACGATATGGGCCAGATCGGGAGCGGGGAGGCCCAGGAGGGTGCCGACCCGATTCGCCGGCGCGGTCACTTTTTCGACGACCTGATTCAGTTTTTTGACCTCTTGTTGAAGTTGCTGGAGGTTTAAATCCTCTTCGAGGACTCTGTTCCGGAGGGTATGAAGGAGGGCGTACCGGGGATCTTCCTCGTCGGTGATCGAGAGGATACGGTCGATCAGACGGAGGGAGGCGAGCGAAGTATTTGTAGCGGTTTTTTCTTGCCGGGCCTGTTGGAATCGGTCCGATTCGGATCGGTCGGATGGTTTGGATCGGTCGCTCATGGGGGGGGCCTCTCCTTTTTTTGATCGCTTCGATGGTGAAAAAAATTCTAATCCCCTTGGATGGGCTTGTCAATGGCAAGGGGGAGGGGATAGAATGACGAAAACTTGAGGAGCCGATGCCATGAAGACCGTTCACGATCTCAAACCGCTCATTGCCTATCTTCAGGAAACCCAGCACCTCTCCAGTGCGATCTCGATTCTCCACTGGGACCAAGAGACCTATATGCCGCCCGGTGCGGGAGAGGCACGGGCGGAGCAGTTGTCGGCCCTTGAGGGACTGGCTCATGAGAAGCAGATTGGGCCTGAAATGCAGCGTCTTCTTTCCCAATGGGTTGACCTGAAGAGCGGTGAAATTGAAGGGGAGTGTGATGAAGGGGCGCGGGCCTTGTTGGAGGAGGTCTGGCGGGATTATCAGAAGGAGACGAAACTCCCGGTTGATTTTGTCCGCCGGCTGGGAAGGGAGGCATCGATCTCGGAACAGGTCTGGATCCAGGCGCGCAAGAAAAACGATTTTCCAACATTTGCCCCGCATTTAAAGACGATGGTGGCGCTGAAAAAAGAGGAGGCGGAGTACCTCGGTTACAAAGCGACGCCGTATGACGCCCTGCTGGACGATTATGAGCCGGGGATGACGACGGCGCAGTTGATTCCTCTTTTCGATCTTCTCCGGAGGGAATTGGTTCCCCTCCTGCAGCGGATCAGCGGTTCGACCGTCCGGCCGAAAATCGATTTTCTCCATCATTTTTTTTCATCGGAGAAACAATTGGCTTTTGGCCGGCAGGTTCTTGAGAAGATGGGATACAACTTCCAGACCGGCCGGCAAGATCTCTCGGCCCATCCGTTCACCACCTCTTTTCATCCGACCGATGTCCGAATCACCACGCGGGTAGACGAGCACGATCTTCTCTCCTCCCTCTTCAGTTCGATCCACGAGGGGGGACACGCCCTCTATGATCAGGGACTCGACCCCGATCTCTTCGGCACGCCGCTGGGAGAGGCGCGGTCGCTCGGAATTCACGAAAGCCAATCGCGTCTCTGGGAAAATGGCGTCGGACGTTCGCGCCCATTTTGGCACTATTTCTATCCGATCCTTCAGAAGATCTTTTCAGAGGCGCTGAGTGGGATCGAGTTCGAGACCTTCTATGCCTCCATCAACGCCGTCCGTCCCTCCCTCATCCGAGTGGAAGCGGATGAGTTGACCTACAACCTTCATATCCTCCTCCGATTTGAGATCGAGCGGGCGTTGATTGAAGAAGACCTTCCGATCGAATCGCTCCCGTCGCTTTGGAATGAAAAGATGAAACAGTACCTCGGCGTTGTTCCCAAAAACGACGCGACCGGGGTTCTGCAAGATATTCACTGGTCGGGCGGGGCAATCGGTTATTTTCCCACCTATACCCTTGGGAATCTCTATGCGGTTCAATTTTTCAAACAGGCTGAAAAGGAGATTCCCGATTTGGAAGGAGAGATCGGGCGAGGGAACCTTCTCCCGCTGAAGCGGTGGCTGAACGAAAAGATCCATCGATGGGGACGCCGCTATTCGAGCGAGACGCTGGCCCGCCGGATCACCGGAGAACCGTTGAACCCAAGCTACTTTGTCGAACATCTGAAGGAGAAGTTCGGGGAGATCTACCGGCTTTCGTGATCTCTCAGTGGAAATAAGCGTTCAAGAGATACTGCTGCATCATCCGATGGGTATTGAAAAAAGAGCCGTTGAGGGCAATGCAATGGCGCATCACATCGATGAACCGGTCTCTTTCGTGATAGAAGGTGGGAAGGACCACCTGCTCCAATTGGTCATAGAGAGAGTGCGCATCCTTGAACCGGTCCTCGCTTTCTCCAGATCCATTTTCCTTCCCTCCGATCGCCCATCCGGTCACCCCTTCGATATGACCTTCGATCCACCAACCGTCCAGCACGCTGAGACTCGGAACGCCGTTGAGCGCCGCTTTCATTCCGCTGGTTCCGGAGGCCTCGAGGGGAGGCTGCGGCGTATTGAGCCAAAGATCGACGCCGGAGGTCATCCTCTTCCCAAGTTCAATATCGTGATTCTCAAGATAGACCAGCCTGATCTCCTTCCTGAGCCACTCTTTCATTTGAAATATCCGTTTGATGATCTCTTTGCCCTCTTGGTCTTGGGGATGCGCCTTTCCGGCATAAATGATCTGAATGGGGCCGACGCCGGATGAGATCCTCTTGAGCCGCTCGATATCCTGAAACAGGAGGTCTCCCCTTTTGTAGGGGGTGGCCCGTCTGGCAAAACAGATCGTAAAGACATTGACATCCATCCCGACTTTGGTCTCCTGATTGACATAACGGATCAGCCGTTTCTTCGCCTCCATGTGCGCCTGCCAGATCTCTTCTCTTGGAATGCTCAGGGCATAGCGGAGGCTGAAATTGTCCTGCCTCCACTCCGGGATATAACGGTCATACAGGGCCACAAAAGGTTCGGAGGCCCACCTGGCGGCATGAACGCCATTGGTGATCGCGTCAATCGCATAGCCGGCAAACATCAGTTTCGACACCTCTCCATGCTTTTTGGTAACCCCATTGACGTACCGGCTGAGATTGAGGGCAAGGTAGGTCATATTGAGGGTATTCCCGGCGCGGAACAGACTCTCCGTGTTTGAAAGCGTTCCCTGATGGGAGATCACGCGGCGGGCCAATTCGGCCGAGAAGTAATCTTCCATGTCGACAAAATCTTTGCGATGTCCCAGAACACGGTGGACCAACTCCATCGGGAACTGGTCGTGTCCCGCCGGAACAGGGGTATGGGTGGTAAAGACGCATCTTGCTCGGACCGATTCGATGTCCTCACCGATAAACGATTCTCTCCCGTCTCTCTTCGCCTCCTCGTCCAAGAGTGCCAAGGTGAGGAGGGCGGCGTGCCCTTCGTTCATGTGGAATCGTCCGATCCGATCGTATCCGAGGGGATGGAGCATTCGGACCCCTCCGATGCCGAGGACGATCTCCTGACAGAGCCGGTAATAAGGATCGCCTCCGTAGAGAAAATGGGTGATCGTTCGGTCCCACTCCGTGTTTTCCGGAAGGTCGGTATCCAAAAAATAGACGGGGACTTCGAAGCCTCCGAGCCCACGAACGATGTATTTCCAGGGGCGGAGGCGGACGGTTCGCCCTTCGATGATGACCTCAGCACGCTGGGGAAGTGCTTCCAGATAATCATTGACCACCCATTCCGCCGGCTCCTCTCTCTGCCAGCCGCTCGAATCGAGCCGCTGGCAGAAATACCCTTTTCTATAGAGAAGGGTTATTGCGACCATTGGGATTTTCAGGTCGGCCGCCGCCTGGATGGTGTCCCCGGCCAGCACCCCCAGGCCGCCGCTGTATGTCGGCATTCCGGCTTCCAAGCCGATCTCCATTGAAAAATAGGCAATCGTGGATAAACCGTTCATTTTTATTTCCTTACAGAAGGTGTTTGTCTTTTTTCGAACTCTATCATAGGCCTCGACCGGAATCAAAACTTGCGCGCATTGACTCCCCGGCAAGAGGGGGAGAATGTGACGATACGGATGATGCGCAAAGCGCCTCTGTTCAGATCGTGAGCGAATGAGAGCCATGCGGCGCGCTGTGCGGATTCAAACCCGAAAGTCACGGCGAGAAAGAGAGGCCCCTATCCCAGATCGCAGGATCAAAGAACCCCCCGTTGTTTTAGTTCCCGCAGGACCTCGACGACATAAAGGATCGCCGCAAGGGCGATGAACGGCTGGGCGATGAAGACGAAGAGGGCCATCGGGAGCGGGCCGGGGTCGAGGATAAACCAGGCGCTCAGCAGGTAGGCGAGGAGGATCAAGAGGATTTTCCCGTTGCGTCTCACTCTGCTTTTCCCATCGAAGATGGACGATGCAGCTCCTGGTACCGGGTGGTCCCCGGCGTCCGTTCCAGTGCGGTTGGGTGGGGAAAGCCATGGCAGCGGATGCAGCCGATCTGATTGGCCTGCAGTCGTTCCCGAATGGTATGGTGGCTCTTAACCCTCTCGAACTTCGCCGTCTTCCGGTGGCACTGGAGACAGTTGTCGTTATTGAACCGGCCGACGAACCGGATCGGTTCCTCGTAGGTTCGAAGGGTGTACTTGACCAGGTGGCGGAGGCCATCCATTTTTGCCTTGATTGTCCCGTTCAAGCCGTAATCCTTGTGGCAGGTGTAGCACTGTTTCGTCGCGATCCACCGGTTTTTATAATGCCGCGCCGCCAGCGTCATGCTCTCCGGGTCGATCATGTCGTTGGCGATCGGGAGCATCACATGGCAGCGAAGACAGCTCGACACCTCCTGCGTCCCCTCGAAGACATGATAATTTCCGAGCGCGACGACGGCGAGGGGGACCGCAAGAAGCGCGAGAGGGGCCAGCCGTTTGTAAAGGAGGGAGAGAGATGCCGTCCGGCTGAGGGCCAGACAGAGGACCATTCCCGCCAAGATAACGGCCACCCCGAGGATCTTGACTGCCGTCGTAAAGTCCATCTTTACTCTTTATCCCTTCTCGATCCGGACCGCCGTCACCTTGAACTCCGGCTGTTTGGAGACGGGGTCGAAGAAGGGGGCGACGACCTGATTGATCAGCCGCTTGGCGTCGAAGAACGGGACGAAGAGGACCCCGGCCTTCGGCGAGTCGGTGACGACCGCTTCCAGGACGATCTCTCCGAACGCCGAGACCACTTTCACCCAGTCTCCGGCAGAGATACCGTGGCGGTGCGCGTCCTGCAAATTGATCTCGACCCGCCCTCGCCCGCTGGCGAGGGCCAGCTCCGGGATCTTGTCGGTGATCGTTCCGGTATGCCACTGCTCCAGCACCCGGCCGGTGGTCAGGAGCAAGGGGAACTCTGCTGACGGACGCTGCGGTGATGGCAGATAGGGACGGAGAAAAATGATTGCCCGTTTATCCGGGTGGCCGTAGAATTCGATCTTTTTTCCGGGAGCGACGAGCGGGTCTTCCCCCCCGACATACCGTCGCTTCGTCCCCGGATGATCTTCCGCAGGACAGGGCCATTGAAGACCGCGCTCCCGCCGGAGCCGGTCATACGTGATCCCCTTAAAATCGTACTTGCTCCCGACCGTGAAGGCGCTCCATTCCCTCCAGACCGCCTCCGGGGTCTGGGCTGTGATGATCCGCTCGAGCCCCAGCCGTTTTGCCAGATCGACCAGGATGTCCAGATCGGAGCGGGCCTCCCCCGGCGGATCGACCAGCTTCTCCAGGAGCTGATAGCGCCGCTCTGTCTGACCGTAGACCCCCTCCTTCTCCACCCAGAGGGCGGTCGGAAGAACCACATCGGCGATCTCGATCGTCTGCGCGTCCGCGAACGGCTCGGCCACGGCAATAAAACAGTTCTGGATCGATTCCCGCCGGTGTTCAGCCTCATCAGAATGTTTATGACGGACTGAGGGAATGGTCGTTCCAAGACCAAGAGCGGGTGAACGGAAGGCGTTCAGATTCGGAAGGGTCTGCATCGGATTGCTCCCCATGATCAGGGTGGCGCGGACCCGGCTGTCCCCCATCGCCTTGAAGAGCTCCATCGTATGATATCCCGGTTCGGGAGAGATCGTGCCGGAAGGAATCCCCCAGAGGGCCTCGACCTCGGCCCGATGCGCCGGATTCTCCACCGACCGCCCCGCTGGCAGTAGATGGGAGAGACTTCCGGTATCGCGCACCCCGCCGCAGGCATTTCCCTGCCCGGTAAGGGAGAGGGAGGTCGCCCCTGGACGGCAGATCTGGCCGGTCAATAGGTGCAGATTATGGATTGAATTGTTGAGAAAAACCCCTTGAGTCCGCTGATTTATTCCCATCGTCCAAAGCGACATCGTCGCCTCCGACCGGGCGAAGAGATAGGCGATTTCCCGGATCTGTGCGGCGGCGATCCCCATCTCCACCGCCACCCGCTCCGGGGCATACCCCTGAAGGAAGGCGCGATATCCGGCCAGATCGGTCGGCCCCGCCTCTCCGACGAACCGGCAGTGTGTCGCGATAAAATCCGGATCAATCAGCCGGTCCTCGACGATGACGTGGGCCAAGGCGTTGAGCAGGAGGAGGTCGGTCCCTGGCGTCACCTGGACGAAGTGGTCGGCATACTTCGCGCTCTCGGTCCGGCGCGGGTCGACGACGATCAGCTTCACCCGCCAGTTCTTTCGCTTTCGAAGAAGGATCCGCTCAAAGAGGACCGGATGGCACTCATAGGGATTGGCGCCGATGATGAAGAAACAGGTGGCCTGCTCAATATCCTCATAGCAGCCCATCGGCTCATCCTTGCCGAAGGTTTGGACATAGCCCGACGCGGCGCTTGCCATGCAAAGCCGGGGGTTCCCGTCGACGTTGTTGCTTCGGAGGCCGGCCTTGAAGAGCTTATTCGCCGTGTAGCTCTCCTCGGTGAAGAGCTGGCCCGATCCGTAGAAGGCGACCGCCCTGGGACCGTGGTCGCGAAGGGTCGCCTCGAAACGTTCGGCCACGAGCGCCATTGCCTCCTCCCAGGAGGCTTGCTCCAGTTTGCCATTTTTTCGGATCATCGGATAGAGGAGCCGGTTGGGGAGGGTGAGGATCTCGGTGAGGAGGGAGCCCTTGACGCAGAGCATCCCCCGGTTATGGGCCAGATCGTCCCCCTTCACCTCGACCACCTTCCCGTCGCGCAGCCCCACCATCACCCCGCAGCCGACGCCGCAAAAGCGGCAAACCCCCTTCCGCCATGCTGCCGCAAGGGCCGTTCCCCTCGTTGGGGTACAGCCGGGGAGAGAGAGCCCCGCCCCGACACCGAGGAGCTTCAATACCCCCGCTCCCAAAATCTTTAAGATGCTCCGACGTGTCCAGCCCATCGGTCCTCCATTTTTCTGAAGGGTATCTCATTCGATCCGACAGAGTCAAACTACAGGTCGCCTTCCGGAAAGAGGGAAATGGTGCGGATGGAGAGTCGTCTATCTCGCCAATCACGACACCCGAAAACAAACGACTGGCCGGGGGCTGAAACGAGGAACGAGCTTCCATCGAATCGTGGCGATGGAGTGCTTCTGCTCATCCGAGGAGATCGAGAGCCAATGCGTGATGATACCCCCTATGGTTACATTTTAGAGGCGCGATACGAGACCTTCTCTTTTACCCGTTTAATGTTGTATCATCCGTTTGAAAGCAGGTTTGTCCCTCAACCGCGGCGAGCGCACAACACTCGCTTTTGAAGAAGGAGGCTTCTCATGGTGGGCGTCGATCTGAAACTGTTGCTCCGTCGTTTGAACCGGTTTTGTACCCGCTCCTTGGAAGCGGCCGCCGGTCTCTGCGTCTCGCGTGCCCACTACGAGGTGGCGATTGAGCATTACCTCCTCCAACTCATGGAAGACCCGGCCGCCGACATTCAGATCATTCTCCGGCACTTTGGTGTTGATCCCGCTCGCCTCCAAAAATCGCTCCAGCGATCGCTGGAGGAGGTTCGCGCCGGAAACCCCGGCAAACCGGTCTTCTCCCCCTCGCTCCTCGAATGGCTTCAGGAAAGTTGGATGATCGGCTCGATCGATCTGGGCCTCACCGAGCTTCGCTCCGGTGTGTTGTTGTCGGCCCTGACGGCCAGCCCGGCCCGGTACCTCGACAGCGAGGCACGTGATCTGTTGGAAGAAGTGCGGGCCGAACTGTTAAAGAAAAAGTTCTTTGACATCACCGCCGGCTCTTCCGAGGAGCCGGCGGTCGGAACGGGGAAAGGGACCGTCACAGCCGGGAAAGGGGTTTATGGAGAAGAAACCGCCCTGGGCCGATTTACGATCAATCTGACCGCCCGTGCCCGTGCGGGAGAGATCGATCCGGTCTTCGGCCGCGACCGGGAGATCCGGCAGATGATCGATATCCTGGCCCGGCGTAGGAAGAACAATCCCATTGTCGTCGGAGAAGCGGGAGTCGGGAAGACCGCGGTGGTCGAAGGGCTGGCCCTCAAGGTGGTGGAAGGGGATGTCCCACAGGTTTTAAAAGAGGTCGATATCCTCGGATTGGATATGGGGCTGCTCCAGGCCGGGGCCGGGGTGAAGGGGGAATTTGAGAACCGCCTCAAGTCGGTGATGGTGGAGGTGAAGGGGTCGCCCAAGCCGATCATTCTCTTCATCGACGAGGCGCACACGTTGATCGGGGCGGGGGGCGCGGCCGGTGCAGGTGACGCAGCCAACCTGTTGAAACCGGCGCTGGCGCGGGGAGAGCTTCGGACGATTGCGGCGACCACCTGGTCGGAATACAAAAAGTATTTCGAGAAAGACGCCGCCCTGGCCCGCCGTTTTCAACTTGTCGGCCTGGAGGAACCGTCCGAGACCAATACCGTGGTGATCCTCCGGGGTCTGCGGGCAAAGTACGAGGCCTCCCACCAGATCCGGATTCTGGACGAAGGGGTGGTGGCGGCGGCCCGGATTTCCAGCCGGTATCTTTCCGGCCGCCAGCTTCCCGACAAGGCGGTCGACCTGATCGACACCGCCGCCGCGCGGGTGAAGGTCGGTCTGACCCGCCGGCCCGATCTGCTGGAAGACACCGAGCGGCAGATTCAGACGCTGGAGCGGGAGCGGGCGGCCTACCGGCGGGACGAGGTCGATGGGGCGGCGGTCGATCCGGCTCGGATCGCGGAGATCGAAGCGGAGATTGGACGAAAGCGGGAGGATCGGGACCGGCTTGAGAAGCGGTGGCTTGAGGAGAAAGAGGCGGCTGGCAAGATTATTACCCTCCGTGAGAAGATTGAGAAAGAAGAAACCGAAGCGGGGCGCGAAGCGCTACAAAAGGAGCTGAAGGCCGCGAAATCGGCGCTGGAGCAGATTCAGGGAAAAGATCCGCTGATCAAGCTTCAGGTCGATGCCGATGTCATCGCCAAAGTGGTGTCGGACTGGACCGGGATCCCGATCGGGAAGATGGTTCAGGATGAGGCCCGTTCCCTGCTCGAATTCAATCAACGGCTGGGGCAGCGGATCAAAGGCCAGGATGCCGCGATCGAGGCGATCGCCCGCGGCATCCGCGCCTCCAAGGCGGGGGTTGGGAATCCCGGCGCTCCGATCGGGGTCTTTCTCATGGTCGGGCCGAGCGGGGTCGGAAAGACAGAGACCGGGCTCGCGGTCGCCGACCTCCTTTTCGGCGGCGAGCGGTTTGTCATCACGATCAACATGTCGGAGTTCCAGGAAAAACACACCGTTTCCCGTTTGATCGGTTCTCCCCCCGGCTATGTCGGTTATGGCGAGGGAGGGGTTCTGACCGAGGCGGTCCGGCAGCGTCCCTATTCGGTGGTCCTGCTCGATGAGGTGGAAAAGGCCGATCCGGAGGTGATGAATCTTTTCTATCAGGTTTTCGACAAGGGGATGCTGGCCGACGGCGAAGGGCGGGTGATCGATTTTAAGAACACCGTGATCTTCCTGACGAGCAATCTCGCCTCCGAGGTGATCATGGAGGGCTGCTCCGGTGGAGATCGCCCCTCTTCCGAAAAGCTTGCCGAAGCGATCCGGCCGGTTTTGAGCCGGCATTTTAAACCGGCGCTGCTCGCCCGGATGACCCTCGTTCCCTTTTATCCCCTCCCTTCCGACGTGATGAAAGAGATCGTGGAGATGAAGCTCAAACGGCTGGCCGGCCGGCTCAAAAGCAGCCACCGGATGGTCCTGCAGTATGATCCCGCCGTCGTCGAGCAGATTGCGCAACGTTGCACCGAAGTCGAAACCGGCGCCCGCAATGTCGACCACATTATGCAGGGGACGCTCCTTCCCCGCATCTCCACCGAGATCCTGGAACGGATCGGGAGCGGACCGTTGCCGGACCTGCTGACACTCGGAATCGGGGACGACGGGGGATTTACCGTGGCGTTCGGGAAGAAAGGATGAGGAGGGTGTTTCCTTCCGACAACGACCAAAAGAGGGCCTTGGCCTCTCCCACGGAGAGGGTCAGACGGAGATCGGGACGACGACGCTCTTTGATCCAACGATTTGTCTCCCACAAAAAAGTGGTCGTCGAATGGGTGAATTGATCGAGGCGGTCTCTCAGCCAACCACAGGCGCATTCCGGCCGGCTTGAAATCACGCGGATCGTCAAGCCCTCTTCAAAGGAGAGGGTATAGCGGGAAGGCATATCCTCGACGGTCACGAATGAACGATCCGCCGGGGGTGATTCGGGTGAAGCGGTCGGCAGATTGGGAGAGGAAGGGGATTGAATTTCTTTTTGGAGGGAAGGGAAGGGAGGATCTTTTTGGATCAGAACATAGGCCGGTTTTGAAACGGCTTTTTCATTTGAAAGGTCGATCTCGGCAATCGGAATTTCTTTCATCAGGAGGGTTCTGATTTTAAATAAAAACTTTCGGGAGGGGAGATCGAGAACGGCATAAACTTCCCCCTTTTTAACCAGGGAAAGCTCGGTTTCGAGAAACCGCTTCTCCTCTCGAATTCCTTCGAGGGTTTTCCCCGGTTCGGCGGCCTGGATCAGACCCGGGAAAAAAACAAAAACCATTAAGAAAAAGCGTATCCGAAGAAAAATGGCTGGGCTGATCCCTTTAAAGAATATAAATGCGGGCGCCGATGGGGAGGGTTTTATAGACCACCTCAAGATCCCGATCGGCCATCCGGATGCAACCATGCGTCACATTTTGGCCCAGCAATCGGGTATAGAGTGTACCGTGGATAAAATAGCCGTTTCCGAAAGCGAGGGCATATTCACCTAACACGCCCGCTTCCACCCGCTCACGCTGGTCGGCTGGAATCGGCTCCCCTTCTTCGATAAAGGCCCAGTCAGGCTTGATCCAGACCGGATTGCGGACCTTTGACTTTACCGAAAACTCTCCCCTTGGCGTTTCAAAAACCCATTTCCGCACCGGGTTCTTCGGGTCGGCAAGATAGGTGCCGCTGCCGGTCGAAACGATCGCTTCGTAAACCACCTTTTCCCCATTTTTAAGCCAAAGGCGATTCCGAGCGGTATCAACCACGGCATAGACCCCTTTCGGGGAAAAGCGTTGGATCGCTTCCCGAAGCCGCTCGTTTTCTTGAGAGAGCGAGGCAACCGTCGCTTTGGGGGTCGCGGGGGCTTTTTCCGCGGGGGCTTTTTTCGAAACCTCCGAACGGATCTTTTTCCCCCCTTTGGAAAGAGCGACCGCCGTTCCATGGGAAGCGGCCAAGAAAACAAACGAAACAATGACGACAAAAAGGGGGCCAAGAGGGAAGGAATGCAAACAAAAGGCTGATTTGATGATGCTTGGAAGGTGGGAATTGAAAAGACTCTTTCGGGATGAAGGGTGCCGAAACATGGCGTTATCCTACAGGGAGAAATGATCCTCTGTCAAGCCGTTTGTGGTTCCGATGATCGTCACCGGAGTGCCGATGGAAACCCGGTCGAAGAGGTCATCGATTTCCCGATTGTTGAGGGCGACGCAGCCGAGGGTTTCTTCCAAGCCATCATCCTTTCCGCCGTGAATTTCAATCAAACCGCCCCTCTTTGTCACCCCTTTTAACCGCCGTCGGTCCCGGTCGTTCGGATAGTTGATCAAAAGCGCCTTGTGGTAGATCGTTTCCCCGGTCCCTTTTTTCATGATGATCCGGTATCTTCCTTCGGGGGTCGCGCCGTCTCCCGCCATCCGTTTGTCATTCAGACCGTTGAATCCGAGGCTGATCTCATATGTTTTAAGCGGACGGTCTCCCATATAGAGGGTGAGTGTTCGCTCGGCCTTCCGGACGATGATCACCGGTGCCGCGTGAGCGCGAGACCACTCTAAAGTTTCGCGAACCCACATCTTCCAGCGGGCCAGATTCCGATGTTCGAAATACCGGCCATAGGTCGATTCGATCTCTTGTTTGGCCGGTTGTAAGAGGGCGCCGGCCTGTTTGGCCCGCTCGATGGCGGAACGATAACGTCCTTGATCGAGTTCGTATCTCGCCTCCGTAAGGAGAAGATCGGCCTGGATCGCTTTTTTCCGGGAATGGCGGGTGATGTAGAGTCGATCGGAGTGTTCACGGAGGCGATTGGCAACGAGCTTGACCGATTCGACCCCTTGGACGGCCTCCTCCTGCGCCGTTTTTCGTTTTTGGGAAACCGACTGCAGGAGGAGACCTCCTTCGGCAAAGAGGTTGTCCAGGCGTGCTTGAATTTTATCGTATCGTTGCAGCAGGGACCATTTCGCTCGTTCATGCGAGAGGGTCTGCTTCGCTTCCGAAACCGTTTTTTGAAAATGACGGAACTCTTCCGCTGCGAACTCCTCGGCGCCATTTTTCCAGAGGGTCTTTTCGATCTGGTTGACCTGCTCCAACGACTGAAGGGGGGGGAGCTCCGTACACCCCCCCATACACCCCCATAGAAGCAGACCCAGGCTTGCCGCCCAGAGTGGAAATGATCTGATCGAAGGAAAACCGCCTCTCACTCCGAAGCGGGAACGTCCGCCGTGTGGTTGCATTATTTCTTGGTTCCTGTCTTGGGTTTGCCGGAAGTGGCGGCTTTTCCCCCTTTTTTCTTGGCCTTCTCGGCTCCCGCCGCCTTCATCTTTTCAATCGCCTGTCCGACTTCTTCGGAGATCGCCTCCGCCTTCCCCTTGATCGGGGTCGCCTTGGCAATGGCCTCACGGAAACTTCCTTTGTCAATTGCTTGCTGAACGGTCGGAAGCGCTTCCTCTAAACCGGCGATGTCGGCATTTAAAGCGGCGAGATCGGCTTCGCTCCCTTTCCCCTTGGGGGCTTGGGCCACCAGGCTCTTTGCTTTTTGAACCGCTTCATTCGCCGCGGTCTGAAGCGACAACGCCTCGCTCTTCGCCTGCTCTTTTTTCGCCACGGCATCGGTCTGAAGCTTCTGAGCCGATTGACGGGCCTCGGCAAGGAGCTTCTGGGCCTGTTCGTAATTTCGGAAAGGAGCCATTTTATCGTCTTGGGTTTTGATCTCTTGAAG